>NZ_JALCYY010000047.1 GCF_022690685.1 Anaeromyxobacter terrae | reverse complement strand
CGCGTCCGCCACGGGGGCGGCCGGGAGCTCGTCGAGCCTGAGCGCGATGACCTGCGTCTTCTCTGGCGGGGAGGCCTCGTCGACGGGCGCGCGATCGGCGCGCCGGAGCCGCTCGACGCGATCGAGCTCCCGCCGCAGCTCGTCCGGGAAGGCGAGCGCCATGAAGCGCGCGAGCGCGGGGGGGTCGCCGGCGGGCGAGCCCGCGTGCGTCCACGGCACGAGCGCGTCGCGGAGCTCGCTCGCCCAGCCGAACCGATCCGCCGGATCGCGCGCGAGCGCCCGGAGCACGACCGCGTCGAGCCCCCGCGGCACGGCCGGGTTCACCTCCGAGGGCGCCGGCACCTCGGCGCGGCGGACCTTCTCGAGGACCGCGAGCTCCGAGGGGCCGGTGAAGAGCCGCGCGCCGGTCAGGAGCTCGTGCAGGACGACCCCGAGGGCGAAGACGTCGGAGCGCCGATCGACCGGCCCGCCCGCGGCCATCTCCGGGCTCATGTAGCCGAACTTGCCGCGGAGCGCGGCGTCGCGGCGCGTCCGCAGCGCCGCCTGGGCGATGCCGAAGTCGATGACGCGCACCGAGCCGTCGAAGCCGAGCAGCACGTTCGCGGGCGAGACGTCGCGGTGGACGATCTGGAGCGGCGTGCCGCGCGCGTCGCGCTTCCGGTGCGCGTGATCGAGGGCGTCCGCCACGCGCCAGCCGAGGTAGGCCGCGAGCGGCACCGGCAGCCCCCCGCGCGCCCGGGTGCGCTGCACGAGCGCGCGCAGGTCGCGCCCCGGCACGTACTCCATCGCGATGTAGTAGCCGTCGCCGTGCTTCCCGAGCTCGTGGATGGGCACCACGCCGGGGTGGTCCAGCTGGACGACGAGCCGCGCCTCGTCGAGGAACATCTGGATGAACTCGCCGTCCTCCGCGAGCGTCGGGAGGATGCGCTTCAGGGCGTAAAGGCGCGCGGCGGCGTCGTCGCGCCGGAGCGCCACGTACACCTCGGCCATCCCGCCGATCGCGATGCGATCGAGCAGCAGATAGCGGCCATACGGGATGGGCTTCTGCATCGATGCGCCCGTCCCCCCCGGGGGCTTATGATAACCGCATGCCGACGAGCTGCCACGCGTGTGGGGCGACGCTCAGGATCGACGGCCCGGTGGGACGTCGGACCACCTGCCCCGAGTGCGACGCCGACCTCCACTCCTGCATCGACTGCCGGTACTACGACGAGAGCTCGGCGCACGAGTGCCGCGAGCCCCACGCCGACCACATCATCGACAAGATCGCGTCGAACGCCTGCGACCTGTTCCAGCTCGGCGACGGCGCCTCGCGCCGGCGCAAGAGCTCCAGGGCGGCGCGCGATCAGCTCGGGGCGCTCTTCGGGGAGGGGCCGGCGCCGGCGGCGGAGGATCCCCGCGACGCGCTCGAGGCGCTCTTCCGCAAGAAGTGAGGCGCGGCCGCCCGCCTCGCGGGCAGCCCCCCGGGCCTCAGCCCGTCGCGCCGGCGATCCAGGCGAGGTAAGGCGCGCTCCCCGCCTCCACGGACAGCGCGATCACCTCCGGCACGTCGTAGGGGTGCAGCGCGAGGACGCGCTCGCGCAGCGCCTCGAAGCGGGCCCGTGTCGTCTTGAGGAGGAGGAGCGCCTCCGCGTCGTCCTGCACCTTCCCCTCCCAGCGGTAGATCGAGCGGACGGCGGGGACGACGTTGCCGCAGGCGGCGAGCCGCTCCTCGACGAGGGCGCGCGCGATCTCCGCCGCCTTCTCCGCCGACGGTGTGGTGACGAGGACGACGAGCGCGTCGTGCATGGTTTCCTCCGTGTCCGGATCTGGACCCGCGCCTAGAGCCCGGCGGCGCGCGAGATGATCTCCTTCATGATCTCGGACGTACCGCCGGCGATCGTCATCACCCGCACGTCCCGCCAGGCGCGCGCGATGTCGGTCTCGAGCACGTACCCCATTCCGCCGTGGAGCTGCATGCAGTCGTAGGCGACGCGCTGGGCGAGCTCGCAGGCGAAGAGCTTGGCCATCGAGATCTCCTTCACGGCCGGCTCGCCGCGCTGGAGGAGGTCGCAGGCGCGGTAGCCGAGCCAGCGCGCCGCCTCGATGGCGGTGAGGTGCTCGGCGAGCTTGTGCCGCCACACCTGCATGCGCGCGAGCGGCCGGCCGAACGCGCTGCGCTCGCCGGCGTAGCGCATGGCGTCCTCCACCATGAGCTGCATCCCGGCCACCGCCTGCACCGCGGCGACGAGCCGCTCGCCCTGGAAGTTGGCCATCACGTGGTAGAAGCCCTGGTTCTCCTCGCCGAGCAGCCAGCGCGCCGGGACCCGGCAGTCCTCGAAGAAGAGGAGCGCGGTGTCCGAGGACGGGTTCCCGACCTTCTCGAGCGTGCGCGAGACCTGGAAGCCGGGCGTGTCGGTGGGGAAGAGCAGGAGCGACAGCCCCTCGTGGCCCGGGCCGCCCGTGCGGACCGCCATCGTGAGGAAGTCCGCCCGCGCACCGTTCGTGATCCACATCTTGGCGCCGTTCACGACGAGCTCGTCCCCGTCGCGGCGCGCGGTCGTCCGGATGGCCGCCACGTCGGAGCCCGCGTCGGGCTCGGAGATGGCGAGGGCCGCGATGCGCTCGCCGCGGATGGCGGGCGCGAGGAACTCGCGCTTCTGCTCGTCGGTGCCGAGGTCGGCGATCACCGGGATCGCCATCTCGCCGTGGACGAGCATGGACATGGCGAGGCCGGCGTTGCGGCAGCGGACGAGCTCCTCGGCGTAGGCCACGACGTACCACCAGTCGAGCCCGGACCCGCCCCACTCCGGCGGGTGGCGGATGCCGAAGAAGCCCATCTCTCCGAAGGTGCGGAAGAGCGCGCGCGGGAACTCGGCGGCCGCGTCCCATGCGCGCGCGTGCGGGGCGAGCTCGCGCTCGCAGAACTCGCGGACGGTGCGCCGGAACGCCTGGTGGTCTTCGTTGAACGGATCGAGGCCGGGCATGTGCCATCGCATACCCGGCCTCGCGCGACCCCGCCAGGGCGCAGGCGGGCCACCGCCGTGCTTCGAAGGCGGGACTACCGGCCGAGCATCGCCTTCTTCAGGTCGTCGTCCGCGGGCTCGCGGCCGAGCCAGTTGCGGAACAGCGCGTCCGCGAAGTCCTTGCCCGGCACGGTCACGGGCTTGCCGCCCCCCGCCGCCCCCACGATCGTCCCCTGGCCGGGGACGTAGGTGACGAACATCTCCGCGCCCTCGCGCATGTTCGGGATGGCGGGCTCGATGAGCTTCAGCTGCTGGAGGAGCGCGTCGAGGTTGGGGCCGGCCGAGTTGGCCCGGAAGCCGTCGCGGTACGCCTCCATGATCTGGCTCTTCGTCACGTCGCGCAGGAACACCATGCGGACGCGCTTCGGCGCGTCGGCGGCGAGGATCGCGTCCGCGTCGCGCGACGGCTCCGCGAGGTAGAGCCCTCCCGCGTAGACCTTGATGATGAACTTCTTGCGCAGCCCGGCGCCGTTCAGCTTGAGCACCTTCCCGGCGACCTCGATGGTGTCCGGGAAGTCCACGCCGGCGACCTTCTTCGCGTGGGCGGGGAGCGCGACGGCGAGCGCGAGGGCGGCGGCGGCGAGCTTCTTCATCGTTGACTCTCCGTGTCGAGGCGGGTGGTCTTCCCTTGTACCCGGGTTCACCGGGCGGTCGCCGGACCCGGGCGGGGCGGCGCGCTTCGGGCCCCATGCCGCGCCGCGTCGCCGGGGGCCGCCGGCGGGGCTCGCCCCCGCGATGGCGGCGGGGAGGCGGCGCTCAGCGCGGATCGCCCGGGTGCGGCGCCGGCGCCGGCACCGCCGTGCGCGGGCGGTGCCCGAGCACCGTGCCGTACGCGACCCCGGCGACGCCGACGAGCATCCCGAGCCCGCCCGCGGCGGAGACCCGCTCGCCGAGCAGCACCGCCGCGAGGAGGTACTGCGCGAGGGGCGTGAGCTGAAGCCACACGGCGGCCTCGCCGACGCTGAGCGCGCCGTAGGCCTCCGTCATGAGCACCTGCGCGGAGTACGCGGCGAGCCCCATCACGACGGCGATGGCCCACGGCCCGGGCGCGGTCGGCCACCGCCCGAGCGCGAAGGGGAGCGCGACGGGCAGCCCGCCCAGGGAGAAGTAGAAGAAGATCGTCGCGGCGTTGTCGGTCGCGCGCATGGCGCGGATGACCACCGCCGAGAGCGCCGCGAACACCGCCGCGCCCACCGCGAGCGCCTCACCCGCGCCGAGGCCGAGCCGGAGCGAGCCGTTCCCGAGCACGAGCGCGACCCCGGCCGTGGCGAGGACGAGCGCGAGGAGGAGGTGGATCGTCGGGCGCTCCCCGAACGTCCGGATCGAGAGCGCCGTCGCGATGACGGGGAAGAGGTTGTAGAGCATCCCCGCCTCGCCCGCGGGGATCCGCTGGAGCGCGAGGAAATAGAGGACGACGACGATCCCGCCCGACACGCCGCGCGTCCAGAGGAGGCGCCGGTTGTGCGGCCGGTAGAGCCCGGGCCGGACGCGGAACGCCACGAGCGACACCGCCGCGCCGACCACGAACCGGACGACGGTGAGCTGTCCCGCGCTGAACGTCTCCCCGCGCGTGGAGAGCAGCCGCGCGAGGACGGCCATGAGACCGAACGAGGCCGCGGAGGCGAGGAGGAGCAGGCGCGCGCGGAACTTGGTGCCGGCGCCGCGGTGCGAGGTCGGGGCCGGCCGCCGCCCGCCCCCCTCGCTCATGGCTCCTCCGCGGGGAGCCCGGCGGCGAGCGCCGCCTCCGGCGAGCGCGCCTCGCGAGGCCGGTGGCCGAGCACGGACCCGTAGACGATCCCGGCCACCCCGAGCAGCACGCCCACGAGCGTCCAGCCGCCGATCCGCTCGCCGATGGTGAGCGCCCAGAGGTAGCTCGCGATGGGCGTGAGCTGCTGCCAGAGCGCCGCCTCCGGCACGGAGAGCGCGCCGTACGCCTCGGTCATGAAGAGCTGCGCGAGGAACGCCACGACGCCCACGCCCAGCAGGGCGAGCCAGGCGAGCGGCGCGCTCGGCCACGGCGCGAACGCGTACGGCAGCGAGGCCGCGGCGCCTCCGACGGCGAACGCGAAGAAGATGGTCGGTGCGTTGTCCGTCGTCCGGAGCGCGCGGATGGAGGTCACCGCCGCGCCCCCGCACACCGCGGAGACGATGCCGAGGATCTCGCCCACCCCGAGCCCGAGGCTCACCCCGCCGCCGCCGAGGACGAGGAACACGCCCGCGCTCGCGAGCGCGAGGCCGACGCCGAGGTGGATGGTCGGGCGCTCGTTCAGGACGAAGAGCGACAGGAGCACCGCCCAGATCGGGAAGGTGTTGTTGAGGAGGGTCGCCTCGCCCGCGGGGATCCGCTCGATGGAGAGGAAGTAGAGGAGCGCGGCGATGCCGCCGAAGAAGCCGCGCGAGACGAGCAGCGCCTTGCGGCGGGGGCGGAACGTGCCCGGGCGCGCCACGAAGATCCCGCCGACGAACGCCATCCCGAGGACGAAGCGGGCGAACGTGACCTGCCCGCCGTTCATCCCCGCCTGCGTCGCGACGCGCGCGAGCACGGCGGACAGCCCGAAGAAGACCCCCGCGCCGAAGAGGAGCAGCCGCGCCCGGGCCATCGCCCGCTCGCCCGGGTGCACGGGGTAGAGCGCACCGGCCGTGGGCCCGGCCGCAGGCCCGGCCGTGGCGGGCGCGAGGGGCGCGGCGCCGGGCGAGCGCGAGGGCTGCGGGGGAGCTGAACTCACGGGAATCCGCGTCTATCACCATCGTCCCGGCGGGGGAAGGCGGCGCCCGTCCGCCGCTCCGGTCGCGTCGCCGGGTGGGGTCCACGACGCCTCGCCGGGGGACAACACGGCTGGCCAAAGGGGCCCCGTTCCGTTAGACAACGCGCCACATGAGCGAGCCCGAGTTCATCACCGTCAAGGGCGCGCGCGAGCACAACCTCAAGTCGGTCGCCCTCGAGATCCCGAAGAAGAAGCTGGTGGTGTTCACCGGCGTCTCCGGGTCGGGGAAGTCCTCGCTCGCGTTCGACACCCTCTACGCCGAGGGCCAGCGCCGCTACGTCGAGTCCCTGTCCTCGTACGCGCGCCAGTTCCTCGGCCAGATGGAGAAGCCCAAGTACGACACCATCCGCGGGCTCTCGCCCACGATCTCCATCGAGCAGAAGGCGGCCTCGAACAACCCGCGCTCGACCGTCGGGACCATCACCGAGGTCCACGACTACCTGCGCGTCCTCTACGCCTCCATCGGCCTGCAGCACTGCCCCTCGTGCGGACGGCCGGTCGGCAAGCAGACGGCGCAGCAGATCGTGGAGGCGATCGTCCAGTACCCGGAGGGCGCCCGCATCCTCGTCCTCGCCCCGCTCGTCCAGAACCGCAAGGGCGAGTACAAGGACCTCCTCGCCGACCTCGCGAAGCGCGGCTTCGCGCGCGTGCGCGTCGACGGGATGATCCACCAGCTCACCGACCGGCTCGCCCTCGACAAGAAGCTGAAGCACGACATCGAGCTCGTGGTGGACCGCCTCGTGGTGAAGGAGGGGATCCGCTCCCGCCTCACCGACTCGATCGAGACCGCGCTGCGCGAGGGCAAGGGGACGCTCGTCGTCGCCGACGCCGACAAGGAGCAGCGGGTCGGGGCGGGGGATCCGGAGGAGTACAAGAAGCACGATCGCTTCTTCTCCGAGCTCAACGCCTGCCACACCTGCGGCCTCAGCTTCGGCGAGCTCGCGCCGCAGAACTTCTCGTTCAACTCGCCGCTCGGCTCCTGTCCGGACTGCCAGGGGCTCGGGACCCGCGCCGAGATGGACGCGGACCTCATCATCCCCGACCCGTCGCTCACGATCCGCCAGGGCGCGGTCGAGCCGTGGGCGAGCGGGATGGAGCGCGGCGAGGGCTGGACCTTCGAGTTCGTCGAGCACCTCGCGCGCTCGCTCAAGATCGACCTCGACCTGCCCTGGGCCAGGCTACCGAAGGTCCACCGCGACGTCGTCCTGTACGGGACCGACGTGGCGGCGAACGGCGGCCGCTCGTGGCGCATCGAGTTCGAGGGCGTCGTGAACCAGCTCTACCGCCGGCTCAAGGCGACGGGCTCCGAGGCGATGCGGCGCCATTACATGCGCTACTTCTCCGACAAGCCCTGCCACACCTGCGGCGGCGAGCGGCTCAAGCCCGAGAGCCGCGCCGTGCGCATCCGCGGCAAGGGCATCGTCGAGCTCTCCCGGCTCACCATCCAGGACGCGCACGCGTGGATCGGGTCGCTCGATCTCAAGGGGAGCGAGGCGAAGATCGCCGACGAGCTCCTCAAGGAGATCAAGAACCGGCTCAAGTTCCTGCTCGACGTGGGCCTCAGCTACCTCACGCTCGATCGCCCCGGCCCGTCGCTCTCCGGCGGCGAGAGCCAGCGCATCCGGCTCGCCTCGCAGATGGGCTCCGAGCTCACCGGCGTCATCTACATCCTCGACGAGCCGTCCATCGGGCTCCACCAGCGCGACAACGGCAAGCTCCTCGCGACGCTCAAGCGGCTCCGCGACGTCGGCAACTCGGTCATCGTCGTCGAGCACGACGAGGAGACGATGGAGGAGGCCGACTGGCTCGTGGACTTCGGCCCGGGCGCCGGCGCGCACGGCGGCGAGGTCGTGAGCGCCGGGACGCCGGCCGAGGTGAAGCGCGATCCCGCGTCGCTCACCGGCGCGTACCTCTCCGGCCGCAAGGAGATCTACGTCCCGGATCGGCGGCGCAGCGAGGACAAGGGCGCGATCACGATCTCCGGGGCGGCCGCGAACAACCTGAGGGACCTCACCGCCTCGTTCCCGCTCGGCCGCTTCACGGCGGTCACGGGCGTCTCCGGCGCGGGCAAGTCCACGCTCGTGAACGCGATCCTGCGCCCCGCGCTGATGCGCCACCTCTACGGCACGCGCGAGGTCCCCGGGAAGCACGAGGCGCTCACCGGCTGGGAGAAGATCGACAAGGTCATCGACATCAACCAGCAGCCCATCGGCCGGACCCCGCGCTCGAACCCGGCGACCTACACGAAGGTGTTCGACGCCATCCGCGAGGTGTTCGCGCAGACGCCCGAGGCGCGCGCGTTCGGGTACCAGCCCGGCCGCTTCAGCTTCAACGTGAAGGGCGGCCGCTGCGAGGCGTGCCAGGGCGACGGCATGAAGCTCGTCGAGATGCACTTCCTCGCCGACGTGCTCGTGCCGTGCGAGGTCTGCGGCGGCAAGCGCTTCAACGAGGCGACCCTCCGCGTCACCTTCAAGGGCAAGAACATCGCCGAGGTGCTCGACCTCTCCATCACCGAGGCGAAGGCGATCTTCGAGCACCACCGCGAGATCGCGCGCATCCTCACCACGCTCGAGGACGTCGGCCTCGGCTACATCAAGCTCGGCCAGCCCTCCCCCACCCTCTCCGGCGGCGAGGCGCAGCGCATCAAGCTCTCGCGCGAGCTCGCCCGCGTCGGCACCGGCAAGACGCTCTACATCCTCGACGAGCCCACCACCGGCCTCCACTTCGAGGACGTGAAGAAGCTCCTCGCCGTGCTCGACCGGCTGGTCGACGCGGGCAACACCGTGGTCGTCATCGAGCACAACCTCGACGTCATCAAGTGCGCCGACTGGATCGTCGACATCGGCCCGGAGGGCGGCGCCGACGGCGGCCTCGTCATCGCCGAGGGCACGCCCGAGGAGGTCGCGAAGGTGAAGGAGAGCTACACCGGCCAGTACCTCGCGAAGGTGCTCGAGGCGCACCGGCTGCGCGCGCGCCGCGCGCCCGGGCAGAGCGCGGCGAGGGGCGTGCAGCGGGTGGGGGCGTAGGGCCCGTCGGCGAGCGCCCGGCCCCCGGTGCGGAGGCGACCCCCCGTCACATCCGGCCGCTCGCCACCTCCGTCGTGCAGCCGCCCTGCGTCCTGCAACGGGAGTCCCATGCGCCCCCTCCTCGCCTCTCTGCTCTTCCTCCTCGCCGCCTCTGCGTCCGCCGCGCCCGCCCGAAAGATCGCGTCGCCGCGCGCTCCGGCGCCCGGCTCGGCCGAGGCGCGCGAGCCCGACGCGCTCCAGTGGGACCTCACCGCCCTCTATCCCTCCGACGCCGCCTGGTCCGAGGCCAAGGTCGCGCTCGCCAAGGAGGTGGCGGGGTTCCGGGGGCGGCACGAAGGACGGCTGGGTGCGTCCGCGAAGGCGCTCGGGGACGGGCTCGTGGACCTCGCGCAGATCCGCGAGCAGTACGAGCGGCTCTTCGCCTACGCGATGCTGAGGAGCGACGGCGACGTCAAGGCGGCGCGCCCGCGCGAGCTGAGGCAGGAGGCGGAGCGGCTCGGGGTCGAGCTCGAGGCGGCCGCGTCGTTCGTCCGGCCGGAGCTCCTCGCCGTCGACGCGGCGAAGGTGAAGGCGTTCCTGAAGGAGGACCCGCGCCTCGCCCAGTTCGACTTCTTCCTCTCGGACCTCCTCCGCTGGAAGGACCACACCCTCTCTCCGCGGGAGGAGCGGATCGTCGCGCAGGCGGGCGAGCTCGAGGGCGCCGCGCCCTCGGTGCACGGCGTCCTCACGAACGCGGACATCCCCTGGCCGACCGTGAAGCTCGCCACGGGCGAGAAGGTCCGCCTCGACCCCGCCGGCTACCAGCGCGCGCGCACCGCGGCGTCGGCGGCGGACCGCGAGAAGGTGTTCCGGGCGTTCTTCGACACGGTGAAGACCTACGAGCGGACCATCGGTGCCGCCATGGACGCGCAGGTGAAGGCGCACCGCTTCGAGAAGGACGTACGCGGCTTCCCGTCGTCGCTCGAGTCGGCGCTCTTCGCGGCGAACATCCCGCCCGCGGTCTACCACCAGCTCGTCTCGGACGTGAACCGGAGCCTCCCCACGCTCCACCGCTACCTCGCGCTCCGCAAGCGCATGCTGGGCCTCACGGAGCTGCGCTACGAGGACCTCTACGCCCCGCTCGTGAAGGACGTCGACCGGCGCTACACGCCCGCCGAGGGCGTCGCGCTCACGCTCGAGGCGGTGGCGCCGCTCGGCGCGCCCTACGTCGAGGCGCTCCGGACCGCGCTCGACGGCCGCTGGACCGACTTCCTCCCCCGCCCCGGGAAGCGCTCGGGCGCGTACTCGATGGGCGTGTACGCGGTCCACCCGTACCAGCTCCTCAACTTCAACGGGCAGTGGGAGGACGTCTCGACCCTCGCGCACGAGTCCGGCCACACGATGCACTCGGCGCTCGCCGCGAAGGCGCAGCCGTTCCCCAGGTACGACTACCCGACCTTCGTCGCCGAGGTCGCCTCGACGCTGAACGAGGACCTGCTCCTGCACCGGGTCCTCGACCGGACGAAGGACGACGCGACGCGGCTCTTCCTCCTCGGCCGTCACCTCGAGACCCTCCGCACGACGCTCTTCCGCCAGACGATGTTCGCGGAGTTCGAGCTCGCCGTGCACGAGCGCGCCGAGAAGGGCGAGGCGCTCTCCGGGGAGGCGCTCTCCGCGCTCTACCTCGACCTCGTCCGCAAGTACTACGGCCATGCCCAGGGGATCTGCCGCGTGGACGCGCGGTACGGCGTCGAGTGGGCCTCGGTCCCGCACTTCTTCAACTACGACTTCTACGTGTTCCAGTACGCGACGAGCCTCGTCGCCTCCACGTCCCTCGCGAAGGCGATCCGCGAGGAGGCGGCGGCGGGCGGGACCGCCGCGCGCGACCGCTACCTCGCGATGCTCGCCTCGGGCGGGTCGCGCTACGCGATCGACCTCCTGAAGGACGCCGGCGTGGACATGACCACCTCCGCGCCGTTCGCCGCCGCGATGGACGAGATGAACCGCGTCATGGACCAGATGGAGGCGATCCTCGCGCGCGGCGAGCGGACCCGGGCGGCGCGCTGAGCGGGCGTACCCTCGGGCCTCGCGTTACACGGTCGGGATGACCGAGCTCCGCATCTGCATCGACGTCCCCGACCTCGAGCGCGCCGTCCGGTTCTACGCGGAGGCGCTCGGGCTCTTCCCCGGGCGCCGCTTCGGGGCGGGCGGAGTCGAGCTGCTGGGCGGCCCGTGCCCGCTGGACCTCCTCGCGAAGACGCCCGGGAGCCGCGCGAACGCGGCGTCCGCCGCCGTCCGCGACTACGCCCGCCACTGGACCCCGGTCCACCTCGACGTGGTCGTGCCCGACCTCGACGTCGCGCTCCGGCGCGCGGTCGCCGCCGGCGCCACGCAGGAGGGAGAGGTCCAGACGCAGGCGTGGGGCCGGCTCGCGCTCCTCGCCGATCCGTTCGGCCACGGCCTGTGCCTGCTCCAGATGAGCGGCCGGGGCTACGACGCGATCGCGACCCCCTGACCCGCGCGACCGACGCTGTCACGCGCGCGCGTCGCGGCCCGCGTCCGCGCGCGCGGGCTCCGCGGCCGGACCCGGCTCGGCGGCGCGCGCGAGCACGCGCCGCGCCGCCGCGGCCTCCTCCGCCGAGCGCTCGACCGCGGTTCGTCCGTACTGCCCGCCCCTCCGCCGCAGCCGCCAGGCGCGCACGACGAGCGCGACGCCGAGCCACCCGCACAGGAACGCGAGCGGCGTCGCGGTGACGCGCGGCCAGAGGACACCGACCGCGCCGAGCGCGAGGAGCACGACGGCGGCGACGGCGAGGAGCCGCGCCTCCGTGGGGCCGAGCACGCGATAGCCGCCGAGCGCCGCGCCGACCGCGTTGCCGATGCGGAGCGCGCCGGCCGCGGCCACCGCCGAGCCCTCACGGCGACGGCCCCGGCCGGGCGGTCGCGGGCGGCGCTGCCGCGGGACAGGGCGGACCGGCTGCACGCGGCGGCGCGCGTCGAGCACGATCTCGGTCGCGCGCCCGAGGTCCTCCTCGTACGCGTCCTCCATCCGCTGCGCGAAGCCCTCGTCCTCGATCGCGACGTCGAGCTCCCAGTTGGCGAGCCAGGAGGAGAGGTTCAGGTTCGACGATCCCACCCGCCCCCAGCGCCCGTCCGCGACGGCCGTCTTCGCGTGGAGCATCGGGCCGTTCCACTCGAAGATGCGCACCCCCGCCTCGAGCAGCGGCCGGTAGCCCGCGACGGAGAGCCGCTTCACGAGGCCGAGATCCGAGTCGCCCGGCACGAGGAGCCGGACGTCCACGCCGTCGTGAGCGGCGGCGCGGAGCCCCTGCACGTAGGCGGCGGTGCCCACGAAGTACGCGTCGGTGATCCAGAGCGAGCGGCGCGCCATGGCCGCGACGAGCTGGTCGAGCCGGAACACCCCCGAGGTCGCGGGCTCGCTCGCGACCACGCGCAGCGCCACCTCCCCGGCCGCGGCGATGCCCGCGGCGTCCGGGAGCTCCTCGTCCGGCAGCGGCGCTCCCGCCTCGTCCCAGACCTGCGCGAACGCGCGGGCGAGATCGGCGACGGCGGGCCCGCGCACCTCCACCCCGGTGTCGCGCCAGGGCTCGGCGCCGCGCGCGGCATCGCCCGCCCAGCGCTCCGCGACGCAGAGCCCGGTGACGAAGCCGACGCGCCCGTCGACGACGACGCTCTTGCGGTGGTCGCGTCCCATCCAGCCGATGGGGCTGTCGAGGCGAGGGGGGTTGAACGTGCGCACCTCGACCCCCGCGTCCGAGAGGCGCCGCCAGAAGCGCGGCGACGCCTCGCCGAGCCCGCCGAGCCAGTCGTGGAGCACGCGCACGCGCACGCCGGCGCGCGCCTTCTCCGCGAGGAGCTCCGCGAACTGCCGGCCGACACGGTCGTCCGCGAAGATGTACGCCTCGAAGAACACGCTCTCCCGCGCGGCAGCGATCGCGTCCTGCCAGGCGGGGAAGTTCTCGCCCGCGTCGCGCAGGAGGCGCACCGCGTTGCCTGGCACGAGCGGCGCCCCCGCGGCCCGCGTGAAGGCGTGCTCGGCGACGAACCGGAGGGCCGCGCCGCCCGCACGACGGCCGCCCGGAGCGCCTCCGGCGCCCCGGGCGGCGGGGAGGACGCTCGATCCCTGGGGTCGGGTCACCCCCGAAGCATTCTGCGCCGGGGCCCCCATTGCACGCTCCCGGCCGGGCAGCCCCGAGGCCCGCCCCTTGCGGTCCCGGCGGCCCGGGTCGACGTTTCGAGCATGGCGACCGGCAGGCGTTCCGCCGCGAGGAGGCTCCTCCTCGTCGCGGCCGCTGCGGCAGGTCTCGTCGTCGTCCTCGTCGCGGGCGCGCTCCTCCTCGTGGACTCCGGCGCGGTCACGCGGCGCGTCGTGGACCTCGTGCTCCCGCAGGCGTCGAAGGCGCTCGGCCGCGAGGTGGCGGTCACGGGGGCGGAGCTCCACCTGTTCCCCGAGCCGCGGGTCGCGCTGCGCGGCCTCACGGTGGCGGGGCGCCCGGGTGAACCCGGGCTGGTGGCGGCCGAGTCGCTCGACGTGAAGCTCGGGCTCTGGGCGCTCCTCCGCTCGCTCGGAAAGGACGTCGAGGTCCGCACGCTCGAGCTCGTGAAGCCCATCGTGAACCTCGTCCGGGCGAAGGACGGCACCTGGAACTACGAGGGGCTCGGCGGTGGAGCGAAGGTCGAGCCCGCGCAGAAGCCCTCCGAGGCCGGTCCGGCGACGCGCGTCGTGGTGGAGCGCGTCCGCGTCGAGAAGGCGGCCATCCGGGTGGTGGACCGCAGCGCCGGGCGGGACGACGCCGGCGTCGCGCTCGAGCAGCTCGACCTCGAGGCGACCGGCGCCGGCCCCGGGCTGCCCTTCGAGCTCCGCGTCGCGGCGGCGCTCGCGAGCGCGCAGCAGAACGTCCACGCGCGGCTCTCGGTGGACCACCTGCCGGAGGGGATGCCGCGGCGGCCGGAGGACTGGCCCCTCCTCACGGGCGCGCTCCAGATCGGCGCGCTGCCGCTCGACCGCTTCCGCGTGCTCCTCCCGGCGGAGCTCGGGGCGATCGTCCGCGGCGGCACGGCCTCCCTCGACGCGAGCGTCACCACCGGCGAGGGGCGGGCCTACAAGGTGGACGGCTCCGGCGGGCTGAAGGACGTGAAGCTCCGCGGCCAGGCCGCGTCGGGCCACTTCCGCGCGGCCGCGACGTGGTCACCCGCGCGGCCGGACGCGTCCCGCGTGGATCTCACCGAGCTCACCCTCCGCGGCCCCGGCGTCGACCTCGGCGGCCACGCCACGGTGAAGACCGCGCCGCTCACGGCCTGGTTCGTCGTGACGGGGCCGCTGCTCGACCTCGACGCCGTGATGGGTCTCCTCCCGGAGAAGGAGGAGGAGGCGCCTCCGCCACGCGGCGACCTCGTGCCCGCCGCGATGCGCGAGCAGCTCCGCGCGACGAGCGTCCGCGGCACGGTCGCGCTCGGCGAGGTGAAGAGCGGCCGGCTCCAGGCGAAGGACGTGAAGGCGCGCGTCGACCTCGCCAAGGGCGTGCTCGCCTTCGAGGAGCTCGACGCAGCCGTGTTCGGCGGCCGGGTCTCGGGGAGCGGCACGCGCATCGCGCTCGGCGAGAAGGTGCCGACCTGGAGGCTCGCAGCGAAGCTCTCGGCGCTCGATCTGGGCGGCGCGCTGCAGGCGTTCGCCGGCGCGCAGCCGCTCACCGGCAAGCTGGACGGCACGCTCGACGTCGCCGGCAAGGGGACGGACTGGGCGAAGCTGCGACAGGCGCTCACCGGCCTCGCTGCGCTCGCGGTGAAGGACGGCGCGCTCGTCACGACCGACGTCGGCGACGCGGTGCTCGGCGGCGTGGCGCGGGGGCTCGAGCAGCTCGGCCGCGGCGGCGCGGCCCGAACGGTGAGCGGCGCGAAGGGGCGCACCGAGTTCAAGAACCTCGCCGGCGAGTTCGACGTGAAGGACGGGTTCCTCGTGGCGAGGGCGCCCGTGACGGTCGACACGCCGTTCGGGAAGCTCGCGCTCGGCGGTCGCGTGGGCCTCGACGGCCGGCTCGCGCTCGAGGGCACCGCCGCGGTCCCGAAGGCGGCGCTCGCCGGCGTCGTCGCGGGCGGCCTGCCGCTGCCGCGGACGCTCGACGTCCCGCTCGCGCTCGGCGGCACGCTCGAGTCGCCGAGCGTCTCGGTGCGAGCGGAGGCCGCGGTCGCGAACCTCGCGCGAGGGGAGGCTCAGGAGGCGGTGAAGGGCGCCCGCAAGCAGGTGGAGCGCGGGCGCGAGGCCGTCGAGGGGTTCTTCAAGGGCCTCGGCGGGAAGAGGTGAGGGTCCGCTCGCGGCGGCTCAGCGATAGACGGCGTCGTACCCGCGCTCGACGAGCGTGAGGACACCCGTGCGGATGTCCATCATCGCGCAGTGAACGGGCAGGCGCGGCAGGAACGGCGCGGTGCGGATCGCCTCGACCGTCTCGAGCGCCGCCTCGCGCGCGTCCTTCACGAGCCCGAAGAACGCGGCCGCGTCCGCCGGGATCGCGTCGTCGAGGACACCGCGCGCGCGCATGACCCGCGTGAGCTCGCCCTCGGAGACCCGCGCGACGCCGCAGTCGGTGTGCGGCATGACGAGCACCTCCTGGCAGTCGTTCACGTAGATCGTCGCCGCCAGCGCGCGCAGGAGCTCCGAGCCCTTCGGGATGTGCGCGCCAGGGACCCGGAGCGCGACCGCGTGGCCGCGCTCGACGCCGAGCTCCCTCCCGAAGAAGTGCGTGAGGCGCGGGTCGACGCAGGTGACGATGCAGAGGTGCCGCGCGGCGACGAAGCCGCCGGGATCGGGCTGCGCGTGGTCGGCGCGGCGGTTCGCGTCGAGGATCTCGTCGAGGACGGGCACTGTCGGCTCCGGGGCGAGGCGGTCGGACAGGCTAGACGACCCATCATGATTCGGGAACAGTCAACGAGCGGAGCGAGCCCGCCGGGGCCACCCCTCCCTGAAACGCGCGACGGCCGCCCCGTCCCCGGGGCGGCCGCCGAGTCACGCGGGGCGAAGCCTCGCCCTAGCTCTTCTTCTCCGGGGCCTTCTTGCCCTCGACCTTGTGGGCGGCGGCGCAGTGCGGGCACTTGCACTTCTCGCCGCACTTGCACTCCTTGCCCTCCTTGGCGCACGCGCACGGGGCGGCCGGGGTGGCCTCGCCGTCCTTCTTCGCCTCGCCCGCGGCCGCCTGGGCGTGATGCGGGCAGTTCTTGCAGTCGCCGTCGCACGCCGACACCGGGCGCGCCGCCACGAGAACGAGCGCAGCCATCGCCGCGAGCAGGGTCTTCATCATGTGTGAACCTCCGTGAGTGAGCGAGCGGCCCGGGCGGCCGCGGACCGGCGCAGCGTAGGGACCCCTCCCGCGTGATGTCAACGCGACGGCGCCGCGCCCGCGCCACCGCGGCGTCCCGCCACGCCCGTCCCGTCTCTCCTCGGGCGCGACGCGGGGTGGATCCCCTCGGGACGCGCCGCTAGATTTGCCGGCGATGACGACCCTCGACCTCGACCGGCTCCTCTCGCTCCTCCGCGATCCGAACGTGGAGAGCCAGGAGATCGCCACGCTCGCCGGCGTGCCGCGCGAGGAGGCCGGCCGCGCGTCGCGCCTCCTCCTCGGCCTCTCCCGCGCGAAGCCGGAGGAGATCGCGACCCTGCCGGCTCCGCTCGCCGCGGCGCTCTGCCGCGCCGCCCTCGGCGCCGGCCGCGCCGACGTGCTCGCGGCGCTCGCCGGCCACGCCGGGAAGGAGGTCGCGAAGGAGGCGAAGCGCAGCCTGCACGTCCTGCGGTCGCGCGGTGTCGCGGTGCCCGAGCCGCAGCGTGCGCCCGCGCCCGCGCCTCCGGCCGCCGAGGAGCCCCCCCTGCCCGCCTATGCCTCGGCGATCGACGGCCAGGGGGAGCGCGCGGTGTGGCTGCCACGCAACGTTCCCGGGAAGGGGGTCGAGGTCGCGCAGGCCGTCGTCTCGGACGTTCGCGGACTGGTCGAGCTGCAGGTCGGGCTCCTCGGGCGCAAGGAGTGGCGCGCCTTCGCGAAGGGGCTCATCGAGCGGGGCGCGGCGATGGGCGTCGGCGAGATCGACCGGGGCGGGGCGCACTCGCTCGTCGGCGCCGCGCGCGCGCTGAACGACGTGAGTGGTCAGCGCGTGCCGGAGGGGGCGGATCTCTGGCTCGCGCAGCTCGGCCGGGCCGCCCCGCTCCCCGACCCTGCCGCGAGCTTCCCTCCCCTCCCCGAGGAGGAGGAGCGCGATGCGGTCGCCGCCTCCGGGAAGCTCCACGACCTGCCGCTCTTCCGCGGCTGGCTGGCCGACGAGGGCTACCTCCGCGAGGTCGCGGCGAAGCTCGACGAGGTCGGCGTCTCCCCCCTCTACATCGACGATCGCCAGCGCGCCGAGCAGATGGCGCGCGTCGTGGCGGACGCCGTGGACGCCTACTTCGACGACGGGCGGCGCCGCCGCCACTCGAGCCGCCTGCTCGCGGTCGCCGAGCACCTCCAGGCGCGGGGCGACGTCGCCCACGCGCGGTCCGCCGCCGCCACCGCGCGCGCGCTCCTCGGCGGCGCCCCGCCGCACGCGGTGCCGTTCGCGCGCCTGCTCGTCGAGAAGGCGTTCCCGCTCGCGGCGACCCCGGCGGCGGGGGCGGGGACGCCGGGCTCGCCCGGCACCCCCTCCCTCATCGTCTCGCCCCGCTGAGCCAGCGTGACCATTTGACCCCCCGCCCACCCTCGCGCTAGGTCTCGCCCATGCCGGAGCACCAGAGCCCCTCGCCGACGGTGGACGTGGTCGTCCTCCTCCCCGGCGACCGCGTCGTCCTCGTCCGCCGGAAGTTCCCGCCGCCCGGCTGGGCGCTGCCCGGCGGCTTCGTCGACGTGGGCGAGACGCTCGAGGCGGCGGCGATCCGCGAGGCGCGCGAGGAGACGGGACTCGAGGTCCGGCTCGACGACCTCCTCTACGTCTACTCCGACCCGCGCCGCGACCCGCGCCGCCACACCGTGAGCGCGGTGTTCGTCGGGCGCGCCTCGGGCGAGCCCGCCGGCGCGGACGACGCCGAGGAGGCGCGCGCCTTCGCCTGGGACGCGCTCCCCTCCCCGCTCGCCTTCGACCACGCGGAGATCCTGCGCGACGCCCGCACCTTCCTCCTCACCGGCGCGCGGCGGCGTCCATGAGCGGGCTCTCCGCCACCGAGCGCGCCGCGCTCCTCGGGATCGCCCGCGGCACCATCCTCGGCCACCTCGGCATCGCCCCGGCCCCGTCGCTCCCCGCGTCGGGCCCGCTCGCCGAGCCCCGCGGCGCCTTCGTCACGCTCCACGTCGGCGACGCGCTGCGCGGCTGCGTCGGCACGTTCCGTCCCGACGGCTCGCTCGCCGCGACGGTCGCGCGCATGGCGGTCTCCGCCGCGAAGGAGGACCCGCGCTTCCCGCCGCTGCGCGCCGACGAGATCGCCGAGCTGCGCGTCGCGGTGTCGGTCCTCGCGCCGCCGCACCGGCTCGACGACCGGCGGGCCGTGAAGGTGGGCACGCACGGGGTCCTCGTCCGCCGCGGCTGGCACCGCGGAGCGCTCCTGCCCAAGGTGGCGCTCGAGCAGGGATGGGACGCGGAGACGTTCCTCTCCCGGTGCTGTCTCAAGGCCGGGCTCCCCGCGCGCGCGTGGCAGGAGCCCGAGACGGAGGTCGAGGTGTTCGAGGCCGACGAGTTCGGCGAGGGAGCGGAACAGTGAGCACGGTCCTCGCCATCGCCGCCGCGGTCCTGGCGGTGTCGCTCCTCATCATCCTGCACGAGGCGGGGCACTACCTCGCGGCGCGCCGGTCCGGCATGCGCGTCGAGCGCTTCAGCGTCGGCTTCGGACCCGTCGTGGCGTCGTTCCGGCGCGGCGAGACGGAGTTCGCCGTCTCCGCCCTGCCGCTCGGCGGGTACGTGCGCATCGCCGGGATGTCGCCCGGCGACGACGTCGACCCGGCCGACCCGCGCGCCTACGCGAACCAGGCCGCCTGGCGGCGCTTCCTCGTCATCGTGGCCGGCCCCGCGGCGAACTACGTCACCGCCGTGCTCGTCGCGGCGGCGCTCCTCGCGACCATCGGGCTCCGCGCCCCGGACCCGGCGGCGCGCGTCGGCGCGCTCATGCCGGACATGCCGGCGGCCGCCGCGGGCCTCGCACCGGGGGACCGGATCCTCTCCGTCGCCGGCACGCCGGTGGACTCGTTCCGCGCGCTCGTCGCGGAGCTGCAGCGCCACCCCGGCGAGCCGATCGTGCTCGAGGTCGAGCGCGGCGGCGAGCGGCTCGCGCTGCCGATCACGCCCCGCGACGACCGGGGCGTGGGGCGCGTCGGGTTCGCGCAGGCGCAGGTCGCGGTGCGCCGCGGGCCGGCGGGCGCGCTCGTCGAGGGGTTCCAGCGGACGAACGCCGCCGCCGGCGCGCAGCTCGCCGCGTTCGGGAGCATGTTCTCCGGCAAGCAGCGCGCGGAGCTCTCCGGGCCGGTCGGGATCGCGCAAGAGCTCGTCCGCGGCGCGCGGCAGGGCGCCGAGCCCTTCCTCGCCCTCGTCTGGACGATCTCGATCGTCCTCGCGATCCTGAACCTGCTGCCCGTCCCCGCGCTCGACGGCGGCCGGCTCGTGTTCCTCGCGTGGGAGATGATCACGCGGCGGCGCGTGAACGAGAAGGTCGAGAACTACGTCCACCTCGCCGGCTTCGTCGCGCTCCTCCTGCTCATCCTCGTCGTGACCGTGTTCGGCGACCTGGCGCGGCTCCTCGGCCGGTGATGGGCTAGGGAACGAGCCATGCCGATCCACATCCTCTACTTCGCCGGCGCCCGGGAGGCGGCCGGCGCCTCCCGCGAGACGCTCGAGCGCGCGCCCGCCACGGTCGCCGAGCTGCGCCGGGCGCTCGAGGGCGCCCACCCCGCCCTCGCGCGCATCCTGCCGCGCTGCCGGATCGCGGTCGACCAGGAGTTCGCCCCCGACGACGCGCCGCTGCGCGACGGGGCGGAGGTCGCGATCGTGCCGCCCGTCTCGGGCGGCGCGCCGCGCTTCCAGGTGGTCGACCGGCCGCTCTCGCTCGCCGAGGTGGTGGACGCCGTCTCGGGCCCCGGCCGCGGCGGGATCGTCACCTTCACCGGCGCGGTCCGAGGCGAGTCGCACGGCAAGCGCGTGGTCAGGCTCGAGTACGAGGCCTACGCGCCGATGGCGGAGCGGAAGCTCGCGGAGATCGGGGCCGAGGTGGCGCGCGCGCACGGCGTCGAGGTCGCCATCGTCCACCGCGTCGGCGCGCTCGCGCCCGGCGAGGCGGCGGTGGTCATCGCCTGCGCGGCGGCGCACCGGACGCCGGCCTTCCGCGCCTGCGAGGCCTGCATCGAGCGGCTGAAGCAGGACGTGCCGATCTGGAAGCGCGAGGTGTACGACGACGGGTCGGAGTGGGTGGGCCTCGGGCCGTGACGCGCCCCCGTGCTATCCTCCCTCGCCCGTGAAGGTCCTCCTCGCCGACGACGACGGGCTCATCCGCGCCCTCGTCTCCGACCTCCTCGCCGAGCTCGGCCACGCGGTGGTCGTGGCCGCCGACGGCGTGGAGGCGGTGGCGCTCTCGGCGCGCGAGCGCCCCGACGTCCTCGTGCTCGACCTCCTCATGCCGCGCCTCTCCGGCCTCGACGCGCTCCGCGCGATGCGCGCGGCGGGCGTCGCGGCGCCGGCCGTCCTCCTCACCGCCATCACGGACGGCAGCGCGCGCGCGCTCGAGGGCGCCGAGGAGGTCGCGGTGGTGCTCGAGAAGCCGGTCTCGCGCAGGACCCTCGCGCGGGCGCTCGCCCGCGCCGCGGCCACGGCATGAGGCTCCAGCGCACCCTCCTCCTCCTCGTCGCGTGCGCGGCCGGCGCGCCCGCCGCGCTCGTCGTGGGGCTCCTCGCCCGCGGCCACGCGCAGCTCGACTCCGCGAGCGTCGCCGCCGCCGCCGGCGCGCTCGCCGTGGCGGCCGCGCTCTCGGCGCTCGTCGCGCGGAGCATCACCCGGCCCATCGCCGAGTGCGTGCGTGGCGCGCTCGAGATCGCGCGCGGCCGCTTCGGTCGGGAGGTCCCGGTCCGCGCCCGGAACGAGCTCGGCGACCTCGCCCTCGGCTTCAACCACATGTCGCGCGAGCTCGCGCGCTACGACGCCGAGAACCGCCGGCTCATCCACGACCTCGAGGCGGGCTACCTCGACACGCTCCGGAGCCTCGCCTCCGCGATCGACGCGAAGGACCCCTACACGCGCGGCCACTCCGAGCGCGTGGCGGAGCTCGCCGCCGAGATCGGCCGCGAGCTCGGCCTGCCGCGCGAGACCGTCGCCGCCCTGGTGTACGGCGGGATCCTGCACGACATCGGCAAGATCGGCGTGCCCGACGCGATCCTCGCGAAGCGCGCCGCCCTCACGCCCGAGGAGCGCGCGCTCGTCGAGGTCCACCCCGGGACCGGCGCGGAGATCGTCGCCGGCGTCGAGTTCCTGCGCGGGGCCGTGCCCGCCATCCGCGGCCACCACGAGCGCTGGGACGGCGACGGCTACCCGGACCGGCTGCGCGGCGAGGAGATCCCGCTCGTCGCCCGCATCGTGAACGCCGCCGACACCTGGGACGCCTGCACCACGAACCGGCCGTACCAGGCTGCGCTCGCGGAGGGCGACGCGCTGCCGCTCCTCGCCGAGCTCCGGGGGACGCAGATCGACCCGGCGGTTCACGACGCGCTCGTCGCCGTCCTGCGCCGGCGGGCCGCCGCCGCGCGCGCGCCGTCGGCTGCTTGACGGATCGACTCCGCCCACGCACGCCTACTTCCGTGGCGGATATGCGAGCGCAGGCGCAGCCGGCTCGAAGCTGCGCCGGAGCGAGCCGGGGGTCCGGGGGGACGCGCCGTCTGCGCCCCCCCGGTACAAAGGTAGGCGGACGTCGGCTTGCCTCCCCGTACGGTTCGCCTAAGCTCGCGGGATGCGCACCGTCCGACCTGTCCTGGCGCTCGCAGCGCTCCTCGCTGCCCACCCGGCGGCCCCGGCCGACGATCCCACCGCGCGCGGGTTCGATCCCGACCCGACGCGCCCGGCGCTCTCGCTCGACGGCGGCTTCACGCTCGAGACCGCGGCGACGGCGCCGCGCGGGCGGATCGGCGCGGCGTTCCTCCTCGACTGGACGGACGGGCTGCTCGCCCTCCAGCTCGGCGACGCGCGCGAGGACGTCCTCGCCTCGCGCCTGTCCGCGCACCTGCTCGCCGCCGCGTCGCTCGGGCGGCTCGAGCTCGGCCTCGACCTGCCCGTCGCGCTCTACCAGCGCTCCGACCTCTCGCTGCTCCAGGACCGGGGCGTGACCGGGCCGCTCGTCGCCCCCATCGCGCGGAGCGCGCTCGGCGACGTCCGGCTCGTGGCGAAGCTCTCCCTGCTCGAGGCGGCGCGCGCGCCGCTCGGGATCGGGCTCGCCGCGCTCCTCGACCTGCGCGCGCCCACCGGCGACCGCACCGCCTTCACGGGCGAGGGGCCGATGGCGGTGCCCGGCGTGGTCCTCACCCGCGCCTTCGGCCGCACCCGCCTCGACGCCCAGGTCGGCTACGTCCTCCGGGAGCGGGGGCAGTGGGCGCAGCTCGTGGTGAACGACGGGCCGACCTGGTCCCTCGGCGGCTCCTACGACCTCACCTCTCCCGGCGCCGCGCGGCAGTGGCGCGCGATCGCCGAGGTCGGCGGAGGCTGGCCGCGCGGCAACGATCTCTCGACCGATCGCCACCGCGCCCCGCTCTCCGCTCGCACCGGCCTCCGCGCGTTCCTCTCCGATCGCCTCGCGGTGGACCTCGGCGCGGGCACCGGCCTCGGCGCGGCCGGGTACGGCCGCGAGTCGTGGCGCGTCTTCGGGGGCATCCGCTTCGCCCTCGACACCGCGCGCGACGACGCCTCCGGCGAGCCGGACCGCGATCGCGACGGCGTGCCCGACGCGCGCGACGCCTGCCCCGCGGAGCCCGGCCCGGCCGAGCTCGACGGCTGCCCGGATCGCGACGGCGACGAGATCCCGGATCGCGAGGACCGCTGCCCTGCCCAGCCCGGCCCCGCGACGCGCGACGGCTGCCCGGTGAAGGAGGAGGAGCCGCTCGTCGAGATCGAGACGGAGCGGCTCTCGCTCAAGGACGCGATCCAGTTCGACACCGGGCGCGACACCCTGCGCTCGCAGTCGTTCCCGGTGCTCGACGCCATCGGCGGGATCCTCGTCGCCCACCCGGAGCTCCGCCGCGTGCGCGTCGAGGGCCACACCGACGACGTCGGCTCGAACGCGTACAACAAGGACCTCTCCGACCGGCGCGCCCGCACCGTGGCGCGCTACCTCGCCGGCAAGGGCGTCGCGCGCGAGCGGCTCGAGCCGACCGGCTTCGGCGAGGAGCACCCGATCGCGTCCAACAAGACCGCGCTCGGGCGCGCCAAGAACCGGCGCGTCGAGTTCACGATCCTCGACGGCGGCGAAGGGACGCGGTGACCCGCCTCGCGATCCTCGATCTCGACGGCACGCTCGTCGACTCGATCGACGACCTCGCGGCGTCGGTGAACCACGCGCTCGCCGCGCTCGGGCTGCCCTCGAGGGGGCGGGACGAGATCCGCGGCTTCGTCGGCGAGGGGGCGCGGCTGCTCCTCGCCCGCGCGATCGCCCCGCGCGACGAGCTCCTCGAGCCGGCGCTCGCCCTCTGGCGCGACCACTACGAGGCGCACTGCCTCGACCGCACGCGGCTCTACCCCGGGCTCGACGCGGCGCTCGCCGGCGCCGGACGCGCGCTCGCGGTCCACACCAACAAGCCGGGCGCGATGGCCCGCAAGATCCTCTCCGGCCTCGGCGTCGCGGATCGCTTCGTCGCGATCGTCGGCGGCGATGACGCGCCGCGGAAGCCCGATCCCACCGGGTCGCTCGAGATCATGGCCGAGCACGGGGCGGCGCCCGGCGACACGGTGTTCGTCGGGGACAGCCGCGTGGACGTCGCGACCGCGCGCGCGGCGGGCGTCGCGCTCGTCGCCGTGACCTGGGGGCTCGGCTCCCGCGCGGAGCTCGCCGCGGCGGGCGCGACCGCGTTCGTGGACGACGCCGCCGAGCTCGTCCCGTACCTGCGATAGCCGGCGCCCACCCGGGTCCCGCCCAAAACTCGCTCGCGCCCGGGTCCCGTGCTACCCCGGTTCGCATGCTCCGCCTCCTCGCGAAGCTCGTCCTCGCGGGCGCCGTGCTCGCCGCGCTGTGGCTCTGGGTGCCCGTCCACGGCCGCACCCTCGCGGCGCGCTGGGAGCGCGCCGGGAGCTTCCCCGCCTTCGTCGAGCGCGGCTGGGACGAGCTCGCCGGCCGCGGCGGCGAGAAGCCGTCGGCCGACCACCGGCCGACCGCCCGCTCGCAGGCTCGCGGCGCGCAGGGAGGGTCCCGCGCCCGGCCCACCGAGGCTCACACCGACGCCGACCGCCGCGCCCTCGATCGCGTCCTCGCGGACGAGCTGCGCGCCCACCCCTAGCAGTGCCCCGGCCCGCGCCGGACGCGCGGGCAACCCCCAGCTTCGCCTCCTTGCGCCGCCTCCTCCGCGGTCCCCACCTTGTTCGGGAGCCCGCGAGTCCGGCGGGTGGAGGTGGTCATGTCCGGCTGGGCGGCGCTCGTGGCGGCGGCGTGGGTGGCGGCGGGACCGGGCGACGCCTCGCGCCCGCTGTACTCCGAGGCGAAGGCTCCACAGGTGGTCCCGCAGGCCGCGCAGGGGCTCCCGGATCTGTCCAGGCTCGCCGAGTCGGCGATCCCCGCGGTGGTCGGGGTCGTGACCACGCAGGCGCCGCCGCCGGGCGCGAACGACGAGGAGCTCCGCGACCTGTTCGAGAAGCTCAACGAGGGGCCGCGCAAGGGGATCGGCTCGGGCTTCGTCATCCACCGCGACGGCTGGGTCGTCACGAACGCCCACGTGGTCGAGGGCGCCGAGGTGGTCGAGGTCGACTTCGGCTCGGACACTCCGCGCGTGCCCGCGCGCGTGGTCGGTGCCGACGCCGAGTCCGACGTCGCGCTCCTCAAGATCGAGGCCAAGCGGCCGCTTCCGTTCGTGCCGCTCGGCGACTCCGACCGAGTCGCCGTCGCCGAGTGGGTGCTCGTGATCGGCAGCCCCTTCGGGCTCGACCACACCGTGACGCTCGGGATCGTGAGCCACACCGGCCGGACCGACATCGCGCCGCTCGGGCGCCCGGGCACGTACGACTTCATCCAGACCGACGCGTCGATCAACCCGGGCAACTCGGGGGGGCCGGTGCTGAACCTGCGCGGCGAGGTGATCGGGATCGCCACCGCGGTAAACGCGACCGGCCAGGGGATCGGCTTCGCCGTGCCCATCAACATGGCGAAGGAGATCGTCGGCCAGCTGCGCGATCACGGCCGCGTGGTGCGGAGCTGGCTCGGCGTCGCGGTCCGCGAGATCCCGCGGGGCGACGAGCCGCGCGGGGTGGTGGTGACGGAGGTCGCGACGGGCGGCCCCGCCGCCGCCGCCGGGGTCAAGGTCGGCGACGTGATCACCGGGTTCCAGGGCCACGACGTCCACACCCCCTCGAGGCTCCGCTGGTACGTGTCGACCGCGGGTGTGGGCCGCGAGATCGAGCTCAAGACCCGCCGCGGGCAAGGGCCCGAGCGCTCGGTCCGGATCTCGCTCGCCGAGGTGCCCGCGCAGGAACGGGCGAAGGCCGCCCAGGCGCGGGCCGCACTCGGGGACGAGGGTCGCTAGTTGCCATCCGACCTCGGGTCGGGTATCTAGCGCCCCTCTATGGCCGAGACGACCAACACGAAGAAGGCCGCGCCTCGCGCGAAGGGCGGCGGCACCAAGACCTGCACGGTGGCCGGCTGCAAGCGCGCCTACCGCGCCAAGGGCCTCTGCTTCTTCCACTACAAGCAGTTCCGCCGTGGCGAGCTCGAGAGCCGCCCGGGACGCTACGACACCTGCTCGAAGCCCGACTGCAAGAAGAAGGTCGTCGAGCACGGGCTCTGCCAGGAGCACTTCGAGGCCTGGAAGAAGAGCCGCAAGAAGAACCAGGCCGCGGCCGCCCCGGCGGCGTAGCCGGCGGGTTCCTCACCTCGCGCGGTCGCGCAGCGTCCGCTCGAGCGCGCGCACCGCCGCGACGAGGAGCTCGACCTCGCGTTGCGTGGGCTCCGCGCGGGCGAGCAGGCGGCGCAGGTCCGCGAGGATGTGCTCGGGGTTCTGCGGGTTCAGGTAGCCCGCCGCGCCGAGGAGCGCCTTCAGCCGGTCCCACAGCGCCTCTACGGTCGCGTGCCGCGCGGGCTCCGCCGCGGCCGGTTGCGGCGTGGGAGCCTGGCGCGGCCGGCCGATCTCATAGGCGAGCACCGCCACGGACTGGGCCAGGTTCATCGAGTCGTACGCCGGCGAGGTCGGGATGGAGCAGACCGCCTGGCAGAGCTCGAGCTCCGCGTCGGAGAGCCCGCGCCGCTCCTGCCCGAACACGATCGCGACCTCGCCCTGGACGCTCCGCCGGGCGACCTCCGCCGCGAGGCCGGCGGGATCGAGGAAGGGGCGCCCCTCCACCGCGCGCGAGGTCGTGCCGCAGGTCCAGACGGCCGGGCCGAGCGCCCCGCGCAGCTCCGCGTGGACCTCGGCGGCCTCCAGGACGTCCGACGCCCGCCGCGCGAGGCGGCGGGCGCGCGCGAGGACGTCCTCCCGGGCGGTGCCCGGCCCCCCGCTGCGAGGAGGCCCCGCCCAGGACGGCGGCGCCACGATCGCCAGGCGGGACAGGCCGAAGTTCTTCATCGCCCGGGCGACGGCGCCGATGTTGTCGGCGCTCTGCGGGCGGTGAAGGACGATCCGTACTTTTCCCGGTTCCATGTGAGGGCGCGACGTATAACATCCCGCCCATGATCCCGGACGACAAGCTCCGCGCTCAGCTCCCCCACACGCTCCGCCAGATCGACCTGCCCGCGCTCGGCGAGCTGTACCGCGGCAAGGTCCGCGACAACTACGCCCGCGGCGACGAGATCGTGATGGTCACGACCGATCGCATCTCCGCGTTCGACCACGTGCTCGGCACGATCCCGTTCAAGGGCGAGGTGCTCTCCCGCCTCACCGCCTTCTGGTTCGAGAAGGTGAAGGACCTCGCGCCGACGCACGTCGTCGACCTGCCCGATCCGAGCGTCATGGTCGTGAAGCGCGCGAAGCCGCTGCCCATCGAGATCGTGATCCGCGGCTACATCACGGGCTCACTCTGGCGCGACTACGAGGCCGGCAAGGCGGGCGCCTACGGGATCGAGTGGCCGAAGGGGCTCCGCAAGGACCAGCGCTTCGACCGGCCCATCATCACGCCCTCCACCAAGGCGGAGTACGGCAAGCACGACGAGCCCATCAGCGAGAAGGAGATCCTCGCTCAGGGCCTCGTCTCGCCGGAGCTCTGGCGCGAGGCGACCACCATCGCGGAGCGGCTCTTCCAGCGCGGGCAGGAGTGGGCGCGGAGCCGCGGCCTCATCCTCGTGGACACGAAGTACGAGATGGGGACCATCGCCGGGAAGCTCGTGGTCATCGACGAGATCCACACGCCCGACAGCTCCCGCTACTGGGTTGCGGACGGCTACGAGGATCGGTTCGCGAAGGGCGCCGAGCAGGAGATGCTCGACAAGGAGAACATCCGGCAGTGGCTCATCAAGGAGCACGGGTTCTCCGGCCACGGCAAGCCCCCCGCCCTCTCCGACGACGTGCGGGTGATGCTCGCGCGCAAGTACATCGAGGTCTTCGAGCGGCTCACCGGCGAGACGTTCGCGTCGGACGTGGGCTCGGTCGAGGAGCGCATCCAGCGCAACCTCCGCGCGAAGGGCTATCTCTAGCCTCCGGCGCATGCCCGCCGGCGCGACCCCGGCGCTCCTCCTCCCCGGCATCGACGGGAGCGGCCGGCTCTTCGCGCCGCTCCTCGCCGCTGCGCCGCGGCGCATCGCGCCGGTGGTGGTCTCCTACCCGGCCGACGCGCCGCTCGGCTACGACGCGCTCGTCGATCGCGTGCGCTCGAGCCTGCCGCGCGGGCCGTTCCTCCTCGTGGCGGAGTCGTTCTCCGGGCCGATCGCGATCCGGCTCGCCGCCGAGCGGCCGCCCGGGCTCGCCGGCCTCGTGCTCGCCGCGACGTTCCTGCACCGGCCGCTGCACCCGCTCCTCCATCCGATCCGCGGGCTCGTCGGCGCCCGCCTCTTCGGCCTGCGGATGCCCGCCTTCCTCGTGCGCCACTTCATGGCGGGGCGGGATGCACCCGACGCGCTCCTCCGCGAGGTGCAGGAGGCGGTGGGGAGGACGACGCCCGAGGTCATGGCGCTCCGCGCGATGGAGGCGCTCCGTTCGGACGTGCGTGACGCGCTCGTGCAGGTCGACGCGCCGATCCTCGTGCTCTCGCCGTCGCGCGACCGGCTCATCCGCACCGACGTCGGCGACGAGATCCTGGCGCTCCGCCCCGCCGCCGAGGTGGTGCGGCTCGACGCGCCCCACATGATCCTGCAGCGCGCCCCGCACGCCTGCCTCGCGCACATCGAGGAGCTCGCCGCCCGCGCCTTGCCACGCCCGCGCGCGCCGGGGCGGGGGCGCAGCCCCTAGCCGCAGCAGGGGTGGGTGGGGGCACAGTCGAACGGGCCTTCGCGGGAGGGGCGAAGTCCCTCCGGCGGGGAACCCGCGCGCACCCGCGACCGCGGGCGGCCGTCGGCGGGGCGGGGCGCAGCCCTCAGGACTCATCTCAGGGCCGACCGCCCGGAGGGCCGTACGCCGATGGACCGGCGTATGGATGCGCACATCGGACTCGGGCATCGAAGAGTTGGGATCGCGCTGTCCAGGCACGGTCCGAGCGGCCCAGCCGGGGTGGCGGGAGCGCCGAGGTCGAGCACCTCGTCGCCTCCATCCAGGCGCGCACCGCGCCGCGCGCGGGGATCCGCAAGCTCCCGGAGCGCGAGCCGGCCAAGGCGAGCGCGGCGCTGCCGCTCACGGCGCCGGACACTGGCGGGGAGCGCGCCGAGCCGTCGGGCGGAGCACCCGCAGCGCCCATGCCCGACGCGAGCCCGACAGACGCCGCGTCCCCGGCAACCCGCGAAGTCCGGAGCGAGAGGCCGAGGCGCAGGTCGGAGACCGTGGCGGTCACCGAGAGCCACTGGTCCCTCCGCGTCACCCTCGACCGCGCCTGCAAGGAGGACCTCGAGACGCTCCGGTGTCTTCTCTCGCACAAGCTCCCGGACGGTGACCTGGCGGCGGTGCTCCACGAGGCGATCCGCTGCGCCATCGACAAGCACGGCAAGCGCAAGGGCGCGGTCGCGCCGGAGCGAAAGACGAAGCGCCCGGAGGCGATGGCGGCGAGGTCCCCGGAGGCGACGTCCACGATCTCGGCGATAGTGCGCCGCTCGGTGTGGAAGCGCGACGGCGGGCGCTGCGCCTGGGTCGGTCCGGATGGGTGCCGCTGCAACAGCCGCTGGAAGCTCGAGCTCGACCACATCTGCCCTCTGGCGCTCGGAGGGCCCTCGACGATCGACAATCTACGGCTCGTCTGCCGAGCTCATAACCTGCTTCACGCCGAGAGGACCTTCGGACGCGAGCACATGGAAGGCTTCCGCCGCCACCCGGGCGACGGACCGACGCCGCTGGAGCGCGCCGGCGGGGCGCCCCCGCGTCCCGCCATGCAGCTGGGAATGCGGGCGCCGTGAGACTTGCGGGCCGGCACGACTGCGCCCGCGCCCCGCGCGCGGACGGCGCCTCGCGGCCGCGCGGGCCGGAGCGACGACGCTCCAGCCGCGGTCGGCCGAGAGCCGCGCCACCGTGGCCCAGGTCCCCGCGGGCACGCCTGTCGCGCTCTTGCTGACCGCATGACTCCGAAGGGCGCATTCCCGGGACGGGCTGCTCACCCCGTCGATGCCCCAACCGCCCCGCGCGCTGAGCCGCTCGTCGAACGGCGACCGTGGGCACGGTCGGCAGCCTCAGGATGACTGATGAGGGCAGCGCTCTATCAGAACATCGCCGCGATCTCGGCGCGCGCAGGCTCGAGGTCGTCCTCGGGCGCGAGCCACGCGGTCACCGCGAGCGGCTCGCCGTCGCGCGCCACCAGGACGAGGCGGCGGAGGTGGTCGTTCGTGCCGGGGGCGGGCGCGGGGACGAGCCAGGCGGGCGCGGCCGAGCCGCCGCTGCGCTCCCGGTAGCCGCGCACGAGCCGCTCGGCGCGGCGCGCCCGCGCCTCCCCGACCGTCTCGACCCGGACGCCGGTGAACTCGGCGAGCGCGCGGTCCTGGCGCTGGAGCGGCTTGCCGCCGCTCACCCGGACACGCCCGCGCGCGAAGGTCGCGCGCACCGAGCGGCCGCCGAGCAGGACCATGAGCGCGGCGAGCGCCGCGAGCGCGAGGGCCGCCCAGGGGGCGGCGCCGCGCAGGCCGGCGGCGCCGAGGAGGAGCGCGACGGCGAGGACGGCGAGCACGCGCGGCCGCGCCAGGCGCGACGCGAGGACCAGCGCGCCGGGGCTCCGCTCGATCCGCACCACGGCCGCCTACGGCGCCCCGAACACGCGGCGGAAGATCGTGTCCACGTGCTTCAGGTGGTACTCGAGCGCGAAGCAGGCGTCGATCTCCTCGTCGGAGAGCACGCGCTTCACGTCCGGGTCCCGCTTCAGCGCGGTCCGGAAGTCGACCTGCTCCTCCCAGACCTTCATCGCGTTGCGCTGGACGTAGACGTAGCCCTCCTGGCGCGCCACGCCCTTGCCGACGAGGGCGAGGAGCACGCGCTGCGCCTCGTACAGCCCGCCGGTGAGATCGAGGTTCTCCTGCATCCGCTGCGGGTACACGCGCAGGTTCTCGATCATCCCCGCGAAGCGGTGCAGCGCGAAGTCGAGGGCGATGGTCGCGTCCGGGCCGATCACCCGCTCGACCGACGAGTGGCTGATGTCCCGCTCGTGCCAGAGCGCGATGTCCTCGAGCGCGGCGAGCGCGTAGGAGCGGAGCAGGCGCGCGATGCCGGTGAGGTTCTCGGAGAGGATGGGGTTCCGCTTGTGCGGCATCGCCGACGAGCCCTTCTGGCCCGCCGTGAAGGGCTCCTCCGCCTCGCGCACCTCCGTGCGCTGCAGGTGGCGGACCTCGGTCGAGTGCTGCTCGAGCGTGCCGCCCGCCACCGCCAGCGCGGTGAAGAAGTCGGCGTGGCGATCGCGGTTCACGACCTGCGTCGCGGCCCCCTCCCCGCCGGCGAGGCCGAGCCGCTCCATCACGAACGCCTCGACGCGCGGGTCGACGTTCGCGAACGTCCCCACCGCGCCGGAGATCTTGCCCACCGCCACGGTCTCGCCGGCGCGCGCGATCGCCTCGCGGCGGCGGCCCCAGGCGTCGTACCAGCCGGCGAGCTTCAGGCCGAAGGTGACGGGCTCGGCGTGGATGCCGTGGCTGCGGCCCATCATCGGCGTGCGCGCGTGCTCGTGGGCGCGCTTCTTCACGGCCGCCATCACCCGGTCCACGCCGGCGAGGAGGAGCCTGGTCGCCTCGTGGAGCTGGACCGCCAGCGTCGTGTCGAGCACGTCGGAGGAGGTCATCCCCTTGTGCAGGTGGCGCGCGGCGGGGCCGCCCTTCTCCTCGACGAAGGTGAGGAAGGCGATGACGTCGTGCTTGACGGTCCGCTCGATCTCCTCGATGCGGGCCACGTCCGCCGCGGTGAACTCGAAGCCGTCGAACGCGCGGCGCAGCGCCTCGAAGTCCGCCGGCGGCACCTCGCCGAGGCGGACCATCGCCTCGCAGGCGGCGAGCTCGACGTCGAGCCAGATCCGGTAGCGGCGCTCCGGGGTCCAGATGCGGCCCATCTCGGGCCGGGTATAGCGGGGGATCATGGGGTCACCTCGGGATCACTGGCCGGTCGAGCCGAAGCCGCCGTCGCCGCGCCCGCTGCCGGAGAGCTCCCCGGCGGCGACGAGCTCGGCCCGGACGACGGGCGCGATGACGAGCTGGGCGATGCGATCGCCGCGCGCGAACGACACGGGCGCCTGCCCGTGGTTCACGAGCAGGACGCCCACCTCGCCGCGATAGTCGGAGTCGATGGTGCCCGGCGCGTTCACCATCCCCACGCCGTGGCGCACGGCGAGCCCGGAGCGCGGGCGCACCTGGCCCTCGTGGCCGGGCGGGATCTCGAGGGCGAGGCCGGTGGGGACGAGCCGCCGCTCGCCGGGGGCGAGCGTGACCGGCTCGTCGGCGCGCAGGTCGAGCCCCGCGGCGCCGTCCGTCTCGTAGCGGGGTAGCTCGAGCGGCGGGCCGCGCTGGCCCACGCGCCGCACCTTCACCGTCACCGGCATCGAGACCTCTCGACCGCGGGCGCGGGGCCCGCGGAGGGCCCCGGCGCGCGGCACGGGCTGTGACGTCTACTTGGCGGGCTCGCCCTTCGTCTCGGCGGCGCCCTCGGGCTTCTTGCCGGCGGCCTCCGCGAGCGCCTCCTTGCGCGAGAGGCGGATCTTGCCCGCCCGGTCGACGGAGATGACCTTCACGAGCACCTCCTCGCCCTCGGAGAGGACGTCGGAGACGCTCTTCACTCGCTTGTCCGAGAGCTCGGAGATGTGGATGAGGCCGTCGGTGCCCGGGAACAGCTCCACGAAGGCACCGAACTCGGCGATCTTGCGGACCGTGCCGAGGTAGGTCTTGCCGATCTCCGCCTCCTGCGTGAGCGAGCGGATCATCTTGATCGCCGCCTCGACCTTGTCCTGGCTCGGGCTCGCGATCGACACCGAGCCGTCGTCCTCGATGTTGATCGAGGTGCCGGTGCGGGCGGTGATGTCCTTGATGGTCTTGCCGCCGGGGCCGATGATGTCCTTGATGCGCTCCGGCCGGATCTTGATGGTCGTGATGCGCGGCGCGTAGGCGCTGATCGACTCGCGCGGCTGGGAGATCGCCTTCGCCATCTCGCCGAGGATGTGCTTGCGGCCGTCGGCCGCCTGCGCCAGCGCGCGCTCGAGGATCTCGCGGGTCACGCCGCCGATCTTGATGTCCATCTGGATCGACGTGATGCCCTCGGCGGTGCCGCAGACCTTGAAGTCCATGTCGCCGAGGTGATCCTCGTCGCCGAGGATGTCCGAGAGGATGGCGATCTTCTCGCCCTCCTTGATGAGCCCCATCGCGATGCCTGCGACCGGCGCCTTGATGGGCACGCCGGCGTCCATGAGCGACAGGCAGCCGCCGCACACCGACGCCATCGAGGACGAGCCGTTCGACTCCATGATGTCGGAGACGATGCGGACCGTGTACGGGAACTTGTCCTCGGCCGGCATCACCTGGCGCAGCGCGCGCTCGGCGAGGGCGCCGTGGCCGATCTCGCGGCGGCCCGGCGAGCGGAGGAACTTCACCTCGCCGACCGAGAACGGCGGGAAGTTGTAGTGCAGCATGAACCGCTTGAAGGTCATGCCGGTGAGCATCTCGACGCGCTGCTCGTCCTCGGCGGTGCCGAGGGTGGTCGCGACGAGCGCCTGCGTCTCGCCGCGCGTGAAGAGCGCCGAGCCGTGGACGCGGGGGAGGAGCCCCACCTCGGACCAGATCTTGCGGATGTCCGCCTCACCGCGGCCGCCGATGCGACGGCGCTCGTCGGTGATCATCTTCCGCATGTACTCGTACTTCACGTCCTCGTAGTAGCCCTTGATCTCCTTCTCACGGAGCGTGATGCCGGCGAGCTTCTGCGCGTCGCCGCCCGCCTCCTCCTTCAGGGCCTGGAGGAGCTCCTTCTTGATCTCGGAGAGCCGGCCGTACCGGTCGTGCTTCTCGTTGCGGGCGTAGGCCTCCTTCACCTTCTCCCAGGTGAGCGCCTTCACCTTCTCGCGGAGCGCGACGTCGTTCTTGGGAGGCTCGAAGGCGCGGCGCGGCTTGTCGCCGGTCGCCTTGCGGAGCGCGTCCTGCACGTCGAGCAGGTCCTTCACCGCGGCCTGGCCGAAGAGGAGCGCGTCCACCATCACCTGCTCGGACACCTCCTTCGCACCGCCCTCCACCATCACGATGGCGTCGCGCGAGGCGGCCATGATGACGTCGAGGTCCGCCTCGGCGCGCTGCGCGAGCGTCGGGTTCGCGACGAACTGGCCGTTCACGCGGCCGACGCGGACGCCGGCGATGGGGCCGTTGAAGGGGATGTCGGAGAGGTGCAGCGCCGCCGACGCGCCCGTGAGCGCGAGGACGTCGGTGTCGTTCTCCTGGTCGAACGAGATCACGGTCGCGATGACCTGCGTCTCGTTCGAGTAGCCCTCGGCGAACAGCGGCCGGCAGGAGCGGTCGACGATGCGGGAGGTCAGCGTCTCCTTCTCGGTCGGCCGGCCCTCGCGGCGGAAGTAGCTGCCCGGGACGCGGCCCGCGGCGAAGAGCTTCTCCTGGTAGTCGACCGTGAGCGGGAAGAAGTCGATGCCCTCCTTCTTCTCCGCGGCCGAGACGACCGTGACGAGCACGATCGAGTCGCCCATGCGGACCCACACGGCGCCGTGCGCCTGCTTCGCGACCTTGCCCGTCTCGAGCAGGATTTCGCGGTCGCCCACGCGAGCGGTCTTCTGGATCGGATTCATGTGCACCTTCCTTGCGCGCGAGGACGCCCTCGGGAGTCCCTCGCCGCGTTGTCCCGCGCGCGCCGCTGCCGCCACCGGGATCGGGAGGTGCCTCTGTTCCTCACTCCGCCGCCTCTCCGTGGAGGAGAGGCGGCCCAGTCGGAAACGGAAGCGACCTCGCGGTCTCGTCGCGGCCCCGGCCCGTGCGGGCGCGTTGCCCTGCTTCGCGCCTCCGTCGCCGGAAAGCGCGAGCGCCCCGGCGAGATTGCCGAGGCGCTTCGTTCCACCGCCTACTTGCGAATGCCGAGCTGCTCGATCAGCGTCTTGTAGCGACCCTGGTCGATGGTGCGGAGGTAGTCGAGCAGGCGCCGGCGCTGCCCGACGAGCTTCAGCAGGCCGCGGCGGCTGTGGTGGTCCTTCTTGTGCGTCTTGAAGTGCTCGGTGAGGTACGTGATCCGCTCCGTGAGGAGCGCCACCTGCACCTCGGGCGAGCCGGTGTCCTTCTCGTGCCGCTTGTACTTCGTCACCAGCTCCTGCTTCCGCTCCTGCACCAGCGCCATAGGGACTTCCTTTCGTGGGTTCGCTCCACCGCGGCGAGGGCGAAGGCGCGCGCCTCGGGCCACAGTGGGCGTTCGTGTGAAAGCGGGGTCTTAAGCCATCCGTCCGGACGAGTCAACGTTCCTCGGCGCGAGCCGCGCCCAGGTCGCCGGGGCCGAGGAAGACGCGCTGGGGCCTGAGCCCCCGCTCCCCGAGCGAGCAGATCGCGACGAGCCGACCGTCCGGGGCGAGGGCGCGGACGAGCGCCGCAGGCGCCTCGCGCTGCAGCGCGCGGCCGTGGACGAGGTCGCGCACCTCGTGCCAGTCGAGGGCGACCGGCGGGAGCACCCGCAGCGCCTCCCCCATCGGAACGATCCGCGCGGCGAGGGCCTCGCGGTCGAGCGCCTCCGCCGCCGCGAGGCTGATCCCCTCCTCGACGCGGAAGGCGCTCGCCTCGGTGCGGCGGAGCGCGGCGAGGTGGGCGGGCACGCCGAGCGCCCTCCCCAGATCCGCAGCGAGGGTCCGCACGTAGGTGCCCTTCCCACAGCGCACCGTGAGCCGGGCGAGGCGGAGCACCGGCCCGGGGGCTCCCTCGGCCGCGTCGCCCGGCGCCGCGTCGAGCGCGAGGAGCTCGAGCGCGTCCACCCGGACGCGCCGCGGCGCGCGCTCGATCGACTCGCCCGCCCGCGCCGCCTCGTGCAGCCGCCGGCCGCGGACACGAACGGCGGAGTACATGGGCGGGACCTGCTCGATCTCGCCCACGAAGCGCGTGAGCGCGGCGCGGATCTGGTCCGCGTTGAGCCCCGACGGATCGCCGGTCGCGATGACCCGGCCCTCCGCGTCCTCCGTCTCCGTCGCGGCGCCGAAGGCGACCGTCGCCTCGTACGCCTTGTCCGCGTCGGCGAGGTACTGCTGGAGCTTCACGGCGTCCCCGACGCACACCGCGAGGACCCCGGTGGCGGCCGGGTCGAGCGTGCCGGCGTGGCCGGCCCGCGCCGCGCCCAGCAGCCGCCGCACGCGCTGCACGACGTCGAAGCTGGTCGGCCCGGCCGGCTTGTCGACGACGAGTACGCCGGAGCGGCTCACGGCTCGCGCTGCGAGTCCTTGTCCCGCGCTTCCTTGAGGAGCCGCTCGATGCGATCGCCGCGCGCGACCGACTCGTCGTAGACGAACCGGAGGTGCGGCGTGTGCCGGAGCCGGAGGCCCCGCGAGACCTCGCGCTGCAGGTAGGTCGTGGCCGCCTGGAGCCCCTCCAGCGTGCGGGCGCGCTCCGCCTCGTCGGCGTGGATCGACACGTAGGCCGTGACCTCCTTGAGGTCGGGCGACATCTTCGCGCCGGTCACGGTGATGAACCCGGTGACGCGGGGGTCCTTGAGGCCGCGCGCGATCACCTCCGCGAGCCCATGGCGGAACTCCTCGGCGACGCGTGCGGGCCGGCTGTGCGTGCTCATCGGGTCTCCTCGTCCTCTTCCTCTTCCCCGCCCTCGGCGTCTTCGCCGCTCCAGCCCTCGTCCTGCTCTTCCCGCTCTTCCTGCTCCGCCTCGACGTCCGCGAGCGTCCGGCCGCCGTCCTCGCCGAGGTGATCGCCGTACGCGACGATCTCGAGGTCGCGCGCGGTGAGCTGGATCTGGCCGCCGTGCATCGACGCGACGAAGTTCGCGACCTTGTCGAGCGTCTCGTTCACGAACCCGTGGTCGTTCCCCACGGCGGTGACGCCGATGACGCTGCGCTGCCAGAGGTCGTTCTCACCCACCTCGGCGATCGACACGTTGAACTTCGCCTTCACGCGGTCGATCGCGGAGCGGACGAGGTGCCGCTTCGACTTGAGCGAGCCCGGCGCGGGGAGGTGGAGGGTGAGCCTGAGTACTCCGACGAACATGTGGCCCCCCGCCTCCGGGCGCTGCCGCGCCTGCCCGATCCGGCCTAACGTATCCCACCGGGTTCGAGGACGCTCGTCCGAGGACCACTCGGCCGGGATCCCGCGTCGGGCGGACCCGACGCAGAAGCCCGAGCCGAGGTCGGGCGCGCGAGGAGCGAGCAGCGCAGCCGTACTGCCTCCGTACGGCGAGCAGCGCAGCGACGAGCCCGCCCGAGATCGGCCGGGATCCTGCGTCGGGCTAGTCGAGGGACGGGCGGATCTCCTCGAGCTCGTACGCCTCGATGACGTCGCCCGGCTTCACGTCGCTGAAGCCGTCGATCCCGATGCCGCACTCGAAGCCGGACTGCACCTCGCGCACGTCGTCCTTGAGGCGCTTCAGGGAGCCGATCTTGCCGCTGTAGACGACCTTCCGGTCGCGCAGCACCCGCACGTGCGCCGCGCGCTTGATGACGCCCTCCGTGACCGCCGAGCCGGCGATGGCGCCGATCTTCGGGATGTTGAAGAGCGCCCGCACCTCGGCCTTGCCGAGCGGCTTCTCGCGGATGATGGGCTCGAGCAGGCTCGCCATCTCCTCGCGGATCTTGTCCACCGCCTCGTAGATGATGTCGAAGAGGAGGATCTTGACGCCCTGCTGGCTGGCGATCTGCTCGACCTTCGTCTCGGGCTTCGTGTTGAACCCGACGATGATGCCGTTGCCGGCCGCCGCGGTGAGGACGTCGGACTCGGTGACCGCCCCCACGCCGGCGTCGAGGATCTTCACCCCGACCTTCTTCGTGGCGGCCTTCTGGAGCGCCTGCGACACGGCCTCGGACGAGCCCTGCACGTCGGCCTTGATGACGACGTTCAGGACCTTCGCGCCGCTCGTCTTCGCCTTCGCGAAGAGATCCTCGAGCGTCGCCTTGCGGGTCGTGCCGAGCTCCTTCTTGCGCTGCTTCTCGGCGCGGTGCTCGGCGACCTCCTTCGCCGCCTTCTCGTCCTCGACGACGTCGAACTCGTCGCCCGCGATCGGCACGCCGGAGAGGCCGAGGACCTCGACCGGATAGCCCGGCGGGACCTCCTTCACCTGCTCGCCGCGCTCGTTCATCATCGCGCGGATGCGGCCGTAGTGGATCCCGGTGACGAGGGCGTCGCCTACGCGGAGGGTGCCCTCCTCGACGAGCACGGTCGCGACCGGACCGCGGCCCTTCTCGAGCTTCGCCTCGATGACCCGGCCCGAGGCGAGCATCTCCGGGTTCGCCTTGAGCTCGAGCACCTCGGACTGCAGCGCGATGTACTCGAGCAGCTCCGGGATGCCCTGCTTCGTGCGGGCGGAGACGGGCAGCATGATCGTCGTGCCGCCCCACTGCTCGGCGACGAGCTCGTACTCGGTGAGCTGCTGCATGACGCGCTCGGGCGACGCGCCCGGCTTGTCGATCTTGTTGATGGCGACGAGGATCGTGACCCCGGCGGCCTTGGCCGCCTTGATCGACTCGACCGTCTGCGGCATCACGCCGTCGTCCGCCGCGACGACGAGCACGACGAGGTCGGTGACCTGCGCGCCGCGCTGGCGCATCGCCGTGAACGCCTCGTGGCCTGGCGTGTCGAGGAAGGTGATCGGCCCCTGCGGCGTCTGCACCGAGTAGGCGCCAATGTGCTGGGTGATCCCGCCCGCCTCGCCCGCGGCGACGTCCGCCTGGCGGATGGCGTCGAGGAGCGAGGTCTTGCCGTGGTCGACGTGGCCCATGACGGTCACGATCGGCGGGCGGATGACGAGCTTGGACTCGTCCACCTCGATCTCCGGGATGTACTCCTCGACCTCGAAGCCCTTCTTCTCGAGGGTGAAGCCGAACTGGGTGGCGAGCAGCGCCGCGGTGTCCGCGTCGATCTGCTGGTTGATGGTCGCCATGGTGCCGCCCTGCATCAGCTTGCGGATGAGGTCGGACGCCTTGACGCCCATGGCCTGGGACAGCTCCGAGACCGAGATGGACTCCTCGATCCGGATGACCTTCTTGTGCTCGGCGCGCTCGGTGACCAGCGTCTTGGCCCCCTTCTTCGTAGGCTTCTTCTTCTTGCCGCGGATCGGGATGTACGCGCGGGCCGTGATGGCGGCCGCGAGCAGCTCCTTGCCGGTGAGGCTCTTCGCCTGCTCCTCCGACACCGGGCGGCCCGGGGCGCGGCCGCGGCCGCGCTTGTCGCGGGAGACGTCGATGAACTCGCGCTCGCGGCCGAGCGAGCCCGGGACGACCTTGAGCTCGCGGACCTCGCCGAGCGCGCGCGGCCCCGGCGCGGCCGGGAACTGCTGGCGCGCGCTCGTCGGCGGCGTCACGCGGCGCACCGGCACGAGCGGCCGCGAGATCACGACCGCCTGCGTCGAGGTGGGGCGCAGCGTGCGCGGATCGACCGCCGGCCTCGCCGGCTGCCCGGGCGCGCCGTGGGGCGCGGCCGCCATGGGAGCGGCGGGCTGGCCTGGGGCACCGCCGGGCGGGCGGACCTGCGGCGCGACGGGCGGGCGG
>NZ_JALCYY010000046.1 GCF_022690685.1 Anaeromyxobacter terrae | reverse complement strand
TCCAGCAGCGCGCCGAGCGGGCTGCCGAGGCCCGCCAGCGCGAGGTAGCTCGAGGCCGCGAGCCGCTCGACCACGGCACGGGTGGGGGCCGCGGCGGCGGCGATCGCGTCGAGCACGGCGCGGACCGGAGGCAGGTCGGCGAGCGCCGGGCCCCGCCCCGCGGCGAACGGGACGCCGCGCGCGGCGAGCGCACGCGCGAGCGACGGCGCCACCTGCCGCGGCGCGGCGGCGATCACGGCGATCTCCTCGGGGGGGACGCCGTCCTGGACGAGCGCGGCGACGGTCCGCGCCGCCGCGTCCGCCTCGCCCTCCTCCCCCGGGGCCGCCACCGCGAGCACGCGGCCGCCCTCCGCCGGTCCCGGTGCGCGGCCGCCGCCGAGGGCCGCGAGCAGCGCGGCCGGCCCGGGCGCGCGACCGTCCCCGTCGATCCGCCCGAGCACGACCTCGATCTCGCGCCGCGCGGCGAGCTCGTGCAGGGCCTCGAGGCGCCTGAGCAGCGGCTCGACGGGCGCGCACACGTCGGGGCGCTCGGGGAAGAACGGCAGGTGAAGCCGCGACCGGCGCGCGCGCGCGACGAGCGCGGAGAGCAGGTCCCACTCGGCGAGGCTCGCGTCGGCGAGCCCCGCGACGACGAGGAGGTCGAGGTCGGCGGTCTCCGGGCAGGTCACCCCGCGCGCCGCCGCGTCGGCCGCCGCGCGCGTCGCGCCGGAGCGATCGAGCGCGCCCGCGCTCGCGAGCCGCGCCTCGAAGGCGGCGAGGACCTCGGCGAGCGCCCCCAGGCGGGCGGCCGCGGCGCCGTCGAGCGCCCGCGCCGCCGCCCGTGCGTCCGCCGCGCTCACCTCCGCGCGCCGGAGCTCCGCGATCGCGGCCGCGAGCACGGCCGCCGTTCCGTCGGCCGCCTCGAGCCCCGCGAACGGGCCGCCCGTGTCGCACGCCGCCCCGGCGGCGACGAGCCGCTCGGCCAGCGGATCCAGGATCGCACGCCCGTCGCCCGCGGCGGCCACGAGCGGGACGACGAGGCGATCGAGCGTCGAGACCTGCGGCCCGAACAGGACGCCGTCCTGCGCATCGCACAGACGTCGCGCAGCCCTCGCCGCGGCGAGGGGCGTCCTGGCGAGGATGAGGGCGGCCACGAGCCGCAGGATACGAGGGAAGGCTGACGGGCCCGTGCGCGTTGACCGGAGAGATGCAGACGCACACCGGCACGAGAAGCCTCGCCGAGGAGGCCGTCGCGGTCCTCCTCGAGTGTCATGGCCGCATCCGCTCGTTCATCGAGCTGGCGGCCCGGCTGGCGACGTCCGAGGAGACGGGGATGGAGGAGGTCGCCCGCGCGGCGGCCTCCGTGCGCCGCTACTTCGCCGAGGCGCTCCCGCTGCACGCCCGGGACGAGGAGGAGTCGGTGCTGCCGCGCCTCGCCGGGCGCGACCGGCAGGTGGACGCCGCGCTCGTGACGATGCACCGGGACCATGCGGGCCACGCGCTGGCGGTGTCCCACGTCATCGCGGTGTGCTCGGAGCTCGCGGCCTCGCCGGAGCGGCGGGCGGAGCTCGGGCCCGCGCTCGCCGCCGCGGTCGCCACGCTCAGGGAGCACTTCTCGTACCACCTCGTCCTCGAGGAGGAGGTCATCTTCCCGGCGCTGCGGACGTTCCTGGGAGACGGGGCGCGAGCGGACCTCGCCCGCGAGCTCCGCGCCCGCCGCGATCACTCCTCGCGGTAGACGGCGAGCGAGCCCTCGTTCTCCCAGACCTCGACCTTCGACACCCGGACCCGGCCGCCCTCGCGCTGCTGCAGCGCGCGGTTCGCCTCCTCGTAGAAGTGGCGCGCCAGGAGCTCCGCGGTGGTGTTCAGCTCGTCGAAGGGCGGCACCTCGTTCACGTTCCGGTGGTCGAAGCGGCCGCCGATGTCGCCGACGAGCTTCTGGAGATCCGCGAAGTCGATCACCATGCCGATCCGGTTCAGCTCGGAGGCGCGGGCGTGGACCCGGATCCGCCAGTTGTGGCCGTGCAGCCGCTCGCACTTCCCGCCGTGGAAGCGGATCTGGTGCGCGGCGCTGAACATGAACTCCTTGGAGATCTCGAAGACGGGGACGCCCATGCGCCGCGCAATATAGCCGCCTTGGCCGGCGAGCGCACCCGCGCTTCGGCGTCGCCGCGGGACCCCGCCCGCGTTACCATCGCCCCCGTGCGAACGCTCGCAGAGGCCGCCCTCATCGTCGCCGCCGGGGCGCTCCTCGGGCTCGCCGGGAACGTCGCGAGCCCGCGGCCGGCGGCGCTCGCACGGCCCGTCCACTCGGCCGCCGAGAGCGGCACCGGGATGTGCGCGGTGGCGGGTGCCGCGCCCGCGGCGAGGGCCCCGCGCATCGCGGTCGAGGAGGCGAAGGGGCTCTGCGACGCGTGCAAGGCCGGGTTCGCCGACGCGCGGGGCGCGAGCGAGTTCGCGGCCGGCCACGTCACGAACGCCGTGCACCTCCCGCCCGCCGGCCACCCGGACGAGGCGGTCGCCGTCGCCGCGCTGCGCGCGTTCCCGCTCGTGATCGTCTACGACGGCGACTACACCTGCGCGCTCGCCGACGAGGTCGCGCACCGGCTGAAGCGCGAGGGGCTCCCCGACGTGCGCGTCCTCGAGGGCGCCTGGCCGGCCTGGGTGGCTGCGGGCGGCGCCGGCGCGTCCGGCTTCTGCCCCGCCTGCCACGATCCCGCGGAGGCCCACCGGTGAACCTGCTCCTCGCCCTCTTCCGCATCGGCCTCGGCGGGACGTTCCTGTACGCCGCGGGGACGAAGCTACCGGACATGGCGGCGTTCGCCGAGACGCTCGCGAACTACCGGCTCGTGCCGCCGTCCCTCGTCCCCGTCGCGGCGGCGGCCGTGATCGGCGTCGAGCTCGCGCTCGGCCTCCTGCTCGTCACCGGGCGGCTCGCCCGCGGCGCCGCGCTCGTGGCGACCGGCCTCCTCGCGGTGTTCACGCTCGGCCTCTCGCAGGCGCTGCTCCGCGGCATCGACCTGCGCTGCGGCTGCTTCGGCGGGAACGAGAGCGCAACTTGGCTCACGGTGCTGCGCGACGCCGGCATGCTCGCCGTCGCGCTCGCGCTGCTCCTGCGCGGCCCGGGGCGGCTCCTCCCACGACGCTCCGCCGCGGCGAGCGAGCCGGACCGCGCCCCCTCCGCGGCCACCGAGGGCTGAACCTTCTCGAGCGGCCGAGGGCTCTCCTCGCGCATGAGCACGCACCGCAAGCACCCGGGCCACGCACACCCCGCGGAGCACGGCCACGACCACGGGCACCCCCATGCGCCTGGCCGCGACCGCCACGGCAACCCCGAGGACCTCGAGGGCTACCTCGCGCGGCTCGAGGATCCTGCCCGCGTCGAGTGGCAGAAGCCGGACGAGGTGGTCGCCGCGCTGGGGCTCCGACCGGGCGGCGTCGCGTGCGACGCGGGCGCGGGGCCCGGCTACTTCGCCCTCCGCCTCGCCCGCGCGGTGGGCCCGACCGGCCGCGTGTACGCCATCGACGTCGAGCCGCGCATGATCGCGCTGCTCGAGGAGCGCGCGCGGGAGGCGGGCGTCGCGAACGTCCACCCGCTGCTCGCGCCCGAGGGCGAGGGGCTGCCGCCCGAGCCGTGCGACGCGATCCTCATCGTGAATACGTTCCACCACTTCCCCGACGGGCCGCGGTACCTGCGCCGGCTCTCGGAGCGGCTCGCCCCGGGCGGACGGATCGTGAACGTGGACTTCCATGCCGGCGAGCTGCCGGTCGGGCCGCCGCCGGACCACAAGGTCTCGCGCGAGGACTTCCTCGCCGCCGCGCGCGCGGCCGGGCTCGACGTCGCCGAGGAGCGGACGTTCCTGCCCTACCAGTACTTCCTCGCGCTCCGGGTCGGTTGAACGGGGGCTGCGCCCCCGCCCCGCCGACGGCTGGACGCCGTCGTCGGGGCCCTACCCCTGCTCGCCGGGTCCCGTGCGCCACCGCGAGCGGCTTCGCCGCGGTCGCGGCGGCGCCCCGGCGGGCTCGCTTCGCTCGCCTGTTCGTGAATCATGATTCGGTCCGTTCAACCCGCGCCGGGCAGCAGCGCACTGACCGCGCCGGCGGGATCGTCGCCCACGAGCCAGGCGCGGATCGCCGCGACGCCGTGCGCGCCGGCGGCGAGCAGCTCGGGCACGCGCGCGGGCGTCACCCCGCCGAGCGCGATGACCGGCAGCCCCTGCGCCGCGGCCTCGCGCAGCACCGCGAGCCCGATGGGCGGCCCGTACGCGCGCTTCGAGGGCGTGTCGTACACGGGGCTCACCGTCGCGAAGCTCGCGCCGGCGTCGCGCGCGCGGCGCACCTCGGAGACCGAGTGGCAGGAGACGCCGACGAGCGCGTCCGGCCCGAGCAGCCGGCGCGCGTCCGCGGCCGGGATGCCGGCGGAGGGCAGGTGTACCCCGTCGGCGCCGGCAGCCCGCGCCACGTCCAGCCGGTCGTTCACGATGAGGCGCTGCCCCGCCCCGCGGCAGACTGTCTGGAGCGCGCGGGCGAGCGCGAGCAGCTCGCGCCCGCCGAGATCCTTCTCCCGCAGCTGGACGAGCACCCGGCCGGGCGGCAGTCCGGCGAGCGCGGCGGAGACGCGCGCGGGGAGATCCCGCGCGAGCCTGCGATCCGTGATCAGGTGGACAACGGGGACGCCCATCCGTAAGCTCGCGTGCGCACGCCATCCTGCTCCCAGAGGTGATCACGTGTCGAGCGACCTTCACAGCTTCCTCGCGTTCCTGGAGGAGCAGAAGGCGAAACAGGCGAGCCGCTTCCCGACGGTCAAGTACGAGAAGGTCCTGTCCTTCATGGGCACGACCTCCCTCGCAGGGACGTTCGCCGCCGTTTCGGTGAACCGGATCCGCGAGCTCGAGCCCGGTCCGACGGGACGCGACCTCGAGATCCGCCTGACCGGTCCGATCGTGCGCCGGCCGCAGAAGGGCGAGTGCCTCACGGTCCACATGACGCGGGTCGAGCAGTACCAGGGCTACCAGGTGAAGACGCGCCCGCTCTCGCCCGGCGCGACCGAGCGCGATCTGCTCGAGGACCTCGAGGGCGGAGCGGTGCTCGTGAAGGGCGCCCAGATCTTCACCGTCCACCACAGCCCCTACACGCTCAAGTTCTTCGAGAACGTCCCGTTCGAGGAGCTGCAGGAGACGCTCGCGGGCGTGCGGTACGCGCTCGTCGGCGTGGGCGAGACGGCCAACATCTCGCCGCGATTCATCTTCCACCACGAGGTCGACGGCGAGCGGCTCGCGCTCTATCACGGCGACGGCCTCGCCCTGAAGACGTACATGAACCTCAAGGCGAACCGCCACGAGACGCGGCTCGTGCTCGACCTCGACGACTTCAGCGGCTGGGAGCTGCAGGGCGTCGTGGAGGAGTTCGCTCCGCACCAGCACCCGGAGGCCTACGAGCGGATCTGCCAGGGCTTCAGCTCGGGGAACTGGGGCAAGCCCTCTCGCGTGTTCCGCTCGCAGATCCAGTCGATCGCGCGGATCGCGCCGGTGGGTTGAGGCGAAGCGGGAGCGCCTTCCTCGAGGAGGCGAGTGCTCCGACAGTGAGCCGAGGGAGGGGCCCCGCGCAACGCGCGGGGAGGGGCGAAGCCCCTCCAGGCGGGGAACCTGCACGCACCCGCGAAGCGGGCGCCCGGGCCCCGGCCCCCGGGGGGGGGGGGGGGGCGCCGGCCGCCGGGCGCCCCCCCGGGGGGGGGGCGGGGGCGCAGCCCCCGTGAGATCAGCTCCCTATGAGCCCCGTCATCGGGCTCGACGCGGAGGCGTGCAGCTTCATCGGGATCCTGCCGGCGAGGTGGGCCTTGCGTCCCGCCTCGACGCCTCCCCGCATCGCCTCCGCCATGAGCACCGGATCCTTCGCCTCGGCGATGGCGGTGTTCATGAGGACGGCGACGGCGCCGAGCTCCATCGCGAGCGCGGCGTCGCTGGCCGTGCCGACGCCCGCGTCGACGAGCACCGGGATCTTCACCGTCTCCATGATGATCCGGAGGTTGTAGGGGTTCCGGATGCCGAGGCCCGAGCCGATCGGCGCGCCGAGCGGCATCACCGCCGCGCAGCCGACGTCCTCGAGGCGCTTCGCCGTGACCGGGTCGTCGTTCGTGTAGGGCAGCACCGTGAAGCCCTCCTTCACGAGCACCTCGGCCGCCGCGACGAGCCCGACCACGTCCGGGAAGAGCGTGCGGCGATCGCCGATCACCTCGAGCTTCACGAGGTCGCCCATCTCGAGCTCGCGCCCGAGGCGCGCGGTGCGAATCGCCTCGTCGGCCGTGAAGCACGCCGCCGTGTTGGGCAGGAGCTTCATGCCCTTCGGGATCCACTCGAGGAGGGACGCCTCGCCCGTCTTGGAGAGATCGAGCCTGCGGACCGCGACGGTCACGACCTCGGCGCCCGACGCGACGAGCGCGCGCTGCATGGTGGGGAAGTCGGGGTACTTGCCCGTCCCGACCAGGAGGCGGCTCGTGAAGGTGTATCTGCCGATGCTCCAGGTGTCCGCCATCGCTACCCTCCACCGACGAAAGCGACGATCTCGATCGAGTCGCCCGATCCGATCCGCTGGGACTCGTAGCGATCCTTCGTCACGACCGCGTCGTTCACCTCGACGGCGACGCGCTGCGCCTTCACGCCGAGGTGGCCGAGCAGCCCGGCGACGGTCACGCCCTCCGGGACCTCCCGGAGCTCCCCATTCAGTCGCACCTGCATGCCGAGCACACTTAGAACGGTGGCGCGCGCGCGTCAACGCGCCCCCGGCATTCGCCGCCGGCGCCCGCGGCGCGCGACGCGGCCTGCCGCGCGCCTCGAGCTTGCTTAGGTATTCCCGGAGTGCCCGCGACAGCGCCCAGCCCTCGGGATCAGCTCCGGCAGGTGGGCACCGCCCTCGCCCGCATCGCCGAGGGGGTCGTGGTCGCCGACAGCGCGGGCGGCGTCGTCTTCGCGCACGCGAAGGGCCGGACCTACCAGGCCGAGGCTACGCCCGGCCCGCCGGCGGAGGAGGAGGCGGACCGGCTCGGGCTCTCCACGCTCGACGGGCGTCCGCTCGCCTTCGCCGAGACGCCGCTCGGGCTCGCGCTCCGCGGCCGCAGCATCGTGGACGCGCTCATCCGGGCGCGCCGCCCGGACGGCACCGACGCGGTCGTGCGCACGTGCGCGGCGCCGATCCGGGACGCGGTCGGCCGGCCCATCGGCGCCTACGCCATGCTCCACGACGTCACCGAGGCGCACCGAGCCGAGGCGGCGCTCAGGGAGAGCGCGGCGCACCTCCAGGCCATCTTCCGGGCCCAGCCGGACCTGTACTTCCAGCTCGGCGCGGACGGGACGTACCTCGCGTGCATCCCCGGGCGCGCCGCCGACCTCTTCGCGGCGCCCGAGCACCTGCTCGGTCGCCGCGTGCGGGACGTCCTCCCCGCTCCGGCCGCCCGGCTGTTCGAGGACGCCATCGGCGAGGCCATCCGGACCGGCGAGGTGCGCACGATCGAGTACCCGCTCCCGCTGCCGCAGGGCGAGCAGCACTTCGAGGCGCGGATCGTGTCCCTCTCCGAGCGGGAGGTCGTCGCGGTGGTGCGGAACGTGACGGAGCGCGTGCGCGCCGCCGAGGCGCTGCGGCGCGTCGCCGCCGCGGAGTCGACCGCCCGCCGCGCGGCGGAGGAGCGCGAGGGACAGCTGCGGGCGATCCTCGCGGCGCTGCGCGAGGGGGTCACCGTGGTCGACCGCCGCGGCGCCGTGATCCTGCGGAACCGCGCCGCGTGCGAGGCGGTCGGGCTGCGCGACGGCGAGGCGCCGGGGCCCGAGAACCTGTCCGTCGCGCGACCCGGCGGCGAGCCCGTGCCCCCCGCCCAGTGGCCGATCGAGCGGATCCGCCGCGGCGAGGAGTTCGAGGACGAGGAGCTCGTGGTCACCCACCGCGACGGCACGACACGCAGGGTCGTCACGGGCGCGCGGGTCGTGCGGGACGAGACGGGCGAGACCGTGGCAGGGATCGTCGTCTCGCGCGACGTGACGGAGCTGCGCCGCCTCGAGCAGTCCCGCGAGGACCTCCTCCGGACCGTCTCGCACGACCTGCGCACGCCGCTCTCCGTCGTCCTCGGCTCCGCGAACGCGCTCGCGCGCCAGCTGGAAGCCGGGTCGCTCGTCCGCGAGGGCGAGCAGGTGGCGCGCATCACCCGGAGCGCCCGTCGGATGGCGTCGCTCATCTCCGACCTCGTCGACTCGGCCCGCTACGACGCCGGCCGGCTCGAGCTGCGGCGCGTCCCGACGCACCTCGGGCGGCTCGTCGAGGCCGCCCTGCGAAGCCTCCCGGCCGGGCCGTCCGGCCGGGTGCGCGTCGTGGCCTCCGAGGACGTGCCGCCGGTGCAGGTCGATCCCGCTCGCCTCGAGCGCGTGATCGTGAACCTCCTCACGAACGCGCTCAAGTACTCCCCGCCGGACGCGCCGGTCGAGGTGAGGGTGTCGAGGGCGGACGGCGAGGCGGTGGTCTCGGTCTCCGACCGCGGCGTGGGCGTTCCGCCCGAGGAGCTCCCGCGGCTGTTCGAGCGCTACTACCGGGCGCGCTCCGCCGGACGGACGGAGGGGATCGGCCTCGGGCTCTACATCGCGCGGCAGCTCGTCCTCGCCCACGGCGGCCGCATCTGGGCGGAGAGCAGGGTCGGCGCGGGGAGCACGTTCGCGTTCGCGCTGCCGATTTGATGCCCCGTCGCGACGGGCGACGGCGCGGGGGCCGGGGGGGGGCCCCCCCCCCCCCCCCCCGGGGGGGGGGGGGCGGGGCGGCGCCCGGGGGCGGGGGGGGGGGGGCCCCCCGGGGGGGGGGGGGGCCGGGGGGGGGGGGGGCGCCCCCCCCCCCCCCCCCCGCCGCTAGGTGCGGACGACGATCGGCGCCGCGTAGCAGACGAGCTGTGGCTCGTCGTCCACCGGGGCGAGGTGGGCTGCCGCCTCGGACGGCGTGGGCGTCATCATGACGCTGAAGAGGAACGCCGCCTGGAACGCGAGAGCGAGAGCGAGAAGCGCGAGACCCTTCATGATCCGTGACCTCCGTCGCAGGGGTCTACGCTCACTCCCCGTCGCTATTTCGCGCCGGCCCTGCTCGCCCCGCCGGGGCCGGCGCCGTCACGAACGCAGGCGACCCGTCTCTGGCCGGGCTGGCGCCGAACGCGCGCCGTCTCGCTTGCCCGCAGCCCTTGTGCGTGGTTACGTCGCCAAGCCCCCCCCGAAGAGGAGATCACGATCGTGAAAGCTCGCCTCGCAGCCCTGCTCGCGCTCGCGCTCGGCGCCTCCGCCCGCGCCGACGAGGGCATGTGGATGCCGCAGCAGCTCCCCGACCTCGCCGACCGCCTCGAGAAGCTCGGCTTCACGGGCGACGCGCGGCAGTTCGCGGATCTCACCGGCCAGCCCATGGGCGCCATCGTCTCGCTCGGCGGCTGCAGCGCCTCCTTCGTCTCTGCCGACGGCCTCATCGCGACGAACCACCACTGCGTCATCGGCGCGCTCCAGTTCAACTCGACGCCGGAGCGGAACCTGCTCGAGGAGGGTTTCGTGGCGCGCTCCCGCGGGGAGGAGCTCTGGAACGGGCCGGGCGCGCGCGTGTACGTGACCGTCTCGGTGAAGGAGGTCACGGACGAGATCACGGGCGGCATCGAGCCGCAGCTCGGCGACGCCCAGCGCGGGAAGCTCATCGAGCGGCGCGTGAAGCAGCGCACCGCGCGCTGCGAGAAGCCGGGGATGCGCTGCACGGTCGCGTCCTTCTTCGAGGGGGCGCGCTGGTTCGAGGTGGCCCAGCTCGAGATCCAGGACGTGCGGCTCGTCTTCGCCCCGCCGGGGAACGTGGGGAACTTCGGCGGCGAGACCGACAACTGGATGTGGCCGCGCCACTCCGGCGACTTCTCGTTCTACCGCGCGTACGTCGGCAAGGACGGCAGCCCGCGGCCGCACGCGAAGGACAACGTCCCGTACCACCCGAAGCGCTGGCTGAAGGTGTCGCCGAAGGGCGTCGCGGAGGACGACCTCGTGTTCGTGGCGGGCTACCCCGGGCGCACCCAGCGGCTCAAGACCTACCGCGAGGTGAAGGAGCAGATGGAGTGGGCGTACCCGGGCACGGTGCGGCGCAACCGGGACCTCCTCGCGATCCTGGAGCGGCTCTCGAAGGAGTCGAAGGAGACCGCCATCCGCGTGAACCCGCGCGTGCGGGGGCTCGCGAACTCGATGAAGAACCGCGAGGGCGTCCTCGAGGGCGCGGCGAAGGGCGGGCTCCTCGAGAAGAAGGCGCAGGAGGAGAAGGCGCTCGTCGCGTGGATCGACGCGGACCCCGCGCGCAAGGCCGAGTACGGAGACGCGCTCGCGGCGCTCGACCGGATCCAGGCGGAGAAGGAGCGGACGCGCGAGCGCGATCTCGTGTTCCAGTCGCTCACGTCGAGCTCGTCGCTCCTCTCCGCCGCCCGCACCGTCTGGCGGCTCGCCGACGACCGGCCGAAGAAGGACCTCGACCGCGATCCGGCGTTCCAGCAGCGCGAGTGGCCGCGACTGCGGGAGTACCTCGAGCGCCTCGAGCGCAGCCTCGACCTCCGCGCCGACCGCGCGCTCCTGCGCTACGCGCTCGTCGAGGCGGCAGCCCTCCCCGGCGACCAGCGCATCCCGCCTCTCGACGCCGCCATCGGGCTCGCGCCCGGCGCGCCCACCGACGAGGCCGGCCGGAAGATCGACGCCTTCCTCGACCGGCTCTACACGGGGACGGAGCTCGCCGACCGCAAGACGCGCCTCGAGCTCTCCGAGCGGAAGACGACGAAGGAGCTCGCCGCCCGCAAGGACACCTTCCTCGAGCTCTTCGCGGCGCTCCGCCCGTTCGAGCGGCAGCTCCGCGAGGAGCAGTACGCGCGCGACGGCGCGCGCTCGCGCGTGGGCCCGGTCTACGCGCGCGCCCTCCTCGCGAAGGCGGGCGGAGTGCTCGCCCCCGACGCGAACAGCACGCTGCGCGTCACCTACGGCGTCGTGAAGGGCGTCTCGCCGCGAGACGGCCTCTTCTACCGCCCGCAGACGACCCTCGCGGGCGTGCTCGCGAAGCACAAGGCGGGCGACGAGGAGTTCGACGTCCCCGCTCCCGTCCGCGAGGCGATCCGTGCGCAGCACGCGCGCGGCGCGGGCCCGTACGTCGACCCGAAGCTCGGCGACGTGCCGGTGGACTTCCTCTCCAGCGTGGACACGACGGGCGGCAACTCCGGGTCGGCGGTGCTGAACGGCCGCGGTGAGCTCGTCGGGCTGCTCTTCGACGGGACGTGGGAGACCATCGCCTCCGACTTCATCTTCGACGCGCCGTCGACCCGCTCGATCCAGGTCGACTCGCGCTACCTGCTCTGGTTCCTCACCGACGTCGCGAAGGCGACGAACCTGCTCGAGGAGCTCGACGCGCCGATCGCGGTGGGCGCCCGCTAGACGCCCGAGGTGAACTCCATGCGCATCCCTGCCCTCCTCCTGTCCCTCGCCTTCGCCCACGCCGCGCCCGCGCTCGCGGCGCCGCCGGCCAAGGAACCGGGGGACGTCCTCACCTTCAAGGCCGTGGAGCGGACGCTCCCGAACGGCCTCCGGGTGCTCGTCGTCCCGACCGGCTTCCCGGACCTCGTCTCGGTCCAGATCCCGATGCAGACGGGATCGCGGAACGAGGTCGAGCCGGGCAAGTCCGGCTTCGCCCACTTCTTCGAGCACATGATGTTCCGCGGGACGAAGGCCTACCCGCCCGACGCCTACCAGGCGATCGTGACGCGGATCGGCGCGCGCCAGAACGCGTACACGTCGGACGACGTCACGAACTACCACATGACGTTCGCCAAGCAGGACCTCGAGAAGGTCCTCGAGATCGAGGCGGACCGCTTCATGAACCTCGACTACTCCGTCGCGGCGTTCAAGACGGAGTCGCGCGCGATCCTGGGCGAGTACAACAAGAACGCCTCGAACCCGCTGCAGAAGCTCGAGGAGGTCCAGCGCGACAGCGCGTTCCGCGTCCACCCGTACAAGCACACGACGATGGGGTTCCTCGCGGACATCGAGGACATGCCCAACCAGTACGCGTACTCGAAGACCTTCTACGCGCGCTGGTACCGGCCGGAGCACGCGACCGTCGTGATCGCCGGGGACGTCGACCCGCAGAAGGTGCTCCCGCTCGTCGAGAAGTACTTCGGCAGGTGGCAGCGCGGGTCCCACCGCGTGGAGATCCCCGCCGAGCCCGCGGCGCACGGCCCGGTCTACGCGAACGTCCCCTGGACCACGCCGACCTTGCCGTGGGTGGCGGTCGCCTTCCACGGGCCGGCCTTCTCCGACGTGAAGAAGGACTGGCCGGCGGTGGACCTCCTCTTCGACCTCCACTTCGGAGAGACGAGCGACCTCTACAAGCAGCTCGTCGTGGAGGAGCAGAAGGTGGACGCGCTCTTCGCCGACTCCGGCGCCAACGTGGACCCGGGGCTCGTGACCGTCTACGCGCGGCTCAAGTCTCCCGCCGACGCGATCCACGTCCGGGACGCCATCCTCCGCACCTTCGCGCGCGCGCGGTCCGAGGCGCCGGCGGCGGCCCGGCTCGCGGAGCAGAAGGCGCACCAGCGGAGCGCGTTCCTGCGCGGCCTCGACTCCACCGAGGCCATCGCCGGGAAGATCGCCCGCTACGCGATGTACGCGCGGTCGTACGGCACCCTGAACCGGCTCTTCCGCACGTACGCGGCGCTCACGCCGGACGACCTCCTCGCGACCGCGCGCCGTTACTTCACGGACGAGCGCCTCGTCGTGACGACGCTCGCGAAGGATCCGCTCCCGGCGGGCATCGAGCGGACGCCGGCGCTCGCGGCGGTCGGCGGCGCTCCTGCCCAGGCCGGCGCCGCCGGGGCGGCGGCCGGCGAGGTGCCGGTCGTCGCGGTCCCCTCGAAGCTCCCGATCGTCACCGTGAAGCTCCTCTTCGAGGCGGGCAGCGCGCGGGATCCCCGGGGCAAGGAGGGGCTCGCCGGGCTCGCCGCGGCGATGCTCGCCGACGCCGGCTCGCGCCGGATGCGCATCGACGAGATCCGCGACGCGCTCCACCCGCTCGCGGCGAGCTTCGAGGCGCAGGTCGACAAGGAGCTCGTCACCCTCACCGGCACCTTCCCGAAGGACGGGTGGGAGCGCTTCGCCGACGTCGCGCTGCCGCAGCTCACCGACCCCGGGTTCCGCGAGGAGGACTTCCGGCGCGTGAAGGACGACCGGATGAACGCGCTCGTGCAGGACCTGCGCGAGACGAACGACGAGGAGCTCGGGAAGGAGCGGCTCCAGGCGAACGTCTTCGCGGGCACGCCGTACGGGCACCCCGCGCTCGGCACGGTCGAAGGGCTCCGCGCGGTGACGCTCGACGACGTGAAGGCGTTCGTGCGCGCGCACTACACGCGCGCGAACCTCGTCGCCGGGCTCGGCGGCGACGCGCCCGCGCCGCTCCGCGCCCGGGTGCAGGCCGAGCTCGCGAAGCTCCCCGCCGGGGAGAAGCTCGCGCCGACGACGATCGCCGCCCGGCGTCCGAAGGGGATCGAGGTCGAGATCGTCGAGAAGGACACGCCCGGCGTGGCCATCTCCTTCGGGCACCCCCTCGACGTCGTGCGCGGCCAGCCCGACTTCGTCGCGCTCTGGCTCGCGAAGACCTGGCTCGGCGAGCACCGCTCGTCGAGCTCGCACCTCTACCAGCGCATCCGCGAGGAGCGCGGGATGAACTACGGCGACTACGCCTACGTCGAGGCGTTCCCGCGGGGCATGTTCCAGTTCTTCCCCGCCCCCAACGTCGCCCGGCGCGCGCAGCTCTTCGAGGTGTGGATCCGGCCGGTCGTGCCCGCCAACGCGCAGATGGCGATCCGGATCGCACTCCACGAGCTCGGCCGCCTCGTCGACCAGGGGCTCACGGAGGAGGAGTTCGAGGCCACGCGCGAGTACCTCATGAAGAACGTCTTCGTCATGACGGCGCGCCAGGACCAGCAGGTCGGGTACGCGCTCGACTCGCGCTGGTACGGCACCCCGGAGTTCACCCGCTACATGCGCGAGGGGCTCGCGAAGCTCCACCGCGACGACGTGAACGCCGCGATCAAGCGGCACCTGTCGGCGAAGGACCTCTCGTTCGTGATCGTGGCGAAGGACGCGAAGGCGCTCGCCGAGGCCCTCGTCGCCGACGGCGTCTCGACCGTCAAGTACGACGCGGAGAAGTCCCCCGCGCTGCTCGAGGAGGATCGCGCGATCGGTGCGACGCGGCTCGGCATCCGTCGCGAGGCCGTGCGCGTGACGCCGGCGTCGGAGGTGTTCGCGCGCTGACGGGCGCCCGCCTCGCTCCCCTCGGGCGGCCCGCGCCGCGCTCGAGGGGGGCGGCCGCGCTTCACGTCCGCAGCGTCATCCACGCCGCGATCGCGGCGAGCAGCGCCAGCACGGCGACCGCCGCGAGGAGGACCCGGCGGCCCGCGCCGCTCGCCGCCTCGTCTTCGAGCCCGAGGGATAGTCGCCGCCGCTCCGGGCGCGGCGCGTCCGCGTGCGGCGGCGTCCCCCCCTCCTGCTCGGGCGCGACGGCCGCGACGGCCTCGCCGCTCGGGATCGCCTCGGCCCCGCCGGCGGCCGGCGCCGCCTCGCTGACTGCGCGCAGGAAGGGGTCGTCGGGGAGCACGGGCTCGGTCTCGTCGGGCCTGCGCGGCGGCGCGGGGAGCGCCGCCTCGACCGGCGCGAGCTCCGCCTCCGCCTCCGCCTCCGTCGCCTCGGGCGCGGGCCCGCCTCGACCGGGCACCGTCTCCGCACGCGGCGGGGGCGCGACCGGCGCGGCCGCGCGCTCGGGCTCTTGCGACGGCGCCCGCAGCGGCGGAGGCGCCGGGGGCGGCTCGACGCTCCGGAGCCGCGCCTCGGCGGCGCGCGTCGCGGGGGCGGCCGCGGGCCCGCGCACGAGGATCACGTGCCCACACCGGCAGCGGACGCGGTACACGCGCCCCGGCGCCGGCTCGTCGACGCTCGCGAAGCGCTTTCCACAGGAATCACAGACGAACTTCAATCCTCAAGCTCCCATCGTCGAGACCCGTCCGCGACGGTACATCGGGACTGCCCCGGGGATCGAGTTGCTGCTACAGTGCCCGCCGGTATCAAGGGATACCGCCGTTCGCTCCGCCGCGCTCCTCGCGCGCGAGGCGGCGGCCGGGTGGGACGGCGCACGGCGCACGGCGCTCGCGCGTGCTCGCGATCGCGCAGCCGGACGCAGGCGCCGGGCACGGCGGTGGAGGCGGGATGGGCGGGGTGTCTCAGGTGGTGTCGCGTTCGAGGTCCGAGAACAAGCCCCAGCTCACGCAGTTCCACCAGCGAATCGCCGCCGAGACGCTCACCGCGCGCGGCGGCGGTGGGACCAGCCGGCTCGTCGGGGCGCTCGCCCACTCCGCCGTCGACCTCAACCCGCACCAGATCGAGGCCGCCGCCTTCGCGCTGGCGGCGCTCCCGACCGGCGGCGCCGTGCTCGCCGACGAGGTCGGCCTCGGCAAGACCGTCGAGGCGGGCATCGTGCTCGCCCAGCTCGCCGCCGAGGGCAAGGCGCGCGCGATCATCCTGGTGCCCGCCTCGCTCCGCGCGCAGTGGCGCGAGGAGCTGCGCTCCAAGTTCGGCCTCGACGCCGAGGTGGTCGACGGCGACTCCGTGCGCGAGAAGGAGCGGCAGGGGCTCCGCACGAACCCGTTCGACAACGGCGGGATCGTCATCTGCTCGCATCCCTTCGCCGCGCTCCGCCAGGCGGACATCGAGCGCGTGCCCTGGGACGTCGCGGTCATCGACGAGGCGCACCGGCTCAGGAACGCGTACCGCAAGGATCACCGCACCGGGCAGGCGCTCCGCAAGGCGCTGCGCAAGGCGCCGAAGCTGCTCCTCACCGCCACGCCGCTCCAGAACGACCTCATGGAGCTGCTCGGCCTCGCCGCGTTCATCGACGACGCGCTCCTCGGCAACGAGGAGGCCTTCCGGTCGCAGTACGCCTCGGGCGAGCTCACCGAGGACAAGGCCGCGGATCTCAAGTCGCGCCTCGCGCCGGTGTTCATCCGCACGCTTCGCCGCCAGGTGAAGGAGTACGTGAAGTACACCGCGCGGCGCTCGATCGTGGAGGACTTCGCGCCGACCGCCCAGGAGCAGGAGCTCTACGATCGCGTCTCCGAGTACCTGCGCCGCGACGACGCCTACGCCATCCCGGCGGCGCGCCGTCAGCTCTTCGTCCTCGTCTACCGGAAGATCCTCGCCTCCTCGTCCTTCGCGCTCGCCGCGACGCTCGACCGGCTCGCGGACACGCTCGACCAGAAGATCGCGGGCGTCGAGTGCTCCGCCCAGGCGGAGCTGCTCCTCGAGATGGACGGGTTCGCGGAGGAGGTGGAGGAGCTCTTCGACGACGGGGGCGCCGCCGCCCGGCCGAAGGGCCAGGTCGCGCTCCGCAAGATGAACGACGAGCTCTCCGAGCTGCGCGCCTGCGCGCGCCTCGCCCGGGAGATCAAGGTGAACGCGAAGGGCGACGCGCTCGTGCGCGGGCTCGATCGCTGCTTCACCGTCGCGAAGGCGTGCAACTGGCCGGACAAGGCGGTCGTCTTCACGGAGTTCCGCCGCACGCAGGACTACCTCGCGCGCCTGCTCCAGGCGAAGGGCTACTCCGTCACCTGCCTCTCCGGCGACGTGGGCGGGACGGACAAGCGCCAGGCGCTCGTCGAGGAGTTCCGGAACCAGAGCCAGATCCTGATCATGACCGAGGCGGGCGCGGAGGGGCTGAACCTCCAGTTCTGCAACCTCGTCGTGAACTACGACCTGCCCTGGAACCCGCAGCGCGTCGAGCAGCGCATCGGCCGGTGCCACCGCTACGGCCAGCAGCGCGACGTGCTCGTGCTGAACTTCCTCAACCGCCAGAACGCTGCCGACAACCGGCTCTACGACCTGCTGTCGCAGAAGCTCGCGCTGTTCGACGGCGTGTTCGGCTCCTCCGACGAGATCCTCGGCGCGCTCGGCACGGGCATCGACTTCGAGAAGCGGGTCCTCGACATCTACCAGTCCTGCCGCTCGGGGGAGCAGATCGACGCTGCGTTCCAGAAGCTCCGCGGCGAGCTCGACGACCGGATCTCCGCGCGCTACGCCGCGGCCCGGGCGCTCCTCTTCGAGCGCTTCGACGGCGAGGTACGCGGACGGCTGCGCGTCTCCGAGCAGAAGGCGAAGGAGGCGGTGGCGAAGCGGGAGGCGGACGAGGACGCGCTCGTGTCTGCCGTCCTCGAGGACGAGCCGCCCCGCGCGGCGGAGGCGGAGCCGGAGGCGCCGGAGCCCCCCGCGAAGGGCCGCACGAAGCGCGCGAAGCTGGTGCGCGAGGCCGCCGAGAAGGTCCGCGCGCGCCCGCAGGACGCGGTCTCGTTCCTGGAGCTCCCGGCGGTGAACCTGCCCGCGAAGCTCGGCCGCCTGGCGGGCCGCGAGGGCTGGTGGTTCGCCTACAAGTTCAGCTTCGACGCGCTCGTCTCGGAGGAGCGGGTCGTCCACCTCGTCCTGTGGCACGACGGCGAGCGGTTCCACGCGCTCACGCCCGAGGAGGCCGAGGCGTTCGCGGCGCTCCCCGCCGAGGAGGCGAAGGCGGGCCCGCGCGGCGCGACCGTGTCCATCGGGAGCGCTCAGGAGGAGGCGCTGCAGGCGATCCACGCCCGCCTCGTGCAGGACCTCCAGGAGCGGATCGCGACGTCGTACGACGAGGCGCGCGACCGCTGGGATCGCTCGGTCGAGGACGCGCTCGCGTCCCCGCGCAAGTCCGTCGACGACGCGCGCGCCGCCTGGGCCAAGGCGCGGGGCGCGCTGCACGACCGCTCCGAGACGCCGCTCCGCGACCGCCGCGCGCTCTGCGAGCGCGCCGAGCGCGAGTACCGCCGCAAGCTCGACGACCTGCGCGCGACCGAGGGCCACCGCTACGCCGAGAAGGACCGCGCCATCGCGGACCTCCGGAAGCGCGCGGAGATCCGCGAGAAGCGCACCCTCGTGGCGACGGCGTACTGGCGCGCGCCGTAGGTAGCCGCGGGTCTCGCTAGCGCTCGGCCCCGGGCGAACCCGCCCCCTTCGCCGAGACGAGCTCGAACCGGATCGGCACCGCCCCGGCGGCCCCACCCGCCGGCCCGATCGCGCGCACCACGCACGCGGCGAGCTCGGCGTCGCCCACCGAGTCCGCCGCGATCGCGGCGCGACCGCCGCCCACGTGCGCGACGATCACGCCGTCGAGGGCGGGGGCGCGCCGGAGCGCCTCGCCGTAGCAGGCCTCGAGCGCGCTCGCGCGGTCGGCGACGCGGCGGCGCGCCTCGGCGGGGCCGGCGACCGGAGCGCCGACGGTCACGCGCGGCCTCGCGCCGAGCGCAGCGGTCGCGAGGGGCCGCTCCGCGGCGGCGCCACCGGCCGCGATGGCCGTGTCGGAGTTCGTCCAGCGCCAGGCGATGGGCTCGACGGGGAGCGTGAACCTCGTCCCGCGCGCCCCCGTGCCGCAGGCGGCGTCGTCCGGCAGCGCGAACTCGAGCCGGAGCACGAGCAGGCCGGCGCGCTGCGCCTCGACGAGCCGGCGCGCGGTCGCGGCGTCCACCTCGACGGGCAGGCCGGAATCCAGCGCGGGCCAAAGCCGCGCCGTCCCCTCCGCGATGGGGAGCTGGGCCGGCTCGACCAGCGCGAGGACGCCTTGCCCCGCGTCGTAGGCAAGGCCGAGGGTCGCCGCGGGCACGGACGCCTCGTAGCGTCCGGCGAGGGCGCGGTCGCGCGCGACGTCGTGCGCTCGCTCCGCGTCTCCCCGCGCGACCGCGTCGCCCTTCACCCGGAGCCGCTCGACCGGCGCGAGCGACGCGCAGAGCCGCTTCACGTCGTCGGGGTCGGCGAGGCGCGTGGGCGCGCCGGCCGGGCCATCCGCCCTGGGGGCCGGAGCGGCGGGGGCGTCCCCGACCGGGCCGGGCCCGGCGAGAGCGAGGAGCAGGGAGGCGAGCGCTGGGACCATGGCGCGAGGGTAAGCACGCGCCCGTTCACCGTGAGGCGACTAACCCACCCGGATCCGGAGCGCCCCCGGCAGGATCTCGAAGCGCGCCGGCAGGGTCCCGGGCGCCTCGCCGTCCACGTCGAGCAGCACCCGCGCGTCGCCCACGGGCTCCACCTCGACGGTCCGCGCCCGCAGCACGCGGGTGTTCGGGAGCCGCACGTGGGTCCCGTCATAGAGCATCCGCTTCTTGGTGATGAAGTCGGCGATGCCGAAGCCGGACCAGATCACGACGTCGAACAGCCCATCGTCCATCCGGGCGTCCGGGGCCACCTGCATGCCGCCGCCGAAGAAGCGGCCGTTGCACACCGAGAGCGCGGTGATGCGCTGCTCGGTCCACTCCCCTCCGTCGGCGCGCCAGCGGACCTTCTGATCGGCCCAGCCGACGAGCGCGCGCGCCGACGCGAGCATGAACGAGAGCTTCCCGCTCGGGAGGCGAAGCCCCTCGTTCACGAGCCGCGAGACCTCGCCGGAGATGCCGCAACCGGCGACGTTCGCGAAGTGCTGGACCTTCGTCGTCCCGTCGTGCGCGGCGAAGGTGATGCGGCCGAGGTCGCACACCGCCACCTTCGGGCAGGCGAGCGCGCGCGCCGCCGAGGCCACGTCGCGCCCGATGCCGAGGGTCTTGCAGAGATCTCCCCCGGTGCCGCGCGGGATGTAGCCGAAGACCACGTTCGCGGGCGGCGCGCCGAGTCCGTCGACGAGCCCGTCGATGACCTCGCTCGCCGTGCCGTCGCCGCCGACCGCCACCACGAGCCCCGCCCCGGCCGCGACGGCCTGACGCGCGAGCCGCGCGCCGTCGCCGGGGGCGACGGTGAAGGCACACTCGAACTCGCCGACCTCGGCGCGGACCGCGCGCGCGATGGCGTCGAAGTGCCGGCCCGTCCGGCCAGCGGCGCTGCGGGGATTGACGACGAGGAAGGGCTTCACGCGCGAGAGGATAACAGGCGACCGGCCGGCGCGCGCCGCCGCGACGGCGGGGGACGCGTCGGACCCGTGCCGCACCGCGGCAGGAGCGCGGCCCTCCCGGCGTCAGCCACGGTCCCCCTGCGCCGGCGCGGCTCCCTCCCCGAGGACCTTCGCGCGCAGGTGACGGACGATCCGCGAGATCGGCACGCCCGTCGGGCAGAGCGCGTCGCACCCGTCGCAGCCCGCGCACGCCGCGAGCGCGGAGGTCGCGAGCGGCAGCTCGGCGACGCTCCGCGAGTAGAGCCGGAACGCCGCGTGGAGCCCGAGCGCGCGCACCGCCGGCGCCGCCACCGCGAGCTCGCACCCGAGCTCGCACAGGCCGCACGCGACGCACGCGGACGCGGCCTCGCCGATGGCGCGGTCCTCCGGCGTGGTCGGCCCGAGCCCCTCCGCGACGTACGCCGCCCGGAAGCGCTCGAGCCCCGTCCCGCGCCGCCGGAAGAGCCGCCGCAGCGGGTGCGCGACGAGCGCGCGCCAGGCGAGGTACGAGAGCGCGCCGGCCCGCGTCGCCACGGTCACTCCCCTCCCCCGGGCCGCGCCGCCGCGCGCCCCGCGAGATAGCCGGTCAGGATCGCCACGCCGAGGCCGGTGCCGTCGCTCGCCTGCTCGTGGCCGCCCAGGACCGCGCCCGCCGCGAAGAGCCCATCGGCGGCGGGCCGTCCGCGGCCGTCGAGCGGCCGGAGCAGCGCGTCCACCCGCAGGCCCGCGGAGAGGAGCGGCTGCGGCCCGCTCCGCGCGGCGCCGGTGAGCGACGCCGCGGGTCGCGCGGCGAGGTCGACGCCCGCCTCGCGCCCCTCCGCCGCCTGCACCGGGAGGCCGAGCACCGGCTCGCGCAGCGTGCCGCGCCGCACCACCCCGCCGCCGACGAACCGGCCCGTCGCGAGCACCCAGCGCGGAGCGGTGATCTCGTCGGCGCCGACCATGGCGGGCTTGCCCGGGCCAGCGCCCTGCAGCGCGCCCTGCACCACCTCGACGCCGGCCGCGGCGAGCGCCGCCTCGAGCGCCGCCTGGAGCCGCACGCCCGGCACGCTCGGGACGTCCGCGAGCAGCTCCGCGACCGGGATCCCCGCCGCCGCCGCGACGCGCTCCGGCACGCGCGCCTCCGGGCGGAGCCCGAGCACCGGCGGGACGAGCGCCGCGCCCGCCCCGGCGGGGAGCGCCGCCCGGATCGCCCTCCCGAGCGCCTCGGCCGCGCCCGGCGGCTCGAGCGCGCGGGCCAGCTCGTGCGGCCGGAAGAGCCCCACCTCGCCGAGCCCAGGGTCCACCTCGACCGCGAAGGCGCGCGGCCCGCCGCGGGCGCGGTAGCGCTCGAGCCCGGCGGCCGCGAGCGCGGCGTCGAGGCCGAGGTGCCCGCGCAGGCCCGCGACGACGAGCGCGCCGTCCACTGCGAGGAGGTCCCCCGCGGCCTGCGAGCGCTGGCAGAGCGCGGCCGGGACCGCCGTGCCGAAGGGCGTCGCGAGGAACCGCGGACGCTCGAGCGGCGGCGCGAGGAGCGGCGCGAGGACGCGCGCCGCGAAGGCGAGCGCCTCGGGGAGCGCGCCGAGGCGCTCGCCGAGGACGGCGTAGGGATGATCGGGCCGGAGCCGCGCGAGGCGCCGGGCGGCCTCGAGCGGCTCGCGCGCGGCGCGGAGCGGCTCGCCCGGGAGCGCGAGGGGATCGGGCGCGACGCCGATGGCGCCGGAGGAGAGCGCGGTCGCCCCGGGTGCGCGCCGGGCGAGCACGACGCGCGCGCCCGCCTCGCGCGCCGCGAGCGCGGCGATCGCCCCGGCCATGCCGCCGCCCACGACGAGCACGTCCGCCGCGACGGCCCGGGGGCTCACCACGGAGCACCCGCGGCGGCATGCGCCCCGCGCACGAGCTCCTCCTGCACGAGCTGCGCGCCGTCCAGGATCGGCCGGCGCTCGCGCCAGCCCGCGTCGAGCAGATCGGCGAGCTCGGCGCGGACCTGCTCCGGCGACCACCCGAGCTCGCGGGCGGCGAGCTGCGCGGCGACGCGCGCGCAGTCGAGCCCGGCGCACGCGCCGACGGCGAGGCGGCAGCGCCGGCGCAGGTCCTGGAGCCGCCGCACCTGCTCGTGCCGCACGCAGTGGACGACCTCCGCGGCGAGGATCCCCTCGTCGCGGCAGAGGACGAGCCCGAGGCGCGGATCCTCCTCGAGGAGCCGGAGGATCTCTCGCGCGCGGCCGCCGTGGCGATAGACGAGGCGCGCTGCGACGGGCGCGGCCACCGGGTGCGCGCGGGCGAGCGCGGCCGGATCCGGGACCTCGTCGCCGCCCGGGAGCGGCTCCTCGTGCGTCCGGCACGGCACGGGCGCGCGCCCGAGGAGCGCCACGATCCGGTCGGTGGCCTCCTCCGCCTGGGCGCGGTAGCTCGCGAGCTTGCCCCCGACGAGGGACAGGAGGCCGGCCCGGCCGTACGCGGCGCCGTCGTGGAGCTGGTGCTCCCGCGAGAGCGCGTCCTCGTTCGGCCCGTACGCGTAGATGGTCGTGCGCAGGCCGCACCACGCGCGGGTGATGCGCGCGTTCCTCACGCCGGGGAGGAGCGAGGCCGCTCCCTCGACGAGGTACTCGACCTCGTCGTTCGTCGCCTCGAGGTCGTCGGGGTCGCCGTAGTAGTCGTCGTCGGTGGTGCCGACGATGGACTCGCTCTCGTGCGGCATCACGAACATCTGGCGCCCGTCGACCGCCGAGAGGATGACGCCGTAGTTGGAGTAGCGCCGGTCGAGCGTGAGGTGGACGCCCTTGCCCGGGCGCATCGGCACCGCCGCGCCGCTCCGGCGGGCGAGCGCCGGCGACCACGCGCCCGTCGCATTGAACACCACCGGCGCGCGCGCCTCTCCCTCCTCGCCCGTGAGCGCGTCGCGGAAGCGCACGCCGCGCACGCGCCCGCCCTCCGCGAGGATCTCGCGCGCCGCGGTCCAGGTGCGGAGCTCGGCGCCGTGCGCGCGCGCGGAGAGCGCGTTCAGGGCGCACAGCCGGAACGCGTCGATGCCCCACTCGTCGAGCGTCACGGCGCCGCGGAGCCCGGGGCGCAGGCCCGGCTCGAGCCGGTACAGCTCGTCGGCGGAGAGGCGCGTCGAGGGCTTCCCGCGCTTCAGCGGCTGGAAGAGGTCGTAGGTCCCGACGTAGACCTCGGTGGCGTACCAGGCCGCGCGATCGCGCAGCGTCGCGCCCGCCGCCCGCGTCGTGAACGGCATGAGGAACGGGATGCGGAAGAGCAGGTGCGGCGCGATCCGCTGGATGTACCCGGAGTCCCTGCACGCGAGCGCGGTGACGTGCCTGTCCGAGAGCATGTAGCGGATCCCGCCGTGGATCATCCCCGACGAGTTGCCGCTCGCCCCGACGCCGAAGTCCGCCTTCTCGAGGAGCAGGACGCGGAGCCCGCGCATGGCGCAGTCGCGCGCCGTGCCCGTCCCGTTCGCGCCGCCGCCCAGGATGATGACGTCGTAGTCCATGCGGGGTTCCGCGCCGCCGCGGCCAGCGTAACGCGCCGCGGCGGGCCGACACCCGTAATCTGCTGGGCCCGCGCACGCCCGCCAGCCTGCTCCCCCTACCGGGGCGGTTCGGTCGCCCCGCCCGTCCCCCGAGCCCGGCCCGATTAGATCGGGACGCGGAGGAACGAGGACCATGTTCGGAAAGCCGCTCACGCTCCCCACCCCCGCCGAGGCGCTGCCCGGCCGCGACGAGGAGATCGAGGTCCCGGAGCTCCACTTCGTGAACGGGAACCGGATCGTACCTCCCTGGCCGGAGGGCCACGCCGTCGCCGACGTCGGGCTCGGCTGCTTCTGGGGCGCGGAGCGGGCGTTCTGGAGCCTCCCCGGCGTGTACGCGACCGCGGTCGGATACCAGGGCGGCCTCACGCCGAACCCGACCTACCGCGAGGTCTGCACCGGTCGCACCGGGCACGCCGAGGTGGTCCGCGTGATCTACGACCCGACGCGGATCTCCTACGAGGAGCTCCTGCGCGCGTTCTGGGAATCGCACGACCCGACGCAGGGGATGCAGCAAGGGAACGACGTCGGGACCCAGTACCGCTCCGCGATCTACGTCCACTCCCCGGCGCAGCGCCGCGCCGCCGAGGCCTCGCGCGACGCGTACGCGGCCGTGCTCCGCAGGGCCGGCTACGGCCCGATCACGACGGAGATCAGCGACGCCCCGCGCTTCTACTACGCCGAGGCGTACCACCAGCAGTACCTGGCGAAGAACCCCGGCGGCTACTGCGGGCTCGGCGGCACCGGGGTGAGCTGCCCCGTGGGAACCGGCGTCGCGGCTGCGGGGACGGCTTAAACGACAGTTCGCGATTCGCGATCACCTGCGGTGACGCGAATCCCGCTGTCGTTTAGCTATGTTCTAACGGGGGCTGCGCCCCCGCCCCGCCGAGCAGAGCTCGTCGGGGCCCCACACCAGCTCGCCGGGTCCCGTGCGCCCCCGCGGGCGGCTTCGCCGCTATCGCGGTGGCGCCCCGGCGGACTCGCTTCGCTCGTCGTTTACGCGCCCCCGAGGCTCAGGGCGCGAGCCGCTTGCGCATGAGGACGTGCGGGACGCCCTCCTCCAGGAAGACCTCACCCTCCCGGACGAAGCCGCGGTTGCGGTAGAACCGCTCCGCCGGAAGCTGCGCGTGAACGGTCAGCTCCGCGACCCCGCGCAGCCGCGCCATCCGCTCGAGCTGCTCGAGCACCGCCGCGCCGACGCCGCGGCTCCGGTGCGACGCCGCGGTCGCCTGCCGTCCGAGCCGGCAGGTGCGCGAGTCCAGCCGGACGATGCGCCCGGTCCCGACGCAGCGTCCGTCCGGAGCGAACGCGACCACGTGATCGGCGCTCGTGTCGTGCGCGTCCCGATCGAGCGGGCGCGGGATGTTCTGCTCCTGCTCGAACACCGCGCGCCGGAGCGCGAAGGCGGCGTCGCGATCCTCGGACGTGGAGGCGAAGCGAACGAGGAAGTCCATGGCTGGAACGGTACCGGAACCGCAACGGCGCGCGCCAGCCCTGCGCGGCCCTACTTGCCTGGGTCGTACGTCGACTTCACGTAGACCTCGCGGAGCTGCTTCGCGTCCACGTCGCCCGGCGCGCCGGTCATGAGGTCCGTGCCCTTCTGAGTCTTCGGCCAGGCGACGACGTCGCGGAGCGACTCGGCGCCGGTGAGGAGCATGACGAGCCGGTCCATCCCGAGCGCGATGCCGCCGTGGGGCGGCGCGCCCATCTTGAGCGCGTCGAGGAGGAAGCCGAACTTGTTCTTCGCCTCCTCGTCGGAGATCCCCATCGCCTTGAACACCCGCGCCTGGACGGCCGGATCGTGGAGGCGGATCGAGCCGCCGCCGATCTCGAACCCGTTCAGCACGAGGTCGTAGCGGTAGCAGTTCACCCGGCCGGGATCGGTCTCGAGGTACTGCACGTCGGTGTCGTGCGGGCGCGTGAACGCGTGGTGCGCCGCGGCCCACTGGCCGGACTGCTCGTCGAACTCGAAGAGCGGCGGGTTCACCACCCACAGGAAGCGCCACTGGCCGCCGGAGCCGTACTCCGGGATGAGCCCCATGCGCTTCGCGAGGTGCACGCGCAGGTTCGCCATCACGGTGTGGACGACCGACTCCTTCCCGAACTGGAAGAGGAGGAGGTCGCCCGGCTGGGCGCCGCAGGCGGCGTTGATGGCCTGGCGGAGCGCGGGCGTGACGGTCTTCGCGAAGGGCGACTGCGTCCACTCGCCGCCCTCGCCCACCTTGGCGCGGGCGAGCCCCTTCGCGCCCATGCCCTTCACGTACTCCTCGAGCTTGTCGATCTCGGTGCGCGAGAAGTTCGCCGAGGCGGGGACGCGCAGCGCCTTCACGATCCCCTTCGCCTTCACCGCCTCCTCGAGGAGCGGCAGGCCGCCGCCGTCGTGCTGACGGACGAGGTCGGTGAGGACGACGTGCGGCATGTCGAAGCGCAGGTCCGGCTTGTCGTTGCCGTACTTCGCCATCGACTCGTCGAAGGGCATGCGCAGGAACGGCTGCGGCAGCTCGACGCCCAGGATCTCCTTCCACAGCCGGACGACGAGCCCCTCGATCACGTCGAAGATGTCGTTCTGCTCGACGAAGGACATCTCGACGTCGATCTGCGTGAACTCGGGCTGCCGGTCGAGCCGGAGGTCCTCGTCGCGGAAGCAGCGGACGATCTGGAAGTACCGATCGAAGCCCGCCATCATGTAGAGCTGCTTGAAGAGCTGGGGGCTCTCGGCGAGCGCGTAGAACTTGCCCGGGTTGAGGCGCGAGGGGACGAGGAAGTTGCGCGCGCCGCCCGGCGTGTACTTCACCATGAAGGGCGTCTCGAGCTCGAGGAAGCCCTTGTCCGTGAAGTGGTTGCGCGTGAGGTGGTTCACGCGCGCGCGCGTCATGAGGGTCTTCTGGAGCGGCGCGCGGCGCAGGTCGAGGTAGCGGTACTGGAGCCGCTTCTCCTCGCTCGTCTCGATCTTGTCCTCGATCGGGAACGGCGTCGGCTCGGAGCGGTTGAAGATCTCGAGGTCGGTCGCGTGGACCTCGATCTCCCCGGTCTTGAGCTTCGGGTTCGCGTTCCCGCCGCGCGAGACGACCTTGCCGCGGACCCCGACGCAGTACTCGAGCCGGAGCTGCCCCGCGAGGTCGTGCACCTCGGGGCGGACGTCCTCCTCGAACACCACCTGCGTGACACCCGCGCGGTCGCGCAGGTCGATGAAGACCGCGCCGCCGTGGTCGCGCCGGTTGTTCACCCACCCGAACAGGACGACGTCCTTGCCGATGTCGTCCCTGGTGAGATCACCACAGGTGTGGGTTCGCTTGAGCTCGGTGATGAAGCGCGACAATGTCAGCCTCCCTGGCGTGGGATCAGGCAGCTAACACCGCGGAACCTGGGAGGTCAAGCGCCGGAACAGCCCGTTTCGCGCGTCGCGAAGCCCCTCCGGCGGTGCCGGGCGCGCGCCCGCCGGCCCGACGCGGCGCTTACGATTTTTCAGGGGCGAGCCTGCAATTCCGACAGCCGGACGCTCCTCGCGTCCCCGCGTACGCACACGGGCGCCGCGAACCCCCGTGGCCCTTTCATTGCACAACCCCCGGGCGGCGAAGGAGGCAGGCCATGCGGGCTGACGAGGACTGTGGCGTGGCGGTGGATCCCATCTGCGGGCAGCCGGTCCTCGAGTCCGACGCGCAGGAGCTCGAGTACAAGCGGCGGCGCTACTTCTTCTGCTCCGGCCGCTGCCGCGCGCGCTTCGAGAGGCAGGCCGAGCGGATCCACGTGAACGAGCTCGCGAAGCTCGGGACGCTCTTCACGGATCGCCGGGCGAGCTGGGGCGTGGCTTGAAGGGCCGAGGATGACGCTGGGGCGAGGGCGCAGTCGCGGAGTGGGCCGGAGCCTTCGGTGGGAGGGCCCCGCGCGAAGCGCGGGAGGGGCGAAGCCCCTCCGGCGGGGAACGGTCGCGGACCCGCGAAGCGGGCGCGACCGTTCACGGGCCCCGCCGAGCAGGGGTGGGGCCCCGCCGACGGCGGTCAGCCGTCGGGGGGGGGGGGCGCCCCCCCCCCGGGGGGCGGGGGGGGGGGGGGGCGGGGGCGCAGCCCCCGTCAGACAGATGGGCGGACGTCCCTGAGCTTGAGCTGCAGCCGGCGCACGCCGTCCCAGGCGTCGAAGCCCAGCGTGAACGCCGCCTCGACCGGGCCCGCGCACGCGGCGAGCCGGTCGCCCATCCCGAACCCGATCGCATCGAGCCCGCGCCCGAGCGCGAGCTTCAGGTGGGCGTTGCCCGCCCCGACCGTGCGGGCACGCGCCGCCGCGCCACGCAGGGCGAACACCGGCTCCGGGTGCCCCGCGCCGAACGGTCCGAGCCGCGCGAGCTCCTCCACCGTGCGCTCCGTCACGTCCCGCTCCTCGAGCCAGCCGTCGATGCGGCAGCGCGGGACCAGATCGTCGTCGGCGAGGTGCGCCGCCGCGTGCGCCTCGAACGCCGCGCGGAAGCCGTCGAGCCTGTCCCGCTCGATGGTCACGCCGGCCGCGTGCCGGTGGCCGCCGAAGCGGGCGAGGTGGCCCGCGCAGGCCGCGAGCGCGTCGTAGAGGTGGAACGCCTCGATCGAGCGGCCGCTGCCCTTCCCCGCGCGGTCCTCCAGCGCGACGAGCACCGCGGGACGGTGGAACCGCTCGACGATGCGCGACGCGACGATCCCCACCACCCCCGCGTGCCACCCGTCGCGCGCGAGCACGAGCCCGCGCACGCCCGCGGCCACCCGCGCCGCGGCGTCCGTCGTCGCCTCCTCCAGGATCCGCCGCTCGATCTCCTGGCGCGCGCCGTTCTCGCGATCGAGCTCCTCCGCGAGCGCGCGCGCCGTCGCGTCGTCGTCCGCGAGCAGGAGCCTCACGCCGCGCCCGGCGTCGTCGAGCCGGCCGGCCGCGTTGATGCGCGGGGCGAGCCGGAACCCCACCTGGCCGGCGGTGACCTCGGCCCCCTCGGCGATGCCCGCCACCTGCTTCAGCGCGCGCAGCCCGGGGCGCCTGCTCTTCGCGATCCCCTCGAGCCCCCAGCGGACGAGGATCCTGTTCGCGCCGACGAGCGGCACGACGTCCGCAACCGTGCCGAGCGCGACGAGGTCGAGCGCGTCCTTGAGGTTCGGCTCCGGCCGCGCCGCGCCGAACCGGCCCCGGTCGCGGAGCGTGCGCCGCAGGGCCATCGCGAGCGCGAACGTGACGCCCACCGCGGCGAGCCCCTTCGACGGGTAGGCGCAGCCGGGCTGGTGCGGGTTCAGGATCGCGCGCGCCGCGGGGAGCTCGACGGGGACGGTGTGGTGGTCGACGACCACCGTGTCGAGCCCGAGCGCCGCGGCCGCGCGGACCTCCTCGACGCTGGTGATGCCGCAGTCGAGCGTGACGAGGAGCCGCGCCCCTTGCGCCGCGAGCTTCTTCACCGCGTCGACGTTGAGGCCGTACCCCTCGACGAGGCGGTGGGGCGTGTAGGTCACGACGTCCGCGCCGGCGGCGCGCAGGAAGCCGCACAGGAGCGCGGTCGAGGTGACGCCGTCGACGTCGTAGTCGCCGTAGCACGCGATCCGCTCGCCCGCCTCGATCGCCTGGACGAGCCGGGCCACCGCCGCGTCCATGCCCTTCATGGTGAAGGGATCGGGGAGATCGGTGAGCCGGGCGGCGAGGAACACCTCGGCCGCGTCGGGCGCGACCAGGCCGCGCCCGGCGAGGACCCGCGCCGCGACCGGGTGGAGCTTCAGCGCGTCCGCGAGCCGCGCGGCCACCTGCGGGTCCACCGCAGTCTCGATCCACCGCCGCCTCGCCTCGCCTTCCACGGAGTGGTCGATACCACGCGAGGGTGACAGCGCCCGCCCGCCCGCCGGAGGCAGCGGCGACCGCTCGCGCCCCGGCCCGCCGAGCGCGCCAGGCGCGAGCGGAGGTGCCACGCCGAACGGCGAGGGCCCCGCCGCCTCTTCGGCGACGGGGCCCAGGTGCCGCTCGCGGGCGCGAGCTACTTCTGCGCGGCGCGTCCCGCCGGTGCGGCAGGCGCCGCGGCGGCCGGTGCCGCGCGACCCTTCTTCTTCGCGGCGTGCTCCTCGAGCCAGATCGTCATCGGGGCGGCGATGAACCAGGTCGAGTAGGTGCCCGACACGATGCCGACCAGCATGGCGGCCGAGAAGTCGAAGATCGTCCCCACGCCGTAGATGAGGAGGCCGACGAGCGAGAGCGCCGTCGCGAAGGACGTGAGGAACGTCCGGCCGAGGGTCTCGTTGATCGAGAGGTTCACGATCTCCGCGAGCGACTTGCCCTTGAACTTGGCGTGGTTCTCGCGGATTCGGTCGTAGACGACGACCGTGTCGTTCACCGAGTAGCCGACGACCGTGAGGATCACGGCGATGGACGTGAGGTTGAACTCGCGCCCGGAGAAGGCGAAGTAGCCGAGCGTCACGATCGCGTCGTGGACGATCGCGATGACGACGCCCGGGCTGAACCGGAAGTCGAACCGCAGGCCGATGTACACGACGATGAGGCCGATCGCGTAGAGGACGGCCTTGAACCCCTGGTTCCTGAGCTCGCGGCCGACGGCCGGGCCGACGTACTCGACGCGGCGCACGTCGGGCTTCGCCTCGGCGAAGCGGGTGGAGAGGTCGTGCTCGATCTTCTCGCGGATGCCCTGCGTGATGACCGCGAACGACCGCGTGCCGGCCACGAGGCCCTGCTCGGCGCGCACCTCGCGGACGCCGATGCCGGCGCTCTCGACCGCGGCCTGGAGCTCCTGCGTGCTCGGCGGCTGCTTGAACTGGAAGTCGATCTTGTCGCCGATCTCCGGGTTGAAGCTCCAGCTCTCGATCGGGAACTTGGCCTGGACCGCGTCGACGACGCGCTTCACGTCCGCGTCGTTCATGAGCGCGATGCGCTCGACGCGGATGAGGAACGCGTTCTCGGACTCGGCGCCGTAGGTCTGCACCGAGGCGCCCTTGAAGCCCAGGTCCTCGATGCTCTTGCGGATGGCGCCGGGATCGACCGGCTGGCCGAACTTCACCTCCATCTCGGTGCCGCCCGCGAAGTCCACGCCGAAGTTGAGGCCGTGGATCGCGGGGACGGCCCAGAGGAGGACGGCGGCGTTGACGATGAGCGAGAGCACCACCGCGATGTGGCGCTTCCCGACGAAGTCGAACTTCGTGCCGTGGGGGATGAGATCGAAGCTCTTGAATCGCATCACACGCTCAGGCGCGCCGTCTCGTGGCGCGTGAAGAACTCCATGAAGGCGCGGGTCACGACGATCGACGTGAACATCGACGCGATCAGGCCGATCGCGAGCGTCACGGCGAACCCGCGCACCGGGCCCGACCCGTAGTTCATGAGGACGAGCGCCGCGACGAGGGTCGTGACGTGCGAGTCCACGATGGTCCAGAACACCTTGTCGTAGCCCTGCTGGACCGCCTGCTTGATGGTCCGCCCCGCGCGCAGCTCCTCGCGGATGCGCTCGTTGATGAGCACGTTCGCGTCGACCGCCATGCCGAGGGTGAGGACGAAGCCGGCGATGCCGGGCAGCGTCAGCGTCGAGCCGATCATCGCCATGATCGCGAGGACGAGCAGGCCGTTCAGGACGAGCGCCACGTCCGCGACGAGCCCGCTCGCGCGGTAGTAGACGACCATGAAGATGAGCACGAGGCCGAGGCCGATGAGGGCGGCCACCGTGCCGCGCTTCACGAGCTCGGGCCCGAGCGTCGCGCCGACCGTGCGCTCCTCGGAGATCGTCACCGGCGCCGGGAGCGCGCCCGCCTTGAGGACGAGGGCGATCTGGTTGGCCTCCTCGAACATCTCCTGCGGGTTGCGCCCGGAGCCGAGCGTGATCTGCCCGTTCGTGGAGATCTCGCCCTGGATGTACGGCGCCGTCTCGACCTTGTCGTCGAGGACCGTCGCCATGCGGCGGCGCATGTTCTCGCTCGTCAGCTTCTGCATGAGGCGTCCGCCCTCGACGCTCATGGTGAATTGGACGAGGGGCCGGCCCGACTGGCCGAACTGCTGGGACTGGTCGATCGCGGCGCGCGCGTCGGCGATGTAGTCGCCGGTGAGCTCGGTCTTCGCGCGGAGGAGGTACGTCCGGTAGTACTGGGACCGGACCGGGCCCTGGCCACCGACGGTGGCCTCGCCGATGCCGATGACGTTCTTCTGCGGGTCGAGGAGCGGCGCCGCCTTCTCCTGGATGAGCTTCTCGATCTCGGGGCGGGTGTTCGCGGCGAGCATCGTCACCGCGCGCGCCGTCCCGTTCGGCAGCTCGACCGACTCGGTCGACCAGCAGCCGCCCTGGGGCAGCGGCAGGCGGAAGCCGTCAGCGGTCGCGCAGGGCGCGAGCTGCCCGCGCAGCTGATCGAGGAGGGGGTTCTCGTCGTCCGTGATCTTGAACTCGAGCTGCGCGGTGCGGCCGAGCAGCTCCTTCGCCTTCTCCGGATCCTTGAAGCCCGGCAGCTGGATCTGGATCTGGTTGTTCGCCTTGCGCTTGATGTCGGGCTCGGAGACGCCCCACTTGTCGACGCGGTTGCGGATCGTCTTCTCCGCCTGCTCGACCGCCTTCGACTGGAACTCGCGGAGCACCGTGTCCTTGAACGCGAAGGTGACCGCGCCGTCGACGACGCCCGGCGAATACATCTCCTGGTCGTAGGAGTCGAGGACCGATGACCCGACCTTCTTCGGATCGGCGGCCTTCACCGCGATCCGCGTGCCGCCGGCCGTGGTGGTCACCGACTCGAAGGGGACGTTCTTCGACTTCAGGTACTCGGCGATCTCGTCGCCGCGGCGCGCGACCTTCGCCTTCACCGCGCGCTCCACGTCGACGCCCATCGCGAGATGGATGCCGCCCTGGAGGTCGAGGCCGAGGTTGAGGTGCTTCTGGGACGTCGGCGCCCAGCCGGGCACCGCGTGCTCGTACGCCTCGGTGCTGCGCTGGTCGGGCGGGAGCTTGAAGTAGAACCAGCTCGGGACGAGCTGCCACAGCGAGAAGAGCGCCACCGCGACGATGAGCGCGACGCGCCAGTACCAGGACCGTTCCATCTACTTCTTCGCCTCCGCCTTCACCGGAGCGGACTCGACCTGCTTCCACTGTCCGGCGACCTGGCTCTTCAGGACCCTGAGCTTCGTCCCTCCCCCGGCGTCGATCGTCACGGTGCGGTCCTCGACGAAGATGATCGTGCCGATGATGCCGCCCTGCGTGAGCACCTCGTCCCCCTTCTTCAGCTCGGAGAGGAACTGCTTGTGCTGCTTCGCCTGCTTCGCCTGCGGGCGGAAGAAGACGAAGTAGAAGACGACCGCGATGAGGATGAAGGGCAGAAACCCCATGATGGGGTTCTGGGCCTGCCCCTCGGGCGCGGTCTGAGAGAAGAACGCGTGGAGGACGGGATGCATAAGTCTCCGCTGGGTACGGAAAGGGAAAAGCGCCGTCTTTTAGCCTGAGTTGGCGCCTTCCCGCAACCTCTTTCCGGCCGGGGGCTCGCCCGCCCGACCGGCTTTGACGGCTATCCTGCGGCTTCTCGCCACGCCTCGAGCCGCTCCTTCCGGAACGCCTCGAAGCGGCCTGCCACGATGGCCGCGCGCGCGTCGGCCAGGAGCGAGAGGTAGAAGTGCAGGTTGTGCAGGGTGTTGAGGCGCAGGCCGAGGATCTCGCCTGCCTTGAACAGGTGGCGGAGGTAGGCGCGGGTGAACGTCCGGCAGGTGTAGCAGGCGCACGCCGGGTCGACCGGAGCCGGGTCGTCCGCGTGGCGCGCGTTGCGGATGACGACCTTGCCCCGGCTCGTGAAGAGGAGCCCGTTCCGGGCGGTCCGCGTCGGCAGCACGCAGTCGAACATGTCGACGCCGGCGGCGATGCCGGCGAGCAGGTCCTCGGGCGTACCGACGCCCATCAGGTAGCGGGGCTTGCCGGCAGGCAGGAGCGGCGCGTCGCGAGCCACGCCCTCCCACATCTGCGCCGGCGCCTCCCCGACCGCGTAGCCACCGAGCGCGTAGCCCGGTAGGTCCAGGGCCGCCGCGTCGGCGATGGCGCGCGCGCGCAGATCCGCGTGGAGGCCGCCCTGCGCGATGCCGAAGAGCGCGCAGGGCGCGACGGCCTCCCCGCTCTTCCTCGCCTCGTGCTCGCGCCAGGCGTCGCGGCAGCGGACGAGCCACCGCTGCGTCCGCGCGAGCGACGCCTCGTGGTAGGCGCGATCCGCGAGCGAGGACGGGCACTCGTCGAACGCCATGATGACGTCCGCGCCGAGCGCCTCCTGCACCTCGATCGCGCGCTCCGGCGAGAGGAAGTGGCGCGAGCCGTCGAGGTGGGAGCGGAACGTGACGCCCTCCTCGGCGATCGTGACGAGCCCGGGGCCGGAGCGGTCGCGCCCCTCCGCGCCGCGCTCGCCCAGGCTGAACACCTGGAAGCCGCCCGAGTCGGTGAGCACGGCGCCGCTCCACGACATGAAGCGGTGCAGGCCGCCGAGGCGCCGGATGCGCTCGTGCCCGGGGCGCAGGAACAGGTGGTAGGTGTTCGCGAGGATGACGCCCGCGCCGAGCGCCTCGAGGTCGCGCGGATCGAGCGTCTTCACGGTGGCCGCGGTGCCGACCGGCATGAAGACGGGCGTCTCGATCGTGCCGTGCGGCGTCGAGAGCCGGCCGCGGCGGGCGGCGCCGTCCCGCGCGAGGAGGTCGAACCGGATCACCGCGCGGGTGTCGTACGGGCGCCGCCGCCTGTCAAGCCGCGCGGGCCCCGCTCCGCGCCACGTCCGCGACGAGCGCGCGCCACGCCCGTCCCGCGCGGCCCTGGAGCACGACGCGCAGCCCCACGGTCCGGTCACCCGCGCCGCCCGCCTGGTTCCAGCAGACGATCGCCCGCGCCGTCGGCGGGAAGAGCCCGGACCGCAGCTTCAGCAGGACCTCGCCCCCGACGAGCGGGAGCGCCCCCGGCCAGCGCATCGCGCAGCCGCCCTCCGCCACGTTCACGGTCGCGGTCTCGAAGAGGTTGCCGCCGTGCTCGACGATCATCCTTCGCGCCACCACGTAGCGCGGCGCCCGCTCGCGGAAGCTCACCGGCTCCCCGCGCGCGGCGGCGGCCAGGAAGCCCGCGGCGGCGAGGCTGCCGCGGTCGAGCTGGACCTCGACGCCCGGCGGCAGCGCCGGCCGCCCGACGCGACGGACCAGCGAGACCTTCCCGAAGATGGTCGCGCGGATCGTCTGGCCGTAGATGCCGACGCGCAGCGCGACCTCGTCGCCGACGCGCGACTCCGAGAGCGCGGCCACGAACAGGCTGCCGCTCTCGGGCCGGAACCCAGCGAGGAACTGGGCCGGCTCGAGGCTCACCGACACGCTGTGCAAGCTCGGCCCCCCGCTCCTTTCGACTGCGATGGAGAACCTATAGCACGGGCGGACGCGAGGGCGGACCCTCGGTCAAGGCGGCCCGCGCGAGGAGCATGGCGTCCCCGTAGCTGAAGAACCGATATCGGTGCGCGACCGCCTCGCGGTAGGCCCCGAGGACCCGCTCGGCGCCGCCGAACGCACACACGAGCATGAGCAGGGTCGAGCGCGGGAGGTGGAAGTTCGTGACGAGCGCGTCGACCGCGCGGAACGTGTGGCCGGGGCGGATGAAGAGCGTGGTGCGCCCGGAGCCCGGCGCGACCGCGCCGTCCCGCCAGGCGCTCTCGAGCGTGCGGACCGACGTGGTCCCGACCGCGACGACCCGCCCGCCGCGCGCGCGGCACGCCGCGATCGCGGCGGCCGCCTCGGGCAGGACCTCGTACTGCTCCGCATGCATCCGGTGACCCTCGATGGAGTCGCCGCGGACCGGCAGGAACGTGCCGGGGCCGACGTGGAGGGTGACGGCCGTCCGCGCGACGCCGCGCGCGTCGAGCGCGGCGAGGACCGCCTCGGTGAAGTGGAGCCCGGCCGTCGGCGCGGCCGCGCTGCCGGGCGCGCGCGCCCAGATCGTCTGGTAGCGCTCGCGGTCCGCCTCGGAGGGCGCCCGCCGGATGTACGGCGGCAAGGGAATCCGGCCCGCGCGCGCGAGCGCCGCCTCGAGCGCGTCGCCCTCGCGGTCGAGCGTCACGAGGTAGAAGCCCTCCCCCTCGCTCGCCTCGACGCGCGCCTCGAGCCCGTCGAACGCGAGCGTCGTCCCCTCGCGGATCGGCTTCGACGCCTGGCCCATCGCGCGCCAGCGCCGGCCGAGCCCGCCCGCGAGCGGCTCGCACAGGAGCAGCTCCACCTTGCCGCCGGTCGGCTTCGTCCCGACGAGCCGCGCCGGGATGACCTTCGTGTCGTTGAAGACGAGGAGGTCGCCCGGCGCGAGCAGCGCCGGGAGCTCCGCGAACCCACGGTGCTGGAGCGGGCCGGCGGGCGGGACGACGAGCAGGCGCGAGGCGTCGCGCGGCTCGACCGGCTCCTGCGCCACGAGCGCCTCGGGGAGATCGAAGTCGAAGTCGGACAGCTTCATGACGTTTCCACGGGAGACGCCTTCAGTACATCCGGGCCACGTCCGCGCCGGGATAGTAGTGGAGGAGGATCTCGCGGTAGCCCTTCCCCTCGCGCGCGAGCCCGGCCGCCCCCCACTGGCAGAGGCCGGCGCCGTGCCCCTGCCCCCGCCCGTCGAAGACGAAGGCCCCGCGCTCCGCTCGCACGTCGAACGCGAGGGACGGGAGGCGCGCGTAGCCGAGTCGCTGGCGGAGATCGGTGGCGAGCACCGACGCACGCCGCCCCCCGGCGGAGATCTCGACCCGCTCCGCGCGGCCGCTCGCCGTCCGCGCCGAGACGCGCGCCCCGGTCGCCGCGCCGCGGAGACCGGCGGCGGCGCCGAGAGCGCGCGCGTCGATCCGCGCCGACCAGCGCGCCCCCGGCGCCCGCTCGCAGCGCCCGCACGCGACCGACGCGAGGTAGGGCAGGTCGCGCCCGAGCGCCGGCAGGCCGGCCTCGGTCGTGCCGCCGCACGACGCGTGGAAGTACGCCTCCACCGGCTCCATCCCCGAGACGAGCACCTCGCCCGCGGTCGCATCGGCCGCGGCCCGCGCCGCCGGGCTCGCCGCGCCGTGCCGGTAGACCTGGGCGAGCACGCCCGTCGCGATGTCCCAGCGCCGGTTCGCGGCCTGGGCCTCGATCTTGCGCGTGAGGGCGTAGCTCCGGGCCGCGACCGCCTGCGCCTTCAGCGCCTCCGCCGGGAAGCTCGCGGGCATCTCTCCCGACACGACGCCCGCGACGTAGTCCTCGAGCCGGACCTCCTCGACGCGCTCGGGGAGCTCGGAGACGCGCACCCGGATGAGCTCCTCCGCGAGGGCGGGAGCGGCGGAGAGGAGGAGCGCGAGCGCGGTGGCCCTCACACCTCGTCCGGCGCGCCCGTCTCGACGGTCGCCGTGCGGTCGCGCCGCGCCGCGCGGACCTTGTGCCAGACGTAGAAGACCACCGCGGCGACGCCGGCGACCACGATGACGATCTCGAACCGGTGGTACACGGCCTTGAGGCGCGGGTCGCTGTCCCACTTGTCGCCGAGCTTCGCGCCGGCCCACGCGAGCGCGAGGCACCATGGGTACGAACCCGCGAACGTGAAGGCGATGAACTTCCCCATCGGCATCCGCGACACGCCCGCCGGGAACGCGATGAACGTGCGGACGACGGGGAGGAGGCGGGCGGCGAACACGACCCACTGACCCCACCGGCGGAAGAGACGATCCGCGAGGTCGAGATCGTGATGCGAGACGAGCACGTACCGGCCGTACCGCTCGATGAGCGGGCGCCCGCCGTACTGGCCCAGGTAGTAGGCGGGGACCGATCCCACCACGCAGCCGATCGCGCCCGCGAGCGCCGCCCCGTGGAGCGTGAAGTTGCCGAGGTACACGTGGTACCCGGCGAGCGGCATGATGATCTCGGACGGGAGCGGGATGCACGCGCTCTCGATCGCCATGAGCAGGACGACGCCGCCGTACCCGAGGTACCCGACGACGGCGATCGTGAACACGGCAAGCTTGGCGACGACCGACTGGATCATGCGTCCCCTTCGCCTGCCGGGGGCTCGGCTGGCTCGCGGGCATAGTAGACTGCCTCGTGCGGGCAGGTGCAATCCGCCTCGGGCGGCTCCGGATAGAAGTGGCGCGCGCCGCGCCAGCTCCGGAGCCAGTGCCCCGGCGCGCCCTCCTCGCCCGGCCCCAGCACGTAATCTGGCGAGAGCGTGACCTTTCCGCCGCCCCCCGGGAGATCGACGGCCAGGTGCGGGATCGCGAGCCCGCTCGTCCGCCCCCGCATCTGCTCCAGGATCGCGACGCCCGCCTCGAGCGGCGTGCGCAGGTGCGCCGTCCCCTCCGCGAGATCGCCCTGGTGCAGGTAGTACGGGCGGACACGGCACGCGAGGAGCCGCTCGTTGAGATCGATGAGGAGCCGGGCCGAGGAGTTCACGCCGCGCAGGAGCACGGACTGGTTCTCGACGGGCACGCCGTGGTCGACGAGGGCCTCGCACGCGGCGCGCGCGTCCGGCGTGACCTCGACCGGGTGGTTGAAGTGCGTGACCACGAACAGCGGCGCGTGCCGCCGCAGGAGCGCGGCGAGCGCCGGCGTGAGGCGCATCGGGCAGGTGACCGGCGCGCGCGTGGCGACCCGCAGGAGCTGGACGTGCGGGATCGCGCGGAGTCCGCCGAGCAGCGCGTCGAGCCGCTCGTCCGAGAGGACGAGCGGGTCGCCTCCCGAGACGATGACGTCCCGCACCTCCCGGTGCGCCCGCACGTACGCGAGCCCCTCATCGATCGCGTCGCGGTCGAACCCCGCGTCGGCGCCGAACGTGATGCGCCGGCGCGTGCAGTGGCGGCAGTACACCGAGCAGCGATCGACGGCGAGGAAGAGGACGCGATCGCGGTACTTGTGGACGATCGCGCGGGCGGGCCGGTGCGTCTCCTCCCCTACCGGATCGCGCAGGTCCCCGGGCGCCTCCGCCGCCTCGCCGGCGAGCGGGATCGACTGCATCCGGATCGGACAGCTCCCGTGGACGGGGTCCATGAGCGACGCGTAGTACGGCGTCACCGCCACGCGCGTCCGGCCCAGCGCGTGCGCGAGGCCGGCCCGCTCGCCGTCGGTCAGGGCGACGACGCGCCCGAGGTCCTCGGCGGTGCGCAGCGCGTTCCGGTGCTGCCAGCGCCAGTCGCGCCAGTCGCGCTCGGAGACGTCGGGGAATCGGGCTCGCCAGTCCATGAGATCACCCGCCCGGGCCATCGAGTCTCGACGCCAGCGGGGCCGCGGAAGCTACCCGCCCGCGCCGCGGCGGTCAAACGCGGTCGTCGCAGAGCGCCCCCCTGCCTGACCGCTGTGCTCGTGCCTGCGCGGAGGGACTCACCCCGGTCGGTGGGGCGACGGGCCGTGTCATGTCGCCGCGTCGGTGTTAAAGGACACGCGCGGCCCACTGAGAGGGGCCCCCTCGTGGAGCGAGACGACATGGCGAATCTTCCTGTGATGGGCGGGGGTGAGCTCGGGGACGTCGGCTCACGTCCCCCGGAGCGTGCGAACGGCGCTGCGTCCCCATCGAGGGACGACGGGATCCGCCCCGTCCCGAGCGTCCGCGCGCGCTTCGCGCCGGGTCCGCGCTCGATCTGGAAGGACGTCCCGGACGCGCTCTGGAACGACTGGCACTGGCAGCAGCGCGAGCGGATCACCCGGCTCGACCAGCTCGAGAAGGTGATCCACCTCACGGACGAGGAGCGCCGCGCGGTCGTCGAGACGGACGCCGAGTTCCACATGGGGATCACGCCGTACTACGCGGCGCTCATGGATCCCGACGACCCGAGCTGTCCGATCCGGCTGCAGTCGGTCCCGACGCTCGGCGAGCTGACCATCGCGCCCGCCGACCTCGAGGATCCGCTCGCCGAGGAGCGCGACATGCCGGTGCCGGGCATCACGCACCGCTACCCGGACCGCGTCCTGTTCTACACGACGCACAACTGCCCGGTTTACTGCCGCCACTGCACGCGCAAGCGCAAGGTGTCCGACCCGACGACCGCGGCGGCGAAGCGTCAGATCGAGGAGTCGCTCGCGTACATCGCGGCGCATCCGGAGATCCGCGACGTCGTCATCTCCGGCGGCGACCCGCTCTCGCTCTCGGACGACCGCCTCGACTACATCCTCGGCCGGCTCCGGGCGATCCCGCACATCGAGATCTTCCGGCTCGGCACCCGCAACATCGTCACGCTCCCGCAGCGCGTGACCGACGACTTCGTCCACATGCTGCGCCGGCACCACCCGGTGTTCGTGAACACGCACTTCAACCATCCGAAGGAGTGCACCGCCGAGGCCTTCGAGGCGGCGCGCCGTCTCGCCGACGCGGGCTGCGTCATCGGGAACCAGATGGTGCTCCTGAAGGGCGTGAACGACGATCCGAAGATCGTGAAGGAGCTGAACCACAAGCTCCTGCTCATGCGGATCCGGCCCTACTACATCTACCAGTGCGATCTCTCGAAGGGCATCAGCCACTTCCGCACGCCCGTCGAGACCGGCATCCGGATCATCGAGCACCTGCGCGGCCACACCTCCGGCCTCGCCGTCCCGCACTTCGTCGTCGACGCGCCGCAGGGCGGCGGCAAGATCCCCGTGAACCCGGACTACGTCGTCTCGCACGAGGGGAAGCGCTGGGTGCTCAGGAACTATGCGGGCAAGGAGTACGAGTACCTCGAGCCCTAGTACGGCGCACGATACCGGGCCTGCGGCGGGCGTCCTCGCTCCTTGCGCCTGCGGCGTACGGAGGCAGTACGCCTCGGCGCGCCTCGCTGCGGTAGCCCGCCTCGGCTCCGGTCTCGTGCGCCTGCGGGGTGTCTCTCGGCGCGTCCGGGCACGATCCCGGGCCTGCGGCGGGCGTCCTCGCTCCTTGCGCCTGCGGCGTACGGAGGCAGTACGCCTCGGCGCGCCTCGCTGCGGTAGCCCGCCTCGGCTCCGGTCTCGTGCGCCTGCG
>NZ_JALCYY010000045.1 GCF_022690685.1 Anaeromyxobacter terrae | reverse complement strand
GGTCGGGGTCGGGGTCGGGGTCGGGGTCGGGGTCGGGGTCGGGGTCGGGGTCGGGGTCGGGGTCGGGGTCGGGGTCGGGGTCGAGGTCGGGGTCGGGGTCGGGGTCGAGGTCGGGGTCGAGGTCGGGGTCGGGGTCGGGGTCGGGGTCGGGGTCGGGGTCGGGGTCGGGGTCGGGGTCGGGGTCGGGGTCGGGGTCGGGGTCGGGGTCGGGGTCGGGGTCGGGGTCATTCACCCGACGTCAAACCGACGTGTAGGGCGCGATATCGCGCTCTACAGCCAATCCCCGGGTTCGGGCCGATGTCGCTCGCTGACGGGAGCCAGGAGGGAGTTGCGGTCCCCATCCGGGATGCGAGACTCGGTGAGCCCCCAACTGGAGGTCGCTCCGCGTGCGCACCGCTTCTCTCAGGAACAGGTTCCTCGTCTCGCTCGCGGCGGTGCTCTCGCTGACCATCGTGCTCGCGGCCTACGTCACGCGCTCGGCGCGCGAGCGCCAGCTCCTCGACGCCGCGTCCGGCGAGATGCTCGCCGACGTGGCGGCGTTCGACGCAGCGGTCTCGGCCGACGCGGAGGGGCTGTCGCGCGCGCTCACCGTGCTCTCTCGCCAGGAGCGCGTCCTCGCGCCGTTCGCCAGCCGCGACCGCGAGGCGCTCCTCGCCGCGGCGGCGCCGCTCTTCGCGGAGCTGAAGGCGACGAACGCGATCACGCACATGTACTTCATCGAGCCGGACGGGCGCGTGTTCCTGCGCGCCCACAAGCCGGAGCAGCGGGACGACGTCCTCACGCGCGCGACCTTCCGCGCGGCGGCGAGGACGGGCAAGAACGCTCACGGCATCGAGCTCGGCAAGAACTTCTTCTCGCTGCGGAGCGTCCGGCCGGTGTCGCTCGGCGGCGCGCAGATCGGCTTCCTCGAGGTCGCCGAGGAGATCGATCACCTCTTCGCGCAGACCAAGCAGGTCACCGGCGAGGAGGCCGCGCTGTTCCTGCGCTCGGACTACCTGCGCGCCAAGGGGGCCGAGGCGACGAAGGAGGTCGTCGGCGAGTTCCAGCTGCTCGAGGCGACCGACCGCGCGCTCGCGCGCGAGCTCGGCGCGGCGGTCGGCCTCGCCGGAGGGCTCGAGGCCCCCGTCGCGCGGCTCTTCCAGCGTGGCGACGCGTGGTACGTCGCCGGGATCGGCCCGCTCCGGGACGCGGAGGGCGAGGTCGCCGGCGTCCTCTTCTTCTTCCGCGACGCGACCGCGCTCCACGCCGCGTCGGTGCGCGACGGCTGGACCACGATCGCCCTGTTCGCCGCGATGATGGCGGTCGCCGGGGCGCTGCTGTACGGGGCGCTGCGCCGCAGCCTCTTCGCGCTGCGCGAGGCGGTCGCCGCGTCCGCCCGGATGGCCGAGGGCGACCTCACGATCCAGATCGAGGCGCGCGCCCTCGACGAGGCGGGGCAGGTGCTCGCGGCCATGCGCGACACGGTCGGCCAGCTGCGGGGCGCCGTCGGCCAGGTCCGCGACGCCGCGCACGGAGTGGCGACGGGCAGCGACAAGCTGCGCGGCGGCGCCGAGCTCATCTCCCGGACCACCTCCGAGCAGGCCGCCGCGGCGGAGGAGGCGGCGGCGTCCGTCGAGGAGATCTCGGCGACGATCACCGCCACCGCGCGGGACGCCGACGCGGCGGAGCGCTCGGCGCTCGCGTCGGCGACGTCCGCGGAGGAGGGCGGCCGCGCCGTCGCCGAGGCCGTGGCCGCCATGCGCCGGATCGCCGAGAAGACCGGGATCGTCGAGGAGATCGCCTACCAGACGAACCTCCTCGCGCTGAACGCCGCCATCGAGGCCGCCCGCGCCGGCGAGCACGGCAAGGGGTTCGCGGTCGTGGCCGCAGAGGTGCGCTCGCTCGCCGAGCGGAGCCGCGGCGCGGCGCAGGAGATCGGCGAGCTCTCGGACTCGACGGTGGCGGTGGCGGAGCGGGCGGGCGCGGTGCTCGGCGCCCTCGTGGCCGACATCCGCCAGAGCGCCGGGCAGGTCCGCGACATGGCGTCCGCCACCCGCGCGCTCGCCACGGGCGCGGCGCAGATCAGCGGCGCGGTGCAGGGGCTCAGCTCCGGCGTCCAGCACACCGCGGGCGCCGCCCAGGAGATCGAGGCCACCGCGCACGACCTGGAGCGCCGCGCCGACGAGCTGCAGGCGGCGATCGCGTTCTTCCGGCTGGGTACGGCGGGCGAGCCCGCGGCCCTGCCGCCGCACGGTCGCGCCGCCGCCTGAGCCTCACCTCAGGGCCGTCGTCGGCTCACGCAGGCTCGGGCTCCGTCACCCTCGGCGCCGGCACAGCCGCTGCGACGACGAGGCGGAGCTTCGAGCCGTCCGGCTCGACGTCCACGCGGACGGTGCCGCCCTCGTGCAGCTCGCCGAACAGGATCTTCTCGGCGAGCGGCTTCTTCACCTCGTTCTGGATGAGGCGGGCCATCGGCCGCGCGCCCATCTTGCGATCGAAGCCGTGCTCCGCCAGCCAGGCGCGGCCCTCGGCCGTGAGCTCGATGTGCACCTTGCGCTCGGCGAGCTGGGCCTCGAGCTCCTTCACCAGCTTGTCCACGACGCGGGCGATCACCTCGGCGGGCAACGAGTCGAACGCCACCCACGCGTCGAGGCGGTTGCGGAACTCCGGGCTGAAGGTCCGCTCGATGGCGTTCCGCGCGTTGCCGGGATCCGAGACGTCCGAGCCGAACCCCACGCGCCGCGCCGACAGCTCCTGCGCGCCCGCGTTCGTCGTCATCACCAGGATGACGTGCCGGAAGTCGGCCTTGCGGCCGTTGTTGTCCGTGAGCGTCGCGTGATCCATCACCTGCAGGAGCAGGTTGAAGATGTCCGGGTGGGCCTTCTCGATCTCGTCGAGGAGGAGGACGGCGTACGGCGTCTTGCGGATCGCGTCGGTGAGGAGCCCCCCCTGGTCGAACCCGACGTAGCCGGGGGGCGCGCCGATGAGCCGCGAGACGGTGTGCTTCTCCTGGTACTCCGTCATGTCGAAGCGGAGGAACTCGACGCCGAGGATCCGCGCGAGCTGCTTCGCGAGCTCGGTCTTCCCGACGCCGGTCGGGCCGGAGAAGAGGAAGTTGCCGATCGGCCGCTCCGGCGCGCCGAGGCCGGAGCGCGACAGCTTGATGGCGGAGACGATCGCCTCCACCGCCGCGTTCTGCCCGTAGATGACCTTCTTGAGCTCGGGCTCGAGGTTGCGGAGCTGGGTCTCGTCGTCCGCCGACACGGTGCGCTCGGGGATCTTCGCGATCTTCGCGACGACCCGCTCCACGTCGCGGGCGGTGACGCGGTGGCGGCGGCGCGCCTCGGCGCGCATCCGGTCGCGCGCGCCGGCCTCGTCGAGGACGTCGATGGCCTTGTCCGGGAGCTGCCGGTCGTTGATGTGCTTGGCCGAGAGCTCGGCCGCCGCGCGGAGCGAGCGCGGCGTGAACACGACGCCGTGGTGCTCCTCGTAGACCTTCTTCAGCCCCTTGAGGATGCGGATCGTGTCGTCGACGCTCGGCTCGTAGATCTCGATCTTCTGGAAGCGCCGCGCGAGCGCGTGGTCGCGGTCGAACGTCTGCTTGTAGTCGTGGAAGGTGGTCGAGCCGATGCAGCGCAGCTCGCCGGAGGCGAGCGCGGGCTTGAGGAGGTTCGAGGCGTCCATCGACGAGCCGGTGGTCGCGCCCGCGCCGACGATGGTGTGGATCTCGTCGATGAACAGGATCGCGTTCGGCGTCTTCTTCACGCCGGCGATCACGCCCTTGAGCCGCTGCTCGAACTCGCCGCGGAACTTGGTGCCGGCGAGGAGGGCGCCCATGTCGAGCGAGTAGATCGCCGCCTTCTCGAGGACGGACGGGACCTTCTTCTCGTGGATGCGGAGCGCGAGCCCCTCCACGATCGCCGTCTTGCCCACGCCAGGCTCGCCCACGAAGACCGGGTTGTTCTTGCGCCGGCGGCAGAGGACCTGGATCGTCCGCTCGATCTCGGCGTCGCGGCCGATGAGCGGATCGATGAGCCCCTGCGCCGCGCGCTCGACGAGGTTCACGGTGAAGGTCTTGAACGGATCCTTCACCGTCCGCGGCGCGCCCGACTCCTCGCCCCCCTCGTCCTGCGGCTCGTCGTCGCCACCGCCCTCCTTGCCGATGCCGTGCGAGATGTACTGGAGGATGTCGAGGCGCCTGACGCCCTGCTTCTCGAGGAGGTAGACCGCGTGCGAGCCGCGCTCGCGCGTGATCGCCACGAGCACGTCGCCGGCGTTGAGCTCGGTGCGCCCGGAGCCCTGCACGTGCCAGGCGGCCCGCTGCAGCACCCGCTGGAACGCCGCGGTCTGCTCGGGATCCTGCGAGCTCCCGAGCGACTCGAGCGTGCGGTCGAGGTACTCCTCGAGCTCGCGCTCGAGGAGCTTCAGGTCGGCGCCGCAGGCGAGCAGCACCTCGGAGGCCACCTTGTCGCGCGTCATCGCGTGCAGGAGGTGCTCGAGCGTCACGTACTCGTGGCGTCTCCGTCGCGCCTCCGCGACCGCGGCCTGAAGCGTCTGCTGCAGTTCCTTCGACACCGTCACCATGCCTGCTCCGCTACTCCGGCTCGACCGTCACGAGGAGCGGGTAGTCCGCCTCGCGCGCGAGCTCCATCGTCTTCTCCGCCTTCGTCTCCGCGATCTCGAAGGGATAGATACCGGCCACGCCGACTCCGTGCATGTGAACGTTCAGCATGATGCGGTGAGCGCTCTCGGGATCGTGGTGGAAGACCGTCACGAGGACCCAGTCCACGAACTCCTGCGTGGTGTAGTCGTCGTTGTGCAGCAGCACCCGGTACAGCGACGGCCGCTTCGTCTCCTTCTCCGCCTTCGTCCGGGGGACGACGACGTCCGTGTCGCCCCCGGGGCGGGACCGCTCTGCCATGGCCTCACATTGTAAGCGTACGGCCTCCTCGCCGCGCAGGCCGGGCGCGCGCGGCGGCTCGCGCGCGGCCGCACGTGCGCCCGGTGTCCGCGATCGGCCGGAGGGCGTCCTCGAGCCCCGCGCGGGGCTCTCCGGGAACGGAGAGGGCAGTGGACCGGCGGTGCTCCCCCCGCGCGGCGGACCGCCAGGCCGCTGGGCCGCTTGCCGGGCGGTGGGGCGGGCGGTTATTCCGGGGGTCTCATGCCCATCGCCCTCCTCGCGGCGCTCGCGCTCGCCGCCGGCCCGTCGCCCCTCGCCCTCACGCCCATGCCCGGGCAACCGAACCTGCTCGCGCTCGGCGTGCCGGAGATCCCGGCCTCGCTCGCCGTGCGGCTCGACCAGTACCAGAACGCCCGAGGCGCGACGCTCCTCGACGTCGCGCCGGACGGCGGGACGCTCCTCGTCGGCACGCGCTTCGGCTCCACCGTGCAGCTCCACGTCGTCTCCCATCCGCTCGGCATGCGCGAGCAGGTCACCTTCGGCAAGGAGCCGGTCCTCGACGCGCGGCTCGTGCCGGGCGATCCGCGTACGATCCTCTACCTGCAGGACGTCGGCGGCGGCGAGTTCTACCAGCTCTACCGCCTCGACCGCCGCACCGGTCGCTCCGAGCTCCTCACCGACGGGAAGAGCCGGCACGAGGCGCTCCTCGTCTCGCACGACGGCCGCCGCCTCGCGTACGCGGGCACCGGGCGGAACGGCAAGGACACGGACGTCTACGTCGCCGACCTCGCCCGGCCGCGCGAGGCGCGCCGGATCGTGGAGGGGGAGGGGTCGTTCCTCCCGCTCGACCTCTCCCCGGACGGCGCCCGCCTCCTCGTCTCGCGGTTCCGCTCGATCGCCGACGCGGACCTCCGGGTCGTCGAGATCGCGACCGGCGCGTCGCGGCCGCTCCTCGAGGGGGAGGGCTCGCTGCGCGACGCGGCCTTCTCCGCCGACGGGCGGAGCGTCTACGCGGTGACCGACCGCTTCGGCGACCGGAACGCGCTGTACCGGATCGACCTCGACCGCGCGGGCGCGACCCCGCGGCCGGTCGCGCCCGGCGTCGCCGCCGAGGTGGAGCAGGTGGCGGTGGCGCGGGACGGTCGCGTCGCGTTCACGGTGAACGCGGACGGCTACTCGCTCCTCCACCTCCTCGACCCGCGCGCCGGCCGGCTCTCCGCGGCCCCGCTCCCGCCCGGCGTCGCCGGGCGCCTCGCGTTCCCCGCCGGACGCGGCGACCGGCTCGCGGTGTCGGTGTCTTCGGCGACTTCGCCCTCGGACGTCCACGTGCTCGACCTTCGCACCCGCGCGCTCACCCGCTGGACGCGCTCGGAGGTGGGCGGGATCGATCCCTCGCTCTTCGTCGAGCCCGAGCTCGTCCGCTACCCGTCGACGGACGGGGTGGAGGTCCCGGCCTTCCTCTACCGCCCGCGTGGCGAGGGGCGCCGCCCGGTCGTCGTCCTCTGGCACGGCGGCCCGGAGGGCCAGTCCCGCCCGGCGTTCAGTCCGTTCGTGCAGTTCCTCGCCGCCGAGCTCGGCGTCGCCGTGCTCGCCCCGAACGTGCGCGGGTCCGACGGCTACGGGAAGCGCTACCTCGCGGCGGACGACGGGGTGCGGCGCGAGCAGGCGCTCGCGGACATCGGCGCGACGTTCGACTTCATCGCGCGCCGGCCGGACCTCGACGCCTCCCGCGTCGCGGTGTACGGCGGCTCGTACGGCGGGTACATGGTGCTCGCCTCGATGACGTTCTTCCCCGAGCGCGTGCGCGCCGGCGTGGACGTGGTGGGGATCTCGTCCCTGCCGACGTTCCTCCAGAGCACGCAGGCGTACCGGCGCGACCTGCGCCGCGCCGAGTACGGCGACGAGCGCCTGCCCGAGGTGCGCGCCGTCCAGGAGCGGATCTCGCCGCTCAACCACGTCGCGCGCATCCGCGCGCCGCTGTTCGTGGTGCAGGGCAAGAACGATCCGCGCGTGCCGCGCTCCGAGGCGGAGCAGATCGTCGAGGCGGTGCGCGCGAACGGGAAGGAGGTCTGGTACCTGCTCGCCGAGGACGAGGGGCACGGCTTCCAGAAGAAGGAGAACCGCGACACGATGACGTCCGCGGTGGCGCTCTTCCTCGAGCGGATGCTGGCCGCAGGCGGCGCGTCGCCGCCGGAGGCCGCCGGGACGCGCTAGACGTAGGCGCGCCTCAGGGCAGGGGCGGCTCCGGCACCTCGAGATCCCAGCGGCCCCGCAGCGTGGGCTGCTCGAGCGCGCGCGCGAGCCGCGCGAGGAAGTCCGCGCGCGGGATCTCGCGGGCGCCGAAGCGCGCGAGGTGCTCGGTCCGGACCTGGCAGTCGACGAGCCGCACGCCCCAGGACGCGAGCCACTCGACCGAGCGGACGAACGCGACCTTCGAGGCGTCCGGCCGATCGGCGAACATCGACTCGCCGAAGAAGGCCGCGCCGAGCGACACGCCGTAGAGCCCGCCGGCGAGCGCGTCGCCGTCCCACGCCTCGAACGAGTGGGCGAAGCCGAGCCGGTGGAGGCGCACGTAGGCGTCGACCATCTCCGGCACGATCCAGGTCCCGGACTGGCCGGGCCGCTCGCGCGCCGCGCAGCGCCGGATCACGTCCTCGAAGGCGCGGTCGGCGGTGACCCGGTAGCGGCCGCGGCGCAGGGTGCGCGCCAGCGAGGTGGAGACGTGCAGCCACTCCGGCTCGAGCACGAGGCGCGGGTCGGGCGACCACCAGAGGATGGGCGTGTCGTCGCCATACCAGGGGAAGATCCCCATCGCGTAGGCGCTGAGGAGACGCTCCGCCGACAGGTCGCCGCCGATCGCGAGCAGCCCGTCGGGCTCGGCGAGCTCCGGATCCGGGAACGCGATCTCGCGCGAGAGCCGGTAGATCGACACGCCCGCGAGTGTAGTGCGAGGCGCGCCCCGCGGACAGCCGTGCCGGGGGGACGAGCCGCATCCCCCCGGCACGAGCCACGCGGTGCCGTGCTCTAGAACCGGCCGGCCCAGCCGACGTAGGTCGGCGCCCTGACGACCGGGTCGCGATCGGTCGAGCCGAGCCCGTCGCGCACCGCGACGCGCCGCTCGCGGCGGTCCACCTCGCGCGCGTCGTACGTCGCGTGGATCGCCCCGACCGCAGCGCCGACGAGCAGCCCCGCGCCGGCGCCGATCATCATGTCGCGCTGCCAGTGGTCCCACTCGTTGACGAGCGACACGCCGGTGCCGACGAGGAGGCCCGCGACGCCGCCGTACGCCGCGTCGGTCGCGACGGTGGCCATCGGGTTCGGCCGCTCACGGCGCTCCACCACGACCTCCGTCGCGCCCTGCGCTGGCGGCGGGGTCACCACGGTCGTCGACGAGGGTGGCGGCGGCGTCACGGTCGTGGTCCCGCCCGACTGCCCGCTCGGCGGGTTCACGACCACCTGCTGCGAGGCGCCGCCTGGCGCGGCGGTCCCGCCGGACGCGGGCTGCTGCTGGGCCGGCGGCAAGGCCGGCGGCTGCTGCTGCGGCGGCGTGTATGGCTGCTGATTCGTCGTCCCGGACTGTGCGAGCGCCGGTCCCGCGACGGCGAGCGCCGCGGCGAACAGGGTTCCCTTGAGCATCCCCTCACCTCCCGAACCCAAAGATGGGGTGCGGAAGGGAGGCCGGCAAACGGGTGCGCCTCAGGAGCACGCACGTCGCTCCGGGCGGCCCTGGGATCACGACGTTCGCAGCGAGATGAACTCCTTCAGCGCCGTCCGGACGGACGCCTGCACGGCCGCCGGGACCTCCGGGAGCGGCGCGGCCTTGCACAGCGCGAGCGTCCGCTGGAGCGACTGGCAGCGCGCGTCGCAGGTGGGGCAGCGGGCGAGGTGGCGCTCCATGTCGGCGCACAGCGTGGCGCTGATCTCGCCCTCGAGGTGCTTCGAGAAGAGCTCGACGATGTCCGGGCAGGGCTCCGCAGGGGCGACCGCGCCTGCGGCAGCAGCGGTTGACGGGGCGGCGGCGCCGGGGATCCCGAGCAGCGGCGCGACCGCCTCACGCACCGCCACCCGTGCGCGATGCAGCCGGCTCTTCACCGCCTCCACGGTGAGGCCCATGATCTCCGCGACCTCGGGCGCGCTGAGCCCCTCGACGTCGCGGAGCACGAGGACCTCGCGGTACATGGGGTCGAGCGCGGCGATGGCCTGCTCCAGCGCGACCTCGATCTGCCGGCCCGCGAGCGCGTCGTCGGGGGGGCGCGACGGGTCGACCACCTGGCGCGCCGCCTCGCCCGGGACGCGCGCCTCGAGCGACTCCTCCTGCTCCGGCGCGAACTTCGAGCGCCGCCGCTTCTTGATGCAGAAGCTCCGGGCGATCGTATAGAGCCACGTCGAAACCGAGGACGCGCCGCGGAAGTCCTTCACGTTTCGTGCGACCGCAAGGAGGGTCTCCTGCAAGACGTCCTTTGCGTCCTCCTCGTCGCGGCACATCTTCAGCCCGAAGCGATACACGCTCCGTTGATGCCGTGAGAGGAGCGCCTCCAGGGCCCGGCGGTCGCCCTCGCGGGCGCGGTCGAGCAGCTCGGTGTCCTTGGGGTCCATGAGGGGTGGGTCGTAACTCGGAGCGGTCGATGGAACAAGCACCGCGTCGCCGCCGCGACCCGCGTCCGCTCGGCTCGCGCAGCCGGCGCGGCCTCGACGACCGCGCGTCCGAGGGAGACCGGCCGCTGCGGCGGCGGGCACGGAGGATCCCGCGCGGGCCGGCGACCGGGCAGGAACCCGAGCCCCTCGCCCCTTCCGAGACCTTCCGTCGATATTTGATCCAAGACAATTTACGCCCCAGCGCGGGCCCGGCCGTACCTGCACGACGTCCAAGGGGCATGCGCATCACGCGATGAGCGCACTCTTTTCTCCGAGATCCAACGGCATCTTCCGCATCGTCATCGCGGTCCTCGTCGCCGGCGCCGCCGGGACGGTGGGCGCCTTGATGGTGTTCGCCCGCATCCCGGCGGGCACCGGGCAGGCGGAGCAGATCGGGCAGCCGGTCCAGTTCGACCACCGGCACCACGTGCAGGACGACCTCATCGACTGTCGCTACTGCCACACGACCGTCGACAAGGCCGCCAGCGCGGGGATCCCGCCCACCGAGCTCTGCCTCAACTGCCACTCGCAGGTGTGGAACAAGAGCCCGCTGCTCGACCTCGTGCGCGCGAGCTGGTTCGCGAACAAGCCGATCGAGTGGGTGCGGGTGCACCGCCTCCCCGGCTTCGTCTACTTCAACCACGCCATCCACGTGAACAAGGGGGTCGGCTGCGTCGAGTGCCACGGACGCGTCGATCTGATGCCGGCGATCGAGCAGGTCGCCCCGCTCACGATGGGCTGGTGCCTCGACTGTCACCGGAACCCCACCCCGCGTCTCCGCCCGCTCGAGGAGATCACGAACATGACGTGGCAGCCGGAAGGCGACCCCGTCGCGCTCGGGAAAGAGCTGGCGAAGAAGTACGACGTGAAACCCCGCACGAGCTGCTACACATGCCATCGCTAGGGCTTCCCATCTACGGTCAGAAGACGGCGCTCGAGACGCGCCGCTGGAAGAGCATCGACGAGCTCGAGGGGCGGGCGGACGCCGGGCCGGGTGAGTTCCCGGAGGGCGCCGCAGAGACGCCCGAGGGCTTCTCGCGGCGCGGCTTCCTCCAGATCCTCGGCGCCTCCGCGGCGTTCGCAGGTCTCGCCTGCAAGCCGCCGCGCGAGAAGCTCGTGCCCTACGTGCGGAAGCCCGAGGCGGTGACGCCGAGCGTCCCCGTCGGCTACGCGACCGCCACGAGCGACGAGGGGTACGCCGTCGGGCTCGTCGTGCAGGCGTACGAGGGCCGGCCGGTGAAGATCGAGGGCAACCGCCTGCACCCGGCGAGCCTCGGCGGCACCGACGCCATCACCCAGGCGCTCGTGCTCGATCTCTATGATCCGGCGCGCCTCGCGGGCTTCACGCGCGGAGGGCGCGCGCTCGCGTGGGCGACGGTCCTCCAGGAGATCGCCGCGCTCGCCCGCGAGCACGACAAGGACGGCGGCGCCCGGCTGCGCTTCCTCGTCGCTCCGACGAGCTCGCCGACCCTCGCCGACCTGCGCCGCCGGCTCCTCCTGCGCTTCCCGAAGGCCCGCTTCGACACGTGGGCGCCGGCCGGCGGCGACGCCGCGCAGCGCGCCGGCGCGGAGATCGCGCTCGGCCGCCCGCTCGACGCCACCTTCGAGCTCGCGAAGGCCGACGTCATCCTGTCGCTCGACTCGGACTTCCTCGCGACCGAGGGCGAGCACCTGCGCAACGCGCGCGAGTTCGCCTCGCGCCGCGAGGGCGAGCGCATGAACCGGCTCTACGTCGCCGAGCCGCGCTTCTCGGTGACGGGCGGCATGGCCGACCACCGGCTCCGCATGCGGGGCGCCGAGGTCGCGGCGTTCGCGCGGGCGGTCGCGGCGGAGCTCGCCGCGGCCGGGGTCGCGGGCCTCGAGCCCCTCGGCGCGCGCGCCGCGGGCGAGCAGGCCAGGGCGGCGAAGGCCATCGCGAAGGATCTCGCGGGGGCCCGCGGGCGCTCGCTGGTCGTCGCGGGCGCGCGGCAGCCGCCGGCGGTGCACGCGCTCGCCGCGGCCATGAACGAGGCGCTCGGCAACGTCGGGCCCGTCGTGAGCTGGCGCGCGCCGGTGCTGCTCGACCCGAAGGCGGGCCCGGACGCGCTCCGCGCGCTCTCGGCCGAGGTGCAGGGCGGCAAGGTGGACACGCTCGTCGTGACCGCCTGGAACCCGCTCTACACCGCGCCCGCCGACCTCGAGCTGCGCAAGGTGTTCGGCAAGGTGAAGAACTCGATGGTCCTCGCGCTGCGCGACGACGAGACCGTGCGGGCGGCGAGCTGGAAGCTCGCGGCGAGCCACCCGCTCGAGTCCTGGGGCGATCTCCGCTCGCGCGACGGCACGGTCACCGTCGTGCAGCCGCTCATCTCGCCGCTCTTCGAGAGCACGACCGAGGTCGATCTCCTCGCCGCGTTCCTCGGCGTGGGCGACCAGGGCGCCTGGCGCCTCGTGCGCGACGGCTGGCGCGCCCGCTCCGGCGCTTCGCCCGCGCCGCTGCCGCTCGGGGGGCCCGCCGCCGCGTCGAACCCCGCGGACACGAACCGGCCCCGTCCGCCCGATCCGTTCGATCGGACGTGGGAGGAGTGGCTCGCGGCGGGCCTGCTCACCGAGAGCGCCGGCCGGCCCGAGGAGGCGAAGGTCGACGCCGGCCGCGTCGCCGGCGCCCTCGCGAAGCTCCCTGCGCCGGCGGGCGGCCTCGAGCTCGGCTTCGCGCCCGACTACAAGGTCTGGGACGGCCGCTTCCTCGAGAACGCCTGGCTGCAGGAGCTGCCGGATCCCGTCACGAAGCTCACCTGGGAGAACGCCGCCCACCTCTCGCCCGCCACCGCGAGGCGGCTCGGGCTCGAGTCGGGCGATCTCGTCGAGCTCGCGCGCGCGGGCCGCGCGGTGGTCGCGCCGGTGCTCGTCGTCCCCGGCCACGCCGACGACGCGGTCACCCTGGCGCTCGGCTACGGCCAGCTGGGCGCCGGGGCGGTCGGCAAGGGCGCGGGGTTCGACGCCTACGCGCTCCGCACGAGCGACGCGCCCTGGTTCGCTGGCGGCGCCGAGCTGAAGAAGACCGGCAAGCAGACCGAGCTCGCCGTCACGCAGGGCCACTTCTCGATGGAGGGCCGCGCCATCGCGCTCGCGCTCGACCACGAGGAGCTCCCCCGCGCGAAGGCCGAGCTCGACGAGCACCGCGGCGAGTCGCCGACGATCCTCGAGCCGGTCGACTACTCCGAGAAGGACTACCGCTGGGGCATGTCGATCGACCTGTCGAAGTGCATCGGCTGCGCGGCGTGCACGGCGGCGTGCCAGGCGGAGAACAACATCCCGGTGGTCGGCAAGGAGCAGGTGCTCCGCAACCGCGAGATGCACTGGATCCGGGTCGACCGCTACTTCGAGGGGCCCGCCGAGGATCCCCGGTCGGTCACGCAGCCGCTCGCGTGCGTGCACTGCGAGATGGCGCCCTGCGAGTACGTCTGCCCCGTGAACGCCACCGTCCACTCGGACGAGGGCCTGAACGAGATGGTCTACAACCGCTGCGTCGGCACCCGTTACTGCTCGAACAACTGTCCGTACAAGGTGCGCCGCTTCAACTTCCTCGACTACCACGGGGACATGGCGCCGACGCTCCAGATGCTGATGAACCCTGACGTCACCGTGCGGGCCCGCGGCGTCATGGAGAAGTGCACCTACTGCACGCAGCGCATCCAGCGCTCGCGCATCGAGGCGCGCGTGGCCGGCCGGAAGATCGGGCCGGACGAGGTCGTGCCCGCCTGCGCGCAGGCCTGCCCGTCCGAGGCGATCGTCTTCGGTAACCTCAACGACCCGCGCTCGCGCGTGTCGCGCAAGCACGCCGACGCGCGCCGGTACGACCTGCTGCACGAGCTGGGCACCCGGCCGCGCACCGCCTATCTCGTCAAGCTCCGCAACCCGAACCCCGAGCTCGCATGAGCACCGCCGAGAAGACGATCCAAGACGCCCACGCGCTCGAGGGCGCGCCGGTCCTCGTGGGCCGCCCGGACGATCGGGCGCTGACCGAGAGCCTCCTCGCCCCCGTCCTCGGCCCGACGCGCAAGGGCTGGCTGCTGCTCCTCGTCGCGCTCCTCGGCGGCGTCGGGTTCTGGACCCTGTCGCTCGTCACGACGCTGTTCGTCGGCATCGGCGCCTGGGGCAACAACATCCCCGTCGCCTGGGCGTTCGACATCACGAACTTCGTCTGGTGGATCGGCATCGGCCACGCCGGCACGCTCATCAGCGCGATCCTCCTCCTGTTCCAGCAGAAGTGGCGCACCTCCATCAACCGGTTCGCGGAGGCGATGACGCTCTTCGCGGTCGCGATGGCGGGCGTCTACCCGGTCATCCACCTCGGGCGGCCGTGGCTGTTCTGGTGGCTCATCCCGTACCCGTCGACGAACCTGATCTGGCCGAACTTCAAGAGCGCGCTCCCCTGGGACGTGTTCGCGATCTCGACCTACGCGACGGTCTCGTTCCTCTTCTGGTACCTCGGCCTCATCCCCGACCTCGCGACGCTGCGAGACGCCGCCAGGACCCGCGGCCGCCGGATCGTCTACGGGATCATGAGCTTCGGCTGGCGCGGCTCGGCGCGGCACTGGCGCCACTACCGGATCGGCTACCTCCTGCTCGCCGGGCTCTCCACGCCGCTCGTCGTCTCCGTCCACACCATCGTGTCCTTCGACTTCGCCATCTCGCAGCTGCCGGGCTGGCACACGACGATCTTCCCGCCCTACTTCGTGGCCGGCGCCATCTTCAGCGGCTTCGCGATGGTGATGACGCTCATGATCCCGGCGCGCCGGCTGCTCGGCTACCAGCACGTCGTCACCGAGCGTCACCTCGACAACATGGCGAAGGTGATCCTCGCGACCGGGCTCATGGTGTTCTACGGCTACATGATGGAGTGGTTCATGGCCTGGTACTCGGGCAGCTCGGCCGAGGCCTTCGCCTTCCTGAACCGGTTCCAGGGGCCGTACAGGGGCATCTTCATCGCCCAGATGTTCTGCAACGTGGTCTCCCCGCAGATCCTCTGGTTCCCGTCGATGCGGCGGAACGAGTACGTGCTGTTCCTCGTCGCGATCCTCGTCAACATCGGCATGTGGGCGGAGCGGTTCGTCATCATCGCGGTCTCGCTCCACCGCGACTTCATCCCGTCGTCCTGGGGCATGTACTACCCGACCTGGGTCGACTGGGGCCTGTTCCTAGGCTCGATCTGCACGTTCGGCGTGCTGTTCCTGCTGTTCCTGCGGTTCCTGCCCGCCATCCCGCTGTTCGAGGTGAAGGAGCTCCGCCGCGAGCTCGAGCACTACGGCGAGAACGCCCACCCCGGCTCGGAGGAGGAAGGATGAAGGCCTACGTCCTCGGGGAGTTCGAGCGGGAGCAGCCGCTCTACGAGGCCGCGCGCACGCTCCGCGCGCACGGCCACGAGCAGCTCGACATCCACTCTCCGTACCCGCTGCACGAGGCGGATCACGCGCTCGGGCTGAAGCGCTCGACCGTCCCGATCGTCGCCCTCGTCGCCGGCGTCACCGGCGCGCTCACGGGCTACCTGCTCCAGTGGTACACGGTCGGCCACGACTGGCCGCTCAACGTGGGCAACCGCCCGCCGCACAGCGCGCCGGCGTTCATCCCGGTCACCTTCGAGCTCGGCGTGCTGTTCGCCGCGCTCGCCATCTTCGTCGGGCTCCTCGGCGGGTACTTCGGCTTCCCGCGCACGCACCACCCGGTGTTCGAGGTGGAGGCGTTCCGCTCCGCCAGCATCGACGGGCTGTGGCTCTCCGCGGAGGTGGAGGGGAAGGACGCGGAGGGCGTCGCCCAGGAGCTGCGCCGGCTCGGCGCGCGCAACGTGTCGATCGTCCCGGAGGCGAAGTGAGATGAAGACCGCGCGCCTCGCCGCCCCGCTCCTCCTCCTCCTCGCCGCCTGCCCCAGGCTCGATCCGATGTGGGATCAACCCAAGGTGAAGGCCTACAAGGCGAGCAAGCACTACCCCGACGGCCTCGCGATGCGCACGCCGCCGGCCGGCACCGTGCCGCACCGGGCGCCGATCGAGCCCGCGGTCGCGACGGGCCGCGGCCCCGACGGCCGGCCGCTCCCCGTGTCGCCGGTGGCGGTCACGGCCGAGCTGCTCGCGCGCGGCCGGGCCCGGTTCGACGTGAACTGCGCGGCGTGCCACGGCGTCCTCGGCGATGGCGAGAGCCAGGTCGCGCTCAACATGTCGCTGCGGAAGCCCCCGTCGCTGCACCAGTTCCGCGAGCTCGCGGACGGCTTCATCTACCAGGTCATCTCGGAGGGGTTCGGACTCATGCCGTCGTACGCCGGGCAGCTCTCGGTGCAGGACCGCTGGGCGGTGGTCGCCTACGTCCGCGCGCTCCAGCTCTCGCAGTACGCCACCGTGGAGCAGGTCCCGCCCGAGGCGCGAGAGCGCCTCCAGAAGGAGGGGCGATGACGCTCACCCCGTACCAGGGGGGCAGGCGGCTCATGGCCCCGGCCCTCGTCGCCGCGGTCGCGGGCCTGGCGCTCACCGCGGTCGGCGCCCTCGTCGACCCGCGGCGCGCGCTCTTCGCGTACCTCGTCGCGTTCGTCTACTGGATCGGCATCGCGCTCGGCGCGCTCATCCTGCTCGGCGCGTTCCACGCGTCGAACGCGCGCTGGCCGGTGGTGCTGCGCCGGTTCGTCGAGACCGTGCCCGCCGCGCTGCCGCTCTTCGTCGTGCTGTTCATCCCCATCGCGCTCGGGATGAAGCGCCTCTTCGTGTGGATGGCGCCGCCGGAGACGCTCGCTCCCGAGATGGCGCACGCCGTCCACCACAAGCTCCCGTACCTCAACGCGGGCGGCTTCCTCGGGCGCGCCGCGATCTACTTCCTCTTCTGGATCGTGGTCGCGCACCTGCTGCGGAGCTGGTCGCTCCGCCAGGACACCGCGGGGGGCGCGACGCTCACGCGCTGGCAGCGCCGGCTCGGCGCGGGATCGCTCCCGTTCCTCGCGCTCACGCTCACGTTCGCGTCGTTCGACTGGATGATGTCGCTCGACCCGCGCTTCTTCTCGACGATCTTCGGCGTCTACTGGTTCGCGGGCAGCTTCATGGCGGCCTTCGCGGTGACGATCATCGCCGCCACGCTCTCGCGGCCGGACCCGACCGCGTTCGGGCACCACATGAGCCTCGAGCACTTCCACTCGCTCGGGAAGTTCCTGCTCGCCTTCATCGCGTTCTGGGCCTACGTCGCCTTCTCGCAGTTCATGCTCATCTGGATCGCGAACATCCCGGAGGAGGTGCCCTGGTACATCCTCCGGATCGACGGCGGCTGGAGGTGGGTGGGGGTCTTCCTCGCGCTGTTCCACTTCGTCGTCCCCTTCTTCCTGCTCCTCTCGCGCGACCTGAAGCGGAACCCGAGGGCGCTCTCGCTCGTCGCGGGCTGGCTGCTCCTCGTGCACTGGGTCGACCTCTACTGGCTCGTCATGCCGCACCTCGACCCCGCCGGCCCACGGCCGTCGATCTGGGACCTCACCGCGTTCGTGGGGGTCGGCGGCGCGGCGATCGCGTTCACGATCTTCCGCCTGCGCGGCACCTTCACCGTGCCCGTGCGCGACCCCTACCTCGAGGACTCGCTGAGGTACCTGCCGCAATGAACGATCCGCACACCGATCCCACGCACGCCCACGCGCACGAGGTCGGCCACGGCCACGGGGTCCGGTCGGAGGAGGACCGGATCTCGAGCGGCAAGGTGGTCGCCGTCGGCGTCGGCGCGCTCGTCGTCTTCTTCTTCGCCTCGCTCGCCGCGACGAGCTACCTGCGCCTGCGCCAGGGCGAGCAGCCGCCGGCCTCGATCCCCGCCGAGCTCGGCCAGTCCAAGATCGGCATGGTCGAGCAGCAGATGTTCGACGTCGCGGTTCGCGGCACGCGCGACCGGGCGCAGCGGCTCGAGAAGCTCCGGTCGTACGGCTGGGTCGATCGCGACGGCGGCGTCGTGCACATCCCCATCGATCGGGCGATGGAGCTCGTCGCGAAGGGCGTCCGGCCCGCGCAGGCGCCGAAGGGCGGCGAGGCGCCGCCGCCGGGGGGGCAGCCATGAGCCGCCGCCCGGCCCGGCTCGCCGCGCTCGCGGCGCTGGCGGCGGTCGCCGGTGGCCCGAGCCTCGCCGCGGCCCAGTTCTGGAATCGCGAGGACCCGAAGGGCCCGCCCACCGACCAGCCTCCCGCGATCCTGGAGGAGGTCGGCGTCGACGAGCGGCTCGGGAACCAGGTGCCGCTCGATCTCGGCTTCACCGACGGCAACGGCCGGCCCTTCCGCCTCGGCGAGGCGTTCAAGGGTCACCGTCCGGTGGTGCTCACGCTCGTCTACTACGACTGCCCGATGCTCTGCGGGCTCATCCTCTCCGGCATGGCGAAGACCATGCGCGAGAACGGCCTCGTGCTCGGCAAGGACTACGACGCCGTCACGGTGTCGTTCGATCCGAAGGAGAAGCCCGCGCAGGCCGCGGAGCGGCGCCGCGGCTACCTCCAGTCCCTCGGGCGCGCGGAGGCGGAGCCGGTGTGGCCGTTCCTCGTCGGCACCGAGGCGGCGTCGCGCCAGCTCGCCGAGTCCGTGGGCTTCCGCTACAAGTACGACCCGGCGTCGAAGGAGTGGGCGCACATCGCGGCGGTCTTCGTGCTCACGCCGGACGGCACCGTCTCGCGCTACCTCTACGGCATCGAGTACCCGTCGAAGGACTTCCGGCTCTCCGTCGTCGAGGCGGCGGACGGGAAGGTCGGCACCAGCTTCGACAAGTTCCTCCTCACCTGTTACCGCTACGACCCCGCCTCCCGGAAGTACGAGCCGTACGCGTGGGGCTTCGTGCGCGCGGGAGGCCTCGCGGTGCTCCTCGCGCTCTCGGGCCTCATCGGCGGCCTCGTCTGGCGCGAGCGCAGGGGCAAGGCGAGGCGCACGGCATGAACGAGCTCCTCCGCAGGATGCTGTTCCTCCCCGACCAGGCGTCGGACTACGCACGCCAGGTCGACGGGCTCCACTACTTCATCATCATCACCACGATGATCGCCGCCGCGGGCGTGTTCGCGACCGCGATCTTCTTCTTCGTCCGCTACCGCCGCCGCGCGGACACGGACCTCACCCCGCACGTCGAGCCGCGCACCATCCACGAGGTCGTCTTCGTGGGCCTGCCGCTCGCGCTGTTCCTCGTGTGGTTCGCGATCGGCTTCCCGCAGTACGCGAAGCTGTCGCTCCCGCCGAAGGACGCGATGGACGTCTACGTCCAGGGCAAGAAGTGGATGTGGAAGTTCGCCTATCCGGGCGGGCCGAACGCGATCGACACGCTGCGCGTGCCGGTGGGGCGCCCGGTGCGGCTGCTCATCACCTCGCGCGACGTGATCCACTCGTTCTACGTCCCCGCGCTCCGCGTGAAGATGGACGCGCTGCCGGGCCGCTACACGCAGTCGTGGTTCAAGGCGGAGAAGCCCGGGCGCTACGAGATCTTCTGCGCCGAGTACTGCGGCCTCGGCCACTCCGCCATGCTCGGCGAGCTCGTCGTCATGCCGCAGGAGGAGTTCGACACCTGGATCGCCGAGCAGCGCCGGGGCGCGAACGCCGTCGCGCAGGACGCGGCGCCGTCCGGCGAGCGGGCGATGCCCGCGGCCAACGTCGCCGAGGAGGGGCGCCGGATCGCGTCCGAGCAGGGGTGCCTGAAGTGCCACAGCGTGGACGGCACGCGGCACATCGGCCCGACGTGGGTGGACCTCTACCTCCGCCAGGAGAAGCTCAAGGACGGCAAGACCGTCGTGGCGGACGAGGGCTACCTCACGAAGTCGATGATGGATCCCGCGGCGGACATCGTCGCGGGCTACCAGAACGTGATGCCCACGTACCAGGGCAAGCTCTCTCCGCCCGAGGTCGCGGCGGTCGTCGAGTACATCAAGACCCTCAAGACGCAGGCGGTCCGCTCCGGTCCGTCGGAAGGCCCGGTCTATGAATCCATCCCTCGCCCGCAGTGAAGTTCCGGTGTGGAACCCCCGGAACTACCTGAACTCGCCCGAGACCGGCCTCAAGTCCTGGCTGCTCACCCAGGACCACAAGCGGATCGGGGTGATGTTCCTCGTCGCCACCACGATCGCGTTCGCGCTCGGCGGCGTCTTCGCGCTCCTCATCCGGATCGAGCTGCTCACGCCCGGCCCGACGATCATGAGCGCGCAGACGTACAACCGCATGTTCACGCTCCACGGCGTGGTCATGATCTTCCTCTTCATGATCCCCGCCATCCCGAGCGGCTTCGGGAACTTCCTCGTGCCCCTCATGATCGGCGCGAAGGACGTGGCCTTCCCGAAGCTCAACCTGCTCAGCTTCTACGTCTACGTCGCCGGCGCGCTGATCGCGCTGTTCGGGATGATCCAGGGCGGCGCCGACACCGGCTGGACGTTCTACACGCCGTACTCCACCACCACGATCACGAAGGTCGTGCCGGTGCTCCTCGGCGCGTTCATCCTGGGCTTCTCGTCGATCCTCACCGGCCTCAACTTCATCGTCACCACGCACACCATGCGGGCGCCCGGCCTCCACTGGACGCGCCTGCCGCTGTTCGTGTGGTCGATCTACGCGACGTCGGTGATCCAGATCCTCGCGACGCCGGTGCTGGGCATGTCGCTCTTGCTCGTCGCGGTGGAGCACGCGTTCGGCTGGGGCATCTTCGATCCGGCGCGCGGCGGCGACCCGGTGCTCTTCCAGCACTTCTTCTGGTTCTACTCGCACCCCGCCGTCTACATCATGGTGCTGCCCGCGATGGCGGTGATCTCCGAGGTGGTCTGCGCCTTCTCCCGCAAGAACATCTTCGGCTACAAGGCCGTCGCCTACTCCTCGCTCGGCATCGCGTTCGTCGGCTTCTTCACCTGGGGCCACCACATGTTCGTGTCCGGGCAGTCCGCCTTCAACGGCGGCGTGTTCGGGGTGCTCTCGATGTTCGTGGGCATCTTCACGGCCATCAAGGTCTTCAACTGGACGGCGACGCTTTACAGGGGGTCGATCCTGTTCGCGACGCCGTTCGCGTACTTCGTGGGGTTCCTGTTCTTCCTGGTGTTCGGCGGCATGACCGGCATCGCGCTCGCCACGGTGTCGCTCGACGTGCACTGGCACGACACCTACTTCATCGTCGCGCACTTCCACTTCATCATGGTCGGGGCGACGCTCATGGCGTTCCTGGCGGCGCTCCACTACTGGTTCCCGAAGATCGCGGGGAAGCGCCTGCCCGAGGGCTGGGGCCTCGTCGCCGCGGTGATGATCATCCTCGGGTTCAACTTCACCTTCATCCCGCAGTTCCTGCTCGGGAACGAGGGGATGCCGCGGCGCTACTTCTCGTATCCCGAGAAGTTCTGGCCGCTGAACGTCGCCTCGACCGCGGGCGCGTCCGTGCTCGCGCTCGGCCTCGTCATCGTGCTCGTCTACACGCTCGTCGCGCTGAAGTGGGGCCCGATCGCCGGATCGAACCCGTGGAACTCGCGCGGGTTCGAGTGGGACACGCCGTCACCGCCGCCGCCCGAGAACTACGAGACGACGCCGGTCTACACGCACGGCCCGCACCAGTACGACCTGCCCGGCGTCGAGACCCCGCCGGCCGCGACGCCCGAGCCGAAGCATGCCAGCTAACACGACCTACCTCGCGCACCACTTCGAGAGCCTCGAGAAGCAGACCTACGCGGCGCGGCTCGGGATGTGGCTGTTCCTCGCCACCGAGGTGCTGCTGTTCACGGCGCTGTTCGCGGGGTACGGGGTGTACCGCTACCTCTACCCGGAGGCCTTCCGCGAGGCGAGCCGCGGCCTCGAGACCTGGATCGGCTTCGTGAACACGCTCGTGCTCGTCACGAGCTCCTTCACCGTCGCGATGGGGCTCGAGCGGGCGACGCGCGGCGACGGCCGCGGCACGCGCCTCCTCTTCGGCGCGTCGATCCTGCTCGCCGTCCTGTTCCTCGGCCTCAAGGCGGTCGAGTACACGCACCACTTCCACGCCGGCGAGCTGCCCGGGCGCTTCTACACGAGCGACGCGGTGCAGGGGCCGGGCGGCCCGATCTTCTTCGCCCTCTACTTCCTCATCACGGGGCTGCACGCGATCCACGTGGTGATCGGCATGACCGTCCTGGCCGTCATCGGCTGGCGGGCCGGCCGGGGCGCCTACGCCGCCGAGTACCACGTGCCCGTGGAGCTCGGCGCGCTGTACTGGCACCTCGTCGACCTCATCTGGATCTTCGTCTTCCCGCTCATCTACCTCATCTAGGAGCCGCTCATGGCCGCCCACGGCAACGCCTCGACCGCCGAGCACGCCGGCGTCCCGCACCACTCGCACGTGGGCCGGTACGTCGTGGTGTGGATCGTGCTCCTCGTCCTCACCGTCAGCACCTGGGCGATCGCCAAGGTGCACCTGCCGGGCCCCCTCCACATCCTCGTCGCCCTCGTCATCGCGATCGCGAAGGGGGCGCTCGTGGCCCTGTTCTTCATGCACCTCTACGACCAGCAGGGGGCGAACCGGCTCGTGTTCGCCACCTCGCTCGTGTTCGTCGCACTGCTCGTCGGGCTCACGCTCAGCGACTACGCGACGCGCTACCCGCTCGCGAAGCCGCCCGGCAGCGAGGGCGCGCTGCCCGCGCCCGACTACGCCCCGCCGCCGACCTCGCGCACCCACTGAGCCTCCCGGGGCCCGCCGGCCCTCCCGCTCGCCCGCCCCGGCGGCGCGGGCGGGCCTCGCCGCGCGGGCCGTCCCTCGCGCGGGCCGCCGCGCTCCGTCCGGTGGCGAGGCCGCGAGGCAGGCGCCGGCGTCGCGGCTGGAAGGTTTGAACGCAAACGACCGCTCGGCCCGGCCTCCGCCGCGGTGGCGCCCGCGCACCCGTCCACGTCGCGCGATCCGGGTGGGGTGAACATGTTCGACGCAGCGGCGCCGGTGGCCGTCGGCGCGCGCCGCGCCCGACGTCGTGAGGACGAGGCGCGCCGCGCGAGGCGGCCGCGTGCGCGCTCGCGTGGGGGCAGGGATCATGACGGTCGGCGAGTACATCCTCCGGCGGCTCACGTCCTGGGGCGTGCGCCGCGTCTACGGCTATCCGGGCGACGGCATCAACGGCATCCTCGCGGGCTTCCACGCGGTGCGAGAGCTCGATCTCGTGCAGGTGCGCCACGAGGAGATGGCGGCGTTCATGGCCTGCGCGCACGCCAAGTTCACCGGCGAGGTCGGCGTCTGCCTCGCTACCTCCGGCCCCGGCGCCATCCACCTCCTGAACGGCCTCTACGACGCGCGGATGGACCACCAGCCGGTGGTGGCGATCGTGGGCCAGACCGCGCGCGCCGCGATGGGCGGCTCCTACCAGCAGGAGGTGGATCTCCACACGCTCTTCAAGGACGTCGCCGGCGCGTACGTGCAGACGATGATGGTCCCCTCGCAGGCGCGGCACCTCGTCGACCGCGCGATCCGGATCGCGCTCTCCGAGCGGTCGGTCACGGCGATCATCGTCCCGAACGACCTGCAGGAGCTCGACTACGAGGCCCCGCCCCACGCGCACGCCACGGTCCACAGCGGCTCGGGCTGGGCGCCCCCGCGCGTCGTGCCCGCCGGGTCGGACCTGCGACGCGCGGCCGACGTGCTGAACGCAGGAAAGAAGGTGGCGATGCTCGTCGGCGCGGGCGCCCTGGGCGCGGCGCCGGAGGTGCGCGCGGTCGCCGAGCGCCTCGGCGCCGGCGTCGCGAAGGCGCTCCTCGGGAAGGCGGTGCTCCCGGACGACCTGCCCTACGTGACCGGCGCGATCGGCCTCCTCGGCACGAAGCCCTCGTGGAAGCTCATGAGCGGGTGCGACACGCTGCTCATGGTCGGGTCGTCGTTTCCGTACCCGGAGTTCTTGCCGAAGGAGGGCCAGGCGCGAGGCGTCCAGGTGGACCTCGACGGCCGCATGCTCTCCATTCGCTACCCGATGGAGGTGAACCTCGTCGGCGACTCGGCCGAGACGCTCCGCGCGCTCTTGCCGCTCCTCTCGCAGCACGAGGGGCGCTGGCGCGAGGAGATCGAGGACGAGGTGCGCCGCTGGTGGAAGGTCCTCGAGGCGCGCGCCCACAACCCCGCGAAGCCGGTGAACCCGCAGCTCGTGTTCTGGGAGCTCTCGCCGCGCCTGCCCGACCGCGCGATCCTCTCCGCGGACTCCGGCTCGTCGGCGAACTGGTACGCGCGGGACGTGAAGATCCGCGAGGGCATGCTCGCCTCGCTCTCGGGCAACCTCGCGACGATGGGGCCGGCGGTGCCGTACGCGATCGCGGCGAAGTTCGCGTTCCCCGGTCGCGCCGTCGTCGCGCTCGCCGGAGACGGTGCCATGCAGATGAACGGCATGGCCGAGCTCATCACGATCTCGAAGTACTGGCGGGAGTGGGAGGACCCGCGGCTCGTCGTCCTCGTGCTCATGAACCAGGACCTGAACCAGGTCACCTGGGAGCAGCGGGTCATGGTGGGCGACGCGAAGCTCGACGCGTCGCAGGACCTTCCGGCGGTGGACTACGCGGGGTTCGCCGCGTCGCTCGGCCTCGAGGCGGTGCGGGTCGAGCGGCCCGAGGACGTCGCGCCGGCGTGGGAGCGCGCCTTCGCCGCCCGCCGCCCCTGCCTCGTCCAGGCGCGCACCGACCCGTCCGTCCCGCCGCTCCCGCCGCACATCACCCTGGAGCAGGCGAAGGGCTACCTGTCGTCGATCCTGAAGGGCGATCCCGACCGAGGGGCGACCCTGGTCGCCTCCTGGCGCGACGCGATCGAGGGCTTCCTCCCGCACCGAGGGTGAGCGTGAGGGGAGCTGCCATCGAGCGGGTCCGCGCGGCCGCGTACCGGATCCCGACCGACGGGCCGGAGTCCGACGGGACGCTCGCGTGGGACGCGACGACGCTCGTCGTCGTGGACGTCGAGGCGGGCGGCGCGCGCGGCCTCGGCTACACCTACGCCGACGCGGCCGCGGCGAGCGTCGCCGGCGGCACGCTCGCGGACGCGGTGGCCGGCCTCGACGCGCTCGACCCGCCCGCGGCGCACCGCGCGATGGCGGTCGCGATCCGGAACGCGGGCGCCGCGGGCGTGGGCGGGATGGCGCTCTCGGCCGTGGACGTGGCGATCTGGGATCTCAAGGCGAAGCTGCTCGCGCTCCCGCTCGCGACGCTCCTCGGCCGCGTGCGCCAGGCGGTGCCGGTCTACGGGAGCGGCGGCTTCTGCTCCTACGCTCCGGAGCGGCTCGCGGCGCAGCTCGGAGGCTGGGCCGCCGAGGGGTTCGCGGCGGTCAAGATGAAGGTGGGGCGCGATCCCCGGGCGGACCCGGCCCGCGTGCGCGCGGCGCGCGAGGCGATCGGGCAGGCGGGGCTGTTCGTGGACGCGAACGGCGCGTACGGGCGCAAGCAGGCGCTCGCGCTCGCGGAAGCGTTCGCGGAGTCGGGCGTCACCTGGCTCGAGGAGCCCGTCTCGGCGGACGATCTCGCCGGCCTGCGGCTCGTGCGCGATCGCGCGCCGCCCGGCATGGACGTCGCGGCCGGCGAGTACGGGCACGACGCGCGGTACTTCCGGCGCGTGCTCGAGGCGGGGGCGGTCGACGTGCTCCAGGCAGACGCCACGCGCTGCGGGGGCGTGACCGGGTTCCTCCGGGCGGCGGCCCTCGCCGCCGCGTTCGGGATCCCGCTCTCCTCGCACTGCGCTCCGGCGATCCACGTGCACCTCATGTGCGCCGCCGACACGGGGGTCCACGCGGAGTGGTTCCACGACCACGTCAGGATCGAGTCGGCGCTCCTCGAGGGCGCGGCCCGGCCACGCGACGGGACGATCGCGCCGGACCCGGTGCGGCCGGGGCTGGGGCTCGAGCTCCGGCGGGCGAACGCGGAGCGGTTCAGGGTGTGACGAGGTGCGGGCCGGGGACCGTCGAGGGCGAGGGGAGGGGAGAGGACGATGCAGCACCCACCGATCGATCACGGCCGCCGGGTCATCCCGGGGCTCGGCCGGGGCGAGCAGCCCGCGTCGCGGACGCTGCGCGAGGAGATCCCGTGGGGCGCCGGGGCGCCCCTCGCGGCGGAGGCGGCGCGCGCGCTCGAGGCGGAGCTCCGCGCCCGCGTGCACGCCGAGGTGCGCTTCGACCCGGGCAGCCGCGCGCTCTACGCGACCGACGGCTCGAACTACCGGCAGGTGCCGATCGGCGTCGTGGTGCCGCGCTCGCTCGACGACGTGATCGCGACCGTCGCGGTCTGCCGCGCCCACGGCGCGCCCGTGCTCTCGCGCGGCGGTGGGACGAGCCTCGCCGGCCAGTGCTGCAACGTCGCCGTCGTGATCGACTTCTCGAAGCGCCTCCACGCCATCCGGGCGCTCGACCCGGAGGCGCGCGTCGCGCGCGTCGAGCCCGGCGTCGTCCTCGACGACCTCCGGAACGCCGCCGAGCGCCACCACCTGACGTTCGGCCCGGACCCGTCGACGCACGACCACTGCACGCTCGGCGGCATGATCGGCAACGACTCGTGCGGCGTGCACTCCATGATGGCCGGCCGGACCGCGGACAACGTCCGGCGGCTGCGCGTGCTGACCTACGACGGCACGGAGCTCTGGGTCGGCCCGACGGACGACGCAGCGCTCGCGGAGGCGACGCGCGCGCGCGGGCGGCGCGGCGAGATCTACCGCCGCCTCCTCGCGATCCGCGATCGCTACGGGGACCTCGTCCGCGCGCGCTTCCCGCGAATCCCGCGGCGCGTGTCCGGCTACAACCTCGACGAGCTCCTCCCCGAGAGCGGCTTCGACGTCGCCCGGGCGCTCGTCGGCACCGAGGGCACCTGCGTCGTCGTGCTCGAGGCCGAGGTGCGGCTCGTCCCGAGCCCGCCGGGCCGCGCGCTCCTCGTCCTCGGCTACCCCGACGTCTTCCAGGCGGGGGACCACGTCCCCGAGCTCCGGGCGTTCGCGCCGATCGGGCTCGAGGGCATCGACGACCTGCTCGTCCGCGACATGAAGGAGAAGAAGCTCCACCCGGAGCGGCTGCAGCTGCTGCCCGACGGGCGCGGGTGGCTCCTCGTCGAGTTCGGCGGCGCCGACCGCGCCGAGGCGGTCGCGAACGCCCGGCGCGCGATGGGCGCGCTCCGGAAGCGGTCCGACGCGCCGTCGATGAAGCTGTACGACGACCCGAGGGAGGAGCAGATCGTCTGGAAGGTGCGCGAGTCCGGGCTGGGGGCGACCGCCCGCGTGCCCGGCCAGCGCGACACGTGGGAGGGGTGGGAGGACTCCGCGGTCGCGCCCGAGCGGCTCGGCGAGTACCTCCGCGAGCTGAAGGCCCTCTACGAAAAGTACGGCTACGAGGGCGCGCTCTACGGCCACTTCGGCCAGGGCTGCGTCCACACGCGCGTCACCTTCGACCTCACGACGCGCCGGGGCGTCGCGACCTACCGCGCGTTCGTCGAGGAGGCGGCGGACCTCGTCGTCTCGCTCGGCGGCTCGCTCTCGGGCGAGCACGGCGACGGGCAGTCGCGCGGCGAGCTCCTCCCGAGGATGTTCGGAGACGAGCTCGTCGAGGCGTTCCGCGACTACAAGCGCGCCTGGGACCCCGGGTGGAAGATGAACCCGGGGAAGAAGATCGATCCGTTCCCGCTCGACCGGGACCTGCGCCTCGGACCGGGGTTCGTGGAGGCCCGTCCGCGGACGGCGTTCCGCTTCCCGGAGGACGGGGGCAGCTTCGGCCGCGTCGCCACCCGCTGCGTCGGCGTGGGCGAGTGCCGTCGCATGGAGGGCGGGGTGATGTGCCCGAGCTACCGCGCGACGCGCGAGGAGAAGCACTCGACGCGCGGGCGCGCCCGCCTCCTGCACGAGATGCTCGTCGGCGATCCGCTCGAGGGCGGCTGGCGCTCCTCCGCGGTCGCCGACGCGCTGCACCTCTGCCTCGCGTGCAAGGGGTGCAAGAGCGAGTGCCCGATGAACGTGGACATGGCGAGCTACAAGGCTGAGTTCCTCCATCACCACTGGAAGGGCCGGCTCCGCCCGCGCGCCGCGTACGCGATGGGCCTCGTCATGTGGTGGGCGCGCGCGGCGGCCCTCGCGCCCGGGCTCGTGAACCTCCTCGGTCGGTTCCCGCCGACCGCTGCGATCGCGAAGGCGCTGGCGGGCATGTCGCAGCGCCGCGCGCTGCCGCGGTTCGCGTCCGTCGGGTTCCGGCGCTGGTTCGCGCGCCGCCGCCGGCCGCAGCCGGGCCCCGCCTCGCGAAGGGTGGTGCTCTTCCCCGACACGTTCACCGAGCACTTCCACCCGGAGGTCGGCCGCGCCGCCGTGGAGGCGCTCGAGGCGGCCGGCTACGCGGTCGAGCTGCCCGCGCGGCGGCTCTGCTGCGGGCGGCCGCTCTACGACTACGGCATGCTCGATCTCGCCCGGCGGATGCTCGAGCGGAACCTCGAGGTGCTCCGGCCGGCGCTCGAGGACGGCACGCCGATCGTCGTGCTCGAGCCGTCCTGCGCCGCCGTGTTCCGCGACGAGCTGCCGAACCTCCTCGCCCGCGATCCCCGGGCCGGGGCGCTCGCACACCAGGTGAAGGTGCTCGCCGAGCTCGTCGACGAGGCCGGCGATCGGTTCCCGCTCGGCAGGATCGATCGCGAGGCGCTCGTGCAGATCCACTGCCACGAGCACGCGGTGATGGGGGAGGACGCGGAGCGGCGGACGCTGGCGCGCCTCGGCCTCGACGCCGCGGTGATGGACCACGGCTGCTGCGGGATGGCGGGCTCGTTCGGCTTCGAGGCCGGCGACCGGTACGAGGTGTCGATGACCGTGGGGGAGCGCGGCGTGCTGCCCGAGGTGCGCCGGCGCGAGGACGCGCTCGTCCTCGCCGACGGGTTCTCCTGCCGGACGCAGATCGAGCAGGGTGCGGGCCGCCGCGCGCTCCACCTCGCGGAGGTGATCCGGCTCTCCCAGGAGCCCGCGCCGCCCGCCGACCCCGAGCGCTGGGCGCGGGAGCGCCGCCTCCGGCCCGATCCTCCGCTCCGGGTCGCCCGCGCCGCCGCGGCGCTCGTCCTCGCCGCGCTCGCGATGGTGGGCGCCGTCAGCGCCGCGCGGCGCTAGGGGGAGGCGTCGTCGAGCGTGCGCCGGTAGACCGCGGCGTCGGCCGCCGAGAAGCAGCAGAACACCACGCGCTCCGGGAGCGGCGCCGCGCGGAGCGCGGACAGGACCTCCGCCACCGCGATCCGCGTCGCCCGCTCGAGCGGGAAGCCGTAGGCGCCGGCGGAGATGGCCGGGAACGCGATCGAGCGCGCCCCGTGCTCCGCGGCGAGCCTCATCGACTCGCGGTAGCAGCGCGCGAGGAGCGCGTCCTCGCCGGCGCCTCCGCCCGTCCAGACCGGCCCGACGGTGTGGATGACGTGGCGCGCCGGGAGGAGGTGGCCGCCGGTGAGCTTAGCCTCGCCGGTGCGCGCGCCCCCGAGCGCGCGACACTCCTCGAGGAGGCCGGGCCCAGCCGCCCGGTGGATCGCCCCATCCACCCCCCCGCCACCGAGGAGTGACGCGTTGGCCGCGTTCACGATCGCGTCCACCGGGAGACGGGTGATGTCCCCCTGCACCACGGTGATCCGTCCGTTCGCCCAGGTCGGGTCCATCGCTGCTACGTAGCGGATGCCGCCGGGGGAGGCAGGTCTTCTCCCGGGGACCCGAGATCGCCCCGCCCGGCGTGCGCCGTGACCCGGATCCCGAATGGGCCGGTCCGGCGGGCAGGGCCACGGATATTCGCGAGAGGTGGCGCGCCCTTGAGGGCGTGCGAGCCCTCGTGCGGTGCCGCGAGGGCGATCCGGACCCCGCAATTCCTGCACGAAAAAAGCCGCTAAACCCGGGTACGCAGCTTGCTACGCGTCCGGCGGTCCTCATGCCTCGTGATCGCATTCTCGTCGTCGACGCCAACCCGCTCGAGGGGGCGTCGCTCCGGGCCGCCCTGTTCGAGCGCGGGTTCGACGCCGTCGACGCGTCGACCGCGGACGGCGCGCTCGCGCTCGTCCCGACCTTCGCGCCGAGCGCGGTGCTGGCCGACGCGACGCTGCCCGGCTGCGACGGCGCCGCGATGGTCGCGCGGCTGCGCGCCTGCCGCTCGGACGCGTCCGTCGTCGTCTCGACCCCGCTCGATCGGCTCGACGTGGCGGTGGCGGCGTTGCGCGCGGGCGCGGACAGCTACCTCGTCCGGCCGCTCGACCCGACGCAGACGGTGATCGTGGTCGAGAAGGCGCTCGAGCGGCGGCGGCTCCGGCGGGACCGCGCGGCGCTCCGCGAGCGGGCGCGCGCGCGGGCGTCGATCGTCGGCGCCGCGCCGGAGCTCACGGCGCTCGTGGAGGTGCTCCGCCGCGTCGCGCCGACCAAGGCCGCCGTCCTCGTGCAGGGCGAGGTCGGCTCGGGGAAGGCACAGGTCGCGCAGGCGCTCCACGAGTGGTCGCCGCGCCGCGACCGGCCGTTCGTCCGCGTCAACTGCGCCGCGCGCTCGGAGGCGCTGCTCGAGGCCGACCTGTTCGGTCACGAGGCCGGCGCGTTCGGCGACTCCGACGAGCGGCGCCCGGGCCGGCTGGAGGAGGCCGACGGCGGCACCCTCTACCTCGACGAGGTCGGCCGGCTCCCCGCGGCGCTCCAGGTGAGGCTCCTGCGCGTGCTCCAGCAGGGCGAGCTCGAGCGCGTCGGCGGGCGTACGACGATCCACGTGGACGTCCGGCTCGTCGCCGGGACGCAGCACGACCTCGCCGAGGAGATCCGGGCGGGGAGCTTCCGCGACGACCTCTACTACCGGCTCAACGTCGTGTCGATCGCGGTCCCGCCGCTCCGCTCGCGCAAGAGCGACATCCCCGCGCTCGTGCAGCACTTCCTCGAGACCGCGACCTTCGCGGCGGGGAAGCGGATCACCGGGGTGACGCCCGGCGCGCTGTCCGCGCTCTTCGGCTACGACTGGCCGGGCAACGTGCGCGAGCTCGCCTCGGTGGTGGAGCGCGCGGTGTCGCGGGCGCAGGGGAGCGAGATCGCCGCGGAGGACCTCTCCCCGGTGCTCCAGGGCGGTCGCGCCGACGAGGCGGGCGCCATCGCGCTCATCCCCGGCGCGTCGCTCTTCGAGATCGAGCGCGAGGCGATCCTGCGAACGCTCGAGCAGGCGGGTGGCTCGACCGCGCGCGCGGCGGAGATCCTCGGCGTCTCCGTCCGCAAGATCCAGTACCGGCTGAAGGAGTACCGGGCGGGCGGCGTGCCGCGGAACGCCGCCCTCGACGGCTGAGCGGCCGCGCCGCGCGCCCGGCGTCACGCCTGCCCTGCGACCGGTCCCCCGGTCGACCTGGTCGCGCCCGGACGAGTCGCCCTGCGAGAAGCCCGGTTCCTACCTTAGAGCATGGCTTCCGAACGGATCGAATTTGGCAGCGTCCTCGAGAGCAAGGGCTCGGAGGGCAAGCTCTGGCTCTTCATCATCCCCGTGATCGTCGGCGTGTTCGCGATCGCGGGCTACGGCATCACCCAGGTCTCGAAGGCCGGGTCGGTGGAGCGCGAGGCGAAGGCGGCGCAGCAGCAGGTCGCCGAGCTCCAGAAGACCATCGAGCAGCGGGACAAGCTCCTCACCGACGCACGCGCGGAGGAGGGCATCCAGCGCTCCGCCGGTTCGGCGGCGGCGCTGTTCTACGGCGTGAACCCCAAGGCGCAGGAGAGCGGGATCGCGTTCGCGCACCCGTCCGAGAAGGCGGTCCGCGCCTACTTCTACGGCCTCGCCGCGCCGCCGGAGGGGCAGGAGTACGTCGTCGCCGCGCGCACGAAGGGCGGCGAGGCGAAGGCGCTCGGCAGCGTGCTCCCGGGCAACGACGGGACCGGCTTCCTCCTCGCGAAGGACATCCCCGAGGGGACGACCGCCGTCGAGCTGCTGCTCCGTCCACGGGACCAGGAGAACCTCGACGGCGCCGAGCCGCGCGTGGCCGCACGCTACCCGGCGAACGGCGAGCGCGGCGTCCTCGCGGAGGCGCCGCCTACGCAGGCGCGCCGGGGCCGCGGGCCGCGCGGCTAGGCAGGCGGCGGCGTAGAGGGCGAGGCGCCTCCCCGCGCCTCGGTCCCGAGGTCACCCTGCGTCTGGCGGGGCGGCGCCGTGCCCGATGGCTGCCCAGCGGCCGGGCAGGCGCGCGGGCGGCAGCTGCGCACCGGCCCGATCCACGAGCACGCGCGACCGCGGCTGCCCGGGTAGCGAGCAGCCGCGCCGCGCGTCTGCACGGCGAGCGAGCAGCAGCGCGCCCGGATTCCGGGCAGCGCGCCGATCGGGGCCGGTCGGTATTGACTGAGACGCATCGCGTTGGCGACACTCGATTTTCTCGCTCGTGCAGCGCGGTCCTACCCGCAAGGCCCGCCGTCGCATGCCGCGCCCCGGGTGGCGCGGAGGCGGCGCACGGCGTGCATCGCGATCCGGAGATCCGATCGAGCGGAGGCGCCGCGGCTGCCGCGGCGTGAAGGCGTTTCGCAAAGGGTGAAGTGAGAATGACCGAGACCGGGTATCCAGGGAAGCAGGGCCTCTACGACCCGCAGCACGAGCACGACGCCTGCGGCTTCGGGTTCGTGGTCGACATCAAGGGCCGCGTCTCGCACGACATCCTCACGAAGGCCCTCGAGGTGCTCGTGAACCTCGAGCACCGCGGCGCCGTCGGCGCCGAGAAGAACACCGGCGACGGCGCGGGCATCCTCTTCCAGCTTCCCCACGCGTTCCTCGCGGCCGAGTGCGAGCCCCTCGGGATCCGCCTGCCGCGCCCGGGCCACTACGCCGCGGGCATGGTCTTCCTGCCGCCGAACGAGGCCGGCCGCGCCGAGTGCGCGCGGATCTTCGAGGCGGTGGTGCGCGAGGAGGGCCAGCACGTGCTGGGCTGGCGCGACGTGCCCACGGACGGCGCCACCCTCGGCCCCACCGCGCGCGCGAGCCAGCCCGTCGTCCGGCAGATCTTCGTCGGGCGCGGATCGAACTGTCCCGACGCGATGAGCTTCGAGCGGAAGCTCTACGTGATCCGCCGGCTGGTCGAGAAGAAGGTGTCGCGCTCCGCGATCCCCGGGCGCACGCACTTCTACGTGCCGTCCCTCTCGCACAAGACCGTCGTCTACAAGGGCATGCTGAACGCGCCGCAGCTCCGCGCGTTCTACCCGGACCTGTCGCGCCCGGCGCTCGTCACCGCGATCGCGATGGTCCACTCGCGCTTCTCGACGAACACCTTCCCGTCGTGGTCGCGCGCGCACCCGTACCGCTACATCTCGCACAACGGCGAGATCAACACGCTGCGCGGCAACATCAACTGGATGCACGCGCGCCAGTCGATGATGCGCTCCTCGCTCCTCGGCGCGGACCTGCAGAAGATCCTCACCGTCGTCGACACCGAGGGCTCCGACTCGGCCATGTTCGACAACGTGCTCGAGCTGCTCACGCTCTCGGGCCGCGAGCTCCCGCACGCGATGATGATGATGATGCCGGAGCCGTGGAACCGGCACGAGTCGATGAGCGCCACGAAGCGCGCGTTCTACGAGTTCCACTCCTGCCTCATGGAGCCATGGGACGGCCCGGCGTCCATCGCCTTCACCGACGGCGTCCGCGTCGGCGCGCTCCTCGATCGCAACGGGCTCCGCCCCTCGCGCTACTACGTGACGAAGGACGACCTCGTCGTCATGGCGTCCGAGGTGGGCGTCCTCGACATCCCCCCCGAGCGGATCCTGAGGAAGGGCCGCCTGCAGCCCGGGCGTATCTTCCTCGTCGACACGTCCGAGGGGCGCATCGTCTCGGACGACGAGCTGAAGGAGCGGATCGCCAGGCAGCACCCGTACCGCGAGTGGATCGAGCGCTACGCGGTGCGCCTCGACGAGCTGCCGAGGCCGCAGCACGTCATCGAGCCGGATCACGAGACCGTCCTCCGCCGCCAGGAGGTCTTCGGCTACACCGCCGAGGACGTGAAGATGATCGTCACGCCGATGGCGACCGAGGGCACCGAGCCCCTCGGCTCCATGGGCAACGACGCGCCGCTCGCGGTGCTCTCGGAGAAGCCGCAGCCGCTGTTCGCCTACTTCAAGCAGCTCTTCGCGCAGGTGACGAACCCGCCGGTCGACGCCATCCGCGAGGAGATCATCATGGCGGTGGAGACCGCCGTCGGGCCGGAGGGGAACCTCCTCGAGCCCGGGCCGGACGCGTGCCGGCAGCTCTCCCTGCCCACCCCCGTGCTGCGCAACGAGGAGCTCGAGAAGATCCGCGCCCTCGACGGCGGGCCTGGCTCGAAGGGCCTCCGCGCGATCACGCTCCCCATCCTGTTCCGCGCGAAGGACGGCGGCGCCGGGCTGCGCAAGGCGCTCGAGGACCTGCGCTTCAAGGCCTCGGAGTGCATCGCCGAGGGGTACAACCTCATCGTCCTCTCGGACCGCGGCCACGACGCCGACGACGCGCCCATCCCGTCGCTCCTCGCCGTCTCGGCGGTGCACCACCACCTGATCCGCGAGGGCACCCGCACGCGCATCGGCCTCGTCCTCGAGACGGGCGAGCCGCGCGAGGTGCACCACTTCGCGCTGCTCGTCGGCTTCGGCGCCTCCGCGGTGAACCCCTACCTCGCCTTCGAGACCATCCACGACCAGGTGAACCTGGGGCTCATCCCGGGCCCGGCCGCGGAGGCCGAGAAGAAGTACGTGAAGGCGGTGAGCAAGGGGATCGTGAAGGTGATCTCCAAGATGGGGATCTCCACCATCCAGAGCTACCACGGCGCCCAGGTGTTCGAGGCCGTGGGCCTGAACCAGGACTTCATCGACGAGTACTTCACCTGGACCTCGACGCGCGTCGGCGGCGTCGGCATCGACGTCGTCGCGAAGGAGGCGCGGCTCCGCAACGAGCGCGGCTTCCCCCCGAAGCGGCCCATCTTCCACACGAGCCTGCCCGCGGGCGGCCAGTACAAGTGGCGCGCGACCGGGGAGCACCACCTCTTCAACCCGGAGACGGTGCACAAGCTCCAGTACGCCTGCCGCTCGAAGAGCTACGCGCTCTTCAAGGAGTACACCTCGCTCGTCGATCACCAGGCGAGGAACCTCAACACGCTGCGCGGGCTCATGGACCTCGTGCCCGGCCCGAAGCCGGTGCCGATCGACGAGGTCGAGCCGGTCGAGTCGATCATGCGTCGGTTCAAGACCGGCGCGATGAGCTACGGCTCGATCTCGCAGGAGGCGCACGAGGCGCTCGCCGTGGCGATGAACCGCATCGGCGGCAAGTCGAACACCGGCGAGGGCGGCGAGGATCCGGCCCGCTACGCGCGGCTGCCGGGCGGCGACTCGAAGAACAGCGCCATCAAGCAGGTCGCCTCCGGCCGGTTCGGCGTCACGAGCGAGTACCTCGTGAACGCGCGCGAGCTGCAGATCAAGATGGCCCAGGGCGCGAAGCCCGGCGAGGGCGGCCAGCTGCCGGGCTCGAAGGTCTACCCGTGGATCGCGAAGGTGCGCCACGCGACCCCGGGCGTGGGGCTCATCTCGCCGCCGCCCCACCACGACATCTACTCGATCGAGGACCTCGCCCAGCTCATCCACGACCTCAAGAACGCGAACCACCGCGCGCGCGTCTCGGTCAAGCTCGTGGCGGAGGTCGGCGTCGGCACGATCGCCGCGGGCGTCGCGAAGGCGCACGCGGACGTGGTGCTCGTCTCGGGCCACGACGGCGGCACGGGCGCCTCGCCGCTCACCTCGATCAAGCACGCGGGCATCCCCTGGGAGCTCGGCCTCGCCGAGACGCACCAGGTGCTCGTGATGAACGACCTCCGCTCCCGCATCGTGGTGGAGGTGGACGGGCAGCTCAAGACGGGCCGCGACGTCGTCGTCGGCGCGCTCCTCGGCGCCGAGGAGTTCGGCTTCGCGACCGCCCCGCTCGTCGTCCTCGGCTGCATCATGATGCGCGCCTGCCACCTCAACACGTGCCCGGTGGGCGTCGCGACCCAGGATCCGAAGCTGCGCGCCAAGTTCACCGGCGACCCGGACCACGTCGTCACCTTCATGCGCTTCGTGGCGCAAGAGGTGCGCGAGCTCATGGCCGAGCTCGGCTACCGGACCATCGACGAGATGGTCGGCCGGTCCGAGCGGATCGAGCTGCGCCGCGCGGTCGACCACTGGAAGGCGCGCAACCTCGACTTCAGCCGGATCCTCTTCAAGCCCACGGTGCCCCGGAGCTACGGGCGCACCTGCCAGATCCCGCAGGACCACGGCATCGAGCAGACGCTCGACGCGACCACTCTCCTCGACCTCGCGCGCCCCGCGCTCGAGGAGGGGAAGCCCGTCCGCGCGACCCTGCCCATCCGCAACACGATGCGCGTGGTCGGCACGATGACGGGGAGCGAGCTGACCCGGCGCCACGGCGCCGCGGGCCTGCCGGAGGACACGATCCAGCTCCACTTCCAGGGCTCGGCGGGGCAGTCGTTCGGCGCGTTCATCCCGCGCGGGATGACGCTCGTCCTCGAGGGCGACGCCAACGACTACGTCGGCAAGGGGCTCTCGGGCGGCAAGATCGTGGTCCACCCGCCGCGCGAGGCGACGTTCGTCCCGGAGGAGAACATCGTCATCGGCAACGTCGCGTTCTACGGCGCGACGGGCGGCGAGGCGTACGTGCGCGGCCTCGCCGGCGAGCGCTTCTGCGTGCGGAACTCCGGCCTGCACGCGGTGGTCGAGGGCGTCGGCGATCACGGCTGCGAGTACATGACGGGCGGTCGGGTCGTCGTGCTCGGCCCCACCGGCCGGAACTTCGCGGCCGGGATGTCCGGCGGCGTCGCCTACGTGCTCGACGCGGACGGCCAGTTCGCCACCCGCTGCAACAAGCAGATGGTGGGGCTCTCGCGTCTCGAGGACGTGGAGGAGCTCGCGGCGGTGCGGGCGCTCGTCGAGAAGCACGCCGAGTGGACCGGCAGCGCCCACGCGCGGCGGCTCCTCGAGCGCTGGGCCGACACGGCGAAGCGGCTGGTGCGCGTGCTCCCGCACGACTTCCGGCGCGTCGTCGAGGCGCAGGCGAGGATGCGCGAGAAGGGGCTCTCGGCCGAGGAGGCGGAGATGGCTGCCTTCGAGGAGAACGCGCACGACGAGGCGCGCGCCGGCGGGAACTAGGAACCCTTCGACTTCGGCCCCCCGCAGGATCGGGGCTACGCTCAGGGTGAACGGGAAAATGGGAAAGCCGACCGGATTCATGGAGTACCCGCGGGAGCCGAAGCACGAGCGGCCGCCGCGCGAGCGGATCGAGGACTGGAGCGAGGCGCACCCGCCGTACGGGGAGGAGACCCTCCGCCAGCAGGGCGCGCGCTGCATGGACTGCGGCATCCCGTTCTGCCACACCGGCGTGCTCATCGCCGGCATGGCGGCCGGATGCCCGGTGAACAACCTCGTCCCGGAGTGGAACGACCTCGTCTACCGCGGCCAGTGGCACGAGGCGTACATCCGCCTCGCGAAGACGAACAACTTCCCCGAGTTCACCGGCCGGGTCTGCCCGGCGCCGTGCGAGGGGAGCTGCACGCTCGGCATCAACGAGCCGCCCGTCACGATCAAGCTCATCGAGCACGAGATCGTCGAGCGCGCCTTCGCCGAGGGCTGGGTGAAGCCGCAGCCGCCCGCGGCGCGCACCGGGAAGCGGGTGGCCGTCATCGGCTCCGGGCCGGCCGGCCTCGCCGCCGCCCAGCAGCTCAACAAGGCGGGCCACACCGTCACGGTGTTCGAGCGCGCCGACCGCGCGGGCGGGCTCCTCATGTACGGGATCCCGAACATGAAGCTCGACAAGGCGGTGGTCGAGCGGCGGGTGCAGCTCATCGCCGACGAGGGCGTGCGCTTCGTCACCGAGACGGAGATCGGCAAGCACATCCCGGCGCAGCGGCTCCTGAAGGACTTCGACGCGGTGGTCCTCGCGGGCGGCGCGACGCAGGCGAGGGACCTGCCGGTGGAGGGGCGCAACCTCCAGGGCATCCACCTCGCCATGGAGTTCCTGCACGCGAACACGAAGTCGCTGCTCGACTCGCGCCACGCGGACGGGCGCTACATCTCCGCGAAGGGCCGGGACGTCGTCGTCATCGGCGGCGGCGACACCGGCACCGACTGCGTCGGCACCTCGATCCGCCATGGCGCGAGCAGCGTCGTGCAGCTGGAGATCCTCCCCCAGCCGCCGCTCGAGCGCGCGGCGGACAACCCGTGGCCCCAGTGGCCGAAGGTCCTCAAGCTCGACTACGGGCAGGAGGAGGCGAAGGCGCTGTGGGGGAGCGATCCCCGCCGCTTCCGGGCGCTGACGAAGCGCTTCGTCGGCGACGCGCAGGGCAGGGTCAAGGAGCTGCACGTCGTCGACGTCGAGTGGACGAAGGGCCCGGACGGCCGCTTCGGGCCGCGCGAGATCGCCGGCTCCGAGCGCGTGGTCCCCGGCGACCTCGTGCTGCTCGCGCTCGGCTTCGTCGGCCCCGAGAAGCCGATGCTGCAGCAGCTCGGCGTGAAGCTCGACGACCGCGGCAACGTCTGGACCGACGACAGCAAGATGACGAGCGTGCCTGGCGTGTTCGCGGCGGGCGACATGTCGCGCGGTCAGTCGCTCGTGGTCTGGGCGATCCGCGAGGGGCGGGAGGCGGCGCAGGCCGTGGATCGCTACCTGTCGTACGGGGAGACGGTGCTGCCGCCGTAGCCCGGGCGCCACACACCTTCCCAGCGCGGTCCGCCGCGTCGCCGAGCTGCCCCGCGCTGCCTCTCGAGGCAGCGGCATGGGCGCTGCTCAGCCGAGCGGCCTCCTCCACTCCGGCTCGTGCGGTCGCGGCCCGATCGACGAGAGCGCCGCTCGTCGCGTCGGATGAGGACGAGCGGCGAGCCTGCCGCTGCTGTCGTCGGCGCACACGCACCGAGCGCTCCGGGCGATCGCGCACTCATTGACTCGCTGTGCGCAATGCGGGAGCGGTACTCTCGGACGTGTACCGTCTTCGAGTGAACAAATGGTCAACACCCGCCGCGCGCCTCACGCGATCGAACCACGCCGATCGCGGTGCTACCGGGCGCGCTCCGAAGACGCACCGAAGCATCGCGTCTCTCTGCGCGACGTACGTGCGTTCGCCTCGCGCGTCCCTCGCGTCGAGCGCGCATCAGCACGCTCGATTGTCCGTCTATGACATTGGGGCGCGAGCCTTCTCACGGGGTGTGCCCGGACGCACAGTTGCGGCATCCGACGACGACGATCGAGAACGACTCCGCGCGCAGGACGCTGCCGCGCGCGCTGAACGCCTTCGACCGAACGCCGAAGGTCGGAGCGGCTCGCATGCCCTTGCGCATGCGACGGCGATGGAGGCCGTATGGGAAGCAATTCGGCGAGGTGGGTGAGGTGGTCGAAGTCCGTAGCGGTGGCTGCGCTGGCGCTCGGCGCCTCCGCTGCGTGGGCGAGGAGCCCGCATTTCCAGAATCTCTCGGCGTTCTGCGCGGACGCCGACACGCTGGCATGCTCGGGGAAGGACGTGGGTCTCGGACTCCCTGACAACACCGAGGTGACGGTCGTCGTCACCGCGGACGCGCAATGCATCAATCCCGGCGACAACAGTCCGAACGCCAATAACAAGAATGACACGCCAGACAAGACCGCCGTCGAGGGGCAGGGGATCTACTTCGTGTCGAGCGGGAACCTCCAGTTCTCGGTCGACGTCGACGCCATCCTGACCCCGTCGTGCAGTCCGCCGATGACCATCGACTTCACCAACGTGGAGGTGTGCGCCTATACCGGAGACCCCGGGACCTCCGTCCTGCTGAACTGCAGCACCAACTTCGACTCGTTGTTCAGCTGTCCTTAGCAGGGGAGCGGGTCGTGGCCGGCGCGGTGTGGTCGCGCCGGCCACGAGCCCATTCGTGTCCCGCAGGACGTCGGTGCCGCCTGCTGAACGCCGTGGGCGCTGCCTCGGCTAGCCCCCCGGGCGCGCCAGCGTCAGGGCCACCCCGCTGAGGATGATCGCGGCGGACACCACGAGCCGCAGGCTGAGTGGCTCTCCCAGGACGAGCACGCCGCCAGCGGCCGCGAGCGCGGGCACGGACACCTGCAGCGTCGCGGCGCGCGTCGCGCCGAGCCACGGGACGACGGCGTACCAGAGCGTGTAGCCGCCACCGGACGCGAGCGCGCCGGAGACGATCGCCAGCGCGGCGCCCTCGACACCGAGCCGCCCGCCCTCCAGCAGGAGGAACGCGGACGCGAGCGGGAGCGCGAGAACGGTTGCGCGGACGAAGTTGTCCCCCGTCGTGCCGAGCGGTTCCTTCGCCGTCCTCCCGCGAAGGCTGTAGACGCCCCATGACACGCCGGCGAGCACCATCAAGGCGGCGCCGGCCGGATCCGCGTCGTGCGCGCCCGGGCGCGTGAGGTACGCGAGCCCGGCCAGCGCGACCGCGACACCGAGCCATTGCCGGCGCGTCGGCCGCGCGCCTTGCGCGACGCCGACGCCGATCATCGTCACCTGCACCGCCGGGAAGAGCAGCAGCGCGCCCACGCCCGTCGGGATTCGGACGTAGGCGAGGGAGAACGCCGCTGCATACCCGAGCAGCGCCGCCGCCGACGTCCAGCTGCCGCCCGCGAGAGGCCGGCGGCGAGCCGCAGCCAGGAGGGCCAGGAAGGCAGCGCCGGAGGCGACCCGGATCGCGGTGAAGCTCGCCGGGTCCGCGCGCCCCTCGCGGAGCGCTGCCCGCGCGAGGAGCGAGTTCGCTGCGAAGCAGACGAGCGCCGCCGCCGCGAGCACCGCGCCAATCGCCGCCCGTCCCTCCGCGGGCGGACTCGCGCCAGCAGGACGTGAGGAGCGCTCTCGAGGACGTACGCCGTTCGGCCGCTTCACCACACCTCCGGTCGCCGACCCCTACATAACATGCCTGCCGCGGCGCGCCGCCCCGGGTGGGCGGACGCGCCGAAGCGAGCGGAGCGCCGCCGCGATGGGCGTACGCGGCGTCGCGCCAGGGTGCTCGAAGCGCGCCGGGAGGGCTCCGATCCCCCGACGGTGCGTGCGGCCTGTCGCCATGCTGCATCACGCTTGGTCCATGCGTACGTGCGTCGCCCTCGTGGCCGTCGCGGTGCTCGCCTCCGTCGCCTGCCTCGCTCCGCGCGAGGACGGGGCGGAGCGGCGGGCGGCGGGGGTCCTCCCGTCGGCAGCGTCCCTCGGGCCGCCGGCGGTCAGGATCCTGTTCTTCGGCGATTTCGGGATACCCACGCGACAGCAGGAGGTGGTCGCGCGGACGATCCTGGAGGAGCACGCGGCCGCGCCCTTCGACCTCGCGATGCACGTCGGCGACAACCTCTACCCTTGCGGGCCGGACCCCCGCGTCCGCAACGCCGGGAGCTGCGCGTTCGAGGCCGACGGGAACACGGTGCGCCCGCAGCCGGACATCGGCGCGGACGGGCGCTTCGCTCGGCTCTTCGAGCGCCGCCTCGCGGGGCTCTCGCGTGGCGGCGTGCCCGTCCCGGTGTACCTCGCGATCGGGAACCACGACGTCCGGGCGGACGGGCCCTGCAGCGAGCTCCCCGGGCCGAGCGTCCGCGAGCAGCGCGTGAAGGCGTGCCTCGAGGTGCAGCACCAGGGGCCCCACTGGACGATGCCCGGGCGGCACTACGTCGTCGATCGCGGGCCGGCGCGCCTCATCGTGATCGACACCCTGCTCCTCGAGGGCGACTACGGCGGGTTTCGCTGGGAGGACGAGCTCGACTTCGTCCGTCGCTCGTCCGGAGGTTGCGGGGTGGAGCGCACCTGCTTCCTCGTCGGGCACTACTACGCCGACGTCGCCGGCGATCCGCGGAACCGCGCCGCGATGGTCCGGCGCCCGGAGTACGTGCGCCGCGTGCGGCAGCTCGAGGACGCGATGGGCGACCGCATCCCGGCATGGCTCGCCGGTCACGCTCACGACCTGCAGCACGTCCGCACCCCCGGCGGCCACGACGAGTTCATCGCCGCCTCGACGGCCTCGACGCACCCCAAGCCGTTCGGCGGTCCTTTCGCGGGCGGCCGGTCGCTGTACTGGTCCCAGCGCTGGGGCTTCGGCGTGCTCGAGGTGCGCGCCGGCGGCTGGGAGCTGAAGCTCGTCGGCCGGGACCGCCGGAGCCTCTACTGCTGCCGGGCGGTGGGAGACGGACGGTGCGAGCCGTACGCCTGCACCCCCGTCACAGCGACCTCAGGAACTGAACGAGGTCGGCACGCTCGCCGGGGGTGAGCTCGAGCTTCTGCGTGTCCGCGTAGTGGTCGACGACCGCGTCGAGCGTCGCGAAGCGGCCGTCGTGGTAGAAGCCGCCCTTCTCGCGCGTGAAGAGGCCGGCGAGCGGCGTCGTCCGGTAGTACCGCTGCTCCGGCGAGCGGCTCGCCTGGAAGTCGTCGATGCCGAGCTCCGCGGCGGTGTGCATGGCGAAGCCGGGCTCCGTGTAGAGCGGCGGGACGTGGCAGGTGGCGCACTTCGCCTTGCCCTCGAAGAGCGCCTTCCCGCGCGCCGCCGCGTCGGCGTCGAACGAGCCCTCCGGTGGGCGCGGCGCCGGGATCGCGAGCTGGTAGAAGTGAAGCGCCGCGAGCTTCGGCGTGATGCGGTCGTCCTCCGAGCGGATGTCGAAGAACCCGGCCTTCGCCGCGATGGGGAAGCGCGACGCATCCGCGAGCCGCGGGTCGAAGAACGTGCCCTTCCCGTGCATCTGCGTGTTCGCCACGAAGGCGTTCCAGTAGGTCACCGAGCCGAAGCCCGTGTACGTGTGCAGGTTCACGCCCGCGAGGCCGAACGCGGCAGGGAGCAGCGTCGAGGCGCTCTTCCCGTCGGGGCGGAACGCCTTGCCGTCGAGGGCGAGCTCCGCGTCGTAGCGGCCGGGCCCCCAGCTCCGCAGCACCGTGCGCACGGTGTCCTCGTCGGTGCCGAGGAGCGACGCGAACGGCGCGAGCGTCGGCGCGCTCGCCACGATGGCGCCCACGTCGAGGTCGCGGTTCGGCCAGCCGTCGAGGGGCCGCCCGATGCCGGTCGCGACCGAGTCGTCCACGGTCGAGTGGCAGAGGGCGCAGGCGATGCCGACCGAGCTGAGCCGACCACCGTCGTCGAACCGGCCCTTCACGCCCACGACCGCGCCGGCGCGCAGGAGCTCCACCGTGACCGCCGGGTCGTCGAGGTTCACGGCCCCGCGTCGAACGGCCTCCGCAGTCGCGGCGGGTAGCGCGCCCGCGTCCACCTTGAGGCCGAGCGAGAGCGCCGCGCGCGGCGAGAGCCCCGGCCCCACGCCCCCGTTCGCCTGTCCGGCGATCGCCTCGTGCAGCCGGAGCTGCCCGCCCCAGAAGTCCTCGTCGCCGAACGTCTCCTCGCGGAAGACGTGCCGGCCCTCGTCGAGCAGCCGGTCGGCGTGATCCAGGATCGGATCCGCTGCTGCCTCGCGACGGTGATGGCCGCTGCGGGCGGCCTCCGGACCGGCCGGCCTCGGAAACGAGAGGTAGAGGGCCAGCGCGGCGAGCGGGACGGCTGCGGCGAGGACGCGTCTCATGGGATCTCTCCTCCGGGCGCGTGCACGCGCCTCGAGCCGCCCGAGGCCGCGAGGTGCGGCAGCGGGTGGCAGTCCGAAGAATTGGATGCGGGGCGACGGAGGAGGTTTCAGTCGGTCGCGGTCGCGGTCGAGGGGTCGGGGGCGGGGGCGGGGGGTCGGGGTCGAGGTCGAGGTCGGGGTCGAGGTCGAGGTCGTTCTGGCCGACATCGCCGCGGCTGACGTCACCTTGGCGCGCCGCCTGGACGGGACCTCACGTCCTCGGCGGGCCACGATGGACGGGGACAAGGTACGGGGGGCGGCGCCGTCCGCCAGACGCCGCCGGCAACGCGGGGCTGCGGGCGGGGGCTGGGCATGGGCGACGGTGCCGAGGCCGACCGCGTTGCATTGCGGTCCGTGGGTCGGGGCGGTGCCTACCGCGTCCAGTGGCCCGCCTGCGGGCGCGAGGTCCCGCCACTTAGGGCGGCGCGCTGGGGGCGGTGAAGGTAGGGGCGCGGTCGGGACCGCTCTCCCTTCGACAGGCTCAGGGCGAGCGGGCGTTTATCGACCGCTCGTGATGAGCCTGTCGAACCACGGGCGGGGTCGGGCTCGAGGATCGAGGTCGAGGTCGAGGTCGAGGTCGGGGTCGAGGTCGAGGTCGGGGTCGAGGTCGAGGTCGGGGTCGAGGTCGAGGTCGGGGTCGAGGTCGAGGTCGAGGTCGAGGTCGGGGTCGGGGCGGCTCAACGTCGACGTTCTCGACGCGAAACGCAGCGGGGCCCGCGCCACGGAAGCGCGGGCCCCGCCGATTCCTCATCCGCTCCTTCAGCGCTGCTGCTGCGTGCCCTGCGGCTCCGTCGTTCCCTTCGGCGCGTTCGCGCCGCCCTGCACCTCGATGCGGATCGCCTGGGGCGCGCCGTCCTTCTCGGTGAACGCGGCGCGCACCTGCGTCCCTTCCTTCAGGTCGCTCACGGTGCGCTGCTGCCCGTCGATGAGGACCGGCGTGTCCGCGCCGACGCGGAGCTTGATGTTCGGCTCGGCGCCGCCCTGGCGAACGACCACCTCCTGCGCGCTGGCGCTCACCACCGTGCCGCTCGCGGTGCGCTGGGCGCCCGCCGCGGCCGGCGGCTGCTGCGACGCCTGCGGGCCGGTCGCCGGCTGCTGCGTCGACGGCTGGGCGGCGCGCTCACGCTCGCCCCTTGCGAGCTGCGTGTCGGTCGGCGGCGCGCTCGGGCTGGTCGGCGAGACCGCTCCGCCGGTGTCGCGACGCGCCTGCCGGCTGTCGCCGCCCTCCCGCTGGCACGCGGCGGCGAGCAGAGCTGCGGCTCCGGCGGCGAGGTATGCACTTCGAGTCCAGGCTCCCATGTCGTCTCCCTCCGTCGAGTAAAGCTGGTGATCGCGACGGCGCCGTGCGCCCCGGCCCGATCGGCGGGCGCCGCGGGTGAACGGCGCCCGCTGGGCCGGGTGCCCCGCGCGGCGGCGGG
>NZ_JALCYY010000044.1 GCF_022690685.1 Anaeromyxobacter terrae | reverse complement strand
CAACCGGCGCAGCCTGCGCGCGCGCCGCTGCCGCCCCGCCCCGCGAGCGAGCCCGCCCGCGCCCCCTCCGGCGACGGCGCAGGCGCGACCATCCGGCGCGCCCTCGTCGCCGGCCTCGCCGCGCTCCTCGTCGGCGCGGCAGCGGGCTACGCGATCGGAGTCGCGACCGCGCCCGAGAAGCCGGCGGCGCTCACTCGCCCTTGAAGCGCGGCCGGCGCCGCTCCTGCCAGGCCGACCGGCCCTCGCGCATGTCCGCGCTCTCGAAGGCGCGCCGCCTGAGATCCGCGATCTCGCCGCGCTCCGGGTCGGAGAGCCCGCGCTCGTGCGCGCCCTCCAGGAGCCGCAGGATCCGCTTCATGCCGCGCACCGCGAGCGGTGCGTTGGCCGCGATGTCCGCGGCGAGCGCGAGCGCGTCCGCCTCGGCGGCCTCCGCCGGCGCCACGCGGTTCACGATCCCCCAGGCGAGCGCGGTCTCGGCGTCGATCGGGCGGCCCGTGAAGAACAGCTCGCGCGTGCGCGCCGCCCCGACGAGATCGGCGAAGCGCCGCAGGCCGCCCTCCGGGTAGACGACGCCCAGCTTCGCGGGCGGCATCCCGAGCTTCACCCCCTCGCGCGCGACGCGCAGGTCGCAGGTGACCGCGAGCTCGAACCCGCCGCCGAACGCGCCGCCGTTCAGGAACGCGACCGTCGGGCACGGCACCGCGTCGAGCGCCGCGGCGGTGCGCTCGACCGCCTCGTCCGGCCGCTCGCCGCGCGCGGAGGTGAGCGCGATCTCGGCGAGGTCGAAGCCGGAGGAGAAGGCCTCCTCGCCGGCGCCGCGCAGGACGAGGCAGCGCACGCCCTCCTCCGACGCCGCGACGCACGCGGCCTCGAGCTCCTCGAGCGCCTGGAAGTCGAGCGCGTTCCGCTTCGCCGCGTTGTCGAGGACGAGGACGCGGACCGGGCCGTGGTCCTCGGCGCGCACGCGGGGGGCCATCGGGCTACTCCACCACCGAGGTGTGGGCCGGGTGCTTCTTCATGCGCTCTCCGCTCGCCAGGGGTGAGAGACCGACGGGTGCGCGACGTTAGCCCGGGGGCGCGCGTCCGGCAACCCGCACGGAGGTCGAGCCGGCGTCGGCGAGGAGCTCGGCGCGCTCGCCGAAAATGAAAAGGGTCCGCACGAAGGCGGACCCTTGCAGCGATGATCCGGGGGCGACCACTCCTCGGTTTACCGGCGTGAGACCGGTATCGCGTGTAGTCGATGGATGGCCATCGGCTCGCGAGGCGTCAACCCCGCCGAGCCCGTGGCCCCGGCGGGGGGAGCGGACGCGCGCAGCACCTCGCGCACCGCGTCGGCCAGCGCCTCGAAGCTCACGGGCTTTCGCAGGAAGCGCGCCACTCCGAGCGCGGCGAGGCGCGCCTCCTCGTTCGCGCCGCCGCTCGTCGCCACGATGACGGGGAGCGCGGCGAGCAGCGGCGCGGCGCGGATCTGCTCGACGAGCGCGACGCCCGAGATGGCCGGCATGAAGACGTCGGTCAGGACGAGGTCCACGGGCGGCGCGCGCAGGAGGCGTGCGAACGCCTCGCCCCCGTCGCGCGCGAGCTCGATCGCGAGCGGGCGCCGGTCCGCGCTCGAGAGCTTCCGCAGCGCCGCCTCGTACATCGACGCGACGAGCGCGTTGTCCTCGACGACGAGCACCCGCGGGACGGGGACCGCGGCGAGGGGCTCCTCGCCGGCGTTTGCGGCGAGCGAGGGGATCGAGCGGGCGCGGTCGTCGTCTCTCACGTCGGCCTCCGGAGGGCCGCGGCGAACGGCCATGGCCACCTCGTCATCATCACCCGATCTGGTGAGCTCCGTACACGCTGCGGGTGAACCCATTCCGGGCGTCCCGCGACCGCACGACGCTTCGTCGCGGGGGAGCAGGTGCGCCTCGCTCGCACCGGAGGCGCAGCGCCTGCCGACCCGTCGCGTCGGCCGCCGCGCGCAGCCGATCCGGCCGCTCGTTGCGAGCGGCGCCCGCCCGCCGGTATCGTCGGCGGGTTCCCCTTCGCACCTGAGGAGGCAGCATGGATTCCCTGCAAGGACGCGTCGCGCTCGTGACCGGCGGCGGACGGGGCATCGGGCGCGCGATCGCGATCGCGCTCGCGCGCGCGGGCGCGGACGTCGCGGTGGCGGCCCGGACCGTGCCCGAGATCGAGGCAGTCGCGGCGGAGATCGCCGCGCTGGGCCGGCGGACGCACTTCTTCCCGCTCGACGTGTCCGACCGCGCGCGCGTCGCGGCGGCGCCACGCGAGGTCGAGGCGCGGCTCGGGCCCGTCGACCTGCTCGTGAACAACGCGGGCATCCACGGCAGCGCGCCGCTGCAGCGGCTCGACGACGCCCAGTGGGATGGCATCCTCGCCGTGGACCTCACGGCGCCGTTCGTCCTCACCCGCGCCTGCCTGCCCGGGATGTACGAGCGTCGCTTCGGCCGCGTGATCAACGTCGCCTCCGTCGCCGGCAAGATCGGGCTCAAGTACGGCGCGGCCTACTCGGCGGCGAAGCACGGGCTCATCGGCCTCACGCGCAGCCTCGCGCTCGAGGGCGCGCGCAAGGGCGTCACCGCGAACGCGATCTGCCCGAGCTGGACCGAGACGCGGATGATGCAGGAGGCGGCGCACGACGTCGCCGTGGCCACCGGCCGGAGCGAGGCGGAGGCGCGCGAGGCGATGCTTCGCGAGAACCCGCTCGGCCGCGCCGCCCTGCCGGAGGAGGTCGCGGACGTCGCCGTGCTCCTCGCGACGAACGGCGCGATCACCGGGCAGGCGATCCACGTGGACGGCGGCGAGGTGATGGCCTGAGGCCACGACCTCTGCGGCCGTGATCGGGCGCTCGCCCGCCGCTCGCGCGCCGGGCCTTGACGCGCCGCGGCTCCACCTGCGCTAATCGCCCTCCTTTTTCTCGAGGAGACCCATGCAGCAGACCAAGTTCCTGCTCGGCGAGGATCGCATCCCCACCCACTGGTACAACGTGGTGGCGGATCTCCCCGCGCCGCCGGCGCCCGTGCTCCACCCCGGCACCGGCGCGCCCGTGACGCCCGCGGACATGCTCCCGCTCTTCCCGCCGGCGGTCCTGGAGCAGGAGATGTCGGGCGAGCGCTGGATCCCGATCCCCGAGGAGGTCCGCCGGATCTACGCGCTCTGGCGCCCCTCCCCGCTCTTCCGCGCCCGCCGGCTCGAGGCGGCGCTCGGGACCCCCGCCCGCATCTACTACAAGTACGAGGGAGTCTCGCCCGCCGGCTCGCACAAGCCGAACACCGCCGTGCCGCAGGCCTACTACAACAAGCTCGCCGGCACGAAGCGCATCGCCACCGAGACCGGCGCCGGCCAGTGGGGCAGCTCGATGGCGCTCGCGTGCCAGATGTTCGGCCTCGAGTGCACCGTCTACATGGTGAAGGTCTCGTTCCAGCAGAAGCCGTACCGGAAGAGCATGATGCAGCTCTGGGGCGCGGAGGTCGTGCCGTCGCCCTCCCCCCGCACCGCCGCCGGCCGCGCGATCCTCGCGCAGGATCCGGAGAGCCAGGGGTCGCTGGGGATCGCGATCTCCGAGGCGGTCGAGGACGCCGTCTCCCGGGAGGACACCCGCTACGCGCTCGGCAGCGTGCTGAACCACGTCTGCCTGCACCAGACCATCATCGGCCTCGAGGCGAAGGAGCAGCTCGCCCTCGCGGGAGACTACCCGGACGTCATCATCGCCGCCCACGGCGGCGGCTCGAACTTCGCCGGCGTGGGGTTCCCGTTCGTCGCCGACAAGGCCGCCGGCAAGCAGGTCCGCATCGTCGCCGTCGAGCCGACGTCCTGCCCGACGCTCACGAAGGGCGTGTACGCCTTCGACTACGGCGACACCGCCAGGATGGCGCCCATCACCAAGATGTACACCCTGGGTCACGACTTCATGCCCCCCGGCATCCACGCCGGCGGCCTGCGCTACCACGGCGCGTCGCCGCTCGTGTCGCAGCTCGTGCACCACGGGATCGTCGAGGCGCGCGCGGTCGGGCAGCTCGCCTGCTTCGAGGCGGCCACCCTCTTCGCGCGGACCGAGGCGATCATCCCGGCGCCCGAGTCGTCGCACGCGATCCGCGGCGCGGTGGACGAGGCGCTCCAGGCGAAGGAGGAGGGCAAGGAGCGGGTGATCCTCTTCAACCTCTCCGGCCACGGGCACGTGGACATGGCAGCCTACGACGCCTACTTCGCGGGGCAGCTCGAGGACTTCGAGTACCCCGCCGAGAAGGTCGAGGCCTCGCTCGCGAACCTCCCGAAGGTAAAGCTCTAGCTTTGCCGGGCCGTACGCTCCCCGGCCGCGCGCGCCTCGCCGCGGCCTCGCTCGCCGCCTGCTTCCTCGTCGCCGCGACCGCTCCGGCCGCCGCCGCGGACTCGCGCGCGACCGCGACCCCGACCGCGACCCCGACCGCGACCCCGACCGCGACCGCGACCCCGACCCCGACCCCGACCCCGACCCCGACCCCGACCCCGACCGCGACCGCGACCCCGACCCCGACCCCGACCGCGACCGCGACCCCGACCGCGACCCCGACCCCGACCGCGACCCCACCGGCGATCTGGACCCCGACCCTCACGCCCGGCGACCCCGCTCCCCACGAGCCGACGCCCTTCCGCCCTCCGCCGCGGGCGCTCCCGCCCGTCTCGCCCAGCCCGTCCCTCGCCCCGGTGCTCGAGTCGCCCGAGCGGCCCGAGGCGGTCACGCCGCCCCAGCGGCCCGCGGTGGTCATCCGCACCATCATCGGGCTCGCGCTGCTCGTCGCCCTCGCCTACGCGGCGGCACACCCCGCCGTCGTGCGCTGGGAGCGGCGCATCCGCGTCTCGCAGCTCGTCGCCGCCGGGCTTCCCTTCATCGCGCTCGGGATGATCGCCCGGGCGCCGCCCTTCGGCGTGCTGTCCGACGACGTCCTCGCCCAGCTCGCGCCGGTGCTGCGGCTCGGCCTCGGCTGGATCGGCTTCATCGTCGGGTTCCGCCTCGACGCGCGGGAGCTCTCGGGCACCGACGAGCGGGCCGTGGCGTCCGCCGCGCTGCTCAGCTCCCTGCCGTTCGCGGCGGTGGTCGCCGGGGCCGCGGCGGTGCTCCTGCCGGCCGGCCCGCTCGCGGAGCGGCTCCGGGACCCGGTGTTCCTGCGCGACGCGCTCGTGCTCGGGACCGCCGCGTCGATGACCGCCGCGACGGTCCCGCACCTGTTGCCCGCCCGCACGCCGCCCGCAGCCGTCGCGGTCCTCGGCCGGATCGTGCGGCTCGAGGAGATCGCCGGCATCCTCGGCCTCGCCCTCGTCGCGGCGTACTTCCGCCCCCAGGGCGACGCCGTGACCTGGCGGCTCCCGGGCACGGCGTGGCTCATGCTCACCGCGGGCGCCGGGACGCTGCTCGGCCTCGTCGTGCTCGTCCTGCTGCGACGGGCGCGGAGCGGCCCCGAGTTCTCCGTGCTGACGCTCGGCTCGGTCGCCTTCTCGTCGGGCCTCGCCGGCTACCTGCACCTCTCCTCGGTGGTGGTCTGCTTCGTGGCCGGCGTGATCCTCGCGAACTTCCCCGGCGCCCACCAGGCGCGCTTCCGCGCCGTGCTCGACCTGCTCGAGCGGCCGGTCTACCTCGTCCTCCTCGTCATCCTCGGCGCGCTCTGGCCGACCGGGTCCGTCACCGGCTGGCTGCTCATCCCGGTGTTCGTCGGCGCGCGCGTGCTCGGGCGCTGGGCGGGGGTGAGGATGGCGACGCGCCTCGGCGTGCTCGACCTCGACGCGGGCGCCCGCCGCGTCGTCACCGTCGCGCCGGTCGGGTCGCTCGCCATCGCCATCGTGGTGAACGCGCAGCTCCTCTACCCGGGCGGCTCCATCGCCGACGCGGTGGTGGCGGTCGTGGGCGGCGCGCTCGCCACCGAGGCGCTCGTCCACGCGGTCCGGCGCGGCCGGCGCGCGCCCGCCCCGGAGCCGCGCTCGGAGCCGACGCCGTGATCGACGCGGTCCTCCTCGCGCTCCTCGCCGGCCTCATGCACGCCGCGCGCACGTTCTCGACGGGCGGCGCCGCGCCGGCGGGCACCTCGCTCGGCTTCGGCTACCTGCTCCTCACGGCCTTCCTCTCCGGCCGGATCTTCGCCGCGGCGCGGCTCCCGAAGCTCACCGGCTACATCGCGGCGGGCGTGGTGGTCGGCCCCTCCGTGCTCGGGTTCCTCGACGCCACCGTCGTCGACAACCTCCAGATCGTGAACGGGGTGGCGGTGTCGCTCATCGCCCTCACCGCCGGGACGGAGCTGCGCCTCGCCCGCATCCGGCCGCTCGCGCGCACCATCGGCATCACCACCGCGATGGGCGTGATCGGCGGCGCGCTCGCCATCGCCGCGACGCTGCTCCTCCTGCGCGGGCAGCTCGCGTTCCTCTCGGCGCTCCCGGCGCTCCAGGCGACGGCGGTGGCGCTCGTCCTCGGCGTCGTGCTCGTCGCCCAGTCGCCGGCCGTGGTCGTCGCGCTCTCCGACGAGCTCCGCGCCGACGGCCCGGTGACGCGCGTCGTGCTCGGCGTCGTGGTCCTCGCGGACCTGTTCGTCATCGTGCTCTTCGCGCTCACCTCCGCGGTCGCCAAGGTGACGCTCGGGATCGCGGGGGGCGCGCGCGACGCGATCGGACACATCACGTGGGAGCTCCTCGGCTCGATCGTGGCGGGCTTCGTCCTCGCCGCGCTGCTCGCCGCCTACCTGCGCTGGGTCCGCCGCGGCGCGACGCTCTTCGTGCTCGCCGCGGCCTTCGTGGTCGCCGAGGTCGGCCAGCGCATCGGGTTCGATGCGCTCCTCGTCTCGCTCACCGCGGGCGTCCTCATCCGGAACCTCACCCGTCACGGGGACGAACTGCACGAGCTCGTCGCGGGGGCGTCCCTGCCCGTGTACGTCATCTTCTTCGCCGTCACGGGCGCGAAGCTGCACCTCTCCGCGGTCCCCCCGGTCGCCGTGCCAGTGCTCGCGATCGTGGCGGTGCGGGCGGCCTCGCTGCTCACCGCGGGGCGGGTGGGAGCGCGCGCCGCGGGCGCTCCGCCGGAGGTGGCGCGCTGGGCGCCCTTCGGGCTGTTGCCGCAGGCGGGCGTGGCGCTCGCGCTCGCGCTCCTCTTCGCGCGCGCGTTCCCGGAGTTCGGTGGCGAGGCCTCGGCGGTGGCGCTCGGGGTGGTGGCCATGAACGAGCTCGTGGCGCCCGCCGTGTACCGGCTCGCCCTGCTCAGGAGCGGCGAGGCCGGCCGCGTCGCGGCGCGCGCGACCCCGGCGCCCGCGACGGTGCGCTCCGGGACGCGCGAGACGGAGCCGGGCTGACCGCCACTCCGGGCGGGGCGCACGCTTCGCCGTGACGCGTCATCGATGCAGCCCCGCCGCCTGCCCGGACGCCCCATGGGGGACCGGCGAGGGCCTCGCTCGCGGCGTAAGCCAGCGTGTACGCCCCGCGTCGGTCTCGGTGGAGCTGTGCCGCGACGCCCATCGGAGGATCCCCTCATGACCCGTCTCGTCGCCCTCGCCGCGCTCGCGCTCGCGCTCGCCGGGCCTGCCCGCGCGGAGGACGTCGTCCGCCTCGGCAACCTCAAGTTCGCGCACTACGGCGCGGTCTCGTACATGAAGGACCACTGCGGGAAGTTCGGCCTCAAGGTCGAGGAGATCGTCTTCCCGAAGGGCATCGACATCTTCCCCGCCATCGTGAAGGGCGAGGTGGACCTCGCCGCGAGCGCCGCCGACGCCGCCATCGCGAACCGCGCCGGCGGCGGGCAGATCTACATCGTCGCCGGGTTCGCGAAGGGCGGCGCCCGGCTCGTCGCCGCGACGGACGCGCCCATCAAGTCGGTGGCCGATCTGAAGGGCAAGAAGGTCGGCGTCGCGCGCGGCGGGGCGCAGGAGCTCCTGCTCCTCGCCGAGCTCTCGAAGCACGGGCTCACCTGGGCGGACAAGCCCGGCAAGGACGTCCAGCTCGTCTACCTTCCCTTCGCGGACTTGAACCAGGCGCTCATGCAGAAGCAGATCGACGCGATGTGCCAGTCCGAGCCGCAGTCGTCGCAGGCCATCAACAAGGGCTTCGGCCGCGAGATCATGAAGCCCTACGACACGCCGCTCGGCGAGCCGGTGCGCGCGCTCGTGATGACCGAGAAGCTCTACAAGGAGAAGCCGGACGTCGCGCAGCGCGTGCTCGACTGCTTCGTGGACGCGACGAACAAGTTCCTCGCCGATCCCAAGTTCGCCGAGAAGTACGTCGTCGAGCAGATGTTCAAGGGCCAGATCACGAGCCAGGACTACAAGGACGCCATCGCCAACTCGCCCTTCACGCACGACATCACCGTGGAGCACGTCCAGACGACGACCGACCTCATGATGAAGTACGGCGTCGGCAAGATGCAGCGCGCGCCGAAGGCGTCCGAGTGGGTGAAGCTCGATCTGCTCCAGAAGGCCAAGGCGAAGTTCGAGAAGTGAAGACCGCCGGCTCCAGCGCGACCCGGCTCGCGCGCCAGCTCCTCGTCCCCGCGATCGTGCTCCTCGCGTGGGAGGGGATCTCGCGCGCGGGCTGGGTCTCGCCCATCATCCTGCCCGCGCCGTCGCAGGTGCTCGTCCGCTGGATCGACTACGCCCGCCCGCTCGCGCCGTACGATCCGGCGGAGGGGAGCCGGCTCCGCTGGATCTTCTCCGGCGAGCTGCCGCACGACGCGCTCGCGAGCCTCATCCGCGTCGCGGGCGGGTTCGCGGTCGGGCTCGTGCTCGCGCTGCCGCTCGGGCTGCTCATGGGCGCGAAGCCCATGGTGTACGAGCTCATGAACCCGCTCGTGCAGATCGTCCGGCCCATCCCGCCCATCGCGTTCATCCCGCTCGCGATCCTCTGGTTCGGCCTCGGCAACCCGCCGGCGTTCTTCCTCATCTCCCTGGGCGCCTTCTTCCCCATCCTCATGAACACCATCGCCGGCGTCCGGAACGTGGACGCCATCTACGTGCGCGCCGCCCGCAACCTCGGCGCCTCCGAGTGGACGCTGTTCTGGCGCGTGATGGTGCCCGCGGCGATGCCCTACATCCTCGCCGGCGTGCGCATCGGCTTCGGCGTCGCCTTCATCGTGGTGATCGTCGCCGAGATGATCGCGGTGAACTCCGGGCTCGGTTACCGGATCCTCGAGGCGCGCGAGTACTTCTGGTCGGACAAGGTGATCGCCGGGATGATCAGCATCGGGCTCGCGGGGCTCGGCATCGACGTGGGCATGAACCGCCTCAACGCGTGGCTCCTGCGCTGGCACCGCGGGGTGGAGGGGTGATGGCCGCGGCCCTCGCGGGCGGCGCGCCCGCCATCCAGGTCCGCGGCGTCCGCAAGGTGTTCAGCGGGAGCGAGGGCGAGGTCCTCGCCCTCGACGGGATCGACCTCGACGTGGAGCCGGGCGAGCTCGTCTGCCTGCTCGGGCCTTCGGGCTGCGGGAAGTCCACGCTCCTCAACGCCATCGCCGGCTTCTCGCCGCCGACCTCGGGCAGCATCGTCGCGAACGGGCGCGCCGTGACCGCGCCGGGCCCGGACCGGGCGATGGTGTTCCAGGAGTACGCGCTCTTCCCGTGGATGACGGTCGAGAAGAACGTCGCCTTCGGGCTCGAGATGGCGAAGGTGCCGGCGCGCGAGCGGCGCGAGCGGGTGGACGCGCTCCTCGCCATGCTCAACCTGCGCGAGTTCCGCGACCGCTTCCCCAAGGACCTCTCCGGCGGGATGCGCCAGCGCGTCGCCATCGCGCGCGTGCTCGCCATCGACTCGCCCATGCTCCTCATGGACGAGCCGTTCGGCGCGCTCGACGCGCTCACCCGCCGCAACCTCCAGGACGAGCTGCTCCGCATCTGGGCGAAGCTCCGCAAGACCATCGTCTTCGTCACGCACGGGATCGAGGAGTCGATCTACCTCGCCGACCGCGTGGTGGTGATGACCTACCGCCCCGGCACCGTGAAGCGGATCGTCCCGGTGACGCTCCCCCGCCCGCGCGACCCCGCCGCGCCCGAGTTCAACGCGCTGAAGCGCGAGATCTCGCAGATGGTGATGGAGGAGCAGGCGCGGCACGCGCAGGCCGAGGTGGGCGGGGCGACGGCGGACTGAGCGGCCGGGTCCTGACGCCCACCCCGACCGCTCAGTCGAGGAACAGGTCCGGCATGAGCTCCTCGCCGGGCTTCACCGCGTAGCGCGCGAGGTCGGTGACGCCCTCCTCGCGCAGCACGTCCTCATCGATGAAGAAGTTGCCGGTGCAGCTCCGGCTCCCGCGCTTCAGGATCGCGACCGCCGCGTCGGCGACGATCTCGGGCGTGCGGCCGTGCCTCGCGGTCTCCTCGCCGCCGAGCAGGTTCAGCGCCGCGGTGGCGATGACGGTGCGCGGCCAGAGCGCGTTCACCGCGATCCCCTTGTCGCGCAGCTCCTCGGCCATCCCGAGCACGCACAGGCTCATGCCGTACTTCGCCATCGTGTAGGCGACGTGCGGCGCGAACCAGCGCGGGTTCAGCGAGAGCGGCGGCGAGAGGTTCAGGATGTGCGGGTTCGCGCTCTTCTCGAGGAGCGGGATGCACGCCTGAGAGCAGGCGAAGGTCCCGCGCGCGTTCACCTGGTGCATGAGGTCGTAGCGCTTCATCGGCGTCTCGACGGTGCCGGCGAGGAAGATCGCGCTCGCGTTGTTCACGAGCACGTCGATCCCCCCGAACCGCTCCGCCGCCGCCTTCACCGCCGTCGCGATCTCCGCCTCGTCGCGGATGTCGCAGTGGACCGCGAGCGCCTTGCCGCCGGCGGCCTCGATCTCGCGGGCGGTCTCCTGGATGGTCCCGGGCAGCTTGGGGTTCGGGACGCTCGACTTCGCCGCCACCACCACGTTGGCGCCCTCGCGCGCCGCGGCGATCCCGATCGCCTTGCCGATGCCCCGGCTCGCGCCGGTGATGAAGAGCGTCTTCCCTTTGAGTGAAGGCATGGCGACCTCGCGCTGGGGTGGTCGGGCAGGATGACGGAGGGACCCGGCGGGGAGCAATGGGACGGACGGGGCGGGGCGAAGGAACGAGACGCCCGACCCCCGACCCCCGACCCCCGACCCCCAACTCCCGACCCCCGACTCCCGACCCCCGACTCCCGACCCCCGACCCCGACCCCCGACCCCGACCCCGACCCCGACCCCGACCCCGACCCCGACCCCGACCTCGACCTCGACTGCGACCCCCGCCTCGACCCCCGATCGGCCCCTGACGAGCCGCCGGCGACCCCCGCTCGAGCCTCCCGGCTGATCCAGATCGGCCCCTGCCGAGCCCCCTCGCACCGCCTTCCCACTCCCGCTCGGGCAGCCTCCCGAGCAAGCCTTCGGGCGACCCCACGGGACCCAGGCGCCTGCCGGTCGCGTGTGCGCGAACACCTACACCCACCGGCCGTGATCCCGCGCTGAACGCATTGCCAGGCCGTGAAACGGCTGATCCGGGCGCCCGTTGACTTCGCCGGCCGTTGTCCGTAGATCGGGACCATTCAGTGGGAAAAAGTGGCAAGCAGCGGATCAGAGCGGCAGGATCGGCCAGCCCGTGTTCTTCGGAACCTTCAACCACGCGATCGACGCGAAGGGGCGAACGAGCCTCCCGGTGAAGTTCCGCGAGGCGCTGGCCGCGGCGGGCGAGCCGCGGATCGTGCTCATGCAGTACCCGCACTGGCGGGCGGTGCAGGCGCTCCCGCAGTCGGTCTGGAACGAGCTCGTGAAGAAGGTGATGGACGCCTCCCCGCTCGACGCGAGGACGCAGCGGAGCGTCCTCAAGTTCGTGTCCTCCGCGCACGAGGTGGACCTCGACGCGAACGGCCGCGTCCTCGTCCCGCCGGCGCTGCGCGAGTGGGCGGGGCTGCAGAAGGACGTCGTCTGGGTGGGGATGGGTCGGACCATCCACCTCTACGACAAGGCCGCCTACGAGGCGCAGGTGGCCGAGGAGATCCCGAGCGACCAGGTGGTCGACTTCTTCGGGAAGGTCTAGCGGGCGCAGGGAGAAGGAGGCGGGCGATGTTCGAGGCGAGGCACCAGGACGACGTGACGATCATCCGCGGCGTGGACGAGCTCACGAAGGACGAGCTGTCGGCGATCGCCGCGATCGCGCGGCGCGCGCGCGACGACGGGCGCCGCGTGGTCATCGACCTCAAGAACGTGACGCACCTCCACTACGCGGGCGCGGCGCTCCTCAAGGCGATCCCCGGGCTGCGCGCGGCGGGGGCGAGCCGTTACGTCCGTGATCTCGTCCACGCCGGCGGCGCGGGCGGACACCTCGAGCTGTTCGAGGACGTGGAGGCGGCCTTCCGGGCGGCGTGAGCGGGGAATTCGTCCATGCTTCGGTACTCGCGAGAGAGGTCGTCGAGATCCTGCGCCCCGAGCCGGGCAAGCTCCTGCTCGACGGGACGCTCGGCGGCGGCGGCCACTCGGAGCTCCTGCTCGAGCGGGGTGCGCGCGTGATCGGCCTCGACAAGGACCCGCGCGCCCTCGCCGCCGCCTCCGCGCGCCTCGCGCGCTGGGGCGAGGCGTTCCGCGCGGTGCGCGCCGACTTCCGCGACGCGAAGAACGTGCTCTCCGCGCTCGGGCTCGCGGGCGTCGACGGCGCCCTCGTGGACCTCGGCGTCTCGTCCCCCCAGCTCGACCAGGCGGAGCGCGGCTTCTCGTTCTCGCGCCCCGGCCCGCTCGACATGCGCATGGGCGACGAGGGCGAGCGGCTCGAGGACCTGCTCCGGCGCATCGACGAGCGCGAGCTCGCGCGCATCCTCCGCGAGTACGGCGAGGAGCCGTTCGCGCGGCCCATCGCGCGCGCGGTGAAGCGCGCGGTGGAGACGGACGAGAAGCTCGACACGGCGCGCCTCGCCGACATCGTCTCGAAGGCGATCCCGCGCAAGGCCTGGCCGCGGCGCATCCACCCCGCCACCCGCACCTTCCAGGCGCTCCGCATCGCCGTCAACGACGAGCTCGGCGCGCTCGCGGCGTGGCTCGACGGCCTGCCCGCGATGATCAACCTCGGCGGCCGGGCGGCGGCGATCTCGTTCCACTCGCTGGAGGACCGGATGGTCAAGGAGCGCTTCCGCGCGCTCACCCAGGCCTGCACCTGCCCGCCCGATCTGCCCGTGTGCGCCTGCGGCGCGCGCGCGTCGTTCGCGGCCGTGACGCGCAAGGCGATCGTGCCGGCCGAGGACGAGGTCGCGGCGAACGCCCGCGCCCGGAGCGCGAAGCTGCGCGCGGTGGAGAAGATCCGGTGAGGCGCGCCCCCGCACGCCGCCGCGCCGCGGCCCGTCCCCGCGCCGCGGTGCGCGCGAGCACGCTGCCCATCGCCACCGGGGCGATCGCGGCGCTCCTCGTCGTCGTCCTGGGCGTGTTCCACATCTGGTCCCGCACGCGCGTGGTCGCGGCGGGATACCGGCTCGGCGCGCTGCAGGCCGAGCACACGAAGCTCACCTCCGAGCACGACCGCCTCCGCATCGAGGTGGAGACCCTCCGCGCGCCGCGCGCGCTCGAGGAGTTCGCTCGGAACAAGCTGGGAATGGCTCCGCCGGACTCGGGTCCGGTGTGGGCGGCAGGCCCGCGCTCCGCTTCGGCGGGCGCGGGCGGGGCGGGCGTGGACGGTGTGGATCACCGATCCGGGCCGGCGGAGCCATCCCTCTCCACGAAGGCTGGGCGGGCGGCGGCGGGGCCCGCGGCGGACTCCGAGCGCGTCGCGCTCCGGGGCCCGCTGCGGGCAGGCCGCTCCATGCCGCGCGAGAGGTAGCCTTTGCGCCCGGGGCCCGATCCGCGCGCGACCCGCTGGATCGCCGTCCGGATCGGCGCGCTGGCCGTCCTCCTCGCCGCCGGCTTCGCGATCGTCGCCGGCCGCGCGTTCCAGCTCCAGGTGCTGCGCCGCGACGCGCTCGTCGAGGAGATGGTCGACCAGTACCGGCGTCAGCTCGTGCTGAAGCCGCGCCGGGGCGTCATCACCGACCGCTCGGGCGTGCTCCTCGCGGGCAGCGCCGACGCGCGGTCGGTCTTCGCGGATCCGGTGGTCCTCGAGAAGGAGGACGGCCGCGGAGAGGCGCTCAGGAAGGTCTGCCAGGCGCTGAAGCTCGACCTGGGCGCCGCCCGCAGGAAGCTCGGCAAGGGCAGCCGCTTCGTCTGGATCGCGCGGAGGATCTCGCCCGCGCAGGCGGCGCAGGTCGAGGCGATCCTGAAGGCGAGCCGCGTGCGCGGCCTGGCGCTCGTCCCGGAGACGCGCCGCTACTACCCGAAGCTCGAGCTCGCGAGCCAGGTCCTCGGGCTCGTCGGCGACGACGGCGAGGGGCTCGAGGGGGTCGAGCTCGGGCTCGACGAGGTGCTGCGCGGCGAGCCTGCGAAGGTGCCGTCGCTCCGCGACGGGGCGGGGAAGACCGTCCTCGGGGAGGCGCCCACGGCCGGGCAGGCCCGCGAGGGCGCGCGCGTCGAGCTCGCGCTCGACCAGGGCATCCAGCTCTCGGCGGAGCGCGCGCTCGGTGCGGCGGTGAAGCGCTCGCGCGCGCTCTCCGGCATGGCGGTCGCGCTCGACCCGCGCACGGGCGAGGTGCTCGCCATGGCGAGCTTCCCCCCGTACAACCCGAACGCGCCGAAGCGCGGCGCGGAGCTCCGCAACCGCGCCGTCACCGACTCCTTCGAGCCCGGCTCGACGGTGAAGACCTTCACCATCGCCGGCGCCCTCGCGCAGGGCGCGCTCCGCCCGCTCGACCCCATCGACTGCGGCAACGGCCGCTACGCCATCGGCGCGCACGTCATCCACGATCACGAGGCGCTCGGCTGGGCGGGCGCGTCGAAGATCCTGGCGGTGAGCTCGAACATCGGCGCCGCCAAGATCGGCGCGCGCCTCGGGCGCGCCGGGCTCCACGAGTCGCTCGCCGCGTTCGGCCTGGGCGAGAAGACCGGCGTCGGCCTCCCCGGCGAGATCCGCGGGCAGCTCCCGCCGCCCCGCTCCGAGGTGGCGCTCGCGACCCAGAGCTTCGGCCACGGCCTCACCGCGAACGCGCTCCAGATCACCACGGCCATGGCGGCGATCGCGAACGGCGGCAAGCTCATGCGCCCCATCGCCGTGCGCCGGGTCGTCGATCCGGCGACCGGCGAGGTGCTCCAGGCGGCGGCGCCGGAGGTGGTCCGGCAGGCCGTCCCGCCGGACGTCGCGGAGACGATGACGCGCTTCCTCGTGGGGGTGGTGGAGGATCCGAAGGGGACCGGGAAGCGCGCGCGGCTCGCCGGGTGGCGGGTCGCCGGCAAGACCGGCACCGCGCGCAAGGTGGATCCGGTCTCCGGCGGCTACGCCTCCGACCGGCACTTCAGCTCCTTCGTCGGGTTCGCGCCCGCCGAGGCGCCGCGGGTGGTGGTGGGCGTCTTCCTGGACGAGCCGAAGGGCGACGTGCACGGCGGCGAGGTGGCCGCGCCCGCCTTCCGCGAGATCGTGGAGGACGTCATGAGGCTCATGGGCGTGCCCGCGACCGGCCCCGAGGCGGAGCGGCTCGCGCTCGCCGCCGCTGCCCCCGTCGAGGAGGAGCCGGAGGGCCCGCCCCCCGTCGAGCTCGCGGCGCGCGCGGCCGCCCCCGTCGACGGCGCGAGCGTCGCCGTGCCCTCGCTCGCCGGCCTGCCTGCGCGCTCGGCGATCCGCTCGCTCGAGCGGGCAGACCTCGCCCCGGAGCTCGACGGCTCGGGGCGGGTCGTGCAGCAGTGGCCGGCGGCGGGCAAGGTGGTCGAGCGCGGGACGCGGGTGCGGATGCGGCTCGCGCCCACCGGGTGACCTGGCGCCCCCCCGGACGGAAGTCCTGCGGGCGGGCACTAGCGCCGGGGCCCGTTGCTGTAAGATGTGCCGCGCCGCGCCGTGGCGTGTCCCCGGTGACACGCCGGCGCGTAACCGGGCGAGCGCACAGAGGAAGAGATTCCGGAGGGCGGCTTGCATTCCGGTGCGGTGAGATGAAGCTCTCGGCAGTCATCCAGGGGACGGGCGCGCGGGGCGACGTGGCGGGCGATCCCGAGATCGTCCGCGTCACGGGGGACTCGCGCGAGGTCGTCCCGGGCGCGGTGTTCTTCGCCCTCCCCGGCGCGGTGTACGACGGCCACGACTTCGCCGCGCAGGCGGCGGCCCGGGGCGCGGTGGCGGTCGTCGCCGAGCATCCGGTGGGGTGCGCTCCGGCCGCGCTCCTCCTCGCCCCGTCCTCGCGCCGCGCGATGGCCATCGCCGCCGCGAGCTTCCACGGCCGGCCGGCCGACGCGCTCCGCGTCGCGGGCGTCACCGGCACGAACGGCAAGACGACGGTCACCTACCTCGTCGAGGCGTGCGCGCGCGCGGCGGACCTGCCCATCGGCGTGCTCGGCACGGTCACGCAGCGCTTCCCGGGCGTCGAGCGGGCGGCGACGCACACGACGCCCGAGTCGACGGCGATCCAGGCGGTGCTCGCGGAGATGCGCGACGCCGGCGCGCGGGCGGTGGTGCTCGAGGTCTCGTCGCACGCGCTCTCGCAGGAGCGCGTGGCCGGGATGCGCTTCGCGGCGGCCGGCTTCACGAACCTCACCCGCGATCACCTCGACTACCACGGCGACATGGAGTCCTACTTCGCCGCGAAGCGCCGGCTCTTCACGGAGCACCTCGCGCCCGACGGCGTGGCCGTGGTGAACGCCCGCGATCGCTACGGCGCCAGGCTCGCCGACCAGCTCGGCCCGGGGCGGCGCGTCTGGCGGTACGGCACGCGCGCCGACGACGCCCTCCGCGCCGAGGACGTCGCGATGGGGCTCGCCGGCATCCGCGCGACCTTCGCGACCCCGCAGGGCTCCATCGCGATCCGCTCCCCGCTCGTCGGCGCGCACAACCTCGAGAACCTCCTCTGCGCGGCCGGGCTCGCGCTCGGGATCGGCCTCGCGCCGGACGCGATCGCGCGCGGGCTCTCCGCCTCCCCCGGCGCGCCCGGGCGGCTCGAGCGGATCGACGGCCGCGGCGTCTCGGCGTTCGTCGACTACGCCCACACCGACGACGCGCTCGCGCGCGCGATCGAGGCGCTCCGCGCCACGGGTCCCCGCCGGCTCCTCTGCGTCTTCGGCTGCGGCGGCGACCGCGATCGCGGCAAGCGCCCGCTCATGGGCGAGGTCGCCGCCCGCGGGGCCGACCTCGTCATCCTCACGAGCGACAACCCGCGCACCGAGGAGCCGGACGCGATCATCGCGGACGTGCTGCCCGGCCTCGAGCGGGCGGGCGCGGCGCGGCTCACGGCCGCGGCGGCGCAGGACGGCGGGCGCGGCTTCCTCGTCGAGCCCGACCGGCGCGCGGCCATCGCGCTCGCCGTCTCGCTCGCGCGCCCGGGCGACGCCGTGCTCATCGCCGGCAAGGGCCACGAGGACTACCAGATCGTCGGCACGACCCGGCACCCCTTCTCAGATCGCGAGGAGGCCCAGAGGGCCCTCGGAACAGCATGACCGTCCCCCGCTTCTCCTCCGAAGAGCTCGCCGCCGCGACCGGCGGGCGCTGGATCGGCGCACCGCCCGCGGAGGTCGCCGGCGTCTCGACCGACACCCGCACGATCGCGCCGGGGGCGCTGTTCGTCGCCCTCGTGGGCGAGCGCTTCGACGCGCACGGCTACCTGGCCGAGGCCGCCGCCAGGGGCGCCGTCGCCGCGGTCGTCGCGGACGGGCGCGCGCCCGCCGGCGCGCCGCTGCCGCTCCTCTCCGTCCCGGACACCCTCCCCGCGCTCGGCGCGATCGCGCGACACCACCGGCGGCGCTTCCACATCCCGGTCGTCGGCGTCACCGGGTCGAACGGCAAGACCACGACCCGCGAGATGATCGCGGCGATCCTCGGGACGCGCGGCCCGGCCCTGAAGACCGAGGGCAACCTCAACAACGAGGTCGGCGTCCCGCTCACGCTCCTCGGCCTCGGGCCCGAGCACCGCTCGGCGGTCGTCGAGATGGGGATGAACCACCCCGGCGAGATCGCGCGCCTCGCCGCCATCGCCGAGCCGTACGTGGGGGTCGTGACGCTCGCCGCGCCCGCCCACCTCGAGGGGCTCGGCACGGTGGACGCGGTCGCCGACGCGAAGGCCGAGCTGTACCGGGGGCTCCCGGAGACCGGCATCGTCATCGCGAACGCCGACGATCCGCGCATGCTGCGCCGCGCCCAGGCGAGCGGTCACCGCATGCTCACCTTCGCCGCCGCGGCGGGCCGGCGCGGCGACGTCGTGGTGCTCGAGATCGCCTCGCAGGGCGACGACGGGCTCCGCTTCGTCCTCGGCATCGGCAACCGCGAGGTGGCGGTGCACATCCCGGCGCTGGTGGGCGCGCACAACGCCGCGAACGCGGCGGCGGCGGCCGCGGCGGGCGTCGCGCTCGGCTGCAGCGATCGCGAGATCGCCCAGGGGCTCGCGGCGGTCCGGCCGGTGGGGCGCCGCCTGCGCCTCGATCGCCTCCCCTCGGGCCTCCGGCTCGTCGACGACTGCTACAACGCGAACCCCTCCTCGATGTCCGCGGCGCTCCGCACGCTCGTCGACCTCGCCCGGCCAGACGCCCGGCCGGTGGCGGTGCTCGGCGACATGCTCGAGCTCGGCGCGTTCGAGGAGGAGGCCCACCGCGCGCTCGGCGCCGAGGCCGCCCGCGCGGGCGTCTCGCTCCTCGCCGCGTTCGGGCCCCGCGCGCGCAGCACCGCCGAGGCGGCGCGCGCCGCCGGGCTCGAGACCTTCCACACCGACGACATGGACGCGCTCGTCCGCTGGGCCCGGACCGCGCTCGCGCCGTCGATGGACGTCCTCCTCGTCAAGGGCAGCCGCGGCATGAAGCTCGAGCGGCTCGTCGAGGCCCTCCGCTAGATGCTCTACCACCTCCTCTATCCGCTCTCCGGGCAGTTCGGGCTCTTCAACGTCCTGCGCTACCCGTCCTTCCGCATCGTCGCGGCGGGCCTCGTCTCCCTCCTCATCGGGCTCCTCTTCGGGCCGTTCTTCATCGAGCGGATGCGCGTGCTCCAGTACGGGCACTCGAACGTCCGCGAGGACACGCCGGAGCGGCACAAGAAGAAGGCGGGCACGCCGTCGATGGGCGGCGCGCTCATCCTCTTCGCCGTCACCGTGTCGACGCTCCTCTTCGCCGACCTCTCGAACCGGCTCGTCTGGGCGGCGCTCCTCGTGACGCTCGGCTACGGCGTCATCGGCTTCTGGGACGACTGGCTCAAGATCTCGAAGAAGAACTCGAAGGGGCTCGCCGGGAAGAAGAAGCTCGTCTTCCAGGTGCTCGTGGTCCTGGCCGTGTACTACGGGTTCCTCACCGACGGGCAGCTGCGCCGGGTCGACGGGTTCCCGTTCTTCACGGTGGGCAGCCTCGTGGACCTGCACCTCACGCTGCCCTTCGTGCCGACGCACCTGTTCGCGCCGTCGCTCGGCTGGCTCTACCTGCCGTTCATGATCTTCGTCGTGGTCGCCACGTCGAACGCGGTGAACCTCACCGACGGGCTCGACGGCCTCGCCATCGGCCCGACGATCGTCTCCTCGATGACGTTCCTCGCGCTCTCCTACGTGGCCGGCGCGACCATCGCCGGCTTCAGCCTCGCCGAGTACCTGCGCATCGCCTACATCCCGGGGGCCGAGGAGCTCGGCGTCTTCTGCTCGGCCATCTTCGGCGCGGGCATCGCCTTCCTCTGGTACAACACGTACCCCGCGTCGGTGTTCATGGGCGACGTCGGCTCGCTCGCGCTCGGCGGCGGGCTCGGCATGCTCGCCGTGCTCACCAAGAACGAGGTGGCGAGCGCCATCCTCCACGGCGTGTTCCTTGCCGAGACGGTCAGCGTCATCCTGCAGGTCTGGTCGTTCCGGACCACCGGCAAGCGCATCTTCCGCATGGCGCCCATCCACCATCACTACGAGCTCCAGGGCTGGGCCGAGCCGAAGATCATCGTCCGCTTCTGGATCATGTCGATCATGCTCGCCCTCGTGGCGCTCATGTCGCTCAAGCTGAGGTAGCGGCCTTGAGCACCCCCGACCTCCAGGGCAAGCGCGTCACCGTCGTGGGCCTCGCGAAGAGCGGCGTCGCGGCGGCGCGCCTCTGCGCGCGCGAGGGCGCGCGCGTCACCGTCACCGACCGGCGCGGCCCGGAGCAGCTCGCCGCCCCGCTCGCCGCGCTCGCCGGCGCCAGCGTGCGCCGCGCGCTCGGCGGACACGATCCCGCCGACTTCGAGCGGGCCGACCTCGTCGTCGTCTCGCCCGGCGTCCCCATGGCGATCCCGGAGCTCCGCGCGGCCCGCGCGGCGGGCGTCCCGGTGTGGGGGGAGGCCGAGCTCGCCGCCCACTTCCTTCCCGGGGTGCCGATCGTGGCGATCACGGGGACGAACGGAAAGAGCACGACGACCGCGCTCGCCGGAGCGCTCTTCGCGCGCCACCGGCCGACGTTCACCGGCGGGAACCTCGGCACGCCGCTCTGCGAGCACGTCCTCCAGGGCGGGGGCGCGGAGGTCGTGGTCCTCGAGCTCTCCTCCTTCCAGATCGAGGGGCTCCTCTCGCTCCGGCCGCGCGTCGCCGCCATCCTGAACGTCACCCCGGATCACCTCGACCGCTACCGCGACGTGGAGGACTACGCCGCCGCGAAGGCGAGGCTCTTCGCGCTCCAGCAGGCGGGCGACCACGCCGTCGCGAACGCCCGCGACCCGCGCGCGCTCGCCATGGCCGAGGCCTCCCGAGCGACCCTGCACACCTTCGGCTTCGGGCCCCCCGTGCCGGACGGCGCGCGCGATCCCGGCGGCGAGCCCGGCGCGGGCGGCGCGACCGAGGTGTGGGTCCGGCGCGGCGGCGGCGCGCCGGAGCGTTACCGCCTCGCCAACCGGGCGCTCCGCGGCCGGCACAACCGCGAGAACGCGATGGCCGCCGTGCTCTGCGCGCGGCTCCTCGGCGTGCCGGGCGACGCGGTGCAGGCCGGGCTCGAGGCCTTCCCCGGCCTGCCGCACCGGCTCGAGCTCGTCTCCGAGCGGGGCGGGGTCGAGTGGGTGAACGACTCCAAGGCGACCAACGTCGACTCGACCTTCGTCGGCCTCTCCGCCTTTCCCGCCGGGACGCCGCGCGTCGTGCTCGTCATGGGCGGGCGCGGCAAGGGGGCTCCGTACGCACCGCTCCGCCCGCTCTTCCCCGGCCGCGTGAAGGCGCTCCTCACGGTCGGCGAGGACGCGCCCGCCGTCGAGCGCGAGCTCGGCGACCTCTGCCCCACCGAGGCCTGCGGGACCCTCGCCGGCGCGGTGCGTCGTGCCGCGGTCCTCGCCCGTCCGGGGGACGCGGTCCTCCTCTCCCCGGCCTGCGCGAGCTACGATCAGTTCCGCAACTACGAGGAGCGTGGCGACGCGTTCCGCAGCCACGTCGCGGAGCTGGCATGAGCCGAGCCGAGGAGACGTCCGCGCCGCGCTCCGGGGCCCCGATCGACGGGATCCTCCTCGGCGCGCTGCTCGCCCTCACCGCGCTCGGCGCGGTGATGGTGTACTCGGCGAGCGCGATCCCGGCGTCGCAGAGCGCGCGGCTCGGGCACGACGAGTTCTACTACCTGAAGCGGCAGCTCCTCGCGGCGAGCGTGGGCGTCGGCCTGCTCGTGCTCGCGCTCCGCCTCGGCGCCCGCCGGATCTCGGCGCTCGCCTACCCGCTCCTCGGCCTCACCTTCTTCACCCTCCTCCTCGTCCCGGTGCTCGGGAAGACCGCGGGCGGCGCCCAGCGCTGGATCCCCCTCGGACCGCTGCAGTTTCAGCCCGCCGAGGCGGCGAAGGTGGCGCTCGTCCTCTACCTCGCGCGCTCGCTCGCGCGGAAGCAGGAGAAGGTCCGGATCTTCTCCATCGGGCTCCTCCCCCACCTCATCGTGACGGGCGCGCTCGTCGCCCTCTGCCTGTGGCAGAGCGACATGGGGACGGGCGTCATCCTCTTCCTCGTCCTCTTCGCGATGCTCTTCGCGGCGGGCGCGCGCGTCTCGTATCTCCTCGGCGCCGGGCTGCTCGCGCTGCCCGTCGCCTGGCACCTCGTGAAGTCGACGCCGTACCGGTACGAGCGCGTCATGGCGTTCCTCGATCCGGAGCGCTACCGCTACGGACCGGGCTTCCAGCTCTGGGAGTCGCTCCTCGGCACCGCGCACGGCGGCTGGCTCGGCCAGGGGCTCGGCCAGGGCAAGGGCAAGCTCTTCTACCTGCCGGCGGCGCACACCGACTTCATCGCGGCGGTGATCGCGGAGGAGGCGGGGCTGCTCGGGATCCTGCTGCTCGTCTCGCTGTACGCGGTCGTCGTCTGGCGCGGCGTGCGCGCCGCGCTGAACGCGTCCGAGCCGTTCGGCTGCTACGCGGCGCTCGGCGTGACCTCGCTCGTCGGGGCGCAGGCGCTCGTGAACCTGGCGGTGGTGTTCGGCCTCTTGCCGACGAAGGGGCTCACCCTGCCCTTCGTCTCCTACGGCGGTTCCTCGCTCATGACGCTCCTCGGCGCCGCGGGCGTCCTGCTCGCCGTGAGCGCCGAGCGCGGCGGGTTCCTGCGCCGCGCGCCCTCGGCGGTGATGGTCCGGACGGGCGGCGAGCGGTCGCGGGCGGGCGAGGACGTACGGCTCGACACGGGTGCGGAAGGGACGACGCCATGAGGATGCTCATCGCCGGCGGCGGCACCGGGGGCCACGTCTTCCCCGGCATCGCGCTCGCGGAGGAGGTGGTCGGGCGTCACCCGGTGAACGACGTCGTCTTCGTCGGCACCGAGCGCGGGCTCGAGGCGAAGGTCGTGCCGGCGGCGGGCTTCCCGATCGAGCTCATCGACGTGAAGGGGCTGAAGGGCAAGGGGCTCCTCTCGCTCCTCGTGAACCTGCTCCTCATCCCGCGCGCGCTCCTCCAGTCCTACCGGATCCTGCGCAAGTGGCGGCCGGACGTGGTGATCGGGGTGGGCGGCTACGCGAGCGGGCCGGTCGTGCTCATGGCCGCGCTGCTCAGGATCCCGACCGCGGTCCAGGAGCAGAACGCCATCGCCGGGTTCACGAACCGGGTGCTCGGGCGGTTCGTCGAGGCGGCGTTCACCGCCTTCCCCGAGGCGGCGCGGCACTTCCCCGGCCGCAAGGTCTACCAGCTCGGGAACCCCATCCGCCGCAAGCTCATGGAGAACTACATGCGGCCGGAGGTCGAGCACGACCGGCCGCGGCTCCTCGTCTTCGGCGGGTCGCAGGGCGCGCACGCGCTCAACATGCGCGTGGTCGAGGCGCTGCCCCACCTCGCCGATCTCCGCGACGGGCTCCGCATCACGCACCAGACCGGCGCGCGGGACCGCGAGCAGGTCGAGAGGGGGTACCGCGCCTGCGGCTTCGAGCCGGACGTGCGCGAGTTCATCCACGACATGAGCGCGGCCTACGCGGGGGCCGATCTCGTCGTCTGCCGGGCCGGCGCGACGACGCTCGCCGAGCTCACCGTCTGCAAGAAGCCGGCGATCCTCGTCCCCTTCCCCGCCGCGGCCGACAACCACCAGGTGCTGAACGCGCGGAGCCTCGTGGACGCCGGCGCGGCGGTCATGATCGAGGAGCGCGACCTCACCGGCGAGCTGCTCGCCGCGGAGATCCGCTCCATCCTCACCCACCCGGAGCGGCGCGAGCGGATGGTCCGCGCCGCCGGCCGGCTCGGCAGCCCGCAGGCGGCGAAGGAGATCGCCGACGTGTGCGCGGAGCTCGTCCGCCGCCGCTGGGGCTCGCCCGCCGGCCAGGAGCGCGCTCCCGGGCACGGCCCCGTCCGCCCCACCGACCTCGCCTGACCGCCGGGAAGCCCACACGATGAGCCTCTTCCGTTCCAGACCCGCCAAGATCCACTTCGTCGGCATCGGCGGCATCGGCATGAGCGGCATCGCCGAGGTGCTGCTCAACCTCGGCTACGCCGTCTCCGGCTCGGACCTGAAGGAGTCCGAGATCACCCGCCGGCTCGCCGGGCTCGGCGGCCGGATCGAGCGCGGCCACGCGGCGCAGCACGTCGAGCAGGTCGACGTGGTCGTCACCTCCTCGGCGGTCCGCCGGGACAACCCGGAGGTCGTCGAGGCGCGCCGCCGCAAGATCCCGATCATCCCGCGCGCGGAGATGCTCGCCGAGCTCATGCGGCTCAAGTACGGGGTCGCCATCGCCGGCTCGCACGGGAAGACCACGACCACCTCGCTCGCAGCGCACCTCCTCGCCCAGGCCGGCCTCGACCCGACCGCGGTGGTGGGCGGCAAGGTGAACACGTTCGGCTCGAACGCGAAGCTCGGCCGGGGCGACTACATGGTCGTCGAGGCGGACGAGTCGGACGGCTCGTTCCTCCACATCCCGCCGACGATCGCGATCGTCACGAACATCGACCCCGAGCACCTCGACCACTGGAAGACCGAGGAGGCGCTGCGGCGGGGCTTCCTCGACTTCGTGAACCGCGTGCCGTTCTACGGCCGCGCCATCCTCTGCATCGACCACCCCACGGTGCAGTCGCTCCTGCCGGAGGTGGAGAGCCGCTACGTCACCTACGGCGAGAGCCACCAGGCCGACTACCGCGCCGAGGCGATCGAGGTCTCCGGCCACGCGGTCCGCTTCGACGCCTTCCGGCGCGAGGAGCCGCTCGGCCGGTTCGAGGTGCGGCTCGTCGGCCGCCACAACGCGCTCAACGCGCTCGCGGTCGTCGCGCTCGCCGACGAGATGGGCGTGCCGCCCGACGTGACCCGCGCGGCGCTCGCCTCGTTCGGCGGCGTGCAGCGCCGCTTCACGGTCCGCGGCGAGGCGGGCGGCGTGACGGTGGTGGACGACTACGGCCACCACCCGGCGGAGGTGAAGGCGACCCTGCTCGGCGCGCGCGAGGCGTTCCGCCGGCGGGTGGTGTGCCTGTTCCAGCCGCACCGCTACACGCGCACGCGCGATCTGCTCCCCGAGTTCGCGACCGCCTTCAACGACGCGGACGTGCTCGTGCTCACCGACATCTACGCGGCGGGCGAGGAGCCCATCCCCGGCGCGACCTCCCAGGCGCTCTCCGAGGCGATCCGGGCCTGCGGCCACCGCGACGTCACGCTCGCGCCCCGGGCCGAGCTCGCCCGCGCGGCGCGCGAGCGGGTGCGGCCCGGCGACATCGTGCTCACCCTCGGCGCCGGCGACATCACCGCGGTCGGCCCCGAGCTGCTCGCGCTGCTCGAGGGCTAGCGTGCCGGGCGCGATCCTGGGGCCAGGCGCTGGCGACTGGCGCGCGGAGATCGCGCGGCGGGTGCGCGGCGAGCTCGTGCCCGACGCGCCCCTCGCGCCGCGCACGGCGGTGCGGGTCGGCGGCCCCGCGGATCTCCTCGTCCGCCCGGCGGATCCCGACGCGCTCGCGGCGCTGCTCCGCGCGGTGCGCGAGCTGGGCGTGCCGCTCACGATCCTGGGCGGCGGCGCGAACACCCTCGTCGCCGACGCGGGCGTGCGGGGCGTCGTCCTCCGGCTCCCGCAGGGGTTCGGGGAGGAGCGCCGGGAGGGCTCCCGGCTCGTGCTCGGCGCGGGCGCGCCCACCACCCGGCTCTGGATCCAGGCCCACGCGGCCGGGCTCGTCGGGGTGGAGTTCGTGGCGGGCATCCCCGGCACGCTCGGCGGCGCGGTGGCGATGAACGCCGGGACGAAGCTCGGCGAGATGAAGGACGTCGTCACCGAGGTCGAGCTCGCGACGGCCGACGGCGCGGGGTTCGTCCCCGCCGCGGCGCTCGGCTTCGCCTACCGCACCTGCCTCGTCCCCGCGGGCGCCGTGGTCACGCGGCTCGCGGTGACCCTGCGGCCGGGCGATGTCGTCGAGAGCGCGCGCATCATGCAGGAGGACCGCGACCGGCGCCGGCGGACGCAGCCGCTCGACCGTCCCACCTTCGGCTCGACCTTCACGAACCCTCCCGGCGACTTCGCCGGCCGGCTCATCGAGGCCGTCGGCCTCAAGGGGTACCGTGTCGGGAATGCCACGTGGTCGGACGTCCACGCGAACTTCATCTCCAACCTCGGCGGGGCGACCGCGCACGACGTCCTCGCGCTCGTGGCGCTCGCGCGGCGGAAGGTGATGGAACGGTTCGGGATCGCGCTCGAGACGGAGGTCCGGCTCATGGGCGAGTTCCTTGCAGAGGAGCTCGCGGGGCTGGGCGCGGACTAGAGTCGCAGGTCGGGTATCCAGGTCGAGATCGCTGGCTGACGGATCAGGAGACGGACATGGGCAAGTGGACGGGCAAGAAGGTCGCGGTGCTGTACGGCGGTCGCTCCTCGGAGCGCGAGGTCTCGCTCCGCACCGGCGCCGCCTGCGCCGACGCGCTCCGCGCGAAGGGCCACGACGTCGCGCTCGTGGACGTCGACACCGAGCTCGCCGCGCGGCTGCGCGAGCTCCGGATCGACGTCGCCTTCGTCGCGCTGCACGGCCGCTGGGGCGAGGACGGCTGCGTGCAGGGGCTCCTCGAGTGCATGGAGATCCCGTACACCGGCTCCGGCGTCACGGCCTCGGCGATGGGCATGGACAAGACGGTCTCGAAGGCCATCTTCAAGGCGCTCGGCCTCGACGTCATCGAGTACCGCGCGTTCCCGCCCGAGCGCGCGGCCGAGATCCGCGCAGCGGACCTCCCCTTCGGCGTGCCCTGCGTCGTGAAGCCCGCCGGCGAGGGCTCCTCGGTGGGCGTGCAGATCGTGAAGGACGCGGCCCGGCTCGTCGAGGCGTGCCGCGAGGCGGCGCGCTACAAGGGCGACGTCATCGTCGAGCGGTACGTGAAGGGCACCGAGGTGAACGTGGCGGTGCTCGACGGCAAGGCGCTCGGCGCGATCGAGATCGCCCCCGCGAACGAGTTCTACGACTACGCCGCCAAGTACACCGCGGGGACCACGAAGTACTACTACCCCGCGCGCATCCCCGAAGCGCACGTGGCGCGCGTGATGGCGGCGGCGGGGGTGGCCCACCGCGGCCTCGGCTGCAGCGGCGTGAGCCGCGTGGACTTCATCGTGGCGGCGGACGGGACGCCGTTCATCCTCGAGGTGAACACCCTCCCCGGCATGACGGCGACCTCGCTCGTCCCGAAGATCGCCGCCGGCCTGGGCCTCGCGTTCCCCGACCTGTGCGAGCGCATCCTCGACGGCGCCGCGCTCAAGGCGTAGACGGCCCAGGCGCCGACCGCGCCCGGAGCAGCGCCGGGACCTCGAAGCGCCAGACGTAGCCGACGCGCAGCTCGAGCGGCGGCGCGTCGGCGGAGGCCCCGGCGTTGAACGCCGCCTTCAGCTCGCCGCCTGGCACCGGCACGATCGCGCCGAGCCCGATCACGCTCGGGCGATCCGCGAACCGCCAGCCGGCGTAGCCGCGCCAGTCGAGCTCCACCGCCGCGCCCGACGGAGCGGTCGCGCGCACGGTCGCCCCGTAGGCGAAGGCGTCGTCCTGCTCGTTCTGCCCGAACTGCCAGGACACGAACCCGACCCGTGCGAGCGCGCGCAGCCGCGCCTCGCCGAGCGTGCCCACGTCCTTGCCGGCGAGGAGATCGATCGCGTAGCCCGGCGCGTTCGTGAACCGGCGCGAGGCGAGCCCCTTGCCGCTCGCCGACTTCACGGAGAGTCTGAGCCCGAGCGCAGGCCCGGCGCGCTCGCGGAGGAGGAGGAAGCGTGCGCCGAATCGGGCGTCCCCTGGGGTGCCGTCGGCACGGTTGCGCGCCCCGAGCCGGAGCTGCGTCGCCGCCGTCGTGCGCCAGATCTCGATGGGCGTGCCGTCCACCTCGAGCGCCGCGGTCTCGCGAAACGGCACCGTGAGTCGAAGGTAGGGAGTGACGGCGTGGTCCCGGAGCGCGAGGTCGGAGACCTGCGCCGCCGCCGTGACCTCCACCTCGGCGCGCGTGCCGATCACCGGGTCGACGTTGGGCAGCACCGGGAGTGCGTTGTAGCCCATCAGCCCGGGGACGAGCGGCCAGTCGGGCGAGCCTGGCCAGGCCTCGGCCGCGGCGGACACGACGAGGGAGGCGAGCAGCAGGGACGCGCTCAGCACCACGGCAGACGCTAGGTGCCGCCGCCGCCCGGGCGCGACTCCCCGGTCGCGCCGTCCGGGCCTCCCTCGATGGCCGCGGGCGCACCCGGGCGCCGCCCCCCGATGGTGTCGCGCCAGCCGTCTCCTGCGTGCGAGACTGCGCCGCCGCCGCCCGGAGGACACGGGCCGCGATCCTGGAGGACTCACGATGCGCACCACGACCCTCACCCTCGTCGCGCTGCTCGCCGGCCTCGCCGGCGTGTCCGCCTGCGAGCGCGGCCCGAAGCCCGGCGAGCCGGTGAAGATCACCGTGACGAAGCGCGGCTACGAGCCGTGGAAGGTGCAGGCGAAGAAGGACGTCCCCCTCACCCTCGTGGTCACGCGCACCACCGACGAGACCTGCGCGACCGAGCTCGTGCTGCCCGAGTACGGCATCAACCAGAAGCTGCCGCTGAACGAGCCGGTCACCATCACCTTCACCCCGAAGCGCACCGGCGAGCTCAAGTACGCCTGCGCGATGAACATGTTCCAGGGCGTCATCGAGGTGAGGTGACGGCGTCGTGCGACGGGCCGGTTTCCGGGTATACCTCTCGCCCGCTCTCCGAAGGCCCCCGGTGCGCACGCTCCTCTACGTCGTCTCCATCATCGCGGTGAACGCGGCCTTCGTCGTGTTCCCGCCGGTCCACCCGCCGTGGGGCGGCGTGTTCTCGTTCGCGACGCTGCTCGTGGGCGCGACGTTCATCGTCCGCGACTACGCCCAGCAGGAGATCGGCGGCAAGGTCTGGCTCGCCTCGCTGGCCGGGGCGCTCATCACCGCCGCCTTCAACCCGCGCCTCGCGCTCGTGTCCGGCGGCTCCTTCTTCGCCGCCGAGCTCCTCGACCAGCTCGTGTTCACGAAGGTGCGCGGCTCGTTCCGCGCGCGCGTGCTCTGGTCGCAGCTCGCGGGCGTCGCGCTCGACACGGGCGCGTTCCTCGTGGGCATCGCGTTCGCGCTCGGGATCCCCTGGAGCTGGGCGAGCTACCTGACCATGAGCGCCGGCAAGCTCGCGGCGCTCTCGTACCTCGCCGTCATCCGCCGCCGCTCGGCGCCGCCGAGCGCGGACGCGCTGGCCTGCCGGGGAGCGCGGGTGGCTCCGGTCGATCGGGGGGGCGCCTCTGGGCGTCGCCGCGAGCGCCTCGAGGCGCCGGATCCAGTCCTCGGAGAGGCCGCGCGCCCGGGCGCCGCGGAGCAGCACCTCGAGGTAGGCGGGGGACGGCGGCGCGTCGTTCGCGAGGCGACGGGAGTTGGCGGCGCGGTACGCGATCGCGGGGATGTGCGGCCCGCCCCCGACCGGCGAGAGCTGCACCTCGAACGCCTCGTAGAGCCCGGACACCGCCCCCTCCTTGTGATCGGCGAGGCCGCGCGACGCGCCGGGCATCGGCAGCGCGAGCCCCTCGACGAAGTCGCCGGGGGATCGCGCGAGGCTCGCCACGGCCCCGCCCCACGCACGGGACAGCACGTCGAACGCGAGGCGGTACCCCACGAGCCGCGCGCGCCGGGCGCCCTCGAAGGACGGCACCGCGTAGCCGTGCTCGTGGGCCCACGCGGCGAACGCCTCACCATCGAGCGACGAGCCGTACACGAACCAGACGAAGTCCGCGCCCGCGGTCGCCTCGTGCGCCTTGCCGAAGAGGGGGAGCTTCATGCGCCGGCGATCTATCGTGGAACGCGGCGGCGCGCCCGGGCCCGGGCGTGGCGCGTGGTGCTCTGCTCCACGTGCGCCGGTGCCGCACCTCGTCGCCCTTCGTCCGCACCTGGCGCAGCGGGAGAAGGGGCTGCCGCGGCGCGGTCGAGGGCGGCGCCCCTCGGCTCGGCGGAGCGGCCCTTCACGACGAGTACCCGTGCGTAGCGTAAACTCCCGATCGGCCGATCCGCGGACCCTCGCGCGGCTGCGACTGCGCTACGGCGCCCGGCCGCTCTCGCCCCGCTCGAGCCGATCCTTGAGATCGCGCACGCCCTGGCGGTCGTCGGACCAGAGGAGCCCGAGGTGGATCGTCCGCGGCGGCGCGCCGTCCTCGTCGACCACGTCGTAGAGCGCCTTGAGCCGCCAGCGCTCCTGCTCGCAGGCCTTCTTGATCTCGAACCGCACGTCCTTGCCGGTGCGCCGCAGCGACTCGAGCGCGGCGGCGGCTTCGTCGGGGAGCGACAGCACGGGCGCATGAGAGCATGGAGCGGCGGGCCCGGCCAAGGCCCTCGGCCCGTTCGCCTCCTCGCGCCCGCGCACCCGCCCGAGCGCCCGCTCGGCGATGGCGCCCCGGCCGCTCGTGGCCGGGGCGCCGTCCGCTGCTCCCACGGGTCAGTAGCTCGTGAGCTCCGTGCCCTTCGTGAACGTCCGGATCGCATTCGCGGCGGGCGAAACGAAGTCAGGCCGCATCATCTCGTTGTCCTCGTGGTCGATGATGTGGCAGTGCCAGACGTAGTTGTGCGTGCCGCCGCCCGACGGATCGAAGGCGAAGGTCGAGCTCTGTCCGTCGGTCGGCGACCACCGGACCATGATGCGCGTGACCATGCCCGGCGGCGCCTGGACGGTGTCCTTCCAGCCGCGCTCCTGCGTCGCGGCGGGCGCGGGTGCGGACGACAGGAACCGCGCGACGTCGGGGTTGCCGCCGACCACCGGGACGTTCGCCTTGACCGGGTAGGTCCGGGTGAACGCCTGCGGCTGGTACGTGAGCGGCGGGCCGAAGCCGGGGCAGTAGCCGGTCGCGTCCTTCGGCGTACAGGTCGTCGGGAAGGCCGCGCCGTACGCCGCGGAGTACTTGCCCACGTCGAACCGCTGCCGGTTGAGGATCTGGAACTGCACGAGGTGCAGGTGGATCGGGTGCGCATCGGCGGTGAGGTTCACGATCTCCCAGACCTCGACGGCCCCCTCGTTCGGGACCTCCGAGTATCGGAGCGGATCGTCGTCACGCTCGACGAAGTCGGCGCGCGCCGCGCCCATCGGGCCGGCGCCTGCCCACTTCGTGTTGTTCACGAGGATCTCGAGCGGGCCACCGGGATAGTTGGTGAGGAGGCCGTTGATGGGGTTCACGGCGGCCATCGGCATCCCCATCACCTCGTTGAGCGTGAGCTGGCGGACGAGGTCGGGCTTCACGGCCGGCGTCACGGCGCCCGCCGCGACGAGCCGCTGCATGGGCGGCCGCAGCGCGCCGTCCTTCGCGGGGTCGTAGCTCGCGTCCGCCACCGCCGCGCCGATCCTGAGCTGCAGGATCTGCCCGACCGTCGCGCCGTTGGGCGTGGCGCCGCCGGGATAGGGCGTCTTCGCCGTGTTGCGCAGGAACAACGTCTGGCCGGCGTAGGCCGTGAAGTCGATGATCATCTCGTAGCGCTCGCCCGGCATGATCACGAGCTTCGTCGGGCTCGGCTTCGCCGCGTTGGGATCGATGAGCGCCGGCGCGTCGAGCAGCCCGCCGTCATTGCCGATCACCCATAGCGGCGGCCCGTTCACCTTCGTCGCCGGGTTCGTGAGGAAGAGCTCGTAGGTGCGCGCGTTGGACCCGTTCAGGAAGAGGAAGCGGTACCGCTTCGCCTGGAGGTCGAGGCGCGGCCACACCTTCCCGTTCACCGCGATGACGTCACCCACGAACTCGGGGTTCCAGTACGGGTGCTCGGGGTTGAGCGCCCAGCCCGGGCTCGCCAGCGCCGGGTTGAAGCCGTTCAGCCCGGCGGTGAAGAAGAGCTGACCGTTCGTGTCGAACATGCGGTCCTGGATCACGAGCGGGATCACGTCGGAGACCGGCTGGAGGTTCGGCGCGAGGTTCGCCTCGGGGTCCAGCAGGTAGTACCCGCCCGCGAGGCCGGCGTAGACGTTGAGGCGCGTGGCGCCGAGCGTGTGATCGTGGAACCAGAGCGGGGCACCCTCCTGCACGTTGGGGTACGTGTAGACGGCCTGGCCCGGCGTCACGTCACCCTTGGTGTAGTACTTGGGGCCGAAGAGAGCCGCGCCCTCGCTCGTGAACCACGAGTCCGGAGAGCCGTCCACCTCTGCCGGAACCTCGCCGCCGTGCAGGTGCGCGACCGCGGCGATCGGCCCGCCGTAGTTCCAGGCGCACGGATCGGCCTGGGGTGGGTACATCACCCCGACGCCGTTCACCGTCCAGCTCCCCATCGCCGCCGTCATCATGCAGCCGAGCTCGAGCGGATCGGCCCAGTGCAGCGTCTGGTCGGTGCTCGTCTTGTACGCGAGCACGTTCGTCGACGCTGCGTCGCCGAGCGCGTTCACGTAGGTGACCTCGGTAGGCACCCCGCGCTGGGCGAGGATCACCGGGCCGATGTACGTGTCGAGCGGCAGCGTCGAATCCTTCGTGTAGTCCGGACACGGACCGGCGATGTACGCCCAGGCCCACGTCGCAGGCTTCACGTTCGGTGCGAACGTGCCTGCCGGCAGCGCGTTCACCTTCACCTCGCACATGTGCAGCGTCAGCTGGCCCGGCGCCGGCGTCGTCCCTGGGACGAAGCCGAGGAGCGTGTTGATCGTTCCCCCCTGACCTGCGAGCCGCGGGAGCGCCTCCTTCCACTTCGGGATCGCGCTCCCGGGCAGCATCGTCTGCGTCTGACCGTACCCGGCGCTCGTCCACACCGCCGCCAGCAAGGCCGCGCCGGTGCGGAGCCACCTCTCCACTCGCCTCGTCGTCTTCATGTCCCCCTCCTGCCGACCGTTCGTCGACGCTAGGTGGACGTGCGCAGCGACGTATGCCTCCCGAGGACGCTACGCGGGAACCCCTAGCCCAGGGGTCGAGGTGCCGGCCGTGCGATACGCCAGGGGTTTCGCGGGCGTTTGGAGAATCGGTCGAGCGAGGTCCGCTCGAAGAGGGGTTCCAGCGGACGGCAGGACGACCCACGAGAGTGCGAGCGCCGGCAGGGACGGAACCCGAGGCGACGTCAGTCGGTGGCGGCCGCCTGCGCGAAGACATGGGGTGACGCTCCGTGAATGCCACCTCACGAGGTTCGAGTCGAAGCCGGCCGAGGTCACCGTGGCGCGCCGCCTGGGCGGGACCTCACGTCCTCGGCGGGCCACGATGGACGGGGACAAGGTACGGGGAGCGGTGCCGTCCGCCAGACGCCGCCGGCAACGCGGGGCTGCGGGCGCTGGCTGCACATGGGCGACGGTGCCGAGGCCGACCGCGTTGCATTGCGGTCCGTGGGTCGGGGCGGTGCCTACCGAGTCCAGTGGCCCGCCTGCGGGCGCGAGGTCCCGCCACGTGGGGCGGCGCGCTGCGGGCGGGGTGGGTGATGGGCTCGGCCTCGGTCGTCGGAGCCGGCGAGGTCGAGGTCGAGGTCGCGGTCGAGGTCGCGGTCGCGGTCGAGGTCGAGGTCGAGGTCGAGGTCGGATCGGATCGGGGCCTCGAGCCGCGGGGCGCTCCCTCCACCGGCGCCGGGTCCCTCCTCCCCTTCCCCCGTTTCACCGTCCGCCATCCGTTGCCCCTGGAACGGCAGAGCCGAACGTTCGTGGCGGAGGTCTCGCCATGACCGCGCGTGCGCGTGCCGCCACTGCCCTCCTGCTCCTCCTGGCCGGAGGATGCGGCTTCTCGCGGGGCGCGGTGCTTGCGCGCCGGGTCGAGCCCGGTCCGCCGCTGGAGGATCCCGGGTCGGAGGCGTACCGGCTGTGGCACGACGGCGCCGGGTGGCACCTGCGCGCGCGGGCAGACCTGCCGCGGCGGTTCCACGGCGAGATCGCGGGTGCCAGCGGCCGGGTGACGCCGCAGGGCGTGGCGCCGGACGCGGTGAGCGCCGGCGGCGGCCGCATCCGCTTCTCGTTCCTGGCGGGCGACGACGCGGGGTTCGACTTCGGGGGCAGCTGCGTGAACCTGGCGCTCTACATCGACGGGGATCCACGCCCGCTCCGTGTCTTCATCGGCGCGTTCGGCGCCGCTCCGGGACGGGTGCCCTACCGGGTCTGCCCGTAGAGATCCGGATCGCGGCCGCAGGGTCACCGAGGCCGGGGCTCAGCGGAACTCCCGCGCGCGGTTCCCCACCTGCGGGGCGAGGGCGAGCGGCGCGACCGAGCTCACGCGCACGTTCACCACCTCGCCGCTCCGCTCCACCCGCCCGCGCGCGACGAGGAACGGCGCGCCGCGCACCACCGGCCGAAAGCGCTCGTAGACGTCGGGCATCACGACGAGGTTCGCGATCCCGGTCTCGTCCTCGAGGCTCACGAACACGATCCCCGCGGCGGTCTCGGGACGCTGCCGGACGATGACGAGCCCGGCGACCTCCACGGGGGCACGGTCCGGGAGGCGGGCGAGCTCGCGTGCGGTGCGGACGGTCGCGCTCGGGAGCGCGGCGCGGAGGACCGCCATCGGATGGCCGCGCACCGAGACGCCGGTGGTCGCGAAGTCGGCAGAAACCTCCTCCGCGGCGCTCGCGGGTGGCAGCGCGGTAGCCGGCTCCGCCGGGGTCACGCCCGCGAACAGGTCGCCCCCGTCCGCCTCCATCGCGAGGCTGCGCCACACCGCGCTGCGCCGATCCGGCGCGAGCGGCCCGAGGGCGTCCGCCTCCGCGAGCCGCACGAGCCACGCGCGCGACACCCCCGCGCGGCGCACGAGGTCGCCGAGGTCCGCGAATGGCCGCGCGCACCTGGCAGCGACGATCGCGTCGCCCACGTCGCGCGGCAGCCCGCGGACGAGGTGGAGCCCGAGCCGGAGCGCGGGTGTGTCGCCGGGAGCAGCCGGCGCGCCCGCCGCGCCCTCGAGCGCGCTCTCCCACCCGCTCGCGCAGACGTCGATCCCCCGCACCTCGACCCCGTGGCGCTTCGCGTCCTCGATGAGCGTGTGCGGCGCGTAGAAGCCCATCGGCTGGCTGTTCAGGAGGGCGCAGGCGAAGGGGGCGGGATGATAGCGGCGGATCCAGGCGGAGGCGTAGACGAGCAGCGCGAACGAGGCGGAGTGCGACTCCGGGAAGCCGTAGCCGGCGAACCCGAGCAGCTGGTGGAAGATGAGCTCCGCGTCCGCCGCGGAGATGCCGCGCTGCTCCATGCCCGCGAGGAGGCGCGCCCGCATCGCGGCGAGCTTCTCGTGGGAGCGCCGGTGGGTCATGAGGCGGCGCAGCTCGTCGGCCTCGCCCGGCGTGAACCCCGCCGCGACCACGGCGAGGCGCATGATCTGCTCCTGGAAGAGCGGCACGCCGAGGGTCTTCGCGAGGACGGGCTCGAGCGGCGGGTACGGGTAGCGGACCTGCTCCTTGCCGTCGCGCCGGCGCAGGTACGGGTGGATCATCCCGCCCTGGATCGGGCCCGGACGCACGATCCCCACCGAGATGACGAGGTCGTAGAAGTTCCGGGGCTTGAGCCGCGGCGCGAGCGACATCTGCGCGCGCGACTCGATCTGGAACACGCCGATCGAGTCCGCCCTGCAGAGCATGTCGTAGACGGCCGGGTCCTCGGCCGGGATGGTTGCTAGGGAGTCGGGATGAGGGACGGCGCTCAGGAGCGCCGGCGCCGGCCGGTGGGCGGCGAGGAGCGCGAGCGCGCGCGAGAGCGCGGTCAGCATGCCGAGCCCGAGGAGATCGACCTTCAGCAGATCGAGATCGGCGAGGTCGTCCTTGTCCCACTGGACGATGGTCCGCCCCGGCATGGCGGCCGGCTCGATGGGCACCGTCTCGCAGAGCGGCCGGCGCGTGATCACGAACCCGCCGACGTGGATCGAGAGGTGGCGGGGGAAGCCTTGCAGCTCGCGCGCGAGGTCGAGCGTCATGCGCACCCGCTCCGACGCATCGACGTCGAGCCCCGCCTGCGCGAGGAGCTCCGGTCCGACCTGCGAGAGGTCCTCGTACATGCCGATGAGCTTCGCGAGCCGATCGACCTGCGGGAGCGACAGGCCGAGCGCCTTGCCCACGTCCCGGAGCGCGGACTTGCCCCGGTAGGAGATGACCTCGCAGACCATGCCCGCCCGATCGCGCCCGTACCGCTCGTAGACGTACTGGATCACCTCCTCGCGCCGCTCGTGCTCGAAGTCGACGTCGATGTCCGGCGGCTCGCCGCGCTCCGCCGAGATGAACCGCTCGAACAGGAGGCCCATGCGGACGGGATCGATCGCGGTGATGCCGAGCACGAAGCAGACCGCGGAGTTCGCGGCGCTGCCGCGCCCCTGGCACAGGATCCCGCGCGATCGCGCGAAGCGGACGATGTCCCAGACCGTGAGGAAGTAGCTCGCGTACCCCAGCTGCTCGACGAGCTCGAGCTCCCTCGCGAGCTGCCGGGCGACCTCCTCCGGAAGATCTCCGCCGTAGCGCCAGCGTGCCCCTTCGCGCACGAGCTCGCGGAGAAGCGCCATGCCGGTGATGGCGTCGGCGGAGTCGGTCGCGGTCGCGGTCGCGGTCGCGGTCGGGGTCGGGGTCGGGGTCGGGGTCGGGGTCGCGGTCGGGGTCGAGGTCGAGGTCGAGGTCGAGGTCGAGGTCGAGGTCGAGGTCGAGGTCGAGGTCGGGGTCGGGGTCGGGGCCGGGGTCGGGGTCGAGGTCGTTCGCAGCGACCGGTTCGGCGCCGGCGCGACGGCGCGCTCGTCCTGAGGCGGGCTCGACATCGCGACCGCGGCGCCTCCCGCGAGGGCGGAGCGTTCGAGGACGACGGGCGGCAGCGGGTGCTCGCCCCGGATCTCTTCCATCCGGAACCGGCATGTGTCCGCGATCTCCGCTGCGGCCTCGAGCCCCTCGGGGAAGTCGCTCCAGAGCCGCGCCATCTCCTCCGGCCCCTTCAGCGTCCGCTCCGCGTTCGGGAAGAGGCGGCGGCCGGCGCGATCGACGGTGGTCCCATGGCGGACGCAGGTGAGCACGTCCTGCAGCACCTGCCGGCGCCGGTCGTGCGTGTGGACGTCGTTCGTGACCGCCACGCGGATCTCGAGCCGCCGGCCGATGGCGCGCGCGGCGAGCACGCGCGCCTCCTCGCCCGCCACCCGGTGGCGCGCCACCGCGAGCGCGAGGCGCGGGCCGAAGATCTCCTTCAGCCGTGCGGCCGCGTCGCCGTCGGCGCCGGGATAGAGCGCGAAGAGCCCGCGCGCGCGCGCCGCCACCGCCTCGAGCGCGAGGGCGACCTCCTCCCGCGGGCGCCGCGGCGCCGCCCGCGCCGGATCCTCCGCCCCGTGCGCGCGCGTCGCGAGCCGGCACAGACCCGCGTACCCCTCACGATCCTGCGCGAGCAGCACGAGCCGCGCCGGGCGGCCCGGCGTGAGCCCCGTCACGACCAGCTCCCCGCCGACGACGAGCGGGAACCCGCGCCGCTTGGCCTCGGTGTGCGCGCGGACGATCCCGTACAGGCCGCTCACGTCGGTGAGCGCGAGCGCCGAGAGCCCGAGCTCCGCGGCGCGAGCGACGAGCTCCTCCGGGTGGCTCGCCCCCTCGAGGAAGGAGAAGCAGGAGTGGCAGCGGAGCTCCGCGTAGCGCACCGCGGCGGGCCGCGGCGCCTCCCGCGCGCCGGCCCCGATCCCACCCGTGTCGATCCTGCGTCGCTCGTGGTTCACGTCAGTCGAAATATCCGTGCAGGTAGAGCCGCCCGTCGGCGGCGTCCCGGTACACCCAGCAGTCCCCGAGGCCGTCGAGCCGGACGCGGTAGTAGTCGCGGTCGAAAGGCACGGGCGCCCACCACTCCCCGCGCAGCCGCTCCGGGCCCTCCATCGCGAGCACCGCGCGCGCGCGGCCCTCGACCCGGAGCGCCGTCACGCGCCCCCCCTCGCCCTCCGCCAGGATCGGCATGGGCGGCTCCACGAGTCGGGTGGGCCGCGGCTCGGCCACGGGGGATGGCGCGAGCACCCCGGCGCCGAGTGCCCGCGTCGTGGAGCCGCGCGCGCCGCCTGGGCGAAACGGAACGGCGCGGTACGCCGCCTCGGGACGGTACCGCTCGACCGGCTCGGCCGCGAAGAGCGCGCCGTCGCCGAGCCGCACCCCCAGTCGCGCGAGGACGGTCTCGAGCGCGGCGAGCGCCTCGGGGCGGTCGTCGATCGCGAGCTGCTCCGCCGCGAGCGGCGCGACCTCGATCGCGGCGAGCTCGACGGCGGTCACCGCCCCGGGGAGCCGCAGCGAGAACACGTGCTCCTTCGCCGGGACGAGCCAGCGCGCGGCGGAGGCGGTCGGCTGCGCGAGCGGCACGATGACCCGCTCCTCGCCGCGGGGATCGAGCTTCAGGACGACCTTGAGCCGCGTCGCACCGAGGCCGCGGCCGGAGAGGCGCGCGGCGACCCGATCGGCGAGCCGCTTCAGCGCAAAGAGGAGCGGCTCGGCGCTCTCCGCCGGCGCCTCGAGCTCGAGCGCCTCGACCGGCAACGTCTCCGGCACGTACGGCGAGAGCGGCGTGTCGTCCTCGCCGCGGGCGAGGCGCGCCGCGGCGACGCCGTCCGGTCCGAACCGGTGCGCGAGGGTGCCCGCCGGGAGCCGCGCGAGCGCGCCCGCGTCGCCGATCCCGAGCCCGCGCAGCCGGGCCCCCACCGCCGGCGCGAGCCCGAGCGCCTCGAGCGGGAGCGCCGCGATCGCACCCGCGGTCGCCTCGGGCGCGACGTGGAGGAGCTCGCCGGTGCGGGTGAACGCGCCGTGGCGCACGAGCGCCCGCGCCGCGGCGCGACCGGTCGCGACCGCCGCGCGCGCCGCGTACCCCATCTCCGCCGCCGCCGCGATCGCGCGCTCCGCGAGGATCCGCTCGCCCGCGCTGAGCGCAGCGGTGTTCGGCCTCGCAAGAAGCCCTGCGGCGCTCGCGTCGAGGAGCACCACGTCCGGCGCGCACGGCTCGACCGCGGGCGCGAGCAGGAGCACCGCCTCGGCGACCGCGCGCAGCGCGGCGCGATCCGCCGCGGGATCGAGCGGAACCGTACGCATCCGACCGCACGCGGCGAGCGCCTCCGACAGCGTGGCCCCGGGGCGGACGCCGTCCGCGGCCGCCGCGCCGTCGCAGTGCACGATCCGGCCCTCGGAGACGACCGCCAACGGGCCGTCGCAGCCGTCGGCGCGCTGGCGCCGCGCGCGCTGGAGCGGCAGCTCGGGGAGACACAGCGCGACGACGCGCAGCCCGCTCGCCTCACGCCGCATCGTCACCCTCCTGGACCACCGCCCGGGGCCGCCACGATGCGCGCAGGCCGGCACCGTGCGAACGGAGCGCCGCGCCGCTCGCCCGCGCCGCCTCGTCCGGCACGTGCTGGCGGCGCCCGACGATCCGCCCATCCTCCGCGCTCAACTCGAGCCGGACGGCCACCGGCACGCGGAGCGCCGCTCCGCCGGGCGCGACGAGCCACAGCCCCACCGCGCCACCCTTCTCGGCGGCCGCCTGGAGACGGCGCGCGGCAGCGTCCGCCCCCCGCACGGCGCGCGCGACGGGCACGTCGACCGCCACGGCGGCGAACGCGCCCGAGGCGAGGAGCGCCTCCGCGGCCCACAGCGCGACGAGCGCGGGGTCGCGCGCCGGGCCTTCGGCGGACGTGCGGGGCGGGGGCCGCACGACGAGGAGGCGTGCGAGGTCGACCCCGAGCACCGCGGCTGCAGGCGGATACAGCTCGCCTCGGCCATCGACGTAGGCGGCGAGGTCTCCCGGTCCGAGCGCCGCAAAGAGCGCCAGCGCGATCGCGGTCTTCCCGCTCGCCGGCCCACCCGCCAGCTCTGTGAGTGCGCCACGACGGAAACCGCCCTCGGGCAGCAGCGCGTCGATCTCGGGGCGACCGCACGCGAGCGCACCCGCCCGTCGAGCGGGGCGCCGCTCGATGCGGCGGATCTCGTCGCGGAGCCGCTCGACCACCTGATGACGCTCCGCACCCGCCGACATGACGCCGCTGCCTCCGCGCAGGAAGATAACTGCTCATGCGTTCAGTCCGCAACCTGTAGCAATTCGCTCTGACACGCGGGACCTCGATGCTCACCGTATGCGCACACAAGAGAGCCACGGCAGTTCGGCCGGGCTCCGTCATTCGGAGCAGGGAGGGTATTGGAATGAAGCGTCTAGGATGGGGAACCGTGGCCGGCATCGGCGTCGCAGGCCTTCTCGTCGCGGGGATCCCCGCGCACGCGCAGTCGGGCTCGACGGCAGGCTCCACGACCAGCGGCCAGTCGACCGACGATCGGATGGGCGGCTCGACGTCGTCTCAGACCGGCTCGACGACCGGGTCCGGCTCGACGTCGCCGCAGAGCGGCTCGACCATGGGCACCGGTTCCAGCAGCACGACGAGCGACATGGGCACCGGCTCCAGCGGCACGGCGAGCGACACGTCCGGCATGAAGAGCAAGAACGAGCTCACGGGCAAGGTCGAGAAGTTCGACCGTGACACGAAGGAGCTCACGCTCGCGAACAGCGACAAGAAGCTGAAGGTGAGCGACAGCACGCGCGTGATGAAGGACGGCCAGCGCGCTTCCCTCAGCGACATCAAGGAGGGCGACCAGGTCCGCGCGAGCTTCTCCGGCACGGGCGACACGCTGCAGGTGAACCGGATCGACGTGATGACCTCCGGTTCGATGGGGACCGGCGCGGGCGAGACCGGCACCGGCATGGGCACGGGCACGACGACGACCACGCCCCCATCCGACACGGGCACCGGCACGACCAAGCCCCCGTCGGACACGGGCACCGGCGCGACCGGAACCGGCACGACGGGCTCCGGCTCGAGCGGCGCGACGCCGCCTCCGAGCAAGGGCTACTAGCTCACGTCGGCACTCTGACGGACGAAGGGCGGGCGGCCGCACGGCCGCCCGCCCTTTGCTTTCGTCGCGATCTTCGCGTCAGACCGTGGCGCGCTTCGCGCTCCCGTCGCGCTCCTGGGCTGCGATCTCGGCGCGAACCTTCTCCATGTCGAGCGCTCGGACCTGGCGAATGAGATCCTCGAGGGCCGCCTCCGGCAGCGCGCCCGGCTGCGAGAACAGCAGCACCTTGTCGCGCAGGATCATGAGCGTCGGGATGGAGCGGATGTCGAACGCCCCGGCGAGCTCCTGCTCGGCCTCGGTGTTCACCTTGCCGAAGGTGACGTCCGGGTGCTTCGCCGCGACCTTCTCGTACGTGGGCCCGAACACCCGGCACGGGCCGCACCAGGGCGCCCACCAGTCGATGAGGACGATGCCGTCCTTCTCGACCGTCTCCTTGAAGTTCTTGCCGGTGATCTCGACCGTCGCGTTCCCCATCTCCAATCCTTTCAGCGCCGCCCGCCGTCCGTCGGCCCCAGGCGCCTGTCGAAAAGTTGGATCCGCCGAGCGCCGAAAGGATTCGGGGCGCGTCCGCGGACGGACGACGCCCCGGGAGGGCCACGGCGAGGCGGCGAGCGGCGTGGCGGCAGGGCCCCGTCCAGCACGCCGCCCGTGCGGGCGATCCCGCGTCAGCGCGACGGCGGGTATTTGTGGAGCTTCCGCTGCAGCGAGCGGCGGTGGATCCCGAGCCGCCGCGCCGCCTCCGAGATGTTGCCGCCGCAGTCGGTGAGCACGCGCTGGATGTGCTCCCACTCCGCGCGCGCGAGCGACGGCGTCTCGACGCCGGATTGCTTCGCGGTGTTCGTGCCGTTCAGCGCGGCGAGGATCTCGTCGGCGTCGGCCGGCTTCGGGAGGTATCCGACGGCCCCCTCGCGCACGGCCTCCACCGCGGTGGAGATGCTGCCGTAGCCGGTGAGCATGAGGACGCGGGTCGCGGGATCGTGCCTGCGCAGCTCTTTCAGCAGATCGAGCCCGCCGCCGCCAGGCATGCGCAGGTCGAGGACGGCCATCTCCGGCGATTCCCTCGCCGCCTCGCGCAGCGCCTCGTCGGCGCTGCCGGCGGTGCGGACCTCGTAGCCGCGGGCGCGGATGGCGGTCGCCAGGCGCTCGCGCAGGACCTCGTCGTCGTCCACGAGCAGGATGCTCGGGAGGGTTTCGTGCGTTCCTTCGACGTTCATGGACCGCTCCTCTCGGCGGCGTCCGCCGCCGGCAGATCGATGCAGGCCTCCGTCCCGGCACCGGGACGCGAGGTGATTTGAAAGCTTCCCCCCAGCTGCTCGACGAGGGCCCGGGTGAGGAACAGACCGAGGCCCATCCCCTCCCCCGGACTCTTGGTGGTGAAGAACGGCTCGCCCACGCGCCGGAGCACGTCGGCCGTCATGCCGCGCCCGCGGTCCACCACCCGCGCGCGAACCCAGCCCTCCGTCGCCGCGAGGCGCAGCGTCACGCGCTCTTCCGGAGGCGAGGCCTGGATGCCGTTCTTGAGCAGGCCGCGGAGCGCGTCGCCGAGGGCGCGGGGCGGCCCGACGAGGTACGCGTCGAGCGAATCCTCCTCGGGCGCGAGCTCGACACGATCCCGCGCCGGGAGCCCGTCGAGCGCCGTCTCCACCCAGGCGCGCACGCTCATCGGCGCGAGCGGCTCTCCGGCGTGCTCGCCCGCGTTCGCGGACATGCGATCGAGGATGTCGCGGCAGCGTCCGACCTGCTCGCGCACGAGCTGGAGATCGCCGCGCACCTCGGCCGGCACGTCGGGGAGCGAGCGCTGCAGCTCCTTCGCCACGACCGCGATCGTGGAGAGCGGCGTCGAGAGCTCGTGCGCCGCGCCGGCCGCGAGCGTCGCGAGCGACGCCAGCTTCTCGCGCCGCTCGACGAGCGCGCGCGCCTGCTGCAGCTCCCGCTCGCGCGCGGCGAGCGCCCGCGAGACGCGCTGGACGAAGAACACGATGAACACCGACGCGATGGCGAACGCGATCCACATGCCGCGCAGGTGCGAGTCCATCATCTGCGCCGCATCCATGTGCGTGCGGATGTGGTGCGCCGGCGAGGTCGCCTCCTCGTGGAGGTAGAGCGACGCGAACCCCGCGAGGCTCGCCACCATCAGCGTCCACGACCAGCGGGGCGGCAGGAGGACCGCGCCGAGCGCGACGTTGACGAGGTAGAGCGTGGAGAAGGGGTTGGAGGCGCCGCCGGTGAGATCGAGCAGGACCGTGAGCACCGCGGCGTCGAGGAACATGACCGCCGCGACGCTCGCGCTCGTGGCGTGCGGGCTGGCGTGCTGCGCCCACGTGCGGAGCGCCAGGTTGCCTCCGACCTCGAGCACGAGGATCGCGAGGAGCGGCACGATCGGGACGCCGATGTGGGTCCAGGACGACGCGCCGACCACGATGGCGACCTGGCCGAGGATCGCCCACCAGTGGAGCTGGACGATCCAGGAGAGGTTCAGGCGTGCGCGCTCGACGCGCGTCTCGCCGCGCGCCGTCGTGTGATGTGGGACGGGGGTGGTCGCGGGTGCTTCCACCGTCGCCATCTGGGCCTGCGGGGCGCGCATCGACCGATACCTCCAGGCGAAACTACCACACCCGAACGCGTGCGGCCGCCGCGCGACCCGTTGCCGCAGGCGTGCCTCACGGCGCGGCTGCTTGACGCATGTCGCGCGCTGACCGTACGTTGCGACCCCCGTGAGAGGCCGCCGCCGAACCGTCGCTTCCGTGCTCGCCGAGACATTCTCGCAGTGGCCCGCCGCGCAAGGCGCAGCGCTCACCACCGCGTTCGCCGATGCCTGCGGGCCGCGCCTCGCGCGAGAGGTCTCGATGCGCGGGGTGCTGCGCGATGGCCGCCTCCTCGTGCTCGTTCGCTCGGAGGAGTGGGCAGCCCAGCTGGTCGCCCTCGAGAGCCCGCTGTGCGAGCGCGTGAACGCTCGCCTCGGCCGCGTCGTCGCGAGCGGCCTCGAGGTGCGCGTGGCGCCGGAGCGCTGATTGCGCGCGGGAGCGCCGGCGCGCGCCCGGTCGATCGCCGCGCTCGCGACGACGATCGTGGCGCTCCTCGCGGGATGCGCGGCGCCGCGCCCGCCCGGCCCCACCGCGCAGGGGCCCGACGCCGCATCCGGGACCGCTGGCCCGGGCGCAGTCCCGCAGCGCGCCGCGGCGCCCGCCCAGGGGAGCTACGGCCCCGAGCCCGAGGCGACGCTCGCGCCTGTCGAGCAGCGCCTCCTCGACGTCGCGTTCGCGCACCTGCGCGGCGCGCGGTCCTCCGGGGCGCTCTCGCTCGCCGCGCGCGAGCTCGCCGCCAGGGCCGCCGCGGGCGATCCCGAGGCGACCTCGGGCCCGGCCTCGCGCGAGGCGCTCGCGCGGGCCCTCTGCTACGATCCGTCACCGACCGTGTACTCGCTGCGCGCGCGCGCCGAGGACGCCCCCGACGCGCTGGCTCGGCTCCTGCCCGGCTCCGCGGCGAGCCACGTCGGGGCGGGGGCGGTCGAGCGCGACGGCGTGCTCTACGCCTTCGTGCTCGCGTCGCAGCGCAAGGCGGCGCTCGAGCCGTTCCCGCGCGAGGTGCCGGCGGGCGCCGCTGCGGTGCTCTCGGGCACGCTGTCGCGTGGCCTGCGCGCCGCCCGCGTGTTCGTCACGGTCCCGGCAGGCGACGCGCGAGAGGTGGACACCGCAGCGAGCGGGAGCGGCTTTCGGGCGCGCCTCTCCTTCCCCTCGCGCGGCCGGTACACGGTGGAGGTGGTCGGCGAGAGCGCGCGCGGGCCCGAGGTCGCCGCGATCCTGACCGTCGCCGCGGGCGGCGTCGCGGTCGAAGCGCCTGCGCGGGCCGCGCTCGCGGCCGTCGACCCCGAGGACCCTGCGGCCGCGGAGGCGGCGATCGTCAGCGCGATCAACGCGACGCGTCGCCGTCGCGGCCTGCCGGCGGTGACGGCCTCGGCGGAGCTCTCCGGGGTGGCCCGCCGGCACAGCGCCGCGATGCGCGACGCGGCGACGGTGGCGCACGTCCTCCCCGGCTCGGGCGAGGTCGGCGATCGGCTGCGGCGCGCCGGGGTGGCGTACCGCTTCGCGTACGAGAACGTCGCGCAGGGGCCGAGCGCGGTCTCCGCGCACGCCAAGATCGAGGAGAGCCCGGCGCACCTCGCGAACCTCCTCGCCCGGGCGACAGGGGTGGGCGTGGGCCTCGCGCGCGGCACGCTCCCCTCCGGCGCTCCTGCGGTCTACCTCACCGAGGTCCTCGTGCAGCCGCCCGACGACGGCGCCGAGAGCGCGCTCCTCCCCGACGCGCGCGTGCGCGAGGCGCTCTGGCGCGAGCGCGCCCGGCTCGGACGCCCGCCGCTCCTCGGCGACCCCGCGCTCGACGCGCTCGCGCGCGACGCCGCCGAGTCGATGCGGCGCGCGGACTCTCCTGACGCGGGTGACCTCGGGGCGCGAGCGCTCGCCGGCAGGGGCGTCGCCGCGGTGGACGTGTTCGTGGCGAGCGCGCCCGCGGAGGCGACCCGGTCGCGCAACCTGCCGGATCCACGCTTCCATCGCGTGGGGGTGGGCGTGGCGACGGGGGACAGCCGGCGGTACGGTGCGCGTCGGCTCTGGATCGCGGTGATCTACACGGACTGACGGGGAAGAGCGCGCCGTCCGGACGCATCGAGCGCACGCCCGGGTACGCCGGGGTCGCGGTGTACGTCTGGCGGGGCTAGACGAGCCTCCGCTGGGTGGCGTAGCTCTCGAGTCCCCCCTCGACCTCGGGCTGGAGGGCGTGCAGGGGGCAGCGGGTGCACGTCCAGCTGTTCCAGCCCTGCTTCACGGCCTCGTCGAGACAGGCGTCGTAGTAGTTGCAGAAGAGGTTGCGGTGGCCCTCGACACCACGGTCGGGGTTGATCGGAGCGGTGAGCTCGGTGGGGCACGGCTTGTCGAGCACGATGGACTCCTCTGGATGGCCGGGCCATCCCTCCAGGCGGCGCGAAGGCGCGACCCGCCCCCGTCCGATCGCCGCGGTCCCCCCTCGAGAACCGGCGTACGACCCGGCGCCGATGCAAGCGCCGTGGCTCGCGCGAGCCCCTCATCGACAAGGGCTGGGCGCGCGCGCTATATGGCGCCGCTCGATGCAGCGAGTCAAGCCCCACCAGACGCGGAGTGAACCCGCTCCCGCGCGCGGCCTGGAAAGGTTCGCACGCGCGTGGGCTTACGCCCGCGTGGGTTTCGCGCTGCTTGCTTTACTATCGGTTGCTTCCGCGCGCGCCGCCGCCCGGGAGCCGCTGTGCGATTGGCTCTCCGGCATTTCCGAGGCCGCGCAGGCGCAGGCGGACGGCGACGGGGCGGCGGCCGAGATGGCCGCGCGTCGCGCCCTCGCCGCACGGCCGCGCGGCGCCGCGGGGGGGCGCGCGTCGG
>NZ_JALCYY010000043.1 GCF_022690685.1 Anaeromyxobacter terrae | reverse complement strand
CCACCTCCGCGCTCGCCTGCGCGGCGAGGCCGCGCTCGTCGACCCAGGTCGCGATCGCGGCGAGCGCCGCGGCGAGCGCGACGGTCGTCACGACGCGGACCCCGGCGCGGCGCAGGCGGACGCGCCCCCCCACCCCCCCCGCCCCCCCCCCCCCGCCGGGGCGCCGCCGCGTTCGCGGCGACGCCGCCACGCGGGGGCGCACGGGACCCGGCGAGCAGGGGTGGGGGCCCCGGCCGACGGCGGTCAGCCGTCGGCGGGGCGGGGGCGCAGCCCCCGTTAGATCAGCCACTCCCCGCGCCGCTCGCGCGCGCGGGAGAGATCCGCCTCGTACTTGAGGACGACGTTCAGAGTGTCGTCGAGGAGCGCCGCGTCGAGCTCCGTCGCGTTCAGCACGGCGAGCGCGCGGATCCAGTCGAGCGTCTCGGCGATCGACGGCGCCTTCTTGAGATCGAGCGTGCGGAGCTTCCCCACCGCCGCGACCACGGCGCGCGCGAGCGCCTCCGCCGCCTCGGGCACCTTCGCGCGGACGATGGCGAGCTCCCGCTCGCGCGAGGGGAAGTCGATGTGCAGGTGCAGGCAGCGGCGCTTGAGGGCGTCGGAGAGATCGCGCGCCGCGTTGGAGGTGAGCACCACGCGTGGCACCTGACGCGCGCGGATGGTGCCTATCTCCGGCACGGTCACGGTCCACTCCGAGAGCACCTCGAGCAGGAACGCCTCGAGCTCGGGGTCGGCCTTGTCGATCTCGTCCACGAGCAGGAGCGCCGGCTCCTCGCTCGTGATGGCGCGCAGAACGGGGCGCGGCAGGAGGAACCGCTCGCTGAAGAAGACGTTCCCCTCCCCCGCGATCCGATCCGCGGCCTCGGCGAGCGACTCGGCGCCGGACACCGCCTCGCCGATCCGATCGCGGAGGAGCTGCGTGAAGAGGAGCTGCTTCGCGTACTCCCACTCGTAGAGCGCCTTCGACTCGTCGAGCCCCTCGTAGCACTGGAGCCGGACGAGGGAGCGGCTGGACGCCTGCGCGAAGGCGCGGGCGAGCTCGGTCTTGCCCACGCCCGCCGGGCCCTCCACGAGGATGGGCTTCTCGAGCCGGTCGGCCAGGAACACGGCGGTCGCGATCTCGCGCGAGGGCAGGTACCCGGCGCGCGCGAGCTTCTCGGCGGCTTCTTCGACGGTGGCGAACATGGTTCCTCGCGGCGCGGTGCGACGGGCGCGCTCCCTCGCGTCTTTCCTAAGCGCGGGCGCAGGCCCGGTCGAGCATCGACCGGTCATGTTACCGGGGTCCGCTACACCCTGGCGTCGTGTGGAACCATCAGATTTACAGGCATGCCCCGCAGGGGGTTACCGCAACCGCTCGACTTTACATGGTTTTGCCGCAGGAGGGGTTCGGCACGCCAATTGAAGAAGTCTGTCTGCGAGTCCCGCCGGAGGCCGGCCAAGGACCCTGCCATGAAGAAGCTCCAGCCAAACAGCTCACACTGCAGGGCCCACCTCCCGTCTCACGTCCAAGTCGACGCGTGGTCGGACGCTCGACTCCTCCCCCCGCCGTTCGTCTCGAGTGAGGCGTCTGGCGAAGAACCCTAGTCGGCGCCACCGCGCCAAAGAGCTCGAGAGGCCGCGGGGCCACCTGCGGCCTCTCGCTTTTTCTTGCAGCGCAGGACGGGAAGCCTCGTGGCGCCACCCGCTTGCATGGAGCCGCGAAGGCTCCACGCAAGCGACGGGCACCATCACACCTCGATGCGCACGCGCAGCGGCCCACCCTCCACGTCGACCACCTCTGCGTAGGCCGACTTCGGCCCGCGCAGGAAGCGCAGCGTCGCGCGGGCGGCGCCCACCCGCACGCCCTCGAGCGTGAGCTCGTCGAGCCAGGGCGGGAGCCACGGGAACCGGACGTGGAGCGTGTGGGCGTGCGCGTCCGGGTGGAGCCCCAGCACCGCGCGCACGAGGAGGAACCACGCGGCCGACGACCACGCCTGCGGCGAGCAGGCGACGGGGTAGTGCACCGGGAAGCGGCCGCCGTCGCGTCCGAGGCCGCAGAAGAGCTCCGGGAACCGGAGCAGCCGGAAGTGTTGCGCCGCCTGCCAGAGCCCGGTCAGCACCTCCCCGGCGCGCTCCACCTCGCCGTAGGCGCTCATTCCCATCGCGCAGAGCGCGTTGTCGTGCGGCCAGACGGTGCCGTTGTGGTAGCTCAGCGGGTTGTAGGCGGCCTGCCCCGCGCCGAGCGTGCGGATCCCCCACCCGCTCCACATGCGCTCGTCGAGCAGCGAGGCGGCGACGCGCCGCGCCCGGTCCGGCGCCGCCGCGCCGGAGAAGAGGAGGTGGCCGGGGTTCGAGGTCACCGCGTCCACCTGGCGCCCTTCGCGATCGAGGGCGATCGCGTAGGTGCCCGCCTGCTCCATCCAGAAGCGCTCCTCGATCGCCTCCGCGTGCGCCCTGGCCGCGGCGAGGAGCCGCTCTGCGTCCGCGTCGCGGCCGAGGCGCCGGTAGAGCTCGCCCATCCGGCGGCGCGCGTCCACGGCGTAGCCCTGCACCTCCACGAGCGCGATCGGCGGCTCCGCAGGGCGGCCGTCCGCGAAGGGCACGCCGTCGTGGCTGTCCTTCCAGCCCTGGTTGCGCAGCCCCTTCGGCGTGCGGCGCGCGTACGTCACGAGCCCGCCGCGGGCAGGAGCGGCGGCGCGGTCGAGCCACCCGAGCGCGCGCTCGGCGGCGGGCAGGAGTGACTCCACCGTGGCGCGGTCTCCCGTCCAGCGGTCGTACTCGTCGAGCACGACCAGGAAGAGCGGGGTCGCGTCGGCCGAGCCGTAGTACGGTGAGTGCGGCACCTCGCCCGCCGACGCCATCTCGCCGAACCGGATCTCGTGGGGGATCTTCCCCGGCTCCTCGTCGCGCTCCGGATCGTCGACCGTGCCCTGGAGCCGAGCGAGGAAGCGGAGCGCGTCGCGGGCCACCTCCGGCGCGGCGAGCATCGCCTCGTAGCCGGTGATGAGCGCGTCCCGGCCGAACGGGCAGGTATACCAGGGGATCCCCGCCGAGATGACCGGCTCGCCGAAGTGATAGACGCGCAGCGCCTTCAGATCGGCGACGGCGTGGTGGAGCGCGAGGTCGAACAGGTCGTTCGACGAGCGGAAGTGCGTCGCGCCGCGCCCCCAGGCGTCGTAGGCCTCGCGCGTCGCGTGAGCGCGCGCGTCGAACGACGCGGATGGGCCGCGGGGCACCTCGCGGTCCTCGTCGCGCCCCCTCCGGCCGGCCGCCGGGCCGCGCTCGATCCCGGCGGCGACGACGAACGACAGCTCGACCTTGCCGGCGGGATCGAGGTGGAGGTCCACGCGCGCGCCGCGGCCGCCCATGCGCGAGAGCCGCGCCGGCCCGTCCGCGCGCAGCCCCTCGAGGCGGATCTCCGTCGCGTACCCGCGCCCGTCGCGCCCGTCGTAGCGCAGGATGGCGCGGTCCTTCTCGACGCGCGGCACCTCGTAGGTGCCCCGCGCCGCCCGCTGCGCGCCGCGGATCTCGAAGACGTCCGCGAAGTCCGCCGCCCACGCCATCTCGAGCCAGAAGGAGATCGGGCGGTCGAGGAAGTTCGTGAGGACGATCCGCTCGACGAAGACGTCGTCGATGATCTGATCGCGCCGCAGGTGGACGTAGTTCACCGGCTCGCGCCCGAGCAGATCCCCCTCGTGCAGGCTCGTGACGGTGAAGTCGATCTGGGCGACGTACTCGGGCGACACCTGCGACGACAGGCAGAGCGGCGGCCCCCCCTTCACCGAGAGCTTCCACGAGGACAGGTGGCGCGTGTCGGTGAGGAAGAGCCCGAGATCCCGCGCGCCCGCCGGGGCGACGTCACCGAGCCGGTTCGCGACGAGGAAGAGGTTTCCGCGCTTCAGGACGAGCTTGTCGACCCCGGTGGCCTCGGGCTGGGTCGAGGGATCCGAGTAGCCGAGCAGGTCCTCCGGTCGCGCGAGGCTCACTGCGCGAGCGTCGTCCATCCGTCCTCCGCCCCGGGCGCCGCGCCGAGCCGCGTGCGCATGCGCTCGGCGATCGCGGCGCGATACACGGAGAGATAGCCGGCCGCCATCCGGTCCGCCCCGAACCGTCGCCGCGCGCGGGCCTGGATGGCCCGGCGGTCGAGCGCGCCGGCCCGCCGCAGCGCCGCGGCCATCTCGCGCTCCCCGCGGACCAGGAACCCGGTCTTGCCGTCCTCGACGATCTCCGGCGCTGCGCCGAGGGGCGACGCGATGACCGGGCAACCGGCGAGCGCGGCCTCGATCATCACGAGCCCGAACGGCTCCTCCCAGCGCAGCGGCACGAGCAGCGCGCGCGAGGTCGCGAAGAGGCGGCGCTTCGTCGCGAGATCGGCCTCGTGTACCCAGCTCACGTGAGGCTCGCGGAGCGCGGGGGCGAGCACGCCCTCGCGCCACCCCTCCGGCGCGGCGTCGTCGTGAATGGCGCCGGCCACGGTGATCGGGACGCCGGCGCGTGCGGCCGCCGAGATCGCGAGCTCGGGCGCCTTGCACCAGGAGAGCCGCCCGAGGAAGAACGCCCCGCCGCCGCCCGTGCCGGCGACCGGATACAGCTCCGGATCGAGCCCGTGGTGGACGACGTCGTGCGGCGTGGGCCGCGCGAGCTCCGCCTGCCGTGAGGAGATGGCGACCAGGCGCACGCCGTCGACGCGCTCGTAGAAGCGCGCCAGGGTGGGCACGAGCGCGTGGTGCAGGGTGTAGACCATCGGCGGGCGCAGCTCGTCGGCGAAGGCGAGCATCGCGGGGACGTTCGCGTGCACGACGTCGTAGCCGCCCGCCGCGATCTCCTGCGCGGCGAAGCGACAGTGGAGGAGCTCGGCGTAGGGATCGGGCGGCCAGACCGCCCGCTCGTACAGCGCGCGGACGCCGCGGGCCGTCGAGTCGCCGGTCGCGAAGACGGTGATGTCGTGCCCCGCGCGGGCGAGGGCGCGGGAGAGCGCGTGGACGACGAGCTCCGTCCCGCCGTACGCCGGGGGAGGAACGGGGACGAACGGGGTCGACACGATCGCGATGCGCACCTCCTACACGGTAGGCCGTGGCCTGCGCCGGGGCCACGCACGCGAGGCGGCGCGCGCCGGGCGCGGGCCTGCCCTCACGCGCGTCCCGCGGACGCCCGGCGCTCTCGCGGCGGGGTGCGCGCGGCGCCGCGCGGCGCCGGCGTAGGCGCCCGGACGACATCGTTCCCCCGAGACGTTCCCGCGTGCGCGCGATTGGCCGCTCGCCCGCCGCGCGGGTAGACTCGCCGGCCATGGATGGCCAGGGTCCGCTCAGCGAGGAGATGTTCCATTCGTTCCTGCAGCTCGCGGTGAAGCGGCAGGCGAGCGACGTCCACTTCGAGGTCGGCTACCCGCCGACGTACCGCGTGTTCGGCGAGCTGCTAGCCGCGAAGTACCCGCCCCTCACCCACTCCGACACCGAGGCGATCGCGAACTTCGTCCTGGGGGCGCCGGGCTCCGGGTTCACGCCGCTCGACTTCCGCGAGGTGGACCGCAGCTACTCCTTGCCGGGCGTCTCCCGCTTCCGCGCCTCGATCTTCAAGCAGCGCGGGAGCTGGGGCGCGGTGATGCGCACCATCCCCTTCCAGATCCCCGACTTCGAGACCCTGAACCTGCCGCCCGTGGTCCGCACCATCGCGGAGGCGCGGCGCGGGCTCGTGTGCGTCACGGGGGCGACTGGCAACGGCAAGTCGACGACGATCGCCGCGCTCATCAACTACATCATCCAGCAGGAGCGGCTCCACGTCGTGACGGTAGAGGATCCGATCGAGTTCATCTTCCCCGGCGGGAAGGGGCTCGTCATCCAGCGCGAGGTCGGCTCGGACACCGCGAGCTACACCGACGCGCTGCGCGCGGCGCTCCGGCAGGACCCCGACATCATCATGGTGGGCGAGCTGCGCGACCGGGAGGCGGCGGACATCTGCCTCAAGGCCGCCGAGACCGGCCACCTCGTCATCACCTCCCTCCACACCCCCGACGTCCCGCGCGCGGTGAACCGGCTCGTCGGGCTGTTCCCCGCCGAGGAGCAGGACACGGTGCGCGCCCGGCTCGCCGACAACCTCCAGGCGGTGGTGGCGCTGCGGCTCCTCATGCGCGCCGACGCCGCTGGCCTCATCCCGGCGGTGGAGGCGCTGCTCGCGACGAGCACCGTCCGCGAGCTCATCCGCGACCGCTCGAAGATCTCCGAGCTGAAGACCTACATGGAGACCGCGGGCTCCGATCTCGGCATGAACAGCTTCGACCAGTACCTGTACCGGTTGCACGAGTCGAAGCACATCTCGCTCGACAGCGCGCTCGCGAACGCGACGAACCGCGCCGATCTGGAGCGGCGGATCCTGATGGAGACGGGGGGCCGCACCGCGTGACCCTCGCCGCGCCAGCGGCGTCGCGCGTCCTCGTGGTCGGCTCGGACGCAGACGTCTCGATCGCACTCCACCTGCACCTCGAGCGGGCGGGCTACGCGATCCACTGCATGCCCGGCCCCGCCGAGCTGGAGGCGATCGTGCGCGCGGTCGCGCCGCACGTGCTCGTGCTGCTCCTGCCCGCCGCGCCCGACGGGAGCTGGGGGCCCGCGCTCACGACCGCGGCGAACGCCGCCAAGGTCGGGGTGCGCGTCGTGATGGTCGCGCCCTCACGCGAGGTGGTCGAGCCGCTCGCGGCGGTCGCCGGAGCCGAGCGCGCGCTGGCGCGCGCGGAGGTGCTCTCGCGGCCGCTCGTCGTGGTGGAGCGGACCGTCGGCGTCGTCCCGCCCGGCGCCGTGGCGGCTCCCCCGGCCCCGCAGCGCCCCGTGGCGGCGCCCGCGCACTCGCTCGCCGACGGCGGCGGTCCGCTCGCCGCGCCGCGCCCGCGCAGCCCCGTCGACCTCATGGCGCTCATCGACGAGGAGCTCGTGGACGAGCCGCGTTCGCGCCCCGTCCCGACCCGGGTCGAGGTCACGGTGAGCCTCGTCTCCGAGCACAACTTCTACGTCGGCCCGACGCGGCGGGTGGACTCGGGCGGCGTCTTCATCGCCACCGCCATGCCGCCCCCGGCCGGCACGCGCCTCCAGGTGCGGCTCGGCCTCGCCGACGGACGGCGGATCGACCTCGAGGGCGAGGTCGCGTTCGTGCGCGAGAAGAGCGCGACCATCGGCCGCCAGCCCACCGGCTGCGGCGTGAAGCTCTTCAACCTGCCGGGCTGGGCGGTCGACGCGATCGACCGGTTCGTGCTGGCGCGCCAGCCGATCGTGTACTCACCGCAGTAGCGACGGGTCGCGACCGCCGACGCTAATCCTCCACCGGCCGATCCGTCCGGCGCACGCCGAGCAGGTAGGGCTGGATGAAGCCGTCGAGGTCGCCGTCGAGCACGTCGTCGACCTTGCCCGTCTCCACGCCCGTCCGGAGATCCTTCACCATCCGGTAGGGCTGCAGGACGTAGCTGCGGATCTGCGAGCCGAAGTCGATGTCCTTCTTCTGGGCCTCGACGGCGTCGCGGGCCTCGGCGCGCTTCTTCTCCTCGAGGTCGTAGAGCTTCGCGCGCAGGATCTTCCAGGCGACGCTGCGGTTCTTCTGCTGCGAGCGCTCGTTCTGGACCGCGACGACGAGGCCGGTCGGGATGTGCGTGATTCGGACCGCCGAGTCGGTCTTGTTGACCTTCTGCCCGCCGGCGCCCGAGGAGCGGTAGGTGTCGATGCGGACGTCGGCCTCCTTGATGTCGACGACGATGTCGTCCTCGATCTCGGGCGTCACGTCCACCGCCGCGAAGCTCGTCTGGCGGCGCGCGGCCTGGTCGAAGGGGCTGATCCGGACGAGCCGGTGCACGCCCTTCTCCGCCTTCATGAAGCCGTAGGCGAAGTCGCCGCGCGCGATGAAGGACGCCTGCGAGATGCCGGCCTCCTCGCCCGCCACGAGGTCGGCGGGCTCGACCGCCCAGCCCCGCCGCTCGCAGTAGCGCATGTACATCCGGTACAGCATCGCGGCCCAGTCCATGGCCTCGACGCCGCCCGCGCCGCTCTTCACCTCGACGATCGCGCCGGCGCGGTCGTGCTCGCCGGAGAGCATCCGCTGGAACTCGAGGGCCTCGAGGTCCTTCGCGACGACCTCGCACTGCTGCGCCGCCTCGGCGCGGGTGGCCTCGTCGCGCGCCTCCTCGGCGAGCTCCGCGAGCGCCTCCGCGTCGTCGAGCCCGCGGCGCACGCGGCCGTAGCCGCCCGTCACGGCCTCGAGCTGGGCCTTCTCCTTGAGGAGCGCCTGCGCCTTCGCGTTGTCGGCCCAGAACGCGCCGTCCTCGGAGAGCTTCGCGATCTCCTCGACGCGCCGCTGCTTGCGGTCGACGTCAAAGCGACCCCCGGAGCGCCTCCAGGCGGCGCGTGAGCTCCGCGATGCGTTCGTTCGTCGGTCCGGCCATGGGGAGGTCCTCGGGCGTCTCGCTACGTCCGCGCCGCGCGGCGTCGGCCGGCGCGGAGCGCGGCCGCGAGCGTCACCGCGGTGAACAGCGCGCTCGCGTAGGCGAAGAGGTCGCCGACTGTAGTGTAGGGGGTGCGCCCGCGCAAGCGCGGGACCTCGGCGAGCAGCAGCCGCGCCGGCTCGTCGGGCTGGGGCGCGCGATCGAGGTCGACGGGGCCGATCTCCAGCGCGCCCGGGGCGACCTCACCGGTCGGGAGGAGCACCGCCGAGACGCCCGCGTAGGCGGGCCGCACGACGGCCTTGCCCGCCTCGATCGCCCGCATCCGGACGATCGCGAGGAACTGATACGGCCCGGAGGAGTAGCCGTACCAAGCGTCGTTCGTGGAGTTCACGAGCAGCTCGGGCTCGAGCGGCTGGCGGGCGAAGGCGACGTTGATCTCGGGGAAGATCGCGTCGAAGCAGATCATCGGCGCGAGGCGCACGGAGTCGCGCGGCTCGGCCGGCTCCGCCGCGCGCGCGGGCGCGACGAGGCCCAGCGCCCCGCCGGCGCTGCGCCCCTCCGGCGGCGAATCCGGCGCCCCCTGCCCGGCGGGCGCGGGGAACTCGAGGACGGCGAGCTCGGCGCCCGGCGCCGAGGGCGCGAAGCTCGGCACGATCTGCTTCAGGAACGGCAGCCACTCCTGGAGCGGCACGTACTCGCCGAAGGGCACGAGGTGGTGCTTCTGGTAGCCGCCGAGGACCTCGAGCCTGGGCGAGAGGAGCAGGTTCACGTTGCCGACGCGCGAGACGCGCTCGCCGCCCGGGCCGCGCAGCCGCTCGATGGTCGCGGCGCCCATGAGCAGGTGCGCGCGAGAGAGGGTCGGCAGCTCGTACCCGGGCAGCGCGAGCGAGCGCACCCCGGGCGAGAGGTACATCGGGTAGGACGACTCCGGCCACGCGACCAGATCAGCGCCGCGCCGGTCCGCCTCGACGGTGAGCGGCACGAGCCGGTCGAGGATGTAGTCCCGGTTGTCGCGCGCCCGGTTCTTCACCGACTGGTTCACGTTCGGCTGCACGACCCCGACGGTGAGCTTCGGCGCCTCGGCCATCCGGGCTCGGACGTGGCGGAGCCTCAGCTCGCCGTGCGCCACGACCAGCGCGAGCACGGCCGCCGTCGCGGCGAGCGCCCTGCGCGGCGACGGCCGCCCCTCGCGGCGGGCCGCGATGGCCTCGGCGAGCACCGCGTTCACGAGCACGACGAGGGCGGCGATGGCGTAGACGCCCGCCAGCGCGGCGAGCTGCGCCACCGGGAGCGTCCGCACCTGCGTGTAGCCGAGGTCCGCCCAGGGGAAGCCCGAGAAGAGGTAGTTCCGCGAGAGCTCGAGCGCGGCCCAGACGAGCGGGAGGTGCCGGTGGAGCGGCCACCCGAGCCGCGCGCGGATCGTCCAGGCGATGGCGAAGGCCGCCGCCCAGTGGGCCGCCATGTAGAGCACGAGCAGCGTGAGCGCGACGAGCGACAGCCCGAGGGAGAGCCCCCCGAACTCGGTCATCGCGTTCGAGACCCAGTAGATGGCGACGTAGAAGTAGCCGAGCCCGGCGACGAGACCGCGCAGGGCCGCCGAGCGCGCCGAGGGCGCCCCGCGGAGCGCGAGCAGGGCCGGCACGAGCGCGAACCACGCCACCGGCTCGAGCCAGCCCGCGGGATCCACCTGCCGGATGGAGAGGAACGGGACGACGAGCGGCAAGGCGAGCGCCAGGGCGGCGCCGGAGGCCACCGCGGCGAGGTACGGGAGAGCGCGCTTCATCGGGATCCGTGCGATCGGGGATTGTCTTGGCGCGCCGCGGCCCGCGGCGCAACTCGTGTACCTAGCGCCGCCGCTCGGCGGCCGCGGGCGGGTCCCCGGAGGCGGGCTCGGCCTGACCGGCGCCGTACGCGGCCGCGGCGGCGAGGTAGTAGGCGACCGCCTCGCGCACGAGGTGACCGACCGGGCGGCCGAGCCGCGTGGCGGTGGCGCCGACCGCGTCCGCGAGGTCGGCCGGCATGCGCACGGTGACGATGCGCGCCTGCGCGAGCGCCGCCTCCAGCCGCTCGAGCGCCTGGCTCGGACGGGAGACGCGGAAGTCGCCCGCCTCGATCATCTCTTTGAGCCGGCGCGCGAGGTCCTCGCGCGTGTACCACGCGCCGTCGAGCCAGACCGACTCGGAGTCGAGATCGATGTCGGCGAACGGGTCCATTTCGTCTCGGTCTCCCGGCCGCCCTGCGCGGGCCGGCCGCCCTCCCGGAGCGCCGCGCCGACGAGCCCCTCGGCGCGCGCGAGCTCCGCCTCCTTGCGCGCCATCCGCCTCGCGTCGGCGGGCCGCTCGTGGTCGTAGCCGAGCAGGTGAAGGAGCCCGTGTGCGAGGTAGCGATCGAGCTCCGCCCCGACCTCCCGCCGCTCCTGGCGCGCCCTCCGGGCGGCGGTGTCGAGCGAGATTACCACGTCGCCCAGGAGCGGCCCATTCCCCGGCGGCTCGCTCAGCGGGAACGAGAGCACGTCCGTCGCCGCGTCCTTCCCGCGCCACTCGCGGTTGAGGGTCCGGATGCGCCGATCGGTGACGATCAGGACCGAGAGCTCCGCCTCATCCCGGCCGAGCGCGGCGAGGTAGGCGGCGGCGCGGGCGCGGAGGCGGCGCGCGGCGGCGCTCCCGCGCGGGTGCTCGGTGGCGAGCCGGACGGTCACGGCCGGGAGACGACCTGGATCGCGGGCGGCGCGGGCGGCTCCTCGCCGGCGCGCGCCGGGTACGCCGGCCGCGTGTGGTAGATGGCCTCGAGGGCGCTCACCATGGCGCCCGCGATGGCGTTGAGGTCGCGGAGCGTGAGCTCGCACTCGTCGAGCTGGCCCTCGCTGAAGATCTCGTTCACCCGCTTCGACACGAGCGCGCGCAGGGCGGCCTCGGTCGGCTCGGGCAGCGCGCGCGACGAGGCCTCGCACGAGTCGGCGATCATGACGAGCGCCGCCTCGCGGCTCTGCGGCTTCGGGCCCGCGTAGCGGAAGAGCGCCTCGTCCGGCGGGGCGCCCCTCCCCTCCGCGGCCAGCTTCAGCGCGCGCGCCCAGAAGTAGCCGACGAGCCGCGTCCCCTGGTGCTGCGGGATCGCGTCCGCGACCACCTTGGGGAGGCGCCACTGGCGCGCGAGCTCCAGCCCGTCGGTCACGTGGCGCTTGATGATGAGCGCGCTCATGCTGGGCGCGAGCGCGTCGTGGCGGTTCTCGCCCCGCTGGTTCTCGGCGAAGTAGACCGGATTCCGGATCTTCCCGAGGTCGTGATAGTAGGCGCACACCTTCGCGAGCAGCGGGTTCGCGCCGATCGCCTGCGCCGCCGCCTCCACCATCGAGCCCATCAGGATCGCGTGGTGGTAGGTCCCCGGCGCCTGGACGATGAGCTCCTTCAGCGCCGGGTGGTTCAGGTTCGCGAGCTCGAGGAGCTTCACGTCGGTGACGTAGCCGAAGAGCCCCTCGACGGCGGGCAGGATCCCCACCACCGCCACCGGAAGGAGCAGCGCCCCGCCGGCCAGGGCGGCGGCGGCGGCGACGAGGATCTCCGCCGCGCCCTTCCCCCCGTGGAGGCCGATCGCGACGGTCACCGCCACGCCCACGACGCCCACCGCGAGCCCGGCGCGGAACAGGCCCGCCCGGTCGCGGCTCCCCGGCACGAGCCCCGCGGCCGCGAGCGAGGTGAGCGTCGCGTAGACCGCGAACGACATGGACTGGCCGGCGAGGAGCCCCGCCGAGAGCCCCGCCGCGAGCGAGAAGAGGAGCGCGGTCTCCGCGGCGAGCACCTGCCGCACGATCATGGCGCCCGCGGCGAACGGCACGAGGTAATGCAGCGAGGGCCGCGGCAGGAGCGGGAACCGCTCGTGCAGCGCGTCCGCGATGGTGAAGCCGAGGAACCCGAGGGCGAGCGTCCCGAGGAGCAGCCCCGCCATGAGGATCGCGTCGCGCCGGGCGGGGCGGAAGTGCGGGAAGTTCCGGCGCGCGTAGCCCCAGAGCAGCACGACCAGGAGGCCGACGAGCGCGCCGCCGCCGAGGCGGACGTGGGTGATGTCCTCGTCCTGGCGCTGCGCGCGGATCCCCTCGAGCACGACGAGGTGTCGCGGCTCGATCCGCTCGCCGTCGCCGATGATCTTCTCGCCCCGCTTCACCGGGATGACGACGGGCTTCACGCGCGCGGCGGCGTCCGCCTTGCGCCGCTCGGTCTCCGCCTGGTTGTGGACGAGGGTCGGACGGACCATCGCCACCGAGAGCCGCCCGATCGCCGCGCGCAGCGCGGACGGCTCGTGCTGGAGCCGCGCAGCCGCGGTCCGCGCGACCTCCTCGCGCGCCTTCTCCGCGGTCCGGACCAGCGAGAAGTCCGAGAGCGTGCGCTCGCCGTTCGGCGCGCCGTCGCGGAACGTGCGCAGCGCGAAGGCGGGATCGCGGCCGGCGGGGAGGAGCTTCGCGTCCTCGACGACGAGCCCGTCGAGCCCCTTCTGCGCGAGCGCCGCGAGATCGTGCTCCACCGCCTCGGAGAAGCGGGCCTGGGCGAGCGCGGCGACGTCCTCGTCGCGCACCAGCACCTGGAGGCGCGAGACGAACGCGTCCCGCTGCGCGGCGTAGCGCCGCTCCAGCTCGCGGCCGTCCCGGGCCGCGGGCGTGTCGCGGAGCGCCGCCTCCTCGCCCCTCATGAGCTCGAAGGCGGCGTGGATGCGGGCGACCGCCTCGTCGGCGGCGCCTGCGTCGTGGTCGTAGACCGGTCGCTCGGCGAAGGCGGCCTCGGTGCGCCGGCGAGCGGTCGCCTCCGCGTCCACGATGTCGTAGTCGCGGTCCGCCTTGATGGTGACGGGCGCGGGGAGCCCCAGCGCGTCCGCCCCCGGGAGCCGGTGCGCGGCGAAGGGCGCGAGCAGGAAGCCTGCCGCCGATGCGATGACGAGGACGAGCCCGAGGCGCATGACGCGCCCGAGCCAGTCGACGCGCCGCTCAGGGGGCGGGCCGACGGCGGCCTGCACGGGCGGCTGGGTTGAAGGAGCCTCGGTCGGTTCGGGCACAGGCGCGCAGACTCGCACCGGGGGAGCCCCCTGGCAACGGGGTCCGGCGTCCCCGATGGAACCTCGGAAGGCTCCGGTAGGCTTCCCCCGGCCGGGGTCCTACTCGCTGGCGCCCGGCCGGTCGGCGTTCCCGCCCGCCGGCGCCAGGGCCGCGGGCGCGGCCGGGCGATCCCTCTCCCGCTCGGCCTTCGCGGCCTCGACGCGGGCGCGCCGCTCCGCCTCGAACACGTCGTAGGCGCGCACGACCTCCTGCACGAGCGGGTGGCGGACCACGTCCACCTCGCTGAACGGGCAGAACGCGACGCCCTCCACGCCGCGCAGCACCTTCTGGACCTCGATGAGCCCGGAGCCGCGGCCGGACGGCAGGTCCACCTGCGTCACGTCGCCCGTGACGACCGCCTTCGAGCCGTAGCCGAGGCGCGTGAGGAACATCTTCATCTGCTCCTCGGTCGTGTTCTGCGCCTCGTCGAGGATGATGAACGCGTCGTTCAGGGTGCGGCCGCGCATGAAGGCGAGCGGCGCGACCTCGACCGTGCCGCGTTCCATGAACGCCGTCGCCTTCTCGTAGTCGACCATGTCGAACAGCGCGTCGTGGAGCGGCCGCAGGTACGGGTTCACCTTCTCCGCGATGTCGCCGGGCAGAAAGCCGAGCTTCTCGCCCGCCTCCACCGCCGGCCGCGTGAGCACGATGCGCTTCACCTTGCGGTCGACGAGGAACGCCACCGCCATGGCCATGGCCAGGTAGGTCTTGCCGGTGCCGGCGGGGCCGATGCCGAAGACGATGTCGTGATCGCGGATCGCCTGGATGTAGCGCTTCTGCGCGAGCCCCTTCGGCGTGATGATCCGGTGGCGCGAGGAGACGAAGACGGTGTCGCCGAAGATCTCCTTGAGCGGCACGCCCTGGCCGGCGAGCTTCGTCGACTGATCGACGTCCTCGAGGTACAGCGGGTAGCCGTCCTCGACGAGCCCGTACAGCTCCCGCACGAGCCCCTCCGCGACCCGCACCCGCGCCTCCTCGGCCGCCGCCACCACGATCTGCCCGCCGCGCAGGCCGAGCTGCACGCCGAGGCGGCGCTCGATGAGCTTCAAGTGCTCGTTGTGCGCGCCACAGAGCGCGCGAACCTTGTCGTTGTCCGGGAAATCGAGCCGTGCCGTCTTCAGCGGTTCCGCCGCGGTCTGACCCAAGCGTCTCCTCCGGGACCACGCGTCGGTCGCCTCGCGGTCCTCCACCGCACGATAACCGGCGCTGCCCCGGCCGGCACGCGGAGGAGTGGCTACTCCACGGGGGGCAGGAGCACGAACCGGCCCTCGGCCGTTCGCCGGTAGTACCACTCGACGGGCCACGGGTGGCGGAGATCGCGCGCGGTCGCGAGGTCGGCCTCGACGAGGGAGGACAGGGAGGGAGGGTACTCGCCCCGCTCGACGCGGTAGACCTCGAGCGCGCTCCGCAGCCGCGCCGCCTGGGCGCGCGCGAGGAACCGGCGGCCGGCGTCGTCCCCCACCTCCGCGCTCGCCTGCGCGGCGAGGCCGCGCTCGTCGACCCAGGTCGCGATCGCGGCGAGCGCCGCGGCGAGCGCGACGGTCGTCACGACGCGGACCCCGGCGCGGCGCAGGCGGACGCCCCACCCTTCCCGCCCGTAGACCCCCACCGCGGAGGTCCGGCGCGCCGGCGCGATCGGCTGCAGGTAGCCGAGGTTCACGAGCGCGAGGAGCGCCTTGCAGGTCTCGAACTCGCCGAGGCGGGAGAGGTCGACGATGGTCTCGACGGGCCTCCCCGGCTCGGCGAGCGCGTGGACGCGCCGCTCGTTCGGACCCAGGCTCGCGAACTCGCCTTTCCGCTCGGCGGGCTCCTCGCCGAGCGCGTCGAACGCCGCGTCGACGTCGTCACCGCGTCCGGGCGCGGGCACCGGGCCGGAGGCCCGCTCGGGGCCGAGCGACCGGAGCCGCTCGAAGGTCATCGCCGTGGAGGTGATCCGCTTGCGGATCATCGGCCACTCGTCGACCTGCCGGAACCCCTCCATCAGGACGGACTCGGCGCGGAGCGGAGTGACCGACTCGCGATCCCAGTCCACGTCGCCCGGCTCGAACGCGTACGTCCCGCTCTTCCAGTGGAAGAGCCGGTAGACGGTCTCCGTGGTCTGCAGCGCGGTCATCTCCTTCAGCGCCGCCATCGAGACGAGCCCCTCCTCGACGAGGACGTCGCCGAGGCGGCGGAGGCTGCGCTTCTGGACGTCGAGCGCGTGCTGGAGGGCGTCCGGGTCGAGGAGCCCGGCGCGGACGAGCAGCGTCCCGAGCCGCTCGCGAGACTTGCGGCCCGTCGACTCCGCGCGGACGACGCAGCCGTCGGCGAGGGCGATGCGGATCTCGTCGCCGCGCCCGCGCAGGTGGAGCACGCCCGTCTTCGCCTGCTGGCCGATGAGCTGGAGGATCTCCGCGATCCCGAAGTCCTTGAGGGTCCCGGTGAGCGCCATCCCCGTCTCCCTCAGCGCGTGCGGCGGAACGCGTCGCGCACCGCGAGCCCCCACACGAGGAGCGCGAGCGGCGCCGCGACGGCGAGCTTGCCCGCGAGCACCCACGGGGTCGCCTGGGGCGGGGGCAGGACGCCGCGCCAGAACCAGACCACGAACCCGAGGAACAGGAGCGCGAGGAGGAGGAGCGCCCCGCGCACCGGCGCGCCCCTCCAGAGCTGGCCCGCGCCGCCGCCGACGAGCGCGAGGATGCGGGTCGAGAGCGCGGAGACGCGCGCGTGGCGCCTGACCTGCGTCTCCTTGCGGAGCCGGTCGCGGGCGTCCACGAGCCCGCGCCGCTCGAAGGCGTTCACGCACTGGCCACAGCGGACCTCCGAGGCCGGCCCGCAGCGGCGGCACGCGGGCCCGCCGCAGCCCTCGCACGCGCGCGAGGGACCGAGCCGCGGGACGAGCGCCGAGAGGAGCCAGAGCGCCGCGAGGAACCCGGCCCCGGCCCAGGGGAGCGCCGCGCGCGGGAGCGCCCCGGCGAGCCGCGCCTCCGCCCACGCGCGCACGCGACCCGCCGCCCCGTCGCCGTTCGCGAGCGCCTCGAGGCGGGCCTCGGGGACCGGCAGATCGACGAGCCAGCGGTTCGCGGAGAAGTCGTCGTCCGAGCCGTGCGCCCGCAGGAAGGCGCCGGCCTGCGCCTCCGCCTTCTCGCGGGCGGCGGCGCTCCGCTCCATGTCGGCGGTGCGCAGGTACAGCTTCGAGAGCCCGTAGTTCGCGGCGCCGAGCACGAGGGGGTCGCCGGCGGCGCGGTCCGACGCGGCGAGGTAGGCGGCCCGCGCGCCCTCGAGATCTTCAGCGAGGAACAGGGCGTTCCCGAGGTTCACCGAGAGCTCCGGAGCGCGCTCGTCCGCCTCGGCCGCCGCGCGGTAGTGCCGGAGCGCCGCCGCGAGAGCGCCGCGCCGCTTCGCGAGCCTCCCGAGCGCGGCGTGGACCGCGGCGGGGGCGGGCGCGCCTGCTGCGGCCTCGAGCGCGGCGGCGTCCTCGTCGGAGGCCGCCCCGTGCTCGACCGCCTGGACCCGCTCCGCGAGCGTGCCGGTCCACGCGGTCGTCCGCGCCGCCGCGCTGGAGGCCCAGGGCACCGCGAGGAGCGCCGCGAGCGCCGCGGTCGCGACCGCGCGCTCCGCACGCGCGAGGTACGGCCAGGCTGCGAGCGCCAGCACCGCGAGCGTGACGAGCGGTCCGAGCCCGAACGCGATCGGGGCCGCGAGGAGGACGATCGCGAGGAAGGCGGCCTGGACGCGCGCGGTGCCGCGCACGAGCGGGAGGTGGTGGAAGTCGTGGACGAGGAGCGGCAGCCGGCGCGCTAGCAAGAGGACGAGCACCGCGACGGCGCAGGTGACCGCCGCCGCGAGCGCCGCGGCGAGGACGTCGGCCAGGAAGGCGCGGCGCGTCTGCGGATCGCGGGCGGCGGCGAGCGCCGTGTCGCGCAGCGCGGCGAGCGCGGGCGCGGGCCGGCCGGGAGCCTCGGCGAACCGGGCGCGCGCGAGCGCGAGGTGCGCGTCCGGGAGGTCCGGCGCGAGCGCGACCGCGAGCTGCCCGTGGGCGACGGCCTCGGCGGTGAGCGCCGAGTCGAGCGCGCGCGAGACGGCGCGGGCCTCGGCGAGCGCGAGCGGGACGAGGTTCTCGATCCCGAGCTCGCGCCGCGCGGCGAGGAGCGCCTCGGCGGCCGCGTCCGCGCGCGCCGGATCTCCGTCGCGGAGCGCATCGCGGCGCTCCCCCCAGCGCCGCATGAGCTGGGCGTAGGTGGTCGAGACCGGGATGATGCGGCGCGCACGCTCGGCAGGCGGCAGCCGCACCTCCGCTGCGGCGGGCGGCGCGGGGCCCGGGTCCGGCGTGGCGGAGGGGACCTGCCCCGACGCCGCCGGAAGGGGTTCCGGCGCAGCGGCGGCCGGCCCGGACGTGGGGGGCCGGGCCGAGCCGGGAGCGCGGGCGGCGGGGAGCGCGGCGGCGGGCCGCGCGACGGCAGGGGCCGGCGTGACCGGCGCAGCGGCCGGCGGGGGCGGCTCCCGCGGAGCCACGTCCTCGGCGGCCTCCTCACCCTCCACGACGAGCCGGGGCGGCGCGAGCTGCGCGGCGGCCTGGAGCGGCACGGCGAGCAAGAGGAGCGCGAAGAGGAGGGTGTGCGATCCGCGGTGGGCCACGCGAGAACGGGATGCTAGCACGCCCGCTCCTGGGCTAAGAAGACGCGACCATGTCGCGCGCGACCGATGCGATCGAACGTCTTCTCGGGATCATGGAGCGGCTCCGCGGGCCCGACGGCTGCCCGTGGGATCGTGAGCAGACGCTGCGGAGCCTCCGGCCGTACGTCCTCGAGGAGACCTACGAGGTGCTCGAGGCGATCGACGCGGGCGACGCCCGGGAGCACTGTGAGGAGCTCGGCGACCTCCTCCTCCAGATCGTCTTCCAGGCGCAGCTCACGCGCGAGCAGGGCCAGTTCGACTTCGCCGACGTCGCGAATGCGATCTCGAACAAGCTCGTGTCGCGCCACCCGCACGTGTTCGGCGACGTCGCGGTGAAGGACGCGGACGACGTCCTGCGGCAGTGGGCCGCGCTGAAGCGCGAGGAGAAGCGCGCGAAGGGCCGCGGCGAGAGCGTGCTCGAGGGCGTGCCGCGGGAGATGCCCGCCCTCGCCCGCGCGGACCGGCTCACCGAGAAGGCGAGCCGCATCGGCTTCGACTGGCCGGACGCCGGCGGCGCGAGGGAGAAGCTCGCCGAGGAGATCGGCGAGCTCGACCAGGCGATCGCCTCGGGCGACCGCGACGCGATCGAGCACGAGCTGGGCGACGTGCTATTCGCTGCAGCGAACCTGTCCCGCAAGCTCGGGATACCCGCCGAGGAGGCCCTGCGGGGGACGATCGCACGCTTCGTTGCGCGCTTTTCCCACATCGAGCGAGAGCTCGCGCGCCGCGGCGTGCCCCACGCCGGCGCCTCGCTGGAGGAGATGGACGCCCTCTGGAACGAGGCGAAGGTGCTGGAGGGCAAGGCGAAATCGCCTGCCGATCCGGGCGTCACCGAGCCGCCACGGGGTTTGGGGAAAGAACGTGGATAAGTCTGTGGGCAGCCCCCTGCGGAAGCGGTTTTCCGCGCCCTTGGCGGTCGTAGCCGCATCTTGCAGCAGGCACGAACCCGTGTGATTTCCGCAGCTTGACCGCTGACACACCCGCCTACGTCCACATTGCGGCGTCAAGTGACCCGCGCGGATTGCCGCCTCTTCGCCGCCGGTGGATAACTCCCCCTCCCCCTGTGTCTCCCGGACCCGCACCCGACGCGGGATAGCCGTTCGGGTAGTCCGCAGGCGGCCGTGGCAGAAGGACGCCCGCGACCGCCGCCGCGCCGAGGCGCGCGGCCCTAAGGCGCGCCGAACGAATGAGCGGCGGAACCGCGTGGCCGTAGGGCGCGCGGAGCAGCCCCACGCCGACGAAAGCCGCGTCGATGCGCGCCATCCAGGGCGGGACCGCGCGGCCGAGCCGTCATAACCCCTTGACGTCGCTCGCGATGGACGGTAGATAGCGCGCCCTCGTACCCCTATAGAGCACAGAGGTCAGCTTGGCGAACACCGCATCGGCCGAGAAGCGAAACCGTCAGGCGCAGAAGCGCCGCGCCCGCAACGTTCAGGTCCGCACCGGCGTGAAGAGCGCCGTGAAGAAGGCCCGCGAGGCGATCACGCAGGGTGACGCGAACGTTGCCCGCGACGCCTTCAAGTCCGCGGCGCGCGCGCTCGAGAAGGCGGCGTCGAAGGGCGTCGTCCACAAGAACGCGGCGTCGCGGAAGATCTCGCGGCTCGCGAAGGCGGCGGCGAAGACCGCCGCCGCGAAGTAGCTACCGCTCGAACGCGCGGAGGAGCTCGCGCGCCGCGTCGTCCGCCACCCGGCGGAGCGCGAGCGCGCGGCGCCCTTCCGTCTCGAGCGCGTCGCCGCCCACGCCGGCGAGGTAGTCGGCCTCGCGTCGCACCGTCCGCTCCGACACCGTCGCCCCGTCCACGACGAGGCGAGCCTTCACCACCACGCCGATGCGCCACGTGGGCGGGTACGAAGCTCCGTACGGCGTCGGCGAGGACGGTCCGGGTGCGCTCGCGCGCACCTCCCCGATGATCTCCGCCGGCGCGCCCGGCCCTGCCGCTGCCCCGCGGCGCGCGAGCTCGTCCCGCAACGCCGCCGTCAGCTCGGCCCCGAGGGACGCCTCGGTGGAGAGGTTCTCGAACGGCCGCACGTGGACGCGCTCCGCGCCGCTCTTCGCGACGTAGCGGTTCTCGAGCCCGTAGCCGCAGGCGGACAGCGCGAGCGCAGCCGCGAGCCCGGCGAACGCGCTGCGGCCGAGCGCGGCCGATCGCACCGCACCAGGCACGCGCGCCCGGCCGAGGCCGCCGCCGGGGGGGTGTGGGGGGGGAGCCAGCCTCACCGGCTACCCCGCGAGCGGAACGCCTGCCGCAAACGCCAGCGCAGGGGCGGCCGGCTGAGGCCGCCCCGGAGCGCGCCGGGGGGGTGGGGGGGGGGAGCCAGCTTCACCGGCTACCCCCCCACCACGAAATTAATCAGCCGCTTCGGCACGAAGACGACCTTGCGGACGCTCTTGCCGTCGAGGTGCGCTCTCACGCGCTCCTCGCCCTCGGCGAGCGCCCGGACCTCGGCCTCGCCCGCCGCGACCGGCGCCTGGACCTCGCCGCGCAGCTTGCCGTTCACCTGGACGGCGATCGTGACCACGTCCGCCGCCACGAGCGCGGGGTCGAACGCCGGCCACGGATGCTCCGCGAGCAGCGCGTCGCGCGCCGCCGGTCCGAGCACCTCGTGCCACAGCTCCTCCGCCGCGTGCGGCGCGAAGGGCGCGAGCAGGGTCGCGACCGCGATGAGCGCCTCCCGGACCGCGGCGCGGTCCGGCTCGCTCGCCGGCTCGAGCGCGTAGAGCGCGTTCACGAGCTCCATCAGCGCGGCGATGCTCGTGTTGAACTTGAGGTCCCCCTGGATCCCGTCGGTGACGCGCTTGATCGTGCGGTGCGTCTTGCGGCGGAGCTCGAGGAAGTCGCCCTGCGCCTGCGCGAGCGCGGCCTCCGGCGCGCGGAAGCACTCCTGCCGCGCGTGGAAGATCCGCCAGACCCGCGACAGGAACCGGAACAGGCCGTCCACCTGCTCGTCCGACCAGTCGATGTCCTTCTCCGGGGGCGCGGCGAACAGCATGAAGAGCCGCACGGTGTCCGCGCCGAAGCGGGCCACGATCGGGCCGGGGGCGACGACGTTGCCCCAGCGTTTCGACATCTTGCGGCCGTCCGGGCCGTTCACGATGCCCTGCGTGACGAGCCGCTTCACCGGCTCGTCCTCCTGGACGAGGCCGAGCCGGTGCATCACCCGGTGCCAGAAGCGGAAGTACAGGAGGTGCATCACCGCGTGCTCCGGGCCGCCGACGTACACGTCGACGGGGAGCCACCGCTTCGCCTCGGCGGGGTCGAAGGGCCGCGTGTCGTCCTTCGGCGAGAGGTAGCGCGCGTAGTACCAGGACGAGTCGACGAAGGTGTCCATCGTGTCCACCTCGCGCCGCGCGGGCCCGCCGCAGCGCGGGCAGGTGGTGTTCACGAACGACGGCACCTTCGCGAGCGGCGGCTCGCCCGTACCGGTGATGAGCGCCTCCGCCGGCAGCGTCACGGGGAGCTGGTCCTCGGGGACGGGCACGACGCCGTGGTCGGGGCAGTAGACGACGGGGATCGGCGTCCCCCAGTAGCGCTGGCGCGAGAAGCCCCAGTCGCGCAGATGCCAGCGGACCGTCGGCTGGCCGAAGCCGCGCGCCTTCGCCTCGGCGGCGAGCTTCTCGCGCGCCGCCGCGCTGTCGAGCCCGGTCGCGTCGCCGGACGCCTCGAGCACCCCGTCGGCGGTGTACGCCTCGGTGAGGGCGTCGCCGCGGGGGAGCCGCTCGCCCTTGGCGGGCTGGATCACGACGCGGATCGGCAGCCCGTACTTGCGCGCGAACTCGAAGTCGCGCTGGTCGTGCGCCGGCACGCTCATGACCGCGCCCGTGCCGTACTCGGCGAGCACGAAGTTCGCGATCCAGACCGGGACCTCCTCGCCGGTGTACGGGTTCACCGCGCGCGCGCCGGTGAAGACGCCCTCCTTCGGCGCCGCCTCGCCGGTGCGCTCCGCGGCGTCGGTCTTGCGCATGCGCTCGACGAAGGCGCGCACCTCCGCCTGCCGCTCCGGGCGCGTGAGCCGCTCGACGAGCGGGTGCTCGGGCGCGAGGACCACGTAGGTGCAGCCGTGGATCGTGTCTACGCGCGTGGTGAAGACCTTGATCGGCTCCTGCCCCGGCACCGCGAAGTCCACCTCCGCGCCGACGCTCTTGCCGATCCAGTTCCGCTGCATCGTGACGATGCGCTCGGGCCACTCGGTGAGCCCGTCGAGCCCGTCGAGCAGATCCTGGGCGAAGGCGGTGATGCGGAACGCCCACTCCGGGATCACCTTCTCGACCACCGGCGATCCGCAGCGCTCGCAGCGGTTGTCCTCGACCACCTGCTCGTTCGCGATGACGGTCGCGCAGCCGGTGCACCAGTTGGCCTTCCCCTCGCGCCGGTAGACGATCCCGCGCTCGAGCATCTTCAGGAAGAACCACTGGTTCCAGCGGTAGTAGGACGGGTCGGCGGTGACGACCTCGCGCTCCCAGTCGAACGCGTAGCCGAGCGTCTTCATCTCGGCGCGGAACGCGACGATGTTCTCGCGCGTCCGCTCGGCCGGGTGGCGGCCGTCCTTGATGGCCGCGTTCTCGGCGGGGAGGCCCAGCGCGTCGAAGCCGATGGGGTGGAGCACGTCGTACCCGCGCATGCGCAGGTAGCGCGCGAGCGCGTCGCCGATGGTGTAGACGCGCGCGTGCCCCATGTGCATCGCGCCCGACGGATACGGGAACATCTCGAGCACGTAGCGCTTCTCGACCTCGGGTCGGCGGCCGGCGCGGAAGGCGCCCGCCCCCTCCCAACGTGACTGCCAGCGCTGCTCGATCGACTGCGGCTCGTAACGCTCGTTCATCGCCATAGGGGCCGGCGATATTACCGGACGTCGGGGGGTTCGTCTGCCCTTCCTGAGGCGCGGCGCCCCCGCTCCCGCGGCGCCTCGAGGCGCCGCGGGCCGCCGGGCGTTCGGTTATAGTGCCCGCCTCCCAGCGCCCCGAAGCCCACGGAGCCCACCCGCATGTTCCCGCCCGTCCACATCGCCGACATCGCCCAGCACGAGGGGAAGGAGGTCACCCTCCACGGCTGGCTGTACAACCGCCGCTCCTCCGGGAAGCTCCACTTCCTGCAGGTGCGCGACGGCACCGGCATCATCCAGTGCGTCGTGTTCAAGGGGAACGTGACGCCCGAGGTCTTCCACGAGGCAGACCACCTGCCCCAGGAGACGAGCCTCTCCGTCACCGGGCTCGTCAAGAAGGACGACCGCTCGCCGATCGGCTTCGAGCTCGACGTCCGCGAGCTGAAGATCGTCGCCCGCCCCGCGCAGGAGTACCCGATCGGACACAAGGAGCACGGCGTCGCGTTCCTCATGGAGCAGCGGCACCTCTGGCTCCGCTCGCAGCGCCAGCAGGTCATCCTCCGAGTGCGCCACACCGTCGAGAAGGCGATCCGCGACTTCTTCGACGCGCGCGGCTTCACCCTCGTCGACGCGCCGATCTTCACGCCGTCCGCCTGCGAGGGGACCTCCACGCTCTTCGAGGTCCCCTACTTCGATCTCGGCAAGGCGTTCCTGACGCAGTCCGGCCAGCTGTACATGGAGGCCGCGGCGATGGCGCTCGGGAAGGTCTACTGCTTCGGCCCGACCTTCCGCGCCGAGAAGTCGAAGACGCGCCGCCACCTGACCGAGTTCTGGATGGTCGAGCCGGAGGTCGCCTACATGGACCTCGACGGCGACATGCAACTCATGGAGGAGTTCGTCTCGCACGTGGTGCAGACGGCCCTCGCGAAGCACCGCAAGGAGCTCGAGACGGTCCTCGAGCGCGACGTCTCGAAGCTCGAGAACGTGAAGCCGCCGTTCCCGCGCATCACGTACACCGAGGCGGTCGAGGTGCTGCAGAAGGCCGGCCACCCGATGAAGTGGGGCGACGACATCGGCGGCGACGAGGAGACCGTCGTAGCGAAGCAGTTCGACCGCCCGGTGATGGTCCACCGCTACCCGGCGGAGATGAAGGCCTTCTACTTCAAGAAGGACCCGACGGATCCGAAGGTCGCGCTCGGCTGCGACGTGCTCGCGCCGGAGGGCTACGGCGAGATCATCGGCGGCGGCGAGCGCGAGAGCTCGCTCGAGACGCTCGAGGCGGCCATCGCGCAGCACCAGCTCCCGAAGGAGGCGTTCGAGTGGTACCTCGACCTCCGCCGCTACGGGACGGTGCCGCACGCCGGCTTCGGCATGGGCGTCGAGCGCTGCGTCGCGTGGATCTGCGGCCTTCACCACGTCCGCGAGACCATCCCGTTCGCGCGGATGATGGAGCGGATCACGCCGTGAGCCTGACCGCGCTTCGCGCGGAGGCTCACGGCCAGGATCGAACGGGGGGCGGCGCCCCCCCCCCCCCCCGCGGGGGGCCCCCCCCCCCCCGGGGGCCCCACCCCTGCTCGGCGGGGCCCGTGAACGGTCGCGCCCGCTTCGCGGGTTCGCGACCGTTCCCCGCCGGGAGGGCTTCGCCCTCCCCGCGCGTTGCGCGGGGCCCCTCCCCGGCTCCTCGCTCAAAAGGCTCCCGTCAGCGCGAGGCCGCGACCGAGGGGGGCGAGGGTGAGGCTTCCCGTGCCGCGGCGGGCGTGCAGGAGGGGCACGGCAGTGCCGACCGCGGCGCCCGCGGCGAAGCCGACCACCACGTCGCTCGGGAAGTGATGGCCTCCCCATACGCGCTCCACCGCCACGCTCGCGCCGGCGATCCCGGCGACGAGCCAGGGCCAGCGGCGCTCCCCGTAGCGCAGGCGCATCGTCCAGGCGGCGTCGGTGAGCGCCGCGACGGTCGTGCTCGTGTGGCCGGACCAGAAGGCGCGGTAGGAGCCCGGCTGCTTCAGGTACGCCGGCTCACCCTCGTAGGCGCGGGGGATGGGCCGCTGGGTGGTGTACTTCGCGAGCGCGTTCAGCGCGCCGTTCACGGCGAGCGTCTCCGCGAACACCGTCACGTCCTCGAAGAGCGCGCGGTTCCTCCCGAGCACGGCCCAGTCTGCGAGCGGCGGGCCGAGCATCGCGAGGTACACGGTCGCATCGCTCACGTGCGCCGCGGCGTCGTTGTGGAGGCCGATCGCCCATCGGTCGAGCCGGTTCACCTCGCCCCGGTCGCAGGGGCAGCGCATGTCGATGAGCTGGTCCTCGAGGAGCCAGGGCACGAGGTTCCCGAGCGCGGCGCCCGCGATGATCGCGCCGTCCACCACCGGATCGACGTGGAAGACCTCGCGCGGGGTCCCTCCCTCCGCCGCGGCGGAGGACGGCGTCGCGACGAACCCCGCGGCGACGAGCGCGCAGACCGCGGCCCTCCGCCCGCCCGTTCCGGATGCCATCCTCCCCTCCCCTGACCGCGCCGGCGCGGCCCCTCCAGATCATGGGGACGGCGAGCCGCCCGAGCCCGGAGAGGCCCCGCTCGCGGCGTCGTTCACGATGCGCGCGAGGTTCGCGTAGTCGCGATCGAAGTGGTGCCCGCCCTGGAGCACGACCCGGGCGACCCAGGGCAGGTCCACGAGGTGCGGGCACAGGCTGTCGCTCTCGTCCGCGCCCTGCAAGCACAGGAACCGCGTGGCGCCTCCCGAGGCGCGCACGGCTGCCTCGGTCGACGTCGCCGCGCTCCTCCGGACCGACGAGAACAGGTCCACCATGTGGACCTCGAACTCTGCGAAGGTCTGCGGACCGAGCATCGCGACGAGCTTCAGCGCGGCGCGCTGGTCTGGTGGGAGGCGCGTGGCGATGAAGGGCACGATGTCGGCGCCGCGTGAGTAGCCGATGAGGACGAGCTCGCTCCGGCCCCACGCGGCGCGGTAGTGCGCGAAGATCCGCGCGACGTCCGCCGCGGTCTCCTCGGGGGAGCGCCGCCGCCAGAAGTAGCGGAGCGAGTCGAGCCCGACCACCCCGACGCCGGCGTCCGAGAGCGCACGGCCCATCCCCTTGTCGAGCCCGACCCAGCCGCCGTCGCCCGTGAGGAGCACCGCGAGCCGCGGGCCGGGCTTCGCCGCAGGGACCTCGACGAGGGGGAGGTTCTTCACGTCGGGGCCCGCGGGGGCCGCCGCGGTCGCTTGCGGCGGGGGTGCGGCCGGGCTGGCCCCGGCTCCGGCCGGCGCCGTCGCACCCGGCGGCGTGGCGGGCGTTCCGGCTCCAGGCGCGGACTGCGCCGCCACCCCGGCGGCCTGCCCATGCGCCTCGATGCGCTCGAGCTCGGCCTCCGTGGCGGCGGCCCAGGTCGAGACCGGCACGAGCGAATGAGCGGCCTTCGGGAGGACCGTCACCGCGAGCGCCCGGCCGCGCCCGAACGCTTGCGCGCTCGCCGCCGGGCAGGCGCGGTCGTCCGCCCCGGCGACGATCGCGAGCGGCGCGCTCGGACGGGCGCCGTCAGCGGGCAGGTCGCCCTGGGGCGTGCTGCGCGGCGCTGGCCCCGCGCCCGCACAGAGCGGCACGCCGAGCGGCTTCTCGGCACACGGCGCGAGCGCGACCGCCCCCGCGAACGTGCCCTCGGGCGCCTGCGCCAGGGCGGCCCACACCGCCGCGGCGCCCTGCGAGTGCCCGACGAGGAACGGCCGCACGTACTCCTCGAGCCCGAGCTCCTTCTCGACGTGCTGCGCGAGCGACTCCAGGTCCCCCGCAGGGTAGGCGCAGTGGCGCGCGCGGTGGCGCGCGAGGTAGCCCGGGGTGTCGACCGCGAGCACCAGCGAGCCGCCGGCGGCGAGCGCGTCCGCGAGCGCCTGAAGCTCATGATCGTCCCCGCCCTCGCCGGAGAGGAGGATCACGGCGCGCCGAGGCCTGCCCTCCGGCGCGCTGACGTGGACGGTCCCGATGCCCCGCAGCTCGAGGGTGCGTGAGGACGGCGGGCTGGCCGCCGGCCGTGACGCTGGCGCGCCCGCTCCGAGCAGCACGGCGAGGACGAGCGGGATCATCGGGACACCACGCCTTTCAGCCCGCGCGAGACGAGCGCCGCCACGTTCGTGAGCACGAGCGGCAGCCGGAAGCCTCCCGGCGCGGCCAGGAAGCGCGGTCGCCACTCCGGGGCGAACTTCTCCTTGTACTGACGCAGTCCCTGGAAGTTGTAGAAATACTCGCCGTGGCGGTAGAGGCGGGCCCCGAGCCGCATCCAGAGCGGCGCGAGCATCCGATCCTCGAGCCCAGAGAACGGCGCCATCCCCAGGTTGAACGCCTCGTAGCCCTGGGCGCGTCCCCAGCGCATGAGCGACACGAAGAGGAAGTCCATGGTCGAGCGCGGCGCATCGGCGACGTGGCGCATGAGGTCCACCGACAGCTCCGCCCTGGCCGTCCCCGCCCAGACGTTCGCGAAGGCGACGGGGCGGCCGTCGAGGAGCGCGAGCGCGACCGGACCCTCCCGCAGATAGCGCTCGTCGAAGTAGCCGAGCGAGAAGCCCTTCTCCCGCGTGCTCCGGTCGGCGAGCCACGCGGCGGAGATGCGCCGGAGCTCGGGGAGCAAGGGGGGGACGCGCTCCGCCGGGACGAGCTCGAACGAGAGCCCGTCGCGCTCGGCGCGGCTGAACGCCTGGCGCAGCGGTCTCCGCTCCGGACCATCCAGCGAGAACGTGGGAAGCGGCACGATCGCCTCCTCGCCGAGCCGGTAGATCGCGAGGCCGAGGTCGAGGTAGCGCGGCAGCGCGCCCGGGCCGACCTGGTAGAAGCAGGCCCGGCCGCCGTGCCGATCCGAGAGCTCCCGGAAGCGCCACGCGAGCTCCGTCGCCGCGCGCTTCGAGCCGATGGGGTCGCCCATCGAGCACCAGGTCCGCCCCTCCACCGCGTACATGAGGAACGACGCCCCGTCCTCGCCGAAGAGGATCGGCTTGTCGCCGAGCAGCGCGAGGTGCGCGGTCGAGTCCTCCGCCCCGTCCACGATCGGACGGAGCCGCGCGAGCTCCGCCTCACCCGGCGGCGCGGGCTCGGGCGGCGTGGGGTGCATGAGCCGCACGACGCCATAGAGGACGACGGCGCAGACGCCGACCACCGAGGCGCGGAGGAAGCGCGGGGCGTCGGCGTGGAAGGCGAAGTCGAACCAGAGGTCGCGCGAGTAGTCCACGTGGCGGTACGAGAAGAAGCCGATCCAGATCGAGGCGGCGATGACGACGAGCACCGCGGAGATCCAGCCCGCGGACAGCGGCACGTCGAGGAGCGCGCTGCGCCGGTAGAACTGCCTCCGGAACGGCAAGAGCGCGAGGAGGAGCGCCGTGAGCAGCGACGCCTCCTCCCAGTCGAGCCCCTTCGCGAGCGAGGCGACCGCGCCCGTCGCGAGGAGCGCGACGGCGAGCACCCACGCTCCGTCGAGGCGGCGAGCGAGCGCGCGGCCGAGCAGGAGGAGCGCCGTGCCGACGAGGCTGCCGATGAGGTGCGACCCCTCGAGGAGCGCGAGCGGCACGGTGCGCCGCAGGAGGTGGAGCCGCTCGGCCTCGGCGGGCGTCGCGCCCGACACGAGCAGCACCGCGCCCGCGATCATGCTCCCCGCGGCCGCGAGCCAGGGGACGACGGGCGCGAACGAGGCGTGCGCGCCCCGCAGCACGCGGCCCAGGCGCTCGCGCCGGACGACGATCTCGTTCACCGCGAGGAGCGCGAAGGCGAGGACGAAGGGCCCGAGATAGTAGATGAGCCGGTACGCGACGAGGCTCGACAGCACCTGCGGCGCGGGCACCGCGGGCGTGAGCGCCGCGAGCACGATCGCGTCGAACACGCCCACGCCGCCGGGGAGCTGGGAGGCGAGCCCCGCCACCTGCGCCGCGACGAACAGCCCGACGAGCCCGGCGAGCGAGAGCGGCGACGTCGAGGGCAGGAGCAGGTGCAGGACGACCGCGGCCAGCACCCAGTCCGCCGCGGACACCGCCACCTGGGCGGCGGCGAGCGGCAGCGAGGGCAGCCGCACCACGGTCCCGCGGATCCCGAGCTCACGCCGGCGCGCCGCGAGCACGAGGTACACACCGGTGATCGCCAGCGCCGCGACGCCAAGAACGCGCGCGACGGCCGGCGGGAGCGGCACCGGGGCCCCGGAGAGGAGCGCGATCCCGAGGAGCGGGAAGAGCCCCGCCCAGAGCTGGGCCGCGGTGAAGCCCACCACCTTCGCGATCTCCGCCGGGGCGAGGCCCCACTGGGAGTAGAGCCGGAACCGCACCGAGCTCGAGGACAGGAGCGCGAAGCCCACGTTGTTCCCGAACGCGTAGGCGATGAACGAGGTGAACGCCACGCGCCCGTACGGGAGCCGGCGGCCGGCGTAGCGCAGCGCGAGGAGATCGTACGCACCCAGCAGCAGGTAGTCGGCGAGCGTGACCGCGGCGGCGGCCGCGACGGCCGCGCGCGGCAGCGCCGAGAGCCCGCGCTCGACGTCCCGGAGGTGGAACCCGCGCAACTCCGCGTGGAGCGACCACGCCGCCGCCGCGAGGAGCAGCGGCGGGAGCACCCCCGCAGCGATCCGGCCCACGCGCTCGCGCATCTGTCCGTGCCATGTCGGAGCGGCCCCGCCTGGCCCGCCCATGCGCGCATCCATCACAGGATGACACTGGGTATTCGCGCGCCCTTCAACATCCGCGTCGGGGCGTGCGGCGTCGGAGTCACGCTTCCCGGCTGGCGGTCGAGCTCGGGAAGGGCACCTCACGCCTGCCTGGGCGGCGCGACGTCAGCGCAGGACGCCGCCCACGTGCGGCAGCGCGCGCGCGCGCCGCGGCATCTCGACCCGCGAGGGCGGGGCGATGACCTCGACCTCGACCGCGAGCGTGTTGCGCGCCGTGGAGAGCTCCCGCTGGAGCTGGCGCGCGTCGCCGAGGAGCACCTGCCGCCGCACGGGCCGCGAGAGGCTCGCCTCGAGCCAGAGCCGGGCCGCGAGCGCGGCGTCGCCGCCGGCGAGCGGGGGCATGGCGACGGCGAACGCCTCGCTGCCGGCCCGGGCGAGCGCCTCGAGCCCGCCGCGCGCGGCTTGCAGGAACGCCTCGGGCGCGAGCGGGACCTCCGGCAGCCCGAAGCAGAACAGCCGCCCCGGCGCCATCCGGCCCCCGGTGGGCAGGAGGAGCGCCTCGCCGCGGCCGGCGTGGAACAGCTCGTTCCGGATCGTGCGCGAGATGGCGCCGCACATGCGCCAGTCGATGAAGCCCGCGAGCCCCTGCAGCGGCCGCTCCGGCCCGACGAAGACGCCGACGGCGTCCACGTCGAGCGCGTCGATCGCCGGGAGCCCCAGGTCCGCCACCTCGATCTTCAGCGCCACGCCGATCCCTTCTCCTACCGGTCTGCCCGGCGCCGCTCGGGCGGGAGCCCGGCGGCAATCTTGTCGAGGACGCCGTTCACGAACGCGCCCGAGCTCTCGGAGCCGTACTTCTTGCCGAGCTCGATGGCCTCGTTGATGGCCACCTTGATCGGCACGTCCGTCTCGAGGAGCTCGTACACCGCGAGCCGCAGCACGTTCCGGTCCACCTTCGCCATGCGATCGAGTCGCCAGTGGGTCGAGACCCGCTCGATGGCGTCGTCGAGGGTCCGGCGGTGCGCGGCCACCCCGCGCACGAACCCCTCGGCGAGCTCCATCACCTCGCGCTCCACCGGCTCGAAGCTCTTCCAGAACCGCGCGAGCGCGTCATCGATGCCCTCGGCGGCGACGTCGATCTGGTACAGCGCCTGCAACGCGCGTTCGCGCGCCCTCGTCCGCTTCAGCGACACGTTCACTCCGTCCGGCGCGGCGACGGGACCTTCCCCGTCTCCCGCAGCACGTTCGCCTGCTCGATGGCCGCGACGGCCGCCTCGGCGCCCTTGTTTCCGGCCTTCACGCCGGCGCGCTCGAGCGCCTGCTCCATGGTGTCGCAGGTGAGGATCCCCATCGAGACCGCGCACTCCGCCTCGAGCGCGACCTGCGCGACGCCCTTCGTCGCCTCGCCGGCCACGTACTCGAAGTGCGGCGTGCCGCCCCGGATCACCGCGCCGAGCGCGACGACCGCGTCGTAGCGTCCGCTCCGCGCGATGCGCCGGAGCAGCGCCGACAGCTCGAACGTCCCAGGACAGCGGAACACGTCGATGTCGCCGTCCTTCACGCCGTGGCGCCGGAGCGCGTCGGCCGCGCCGAGCAGCAGCTGCTCGGTGACGAGCGAGTTGAACCGCGCGACCACGATCCCGACCTTCAGGCCGGTCGCGACGAGCGAGCCCTCGTAGAAGTTCATCGCTTCCTTCCTTTCGCGCGGGACGCCGTCTTCCGCGCCGGCGCCGGCGGCGCGAGCGTGAGGAGGTGGCCCATCTTGTCCCGCTTGGTGATGAGGTACGCGCGGTTGCGGCGAGTGGCGGGCATCTCGATGGGCACGCGCTCCAGGACCTCGAGGCCGTAGCCCTCGAGCCCGATGATCTTCTTCGGGTTGTTCGTGAGCAGCCGCATCTTCCGCACGCCGAGGTCGCGGAGGATCTGCGCGCCGATGCCGTAGTCGCGCAGGTCCGGCTTGAAGCCGAGCCGCACGTTCGCCTCGGCGGTGTCGTACCCCTCGTCCTGGAGGTTGTAGGCCTTGAGCTTGTTCGCGAGCCCGATCCCGCGCCCCTCCTGGTCGAGGTAGAGCAGGACGCCCTTCCCGGCGCGCTCGATCTGGCGCAGGGCCGCCTGGAGCTGCGGGCCGCAGTCGCAGCGCTCGCTCCCGAACACGTCGCCGGTGAGGCACTTCGAGTGCACGCGCACGAGCACCGCCTCGCCCGGGCGCCACTTCCCCTTCACGAGCGCGACGTGCTGGTGCCGGTCGACGTCGTTCTCGTACGCGACCGCCCGGAACTCGCCGTACTCGGTCGGGAGCGGCGCGTCCGCGGCCCGCCGGACGAGCGTGTCCTTCAGCATCCGGTAGGAGATGAGGTCCGCGACCGAGACGATGGGCAGATCGTGCTCGGCGGAGAGCTTCTCGAGCTCGGGCATCCGCGCCATCGTGCCGTCGTCGTTCATCACCTCGCAGATGACGCCCGCGGGCTTCATCCCCGCGAGCCGGGCGAGATCCACGGAGCCCTCGGTCTGGCCGGCGCGGACGAGGACGCCGCCCTTGCGCGCGCGCAGCGGGAAGACGTGACCGGGCCGGGCGAGGTCCTCGGGGCGCGCGTCGTCGCGCACCGCGGTGAGGATCGTGTGGGCCCGGTCCTTCGCGCTGATCCCGGTGGAGACGCCCTCCTTCGCCTCGATCGACACCGTGAACGCCGTACCGAACGAGGAGGAGTTCGCGCTCTCGTCCACCATGAGCGGGAGGCGCAGGGCGCGGACCTTCTCCTCCGTGAGCGACAGGCAGATGAGCCCGCGCCCGTACTTCGCCATGAAGTTCACGGCGGCGGGCGTGGCCTTCTCCGCGGCCATGCAGAGATCGCCCTCGTTCTCGCGGTCCTCGTCGTCGGTGAGGATCACCAGCTTGCCCGCGCGGATGTGGGCGATCGCCCGCTCCACTCGCTCCACGGCGTGCGCCGCGTGGTCCTTCACTGTCCGCTCCCCGTGCCGTAGCCCCAGCGCGCGAGGTCGGCCGCGCTGGGCCCCTCGAACTCGCGCAGCCGCGCGACGTGCCGCGCGATGACGTCCGCCTCCAGGTTCACCTTCGTCCCCGGCCCCGCCTCGCCGAGCGTCGTGCGCGCGAGCGTCTCGGGGATGAGGGCAACCTCGAACCGGTCGCGCGACACCGCCGCGACCGTGAGCGACACCCCGTCCACCGCGATGGAGCCCTTCTCCGCCACGAGCGGCGCGATGGCCGGGGGCAGCGAGATCGTGAGCCGCGCCCCCTGCCCCTCCGGCCGGCGCTGCAGGACCTCGCCCACGGCGTCGACGTGCCCCTGCACGAGGTGCCCGCCGAGCCGCTCGCCCACCGCGAGCGCGCGCTCGAGGTTCAGGGTCGTGCCGGGGCGCCACCCGCCGAGCGTCGTCCGCGCGAGCGTCTCGGGGACGGCGTCGAACGACACGCGGCCGGCGCCGCGCTCGACCACGGTGAGGCACGCGCCCGAGCAGGCGATGCTCTCGCCGAGCACGAGCGCGTCGACGGGAAGCGACCGCGGACGGACGGTCAGGCGAGCGCCGCCCTGCCGGGGCAGGATGGCCTCCACAACGCCTAAGTCCGCGACGAGACCGGTGAACATTCGCGGCGAATCCTAGCCCCGCCGGGGGTTTTTCGCCAACAGGCCACGCGGGCCACGGCGCGAGGGGATCCCGGTCACGAGCACGTCGTCTCCCACCCGCTCGACCCGGACCTCGGCGAGCGACAGCGCGTCCGCCATCCGCGCCGGCCCGCGCCCTGCGACGAGCGGGATGCCGTCGCCGCCGGCGATCTTCGGGGCGACGAAGATCGCGACGCGATCGACGAGGCCATCCTCGAGGAAGCGCGCGTGGACCCGCGCCCCGCCCTCGACGAGCAGGTGCGTCACCCCGCGCGCGGCGAGCCGGGCGAGCAGGTCCTTGAGGTCGATCCCGCCCGCGCCCCGCTTGCAGCGGAGGAGCTCGACGTTGCGGCCGAGCTCGCGGGTGCGCGACGACGCGTGCGCGACGAGGGTCTTTGCAGCGGAGCGCTGCCGGAAGAGGTTCAGGTCCCTGGGGAGGGAGAGATCGGTGTCGAGCACCACGCGGAGCGGATCGCGGCCGCGCCCGCCCGCGAGGCGCGTCGTGAGGCGGGGGTCGTCCGCGCGGGCGGTCCCGCTCCCCACCAGCACCGCGTCGACCCGGTCGCGCAGCCGGTGCACCCAGTGCCGCGCAGCCTCGCCCGTCACCCAGCGCGCGTCGCCCGTCCGCGTCGCGATCTTGCCGTCGAGCGTGACCGCCGCCTTGAGCGTCACGTGCGGGCGCCGCTCGGTGATGTAGGTGAACCAGTGCGCGTTGAGCTCGTCGCAGGCGTCCCGGAGCACGCCGTCCACGACCTCGACGCCGGCCGCCCGGAGGCGCGCGATCCCCTTCCCGTTCACGAGGGGGTTGGGGTCCGCCGAGCCGACGACGACGCGGCGGACGCCCGCCTCGATCACCGCGACCGAGCAGGGCGGCGTACGGCCGAAGTGGTCGCACGGCTCGAGGGTCGTGTAGAGGTCGGCGCCGCGCGCGCGCGCGCCGGCGGCGCGGAGCACGACCACCTCGGCGTGCGGACCGCCCGCCCGGGAGTGATGGCCGCGGGCGACGACCCGGCCGTTCTTCACGAGCACGGCGCCGACGGCCGGGTTCGGGCTCGTTCGACCGAGCCCCTTCTCCGCCTCGCGCAGCGCGACGCCCATGAAGCGCTCGGCCTCCTCGCGATCGAAGCGGGCGGCGCGCGCGGCGGGGCGGGGGGCGCGGCGCGCCGGCGTCCGGCGGCCGCCGGCGGCGACCCGGCTCATCGCGTCCCCTCTCCTCCCGGCTTGGAGCCCGGCTCCCTGCGGGCGAGCCCCTCGAGCTCCGTCATGAACTCCCCGACGTCGCGGAACGCGCGGTACACCGACGCGAACCGGACGTAAGCCACCTCGTCGAGCTTCCGCAGGCGCTGCATCACCGCCTCGCCGATCGCGACGGTGCGGATCTCGCGCTCGCCGAGCTCCTGGACCTGGCGCTCGACGCCCGCGACGAGCGCCTCGATCTGCTCCGCGGAGACCGGGCGCTTCTGGCACGCCCGCGAGACGCCCTCGACGATCTTCTTGCGGTCGAAGGGCTCGCGCCGGCCGTCCTTCTTCACGACGTGCGGCAGGATCTCCTCGATCCGCTCGTAGGTCGTGAACCGCCGGGCGCACCCCAGGCATTCCCGCCGGCGCCGGGTCGCCTGCCCCTCCTGCGCCTCGCGCGAGTCGACGACCCGATCCTCGAGGTGTCCGCACCATGGGCAGCGCATCGGCGTCTCCGCGGGCACCGCGCGGCTCGCCGCGACCGGCCGCCCGCGCGGGGAACCCTACGAACGGTCCTGGTACATCGGGAACTGCGCGCAGAGCGCGCGCACGTCGCCGCGCACCGCGGCGAGCACCTTCTCGTCGGCGGGCGCGTCGAGCACGCGGCCGATGAGCGCGGCCACGGTCGTCATCTCGCCCGGGCCCATCCCGCGGGTCGTGAGCGCGGGGGTGCCGACGCGGATGCCCGAGGTCGTCATCGGCTTCTCGGGATCCCACGGGATCATGTTCTTGTTCACGGTGATCCCGGCCTTGCCGAGCGCCTCCTCGCCGATCTTGCCGGTGAGCTTCTTCGGGCGGAGGTCGACGAGCATGAGGTGGTTGTCGGTGCCGCCGGAGACGAGCCGCAGGCCCGCCTTCTTGAGCCCCTCCGCGAGCGCCTGCGCGTTGTCGAGGATGCGCCGCTGGTACTCCTTGAAGCTCGGCTGCAGCGCCTCGTGGAACGCGACCGCCTTCGCGGCGATGACGTGCTCGAGCGGCCCGCCCTGGATGCCCGGGAAGATCTGCGAGTTGAGGGTCTTCGCGTGCGCCTCGCGGGTCAGGATGAGCCCGCCGCGCGGGCCGCGCAGCGTCTTGTGCGTCGTGGAGGTGACGATCTCGGCGTGCGGGACCGGGCTCGGGTGGAGCCCCGCCGCGACGAGCCCCGCGATGTGGGCCATGTCCACCACCATCGCCGCGCCGACCTCGCGGGCGATCTCGGCGAACCGGTCGAAGTGGAGCGTGCGCGGGTAGGCGCTCGCGCCGACCATGAGGACCTTGGGCCGGTGCTCGCGGGCGAGGCGCGCGACCTCGTCCATGTCGATCGTCTCGTCCCCCTGCCTGAGGCCGTAGGGGACGATCTTGAAGAGCTTGCCGGAGAAGTTCACCGGCGAGCCGTGGGTGAGGTGCCCGCCGAAGTTGAGGCTCATCGCGAGGACGGTGTCCCCGGGCACGGCGAGCGCGAAGTACGCCGCCATGTTGGCCTGCGAGCCCGAGTGCGGCTGGACGTTCGCGTGATCGGCGCCGAAGAGCTGCTTCGCGCGGTCGATGGCGAGCTGCTCGACCTTGTCGACGACCTCGCAGCCGCCGTAGTAGCGCTTGCCGGGGTACCCCTCGGCGTACTTGTTCGTGAGGGTCGACCCCATCGCCTCCATCACCGCGGGCGAGACGAAGTTCTCGCTCGCGATGAGCTCGAGCCCCTCCGCCTGGCGGCGGGTCTCTTCGCGGATGAGCTGCGCGATCTGCGGATCGGCCTCGGCCAGGGGCTTCGTCGGCATCATCTGAAAGATCTCCTCGGGCGAGCGGCGTACATACCGCCCCGCTGCCTACTTTTCCATGTCCTTCAGCTTCTGGACGCGCCGCTCGTGGCGGCCGCCCTCGAAGCGCGTCTCGAGGAAAGCCTTCACGATCGCGGCGCCGAGCCCGAGGCCGACGACCCGCTCCCCGACGCAGAGGACGTTCGCGTCGTTGTGGAGCCGCGCCATGCGCGCCTCGTACTCCGAGGCGCAGTGCGCCGCGCGCGCCCCCTTGACCTTGTTCGCCGCGATCGACATCCCGATGCCGGTGCCGCACACGAGGATCCCGAGCCGCGCGCCGCCCGACGACACCGCCTCGGCGACCCGCCGCGCGTAGTCCGGGTAGTCGACGCTTTCGCCGGAGAACGGGCCGAGGTCCTCGACCTCGTACCCCGCCTCGCGGGCCACCTTCACGGCCTCGGCGCGGAGCGAAAGCCCTGCGTGGTCCGAACCCGCGATCACACGTTCCGCCATGGAGTCCTCCGGAAGGGGCGGCATTCTTCCACGACCGACCGCCCGCCGTCGCCCCCTCTCGTCGGGGCGGGGCTGCCGCCGGGCGCTCGCTCGCCCGACGGCAATCCGCAGGGAGGGGCCCCGTCGCGGAGCGACGGAGAGGGACGCCAGTCCCCCCGTTCGATCACTACACGCGCTTGAAGAGCAGCACCGCGTTGGTGCCGCCGAACCCGAAGGAGTTCGACATCGCGTAGTCGATCCGGGCCTCGCGCGCGTGGTTCGGGATGACGTCGAGCGCGCACTGCGGATCCTGCTGCTCGACGTTGATCGTCGGCGGCAGGACGCCCCGCGCGATCGCGAGCACGGACACCACGGCCTCGAGCCCGCCGGCCGCGCCGAGCAGGTGCCCCGTCATCGACTTCGTCGACGACACCATGAGGCCCTTCTTCGCGTGCTCGCCGAACACCTTCGAGATCGCCTGGCACTCCGCGACGTCGCCCTGCGGCGTCGAGGTGCCGTGCGTGTTCACGTAGCCCACCTGGTCGGGGGAGATCCCGGCGTCGCCGAGCGCCATGCGCATCGCGCGCTGGCCGCCCTCGCCCTCGGGGGCGGGCGAGGTGATGTGGTTCGCGTCGGCGCTCGCGCCGTAGCCCACCACCTCGGCGTAGATCCGCGCGCCGCGGCGCCGGGCGTGCTCGTACTCCTCCAGGATGAGGAGGCCCGAGCCCTCGCCGGCGACGAAGCCGTCGCGGTCCTTGTCGAAGGGCCGGCTCGCCTTCTCCGGGGCGTCGTTGCGCTCGGACAGCGCGCGGGCCGCGCAGAACCCGCCGATGCCGAGCGGGGTGATGGTCGCCTCGCAGCCGCCGGTGATCATCACGTCGGCGAGGCCGCGCTCGATGTAGAGCGTCGCGTCGCCGATCGAGTGGTTGCCGGTCGCGCAGGCGGACACGGGCGAGAAGTTCGGACCCTTCATCCCGTACTTCAGGCTGATCTGCCCGGGCGCGAGGTTGATGATGAGGCTCGGGATGAAGAAGGGCCCGATCTTCCGGACGCCCTTCTCGAGGAAGATCTTGTGCTCCTCCTCGATGGTGCCGAGGCCGCCGATGCCGGCGCCGACGATGGCGCCGAACCGCTCGGGGTCCTCCTTCGCCATGTCGAGGCCGGCGTCCTTCATCGCCATGTCGGCCGCGGCGAGCGCGAACTGGATGAAGCGGTCGTTGCGCCGCGCCTCCTTGCGATCCATGAACTTCGTCGGATCGAAGCCCTTCACCTCGCCCGCGATGCGGGTGGGGAAGGTGGACGCGTCGAACAGGGTGATCGGTCCGATGCCGCTCTTCCCCGCGACGAGCGCGGCCCACGACTCGTCAACCCCGATGCCGACGGGGGAGACGAGACCGAGCCCGGTGACGACGACACGGCGCCTGGTCATGCTGTTCACCTCGATAGAGAAACTTGAGCTGCGCCCCGGGCGCGGAGGCCCGGGGTCCCCGGCCTGCCTCTACTTCTTGTGCGTCGTGATGTAGTTCACCGCGTCCTGGACGGTCTTGATGTTCTCCGCCTCCTCGTCCGGGATCTCGACCTCGAACTCCTCCTCCATCGCCATGACGAGCTCGACGATGTCGAGCGAGTCGGCGCCGAGGTCCTCGATGAAGCTCGAGGTGATCTTGATCTCGTCCTCGCCGACGCCCAGCTGGTCCGCGATGATGTTCTTCACCTTCTGCTCGACGTTCGCCGTGGTCATGTTCCGTCCTCCTGGTTGTGATGCCGTTGAAGAGCCGCGCCCTCGTGGCGAGGCTACATGTACATGCCGCCGTTGACCCGCAGGACCTCACCGGTCACGTACGACGCCAGATCGCTCGCGAGGAAGGCGACCGCGTTCGCGACGTCCTCCGCGGTCCCGAGCCGCGCGAGCGGGATGAGCTCCTGCAACTTCGTCTTCGCGGCCTCCGGCAGCGCCGCGGTCATGTCCGTCTCGATGTAGCCCGGCGCCACCGCGTTCACGCGGACGTTGCGCGAGGCGAGCTCGCGCGCGACGGACTTCGTGAGCCCGATGAGCCCGGCCTTCGTCGCCGCGTAGGCGGCCTGGCCGGCGTTGCCCATCTCGCCGACCACCGAGGTGAGGTTGACGATCGCCCCGCCGCGCGCCTTCATCATCGGCCGCGTGACGGCGCGGGTGAGGTTGAACGCGCCGGTGAGGTTCACCTGGAGCTGCCGGTTCCAGTCCTCGTCCTTGACGCGCATGACGAGCTGGTCCACCGCGATGCCCGCGTTGTTCACGAGCACGTGCAGCCCGCCGAGGTCCGCGACCACGTCCTCGACCGCCTGGTTGCACGCGGCGGGATCGGCGACGTCGAACCGGTAGAGCTTCGCCCTCGGCGCGCCCGCCCGCTGGACGAGCTCGAGCGCCTCGGCCGCGGCGGCCTCGTTGCCGGCGTAGTTGAGCGCCACGCTCGCGCCGCCCTTCGCGAGCGCGACGGCGATGGCGCGGCCGATGCCGCGCGAGGCGCCCGTGACGAGCGCGGTCTTCCCGGTGAAGTCGAACATCCCCTCTCCTCTCACGCCTGCAGCGCGGCGAGCGTCTTCTCGAGCGACGCGCCGTCCTCGACGTTCCACACCTCGAGGGACTTGTCGATGCGCTTCGCCAGGCCGGAGAGGACCTTCCCCGGGCCGACCTCGACGATGCGGGTGACGCCCTGCCGCGCCAGCTCCTCGACGCACTCGATCCAGCGCACCGGCGCGGTCACCTGCTCGACGAGCAGCGGCACGACGCGCGCCGCCTCCGCGTTCGGCTTCGCCTCGACGTTCGTCACCACCGGGCAGCGCGGCGCCGCCCAGGGGATCGCCCGCAGCACCGGCTCGAGCCGCGCCTTCACGGGCGCCATGAGCGCGGAGTGGAAGGGGGCGGACACGGGGAGCGGCAGCACGCGCTTCGCCCCCGCCTCCTTGAGGCGCACGCCGGCCTTCTCCACCGCGCCCGCGGCGCCGGCGATGACGGTCTGGGCGGGCTCGTTGTAGTTCGCGGGCGAGACGACCTCGCCCGTCTCGGCGGCCACCGCGGCGCAGATCTCCCGCACCTTCGCCGGGTCGAGGCCGAGGACCGCGCTCATCGCGCCCTGCCCCGCCGGCACCGCCTCCTGCATGAACGTGCCGCGCGCGCGGACCGCCGTCGCGGCCTCGGCGGCGCCGCACGCGCCCGCCGCCACGAGCGCGGAGTACTCGCCGAGCGAGTGCCCCGCCACGAGGTCGGGCGCGATCCCCCGCGCCGCGAGCACCGCCGCCGCCGCCGCCGAGACGGTCAGGATCGAGGGCTGGGTGTTGGCGGTGAGGCGGAGCCGATCCTCCGGTCCCTCGAAGCAGAGCGCGGAGAGCCGCTCGCCGAGCGCGGCGTCGACCGCCTCGAACACGGCGCGCGCCTCCGGGAACCGGTCGTGGAGATCCTTCCCCATGCCCACGGCCTGCGACCCCTGGCCGGGAAAGACGAACGCGAGCTTGCCCATCTTCGTGCGGTCTCCTCGCCTACCACCGGACGACGCTGGCGCCCCACGCCATGCCGCCGCCGATCGCCATCATCAGGATCACGTCGCCGGTCTTGAACCAGCCGGCGCGGTTCGCCTCGTCGAACGTCATGGGGACGCTGGCCGCCGAGGTGTTGCCGTACTTCTCGAGGTTCATCCAGCACTTCGAGGCGGGGATCTCGAGCCGCGAGAGGGTCGCGTCCAGGATCCGCTTGTTGGCCTGGTGCGCGATGACGTAGGTCACGTCGTCGGTGGTGAGCTGCTCGGCGGCGAGCACCTCGCGGCAGCTGTCCTCGAGCGCGCGCACCGCGATCTTGAACACCTCGCGGCCGTTCATCTTCACGAAGTGCGACTTCTCGCGGAGGACCTTCTCCGAGATGGGGTCGCGCGACCCGCCGCCCGGCTGGAGCAGGATCGGCACGAGCGAGCCGTCGGTGTGGAGGCGGGTCGTGAGGATGCCGCGCTTCGGATCGTCGCTCGGCTTCAGCACCATGGCGCCCGCGCCGTCGCCGAAGAGGATGCAGGTGTTGCGGTCCGTCCAGTCGGTGATGCGCGTGAGCGTGTCGGCGCCGACGACGAGCGCGTTCTTCACGGCGCCGCTCGCGACGAACCGGTCGGCGACCGAGAGCGCGTAGAGCGAGCCCGCGCAGGCGGCGGACAGGTCGAACGCGAACGCCTTCTTGTTGCCGAGCCGCCCCTGGAGCACCGCCGCCGTGGACGGGAACGGGTAGTCGGGCGTCACCGTGCCGAGGATGATCGCCTCGACGTCCTTGGGATCGAGCGCGGCGGCCTCGAGCGCGCGGATCGCCGCCTTCACCGCGAGGTCGCTCGTCGCCTCCTCGGGCGCCGCGATGTGCCGCTCCCGGATGCCGGTCCGCTCGACGATCCAGTCGTCGCTCGTCTGGACCATCTTCTCGAGGTCCCGGTTCGTGAGGACCTTATCGGGCGTGTAGGAGCCGGTGCCGGCGATGTACGAGCGCATCTCTACCTTTCGGATCAGGCGTCGTGCGACGAGGCGCGGCGCGGAGGGGTGGACGCCTTCTCGACGCGCGCGGCGGCCCCTTCGAGGAGCGCCTCCGCGGGCGCGACCGCGCGGGCGATCTCGTCGGTGAAGTGGGTGCGGGCCGCGTCGCGGGCGCGGCGGATGGCGTTCTCGATGGCCAGGGCGTCGGAGCGGCCGTGGGAGATGAAGCCGACGCCGTTCACGCCCACGAGCGGCGCGCCCCCCACCTCGCGCCAGTCGAGGCGCTTCTTCATCCCGTCGAGCGCGGTCTTCGAGAGGAGGCCGCCGAGGGTCGATACCGCCGTCGAGCGGAGCGCGCGCTTCAGGTACTCGCCGACGACCTTGGCGGTGCCCTCCATGGTCTTCAGCGCGACGTTGCCGGTGAAGCCGTCGGTGACGATGACGTCCACCTCGCCGGTGAGGAGGTCGCGCCCCTCGCAGTAGCCGACGAACTGGATGGGCGCGTGCCGGAGCGCCGCCGCGGCGGCGCGGGTGAGGTCGGTGCCCTTCGAGTCCTCCTCGCCGTTCGCGAGGACGGCGACCTTCGGGCGGGCCACGCCGACCACGCGCCGCGCGTAGACCTCGCCCATGAGCGCGAACTGCACGAGGTGGATGGGCTTGCAGTCCACCACCGCGCCCATGTCGAGCAGGATCGAGGCGCCCTTCAGCGCGGGCAGGACCGAGATGATCGCCGGCCGCTCCACGCCTTCCGGCCGGCCGAGCACGAGGATCGCGCCCGCCATCACCGCGCCGGAGTTACCCGCCGACACCATCGCGCTCGCCTTGCCCGCCTTCACGAGCTCGAAGCAGACGCGGATGGAGTTGTCGCGCTTGCGGCGCATCGCCTGGCCGGGGTGGTCGTGCATCTCGACCACCTCGCCTGCGTGGTGCACCTCGATCGGCAGCGCCTGCCCAGCGCGGTGGCGAGCGAGCTCCTCACGCACGCGCGCCTCGGGGCCGACCAGGATGACGGCCAGCCCCTTACGCGCTGCGTTAATGGCACCTTGTACGATCGCGCCCGGGGCGTGGTCGCCCCCCATCGCATCCACGGCGACGGGCGCGATCTTCTCGACCATCGGGGCTTACGTCGCCTCGGTGATCTGCTCGCCCTTGTACGTCCCGCAGGCCGGGCAGGCGCGGTGCGAGAGCACGGGCTCCTTGCACTTCGGGCACTTCGTGACGTTCGCGACCTGGATCTTGAAGTTGGCCGCGCGACGACGGTCGCGCCGCATGCTGCTCGTACGCTTCTTCGGGACACCCACGGCGTGCTCCTTTGGCTTCTCGTGCGACCGCTTAAAGCTTCACGTTCTTGAGACCCGCCCAGCGCGGATCCGGAACGTGGCGATCGCAGCCGCACTCGCGATCGTTCAGATTGGCCCCGCACACGGGGCAGAGTCCCTTGCAGCCCTCGCCGCACACCGGATAGCCCGGCAGCGCGAGGAGGAGCTGCTCGCGGAGGATCGGGTCGAGCTCGATGACCTTGCCCGAGTACGTGTCCTCCTCCGCCTGGTCCAGCGCGAAGCTCCCGGCGGTCGGGCCGGTGTTCGAGTCCTTCGCGTCGCGCGCCTCGTCGCCGTACTCGTTCGACGGGACGAGCGTGACCTCGAAGTCGACCGGGACGTCGATGGAGATGGGGCCGAGGCAGCGGCCGCACGCCGCCGAGAGCTCGGCCTTCGCGTGCCCGTCGATGCGGACGCGCCGCTCGATCTTGTCGAGCTTCGCCTCCACGTGCGCAGGGCCACGCGCGCGATATCCCGCGCGTTCTCCCGCCACCATCTCGTCGACCTGCTCGCGGGTCACGTCCCAGCTCCGCCGGAGTCCGGCCTCCTTGATTTCGTCAATGTTGACGCGCATTTACAATGCTTCCTGAGACCAAAAAAGGGCCTCATTATAGGGGTCGATCAGGCGAAGTCAAGGCGCGCCGGGCCACGCCGCGCACCGTTCGCCGCCCCTTCTCGCCCGAAGGAGACGTCGTACTTAACCCCCGCGCGAGCCTTCTTCATCGCGGCGCGCGGGTCGATCCTCCGGGCGGGAGCCCGTGATCAGGGCTTCACGAGGCCGCGTGCGACGGCGAGGAGGGCCGCCTCGGCCTTCGTGGAAACGTCCATCTTCTCGTAGATCCGCTTCACGTAGGTCTGGACCGTGCCCTCGGCGATCCCCAGCGCCTGCGCCACGTCGGCGTAGGTGTGGCCGTGCACGAGGAGCTGGAGGACCTCGAGCTCCCGCTTCGAGAGCGCCGGGCCGTCCTTCGCCTTCTGGTCCGGCGGATCGCCGCGCAGCTCCGAGAGCAGCACCTTCGCGGCGCGCGGGCTGATCGGCGCGGCGTCGCCGGTCAGCACGTCCTCGACCGCGCGCGCGAGCTCGGCGGCGTGGAAGGGCTTCAGGATGTAGCCCGCCGCGCCCGCGCGCATCGCGTTGAGCACGCGAGCGGGGATGTCGACGGCCGTGAGCGCGATGCAGGCGGTCTTGGGGAGCTCGTGGCGAATCGTCGCGATCACGTCCTCGCCGCTCATCTTGGGGAGGCCCAGGTCGACGAGCGCCACGTCGGGCTTCTCCCGCCTGGCGAGCGCCACCCCGTCCTCTCCGGTCGCCGCGGTGCCGCAGACCTCGAAGCCGTGCGATGTGAGGACCTGCGCGATGAGCCTCGAGACCGCCTCGTCGTCCTCGACCGCGATCGCCCGGATAGCCATGCTCCCCCACCTTCGCGCGGAGGTGGAATGCTCCACCGTCCGGAAATCGGTCCATCAGTAGCAGCCCGGCGCGCAGGGGGTCAAGAAACCCACCCCCCCGCCGAGATGGCACCCTGGGGACCCATTGCCCACCCGTCCGCACACGGAAGTACCTGTTACCAAATGGAAATCTCCGCCGAGCTGTGTCAGGTTGCTCGCCTGGTCGTCCAGGAGGCTTTCATGCGAAGCGGACACGCTCGGCTCGGGCTGCTCGTCGCTGCCCTCACTTCAATCATGCTCGCCTGCAGCTCGGGCAGCAGCGGCGGCGGTACCTCGTGCAAGGGACTCGACGCCGCCTGCACGGCTCCATCCGACTGCTGCTCCGGCTCGACGTGCGGCGGCGCCGGCGTCTGCGTGCCGGACTCGTGCGCGCCGGACGGCAACACGTGCGCAACGCCGAGCGACTGCTGCTCGGGCGCGTGTCCGGGCGGTGTCTGCGGCCCGCTCGCCCAGTGCAACCCGCTCGGAGAGACGTGCACGGGCGCCGGAGATTGTTGCTCGAACCACTGCGCGTCCGGCCTGTGCGTCGAATCTTCGACCGAGTGCATCCCGCTGGCGGCGGCGTGCGCGAGCGCGACCGAGTGCTGCTCCGGAACCTGCACGAACGGTAAATGTGCCCAGCCTCCTGTCGCCGCCTGTCACCAGGGCGGCGAGACCTGCGCCGATGACACGGCCTGCTGCTCCGGCGTGTGCGCCTCGGGCCAGTGCACCTCCTCCAAGTTCTGCAAGGCGCCCGACGCGGCCTGCGCGGCCGACGGCGAGTGCTGCTCCCTGAAGTGCGTGGGCGGCACCTGCGACGGCACGACGTGCGTGCAGGCGGGATCCCCCGCCGCGAGCGCCTCGCAGTGCTGCTCCAAGACGCTGGGCACCGACGGGACGTGCACCGCCCTCGGGTCGGGCGGCACGAGCTACACGTGCCGCACGCTGGCCGAGGCGTGCACGAGCAGCCTCGACTGCTGCTCGCGCAACTGCCAGGGCGGCACGTGCATCCCGGCGTACACCTGCCACGCTCCGGGCGACATCTGCACGCGCGGCGACGACTGCTGCTCGGGCATGTGCAGCGCCTCGGGCGGCGCTGCGGGGCGGTGCGTCCCGCCGGCGGGCGGCTGCACCCAGGACGGCGTCCCGTGTGACGGCCCCACGAACTGCTGCACGCGACGCTGCGTCGACCTCGGGAGCGGCACGACGGTGTGCCAGCCCGCCGGCGGCTGCCGCATGACGGGTGACTTCTGCGACTCGACGGGCTCGTGCTGCGGCGGGTCCGATCCGACCGCACCCGGGACCGTCACGAGCCCCTACGGCGTCTATTGCGACGGGCTGGGGACCGGGCCGGGCGGCACCGGCAAGAACCCCGCCGCGCCCGAGTTCGACACGAGTTCGAAGAACGACCGCACGTGCACGAACGGCACGAGCTGCAATCCGCCGGGCAACATCTGCGGCGCCTTCGGTGACAACGCCTCGCAGAACTGCTGCGTCCCGGGCGACTTCACCGGCAGCGGCAAGATCGTCTGCAAGCTCGACATGAACGCGATCCCGCGCTGCTTCGGCTCTCCGCCGGGCGGTGGCACCGGGACGAACTGCCCGGATGGCTACGACGGGTCGAACCCGCTCTGCTGCATCGACCCCGGCGCCGTCTGCCAGTTCCGCGACCAGTGCTGCGGCGGCGCCCCGTGCACGCCGGACGCCCAGGGCGTGCTGCGCTGCGCGGAGCCGGCCACCTCGTGCAAGCCGCGCGGGACCGCGTGCACCGGCACGGGTGACACGAGCTGCTGCGAGGGAACCACCTGCCAGTTCATCGCGGAGATCGGCAACGTCTGCACGGACTCCACGGGCAACGGCGGCCAGTGCGTGACGACCGGCGGCGGGTGCACGAGCACCGGCCAGTGCTGCTCCGGGGCCACCTGCGATCAGGGCACGTGCAGCATCTGCCGCCCGGTCGATACGTCCTGCACGGTCGACGCGGACTGCTGCAGCGGGCTCGCCTGCGACGTCCCCTCCGGCCAGACGAGCGGCACGTGCAAGGTGCCCTACAGCGAGCCGACGTGCTCGGGCTCGGGTCAGTCGTGCAACGCCGACGGGGACTGCTGCAACGCGCCGAACGAGGTCTGCACCGCAGGCCTGTGCGCCCCGCCCGCTCCGTCGTGCGGGGGCGTCATGCAGCCGTGCTCGCCGACCCTGGCGTGCTGCACGGGCCTGACCTGCAACGCGACGTCGAGCGTCTGCGAGGAGCTCGCCTGCCAGGCGACGGGGACGGCGTGCACGACGCAGAACCCGCTCTGCTGCGAGACGGGCGCTTCGTGCCGCGTCACCTCGAACCCGTCGCAGGCGTGCGTGGACGGCACGAGCTGCTCGTGCGTGAACCCCTCGGTGTGCGCGCCGCTCGACGCGGCGTGTACTCCGACCGCGGGCTGCTGCAATGGCGTCTGCGTGAACAGCGCGAACAAGACGCAGCGCTGCGACCCGACGACCGGCATGAACTGCGTCTGCGCGCCGATCGGCTAGCGACGCACAGGAATCGGTAGGCCAGGCGGCCGCTCGCGCTCCGGCGCGGGCGGCCGTTGTCTTTGGGGGATCGGCTCCGGGCTCGATGGACCGCTCGCCCTTCGACACAGGATCAGGGCGAGCGGGCTCGACGAATGAACGGCTCGCGGCGTCGAGGTCGAGGTCGAGGTCGAGGTCGAGGTCGAGGTCGAGGTCGAGGTCGAGGTCGAGGTCGAGGTCGAGGTCGAGGTCGAGGTCGAGGTCGAGGTCGAGGTCGAGGTCGAGGTCGAGGTCGAGGTCGAGG
>NZ_JALCYY010000042.1 GCF_022690685.1 Anaeromyxobacter terrae | reverse complement strand
GCCGGTGCCCGATGCGCGCTCGACGTCGCCTGCCACGCGCGAGGTCGAGAGCGAGAGGCCGAGGCGCAGGCCGGAGACCGTGGCGGTCACCGAGAGCCACTGGTCGCTCCGCGTCACCCTCGACCGCTCCTGCAAGGAGGACCTCGAGACGCTCCGGTCCCTTCTCTCGCACAAGATCCCGGACGGCGACCTGGCGGCGGTGCTCCACGAGGCGGTCCGCTGCGCCATCGACAAGCACGGCAAGCGCAAGGGCGCGGTGGCGCCGGAGCGGAAGAAGCAGCGCCCGGAGCCGACCGCGGCGACGTCCCCGAAGGCGACCTCCACGATCCCAGCGATAGTGCGCCGCGCGGTGTGGAAGCGCGACGGCGGGCGCTGCGCCTGGGTCGGTCCGGACGGGTGCCGCTGCAACAGCCGCTGGAAGCTCGAGCTCGACCACATCCAACCCGCCGCGCTCGGGGGGCCCTCGACGATCGACAATCTACGGCTCGCCTGCCGCGCTCATAACCTTCTTCACGCCGAGAGGACCTTCGGACGCGAGCACATGGAGCGCTTCCGCCGCAACCCGGGCGACGGACCGACGCCGCTGGAGTGCGCCGGCGGGGCGCCCCCGCGTCCCGCCATGCAGCTGGGAATGTGGGCGCCGTGAGGCTTGCGCGCGCCAACGAAGGACGAGTGACGCGGCGCCCGGACGGCGCTCGCGCGGCCGCGCGCCGGAGCGACGGCTCTCCAGCTGCCGTCGGGCGGAGCGTCGCGGCGCCGCGCCTCCGCCAGGCGTCCGACCCCTCGGCCCGGGTCCCCGCGGTCAACGCTCGCCGCGCGCTTGCCGCCCGCGTACCGCTCTCCGAAGGGCGCGTTCCCGGGCCGCACGAGCTCACCTCGTCGATGCCCCACCGGCCTGCGCGCTGGGCCGCTCGTCGAACGGAAACGGCGGGCACGGTCGGCAGCCTCAGGACGTGATGAATGATGAGGGCGCAGCCCCCGTCAGAACATGGCTGAACGACAGCGGGATTCGCGAGACCGCAGATCGCGAATCGAACTGTCGTCCAGGACCCGGTCACGGGGCTCCCGCGGCGGCTGACTCCGCGTCGCCGGTGATCGCGCAGCGGAAGTCCGCGATCGCCGGGATCCCCGGGAGCAGCGCGATCGGTCGCGCGGAGTGATCGGTGTCGAGGTGGACGACGAGCGCCTCCGGGAAGCGGCGCGCGTACAGGTTCACGTGCGCGGGCTCGTTGTCGAACGCGGCGACCACCGGACCGAGCCGCTCGACGCGCGCGGCCGCGACCTCCTTCCAGGCGTCGTCGCCGAGGGCGAGGTCGTCCTTCATGAGCAGGTGGACTCCCGCGCCGTCCGGCGGCGGGAACCCCTCGCGCCGGAAGACGTGCAGCGTGCCGCCGGCCATGCGGGCGGGGCGGCCGGTGACGTAGGCGATGCGCGCGCCGGTGCTCGCGAGCGCGCGGACGAACGCGGCGGCGCCGGGGAGCGCGCCGTCGAGGCGGCAGTAAGCGCTCGTGAAGAACCACTCCGCCCAGAAGCGCCGCGCCGGCCCCGCGTGCGCGTCCACCTCCGCGGGCGTGAGCCCCGCGTTGCCCATCGCGAGCCGCAGGTCCCAGCCCTGCCAGTGCTCGGGGCGCGCCTCGAGCAGCGCAGGCAGGCCCGCGACCCGGCCGTAGTCCTGGAGGATGCGCGCCTGGCGCGGGCGGTTGTCGAGCAGCGTCGAGTCCAGGTCCAGGACGACGAGGCCCCTGGGCGCCGCGGCGGCGGCCCGCGAGAGCACGGCGGCGAGGATGGATTCCTGCGCGTCGGGGCGCGTGCGGCGGCTCATGGTCACTTGATTAGGGCGCGCCGGAGGCGGCGGAAACGCCCGGGTGGGATCCGGCGGTGTGCGCGCGGCGCCGGTGTGCGCGCGGGCCCGCGTCGCACGGACCGGGGGGCGGGCCGCCGGCCATCCTTGGGGGGCCAAAGGATCTCGGCTAGAGTCGCACCGCGTGGCAGCTCCGGAGATCCTCGTCGTCGAAGACGCGCCGAGCCAGGTCGAGTGGCTCGTGTCCGTGCTGCGGCGCGAGGGCTACCGCGTGCGGATCGCGCGCGACGGCGGTGAGGCGATCCGCGCCATCCGCGCGGAGCCGCCCGATCTCGTGCTGCTCGACCTCATGCTCCCGGACGTGGACGGGCTCGAGGTGCTGCGCACCGTCAAGGCGCAGCCGGAGGAGCCCTTCGTCCCGGTCATGATCCTGTCGGCGAGGTGCGACGTCGACTCCAAGGTGGCCGGGCTGCGGCTCGGCGCGGACGACTTCCTCGCGAAGCCGTTCGCCGAGGCGGAGGTCCTCGCCCGCTGCGCGGCGATGCTGCGCATCAAGTCGCTCCAGGATCAGCTCCGCCGCGCCCAGCGCGATCTCGAGGAGCGCTCCGTCACCGACGCGCTGACCGGTCTCAAGAACCGGCGCTTCTTCGACGAGCGGCTCTACGAGGAGTTCTGCCGCGCGCACCGCTACGCCGATCCGGTGTCGCTCATCATGATCGACCTCGATCACTTCAAGTCCGTGAACGATCGGCACGGGCACCCGGCCGGCGACGCGGTGCTGCGCGAGACGGCCGCCGTCGTGCGCGCGTCGATCCGCGATCCGGACATCTGCTGCCGTTACGGCGGCGAGGAGTTCGCGGTCATCCTGCCGAAGACGCACCTGCCCGGCGCGCTCTCGGTCGCGGAGCGGATCTGGCGCGCGCTCGGCGCGAAGGCGTACGCGGTCCCGGCGGACGCGCCCGGCGGGCCGGCGGAGCTGCGCGTCACCGCCTCGCTCGGCGTGGCGTTCTTCCCCTCGAAGGACGTCACCGCGCACGAGCGCCTCCTCCGCTTCGCGGACGAGGCGCTCTACCAGGCGAAGCGTGCCGGACGGAACACCATCTGTCTCTACCAGTCCCCCGGCTCGACGCCGCCCCCTGTCCCTCCCGCCAACGACTGAGCGCGAAGTGGCGTTACTGTCAGGGTAAGGGTATACGTTGACCCGGAGCGCACCGGTACCCGGGTCCGAGCGCGTTCAACGCAGCGAAAACACTGCTCTCCGGGTCCGTCCCCCGTGGACCGGACGATGCACCGTGGGGGCACCCCGTGATGGACGCGCAGGTCATCTCGGCGGGACGCGTGCACCCCGGGCCCGGCCGGGAGTGCACCCTCCTCATCGTCGAGGACGACGAGCTCGTCCGGCGTGCGCTCCAGCGCGTCCTCCGCCGCGCGCGCTGCCGGATCCTGGAGGCGGCCGGAGCGGAGGCCGCCCTCGAGATCCTCGAGCGCGAGCCCGTGCAGGCGGTCGTCTCGGATCACCGGATGCCGGGCATGTCGGGCATCGAGCTGCTGCGGAGGGTGAAGGAGCGCTGGCCGCGGGTCCAGCGGGTCCTCCTCACCGGTCAGGCCGACTCCGCCGCCATCGAGGAGGCGGTGAACCGCTCCGAGATCTCCCGCTTCATCTGGAAGCCCTGGGACGACGCGCACCTGCTCATCACCGTGCGGAGCGCGGTCGACCAGTTCTGGACGATCGAGGAGAACGACCGGCTCACCGGCGAGCTCGCCGCGCGCAACGCAGAGCTCGAGCGGATGAACCGCGAGCTCGACGCGCGGCTCGTGGCGCGCCAGGTGGCGCTCGTGCGCGCCGCCGAGGAATGGCGCGCCTGCTTCGACGCGCTCGGCGATCCGGTGGTGATCGTGAAGGGCGGCGGCTGCGAGGTGGTCCGCGCGAACGCGGCGTTCGCGCGCGCCGCGGGCGTCGCCGTGAACGAGCTCCCCGGCCTGCGCTGCGCCGGCCACGCGTTCGGCGCGCTGCCCTGCCCGTCGCGGTGCCGTGTCGCGACGGGCGGCGCCGAGGCCGTCCACGACGATCGCACCTGGCTCGTCCGGTCCTTCCCGTTCACGGGAGAGGACGCCGCGTTCGTGGTGGTGATGAAGGACGTCACCGAGGAGCGCGAGGTGACGCAGCGGCTGTTCCAGGCGGAGAAGATGTCCGCCATCGGCCAGCTCGCCGGCGGCGTCGCGCACGAGATCAACAACCCGCTCGGCGGGATCCTCGCCTTCGCGCAGCTCATGAGCCGCGAGGATCGGCCGCCGGCCGACCTCGAGAACCTGAAGCTCATCCAGGACGCGGCGATGCGCGCCAAGCGGATCGTCGAGAGCCTGCTGCGCTTCTCGCGCCGCCCGCGCGGCGAGGAGAAGGGCCCGGTCGAGCTCGCGCAGGTCGCCGACGACGCCCTCTTCCTGCTCCGTCCGCAGATGAAGGACGGTGGGGTCGAGGTGGTGCGCGACTACCGGCCGGTGACCGCGCTCGGGAACGCGAACCAGCTCCAGCAGATCTTCGTGAACCTCGCCGTGAACGCGATCCAGGCGATGAACGGCGCGGGGCGGCTCACCGTGGCCGCCGGCCCCGGCGCAGCTCCCGGGCGCGTGCGCGTGTCCATCGCCGACACCGGGCCGGGCGTGCGTCCGGAGATCGCGAAGCGGATCTTCGAGCCGTTCTTCACGACCAAGCCGGAGGGGAAGGGCACCGGGCTCGGCCTCTCCATCTGCTACCAGATCGCCGAGGACCACGGCGGCTCGATCCGCGTCGAGCCGAGCCCTGAGGGGGGCGCCTGTTTCGTGGTCGACCTGCCGGCGGCGCAGCCGAAGCACTGAACCGAGGGGACCTCACCATGGCCGATGGCACAGACACCAAGCCCGTACGCGTCCTCGTGGTCGACGACGAGCCGACGCTCCTCCGCGCGCTCCAGGCCCTGCTCGAGCAGCAGGGTTACTCGGTCGTCGCGCTCGACTCGCCCATCGTGGCGACGCAGCGCCTCGCCCACGAGGACTTCGACGTCGCGCTGCTCGACATCAAGATGCCGCAGCTCTCCGGCCTCGAGCTGCTGTCGGCGGTGAAGCACCGCCGCCCCGAGGTCGAGGTCATCATGATGACCGGGCACGCCACGGTCGAGACCGCGCTGTCCGCGGTGCGCTCGGGCGCCTACGACTACCTCACGAAGCCGTTCGAGGACGTCGAGCTCGTCGCGCGCGCGGTCGCCAAGGCGGCCGAGCGCAAGATGCTGTTCGACCGCAACCGCCGGCTCGAGACGCAGCTCCGCGAGAAGGAGGGCGCGGCGCCGGAGGGGCTCGTCGGCAACTCCGCGCCCATCCGCGAGGTGGTGCGGATGATCGAGGCCGTGGCGTACAGCGCGACCACCGTGCTCGTCACCGGCGAGAGCGGCACCGGCAAGGAGCTCGTCGCCCGGGCGCTGCACGCGCGCAGCCCGCGCCGCGCCCAGCCGTTCGTGGCGCTGAACTGCGGCGCGCTCACCGAGACCCTGCTCGAGTCGGAGCTCTTCGGCCACGTGAAGGGGGCGTTCACCGGCGCGCAGCGCGACCAGAAGGGCCTGTTCGACGCCGCCGACGGCGGGACGATCTTCCTCGACGAGATCGGCGACATCCCGATGGCGACCCAGGTCCGGCTCCTGCGCGTGCTGCAGGAGGGCGAGCTCAAGCGCGTCGGGTCGGCCGACTCGGTGCGGGTCGACGTGCGGGTCGTCGCCGCCACCCACCGCGACCTGCCGCGGCTCGTGAAGGCCGGGAGGTTCCGCGAGGATCTGTTCTACCGGCTCAACGTCATCAACATCCCGCTCCCGCCGCTCCGGGATCGCGTCGACGACGTCCCGCTGCTCGCGCACCACTTCCTGCGCCGCTACGCGGAGCGGCTCGGCAAGCGCGTGCGCACGCTGTCGCCGGAGACGGTCGAGCTCCTCTGCGGCTACCGCTGGCCGGGCAACGTGCGCGAGCTCGAGAACGCGATCGAGCGCGCGGTCGTGCTCTGCCGCAGCGAGGCGGTGAGCGCCTCGGACCTCCCGCCCGCCGTGACCGGCCGCACCGCGCCGCTCGTGCGCGAGGCGCCCGCGAGCGGGGACGAGGCGGTGTGGCTCACGATGTCCTACGCCGCCGCGAAGGAGCAGGCGCTGCGCCGGTTCGAGAAGGGCTACGTCGAGACGCTGATGCGCCACTGCGACAGCAACATCTCGGCGGCCGCCCGCAAGGCCGGCATGGACCGCTCCAACTTCAAGCGCGTGCTGCGCAAGTACCGCACGGACGTGGAGCCGGACACGGGCGAGACGGACGAGGCGGATCGGGTCGCTGGGTAGGCAGGCGGCGAGCGAAGCGAGCCCGCCGGGGCGCCGCCGCGTTCGCGGCGGAGCCGCCACCGCGGTGGCGCACGCCGCGCCGGGCCGCACGCGCTCAGCAGGGAGGGGCCCCGTCGCGAAGCGACGGGGAGGGACGCAGTCCCTCCCGGCGGGGAACGGTCGCGAACCCGCGAAGCGGGCGCGACCGTTCACGGCCCCGCCGAGCAGGGGCGGGGGCGCAGCCCCCGCTTCTACGGAAACAGCGGATCCGCGAGCCGCGGGTTCGCGGCGGCCTTCTCGGTCGTGAAGCGGAGCTGGACGGCGTCGCCCTTCCAGACCTCGACGGCGCGCGGGAACCAGTCGCCGCCGGTCGGTGAGCCCCAGCCGAGGAGGCGGACGTCGAGCATGGCGCCGCCCTCGGCCGAGACGAGCCGCATCGGCTGGAACGTCTCCTTGTCCACGTAGGCGACGGGCTTCGCGTCCTTGCTCGTCGCCCGCGCGCCGACCACGTAGGCGAGGCGGCCGTCGAACCGGCCGAGCGACACCTCCGAGGTCGAGACGCCGCGGCGCCCGAGGGCGCTCGCGTACGCGCCGGCGCCTCCGCCGGCGAGCGACGGGCCGAGGAGCGCGCACGTGGAGCGGACGAGCGCGACCGCGGCGGGGAGCTCGGCGAGGCCGCGCGAGCCGACGACGCGGGTGTCGCGGATCGCGACGTACGGCCGGCTCGCCTCGGGGACGTCCAGCGGCGCGAGCTCGAGGCGGCAGCGGCCCGGCACCTTCATGAGGAAGCGCGCCGGCACGCTGAGCTCCCGGCCGCGGAGCTCGACCCCCGCCGCCTGCGCGAGCTTCTGTGCGTCCGGGCCCTCCGCCTGGAACGTGCCCTGGGCCTCGAGCGAGGCGAGCGAGAGCTCGGCGCGCCTCGCCGCGAGGCGCGCGAGGATGCTGGAGACCGGGAGGACGTACGCGGCGGCGGGGAGCGCGATGGCGACGACGGCGAGGGCGGCGAGGAGGCGCTTCGTCAACGGGACATCTCCTTCATGAGCTCGCGGAGCGGGCCCGCGAGCTCGGGGCGCTTCAGCGCGAACGCGAGGTTCGCCTTGAGATACCCCAATCGGTCGCCGGCGTCATATCGGTCTCCCTCGAACCGGTAGCCGAGCAGCCCCTCCTCGCGCGCGAGCACCGCGAGCGCGTCGGTGAGCTGGATCTCGCCGCCGACGCCGGGATGGACCTGCTCGAGGACCTGGAAGATGCGCGGCGGCAGCACGTAGCGGCCGATCACCGCGAGGTTCGAGGGCGGGTCCTGCTTCGGCTTCTCGACGAGGCGGTCCACCCGGACGGTGCGCGGCTCGATCTCGCTCCCGGCGGCGATGCCGTACATCGGCGTCTCCTCGCGCGGGACCTCCATGAGCGCCACCGTGCCGAGGCCGTGCCGCGCGTAGCAGTCGGCGAGCTGCTTCGCGCCCGGCACCTTCGCGTCGATGACGTCGTCGCCGAGCATCACGACGAACGGCTCGTCGCCGACGACGTCCCGGGCGCAGAGCACCGCGTGGCCGAGGCCGAGCGGCTCCTGCTGCCGGACGGTGATGACGTTCGCCATCTGGGCGATCGACCGCATCTGCTTCTTGAGCTCGTGCTTGCCGGTGCGCTCGAGGTGCGCCTCCAGCTCGGCGGCGATGTCGAAGTGATCGACGATCGACTCCTTGCCTCGGGCGACGACGAGGATCACGTCGCGCACGCCGGCCGCCACCGCCTCGGCGACGATGTACTGGATGGTGGGCGTGTCCACGATGGGGAGCAGCTCCTTCGGGACCGCCTTCGTCGCGGGGAGGAAGCGCGTGCCGAGGCCCGCTGCGGGGATGACGGCCTTGCGGATCGTCCGATTCTCCATGGTGCCGGCAATCTAGCCCCGCTCCGCGCGCGGCAGAAGTCCGTCTGTGGTCCATCGGGGGCGGCGGCCCGGCGGGCTCGTCGCACGGACGTCGAACGGCGAACCCGACCTCGACTCCGAAAGGCCGCTCATCCCGAGCGTAGCGTATCGGCGTCAGCCGAGACGCGGAGTCGAGGGACGACCTCGACCGCCCGCTCGTCGACGCCGCACGACGCCGCGAGGCGGTGGGCGGTGCGACGGCCTGCGGGCGGTTGCGCAGCCGGGCGTCTAGCGCTCGAGCCGCTCCGCCTCGGTCTTGCAGCCGATGCAGAGGTCCGTCACCGGGCGTGCACGGAGCCGCGCGGACGCGATCGGGTGTCCGCAGGACGTGCAGCGGCCGAAGGTGCCGGCCTCGAGGCGCGCGAGCGCCTCCTGGATCTTGGAGATGAGCTTGCGGTCGCGGTCGCGCAGCCGGAGCGCCCAGTTGCGGCCCTCCTCGGCCGTGGCGCGATCGTTCGGGTCGGGGATCTGGCGGCCTTCGCCGCCCGACATCTCGTGGACCGCCCGCTCGGACTGCCCGAGGAGCGCGCTCAGCTGTTCCTCGAGCTGCGCGCGGTAGCGATCCGTGTCGCGCTTGCGCATGGGCGTCCTCCTTCTTCGAGCGGGTCCCACTCGACCGTAGCGCGTTCCCGAAAACGGCCACAAGCATCCTTGCCGGGGGCGTGACCTCCCCGTATCCTCGCCCGGTGCACGCGCGAACCCTGAGCGCCCTCGCTGTCTTCCTCGTCGCCGCCCAGGCCGCCGCCGCCGAGCTGCCTCCGGCGGGTGGAGTCCCCGACCTCGCCGGTCCGCGTACGCTCGCGCTCTCCGCCGGCGTGGGGATGGCGGCGGGCAACGACGGGATCCTCGTGAACCCCGCGACGATCGGGGCGCGCCGGCGCTACTCGGTCGAGACGGGCGGCTTCGTCGATCGGCGCGGTGCCACGAGCGTCGCGAAGCTCTTCGGCGGCTCGGTGGTCGACTCGCTCTCGTCGCCGGTGGCCGCGGGCGTCTCGTACCTGCGCGCGATCGACGGCGACTACACGGGGAACATCGTCCACCTCGCGCTCGCCGGCCCGATCGCCGAGAAGCTCTACCTCGGGGTCGCGGCGAAGTGGCTCTCGCTCCGGGCGAACGACAAGGTGAGCGCGGCGACCGGCGACGCCGGCCTCTTCTGGCAGGTGGGCGAGTGGTTGTCGCTCGGCGCGGTCGGCTACAACCTCGTGCCCATCGCGAACGAGGCGATCGCGCCGATGGGCGTCGGCGCGGGCCTCACGCTCGGCAACGATCGCGCGTTCCAGGTCACCGCCGACTGGCGCGCCGACCTCGATCGCGCCGAGACGACCAAGAACCGCTACGGCGTCGGCGCCGAGGTGCTGCTCGGCGGCCTCGTCCCGCTCCGGGCCGGCTGGGCGCGCGACGAGGTGATCGACACGTCGTGGTGGTCGCTCGGCGCGGGCATCGTCACGCGGGGCGGCGTCGCGCTCGACGTGGGGTACCGGCAGAGCCTGGACGCGACGTCGGCGAGGACCATCGCGGCTTCCCTCAAGCTCTATCTGTTCGATTAGTGCGGGGGACGCTGTCCCCCGCCCCGCCGACGGCTGACCGCCGTCGTCGGGGCCCCACCCCCTGTCGGCGGGGCCCGTGAACCTGCGCGCCCGCTGTCGCGGGTGCGCGCAGGTTCCCCGCCGGGAGGGATTGCATCCCTCCCCGTCGCTTTGCGACGGGGCCCCTCCCTGCGCGCGGCGTGCTGCGCCTAGGGTCTTGCCCGCTTTTCGGGCGTGCGCGCGGGGCGCGGAGCGCCGCTCACACCTTCGGCAGCACGATCGGCTTCCCCGTCGCCCCGTTCTCCCCGCGCCACACCGGCACCCCCCACACCTCGCTCACCCGCGCGTCGGTGAGGACGTCTGCCGGACGGCCCTCCGCGACGACGCGGCCGCCGGAGAGGACCACCAGCCGGTCGCAGGCGGCGGCGGCGAGGTTCAGGTCGTGCAGCACGGCGACGACGCACAGGCCGCCGCGGGCGGCGAGCTGGGCCATCCGCATCACCGCGACCTGGTGGCCGAGGTCGAGGAATGCGGTGGGCTCGTCGAGGAGCAGCACGCGGGCCTCCTGCGCGAGCGCCCGCGCGAAGAACACGCGGCGCCGCTCGCCGCCGGAGAGCGCGTCGAGGCGGCGGCTGGCGAGGTGGACGAGGTCGCACGCCTCGAGCGCGCCCTGCACGGCGCCGTGGTCGAGCCGCGTCGCGACGGCGAGGAGCCCCTGGCGCGGCGTGCGGCCCATCATCACTGCCTCGCGCACCGTGAACGGCCAGCCGACGTGCGGCTCCTGCGGGACGAGCGCGCACACCCGTGCGACCTCGCGCCGCGGCGCGGCGTGGGGATCGAGCCCGGCCAGGCGGACCGTGCCGGACGAGGGCGCGGCGAGGCCCGCGACGAGCCGGGCGAGCGTCGACTTGCCGGCGCCGTTCGGGCCGAGCAGCCCGACGAACTCGCCCGCGCGAGCGGTGAACGAGACGTCCTCGAGCGCGTTCCGCGCACCGTAGGCGAACGAGGCGCCGCGCACCTCGACGATGGGGCCCGGCGCGGGCGCGGTCACGCCGCCTCCGACGGCCGCTCGGTGCGGCGGAGGAGCCACAGGAAGAACGGCCCGCCGAGGAAGGCGGTGACCGCGCCGACCGGCGGCTCGGTGCCGAGCGGCAGGAACGCGAGCCGCGCGAGCGCGTCGGCAAGGACGAGGAAGGCCGCGCCGAAGAGCGCCGAGGCCGGGACGAGCAGGCGGTGGTCGGGGCCGACCACGCGGCGCACGAGGTGCGGGACGATGAGGCCGACGAAGCCCACCATGCCGGCGAGCGCGACCGCCGCGCCGGTCGCCGCGCTCGCCGCGAAGAACACCGCCGCGCGGGCGCGCTTCACGTCGACGCCGAGCGAGGCCGCCTCCTCATCCCCGAGCGTGAGGACGTTGAGCCGCGCGGAGAGCGCGACGAGCGCCCCGACCGACAGCGCGATGAGGACGGCCCCGACGGCGAGCGTGCCGGACGTCTCGTAGCCGACCGCCCCGACGAGCCAGTACATGAGCCGGCTCGCCTGCTCGGGCGGGACGAGCAGCTTGATGAGCGTGATGACGCCCGCGACGAAGGCGTTGAAGACGATGCCGACGAGGAGCGCCGCCTCCGGCACGAGCCGCCCGGCGACGCGGCCGAGCCCGAACACGAGCGCGGTCGAGGCGAGTGCCCCGAGCACCGCGCCGGCCGCGACCGGCGGGGCGGCGGCGAGCGCCTCGCCCGCGCCCCCCGCGACGTGCGCGAGCCCCGCCGCCGCGACGAGCACGATCGAGCCGCCGAGGGCGGCGCCGCCGGAGACACCGAGCACGAACGGCTCGGCGAGCGGGTTGCGCAGCAGCGCCTGGAGCGCGGTGCCCGCGGCCGCGAGTGCGCAGCCGACGAGCGCGGCGAGCACCGCGCGCGGCAGCCGCAGGCCGAGGAGGATCGCGGCGTCGGGATCGCGGCCCGCGAGCGCGGCGGAGATGGAGATCGGCTGGGCGCCGAGCGCGCAGGAGAGGGCGACCGCGAGGGCGACGGCGACGACGCCGGCGGCGAGGGCGAGCGCGAGCCGAGCTGCGGGGGACACGGTCACCGGCTCGCCTCGGGATGGATCCCGCGGAAGAGCGCGTCGAGGCCGCGGACCATCCGCGGCCCGGCCCGGAGGAGATCGTCGTTCGGGATCCGGAACACCTGGCCGCGGCGGACCGCGGGGATCGCGGAGAGGCGCGCGATGCCCTCCGCCGGCTCGCGCGCCGCGCCGTCCACGACGAGCTCCGGGTCGTCCACGACCGCCTTCTCGAGCGGGTAGACCGGCCAGGGCCGCTCGCCGCGGACGACGTTCTCGGCCCCCGCGATCGCGAGGAGCTCGTCGGGGAAGCTCCGCGGGCCCGCCACCACGAGCGGCTCGCGCCCGACGACGAAGAGGACGCGCTTCCGCCTCACGTCCCGCGCCCGGCGGCGCACGTCGTCCACCGCCGCGCGGAGGGATCGCGAGAGCCGCTCGCCGCCGGCGGGATCCCCGAGCGCGTCGCCCACGAGGCGCGGCGTCGCGAGCACGTCGGCGACGTTCACGATCGGGATGGCGAGGATGGGGAAAGGGTGCCGCGACGCGGCCGACAGCTCGGCGATGCGCCGCACCGCGCCGAGGGCGCCCCCGTCCGTCACCCACAGCAGGAGATCCGGAGAGAGCGCGAGCACCGCCTCCGGGCTCGGGTCGAGGAACCCTCCCACCCGCGGGAGGTCCTTCACCTCGGCGGAGTCGTCGAGCCGCGTCACGCCGACGAGGCGGTCGGCGTGGCCCAGGGCGACGACGACGTCGGTGAGGCTCGGCGCGAGCACGACGATCCGGCGGGGCGGCGCCTTCGGGCGCGGCCCCACCCAGATCGCGCCGCCCTCCGCGGCGCCCTTGCCGCTCGGGCGCAGGGGATCGTCCGCCGCCGCGCGCGACGGGGCGAGCGCGGCGACGGCGAGGGCCAGGGTGGCGGCGCGGATCACTCGCTGCATGCGATGTCGGACACCCAGGCGAAGTGCGTGTCCGGATTCACCGGGCAGACCTCGGTCGCGCCGCCCGTGGCACGCGACGCCGGGTCGAAGGGCAGCACCTTGCCCGAGCTCTGATCCGTGACGTAGCCCCGTCCGCCGCAGAACGCCAGGTTCCCGGGCACGATGGCGCTCGCGTCGACCGCCGCGCCGACCTTCGGCGCGCCCGAGACGTCGACCGGGACGACCGCGCCCGGGGCCTCGGTCGGGAAGGAGAACGAGCCGCACGCGATCCACACCGTCGAGCCCAGCACCGCGACGTCGCCCGGGTTCTTGCAGCCGGGCCCGAGGTCCACGATCGAGGTCGCGTCGCTCGCGGCGGTGTCGATGACGAGCAGCCGCCCGTTGCCGGCCGGCGCGAAGTAGCCGGCGAAGCCCCCGCCGAAGTCCGCGAACTTCAAGTTCGGGAGCGACACGAACACGCGGCCTCCGACCGTCGCCACCTGGTTCGGGAACGGGTAGCCCGGGGCGTCGGAGCTGCCCGGGACCGCGAGGACGTCGATCGTGCCCTTGACCTCGCCGCAGCGCGCACGGCAGCGGCCGTCTCGGCACTCGCGCCCTGCGGCGCAGGCGCCGCCGGCGCCGCAGGCCGGCGCATCCGGCTTCGCGCACTCGGCGAGCCCGGAGAGATCGATCTTCGCGATCTGCTGGCCGACCGGGGCGGTCTGGTCGCCCGTGGGCCCGTTGCCGTACAGCGCGACGTACGCGGTCGTCCCCGCGACGGCGAGCCCGTGGGGGTTCGGAGCGTCGCCGGGGAGCACGATCTCGTCGAGCACCCCGCCCGCCGCGTCGAGGACCACGAGCGTGCCGACGCCGGAGTTCGCGGCGAGCACCGCGCCGGCGTACGTCGTCAGGTATTGCAGGTCGTTCCCGGGGAGCACGGTGAGGCTCGTCGGCAGGCTCGCGTCGATGGGCACGACGCCCACCCCGGCGGGGAAGCCGTTCGCGGTGTAGAGCACGTCCGCGCCCATCGCGAGCGCCGTGGGACCGCCGCGCGACAGGCGCGGGGCGCCGGCGGGGGCGAGGTCGACCGTCACCGGCCGCACGTCCCCCGTCGCGTAGCAGGCGACGAACACCTCGGCGCGGCAGGCGCCGTCGCGGCACGACTCCCCCGCGCCGCAGGCCTTGCCGCACGCGCCGCAGTTCTGGCGGTCCGTCGCGAGCTCGACGCACGACCGTCCGCACGCCGTGAACCCATCGGGACATGCCGCGGTGCAGGCGGTGGCGTCCCCCTGCGTCGTGCAGTAGTCCGCCGCGCCGCAGGCGACGTCGCAGGCGCCGCAGTGCTGCGCGTCCCGGGCGAGGTCGGTGCAGGCGCCGCCGCAGACGCCGACGCCCGGCGCGCAGCCGCAGCTCCCGGCGCCGCACACCTCGAGGGCGCCGCAGGCCGCGCCGCACGCCCCGCAGTTCGCCGCGTCCGTGAGGAGCGACACGCAGCGGCCGCCGCACTCGACCTCGCCAGAGGGGCAGACGAGGTCCTTCTTGCAGCCGAGGGCGAGCGCGAGGGCGAGCGCGACGGCGAGGGGGGAGCGGAGGGTCATGGGGTCCTTTCACGTCGAGAGGTCCCCGCGCGGAGCGTGACCATCCACGTCCGGCCGGGGAGGGGGTTGCCGTAGCCGTCGAGGAGCGTCCGGTCGTCGCCGAGGTTCTCGACCTCGAGGTGCAGCGCCACGAGCGGCTCGCGAAGGATTCGCACCGAGGCGCCGGCGCCGAGGATCGTCTGATCCGGGAGCCGGGCCTGGTTCCGGATGTCGAGGTACTGGTCGCGCACGTGCTCGACCTGGAAGTGGGCGCCGAGCCTGCCGGGCGAGATCGCGGCGCGCGCGTAGACGCGGTGGCGCGGCCGGCGGGGCAGCGCGTTCCCGAGCACGTCGGAGCTGCCCCGCAGCACCTCCGTCGGGAGGAAGGTGTACGCGCCGGAGAGGGCGAGCCCGAGCGCGCGCCGCCAGGGCGAAGTCGCCGCCTCGGCCTCCACGCCCGCGACGAACGCGCGGCCGGTGTTGAACGGACGGAACCTGCCGACGCTCGCCGGCTCGTAGGTGATGATGTCGTCGTAGACGGTCGCGTGGCCGCCCACGGAGAGGAGCCCGAGCGCGCCGTCGTAGACGAGCCCCGCGTCCGCGCCGGCGCCCGTCTCCGGCCGCAGGTCGCGGTTCGGGGCGAGGAGCCCCTGCTCGAGGTACAGCTCGGCGAAGCTCGGTACGCGGTACGTGCGTCCGCCGCTCGCCCGGAGCGCGAGGCCGCGGGCGAGCTCGAACGCCGCGCCGAGCTTCGCGGAGATGCCCGAGTATCCGCCGGTCCGCTCCGCCCGCACCGACGGACCGATCCGCAGCCGGCCGCCGGCGAGGAGCAGGTCCTCCGCGAGCGCGCCCGCGAAGCCGGCCCGGTTCCGCGTCCCGCCGAGCGCGTCGCTCGAGTAGCCCTCCACCTCCGCGGAGGCGGCGGCGGTGAGGACGCCCGGCCCGTGCGAGAGCCCCGCCTCGAGCTCGAGCCCGCCGGCGCCGCCGCGCTGCCGCGTGGGGTCCGGGCCCGTCGCGGCGAGCCGCGTGTCGAGGAGGTCGCGCCGGCCGAACACACGAGCGGCGAGCGTGAGGCGAGGGCGCACCTCGCGCGCGACCCGCAGCATCGCGAGCACCCGCCCGTCCTCCTCCCAGTCGCCGGGCGTCGGCTGGTAGGGCGAGCCGGGAAGCTCGCGCCTCCCGGACGTGAGCTGCGCGAGGCCATCGACGCGGAAGCCGCCGGCGACCCCGCCGAGCTTCCCGATCGCGCCGACGCGCCGCGCGCCGTTGTTCTGCCGCGTCCGGTCCTCGAGCGGGCTCCCTGGCAGCGACGGCCGGTCGTCGAACAGGTAGCTGAAGTCGCCCTGCGTGTCCTCGCCGGTGGCGGCCACGAAGAGCGAGAACGGCCCGACCGCGGCGACGGTGTCGGCGGAGATCGCGTAGGTGCCGAACGCGCCGGCGGTCGCTTCTGCGGCGAGCTCGCCCTGCTCGCCCTGGCGCATCACGACGTTCACCGCGCCGCCGAGCGCGCCCGCCCCGAACTGCGCGCCCGCCGCGCCGCGCACCACCTCGATGCGCGAGATCCACTGGCGCGGGATGGTCGAGAGATCGACCCCGCCGCCGGCCGTGCCGAGCGGGAGCCCGTCGAGCAGCACCTTCACGCCGTCGGCGGCGACGCCTCGCACCGAGACGGTGGCGAGCTGGCCGAGCGTGCCGTAGCGGGTCACCGAGACGCCCGGGGCGGTGGCGAGGAGCTGCGCCACGTCCTTCGCCTCGCCCTCGAAGCGGCTCGCGGACACGACCGTCGCGGAGGCGGTCGGATCCTTCTCGACCTCCGCGCGCGGCACGCGGATCTCGACCTCGGGGAGCCGCACGGGCGGCTCGCCCTCGGGCGGGGCCGCGTCCTGCGCGGCGCCGTCGGCGCGCGCCTGCTGCGCGAGGACGAGCGCCAGCGCGGCGATGAGGGCGCACGGGCGCCCCGGTGAACGGGAAGTCGAGCCCAAGTGTCGGGTCTCCTCCGGACCCGATGCATCTTTGCTCGCCGCGAACGGCGAGGCCGCGCACCATGCGCGACAGGCTCGGAGGGAGGTCTCCTGGCTCCCGGGCCGCGGAGGGACGCTCCGCGCGGTACCTCCACCTTCCCACCGCGATGCGTCTGCGGCAGTGGTGACTTCCGAGGCACCTTCACCCGGCTACAGTGGCGGGACCGCGCCGGACTTCGACCGGCTTCCCTGTCCTCCGTGCCGCTTGAAACGACGCCACGAGTAGCGCCCGCCCGCGCCGGGTGTCAAGCAGCCTCCCGCAGGGCCGCGCGCGGAGACCCGGCCGGAGAGTGGAGGCGCCGGCCGGGTTCCCGAGGATCCGCGGGGGTTCAGAGGCCGTAAACCAATCGCCTCCCGTCGCCGCGGCGGACGATCCGCGGCGCATCGCTTCGTTGCTCCTCCCTCACATACCCTACGGGTATGCTCGGTCGTCGCGCCTCGCGCTGCTTGCGTCTCGTCCGCCCGCTCGGTCCGGAGATTGATTCACGACCTCTCAGCGCCGCGCGGTGGTCGACGCGGCGCCCGGCGAGGGCGCTCCGACCGTGACGTTCGCCTTCACCTTTGCGAGCCACGCGGGGCCGATCCCCTTCACGACGAGCACGTCCTCCGGCCGGCGGAACGGCTGCCGGGTCCGCTGAGCGACGATCGCCTGGGCGCGCTTCTCGCCGACGCCGGGCAGGCGCATGAGCTCGGCCACGTTCGCGCGGTTGAGATCGATCCGCTCGCCCGGGGCGAGCGCCTTCTTCCCCGCGAGCGCGGGGGAGGCGAGGAGCAGCACGGCGGCGGTGACCGCGACGAGGAGTGCGCGCCTCACGGCCGCACCTCGACCGTCTCGAGCCCCACGCGGCGAGGCGCCCCGTTCCCCGCGGGCCGGCCGTCCTCGCGCATCTCGCGCACCTGGAGCTTGTTCGTCCCGAGGGGCAGGGCGTCGAGCAGGATCGCGATGCTCCCGTCGCGGTTCATGAACGCGACGCCGATCTTCGGCCACCAGGTCCGCTCGCCGTTCGCGCTGTCCGGGATGGCGTAGACGGCGAGCTTCCGGCCGCCACCCTTGTCGTTCGTGTCGCTCATCGTTCTCTCCGTTCCGTTTCGGGCGCGCGGTCGTGCGCGCGAGGCGGCTGGAGAGCAGCGCGCGTGCCGGTCCGAACCCCGCGACAGCACGGGGGCCGAGCACGGAACGGAGGTTCAGGCTCGGCCCCGGCGGTCGCGGGGCGGCCGCTCAGCGGGCGATCGCGCCGCGCAGCCAGCGCGCGGTGTCGACGAAGGACGGTCCGTCGTGGATGAGGTTCCGCCCGCGCTCGGTGGTGGACGCGAGCAGGCGCGGGGCGAACGCCCGATCCCAGCCGCGCTCGCGCACGAGCGCCTCGGCGTCGATGGGGTGCTCCGGCTCCGAGAACACGATCACCCAGTCGGGCGCGAGCCGTGGCACCTCGTCGAGGTCCGGCGGGGCGTACGCGTCGGGCCGATCGCCGTGGACCGGATCGAGCCCGGCGAGCCAGAGCAGGTCGTGCACGAACGCGCGCCCGCCCGGGCGCCGCACGTGGCGCCCGAACCAGAGCTCCGCGTAGGCGCGAGGCCGCGGCGCCGGCGCGGAGGCGACGAGCTCGGCGCACGCGCGCTCGAGCCGGTCGCAGAGCGCCCTCGCCTCGGCGAGCCTTCCGGCGAGCGCCCCGAGCGCGACGGTGTTCTCCAGGATCCCGAACCGGCTCTGCGGGACGGGCAGGAGCGCGACCGGGAGACCCGCCGCCGCGAGCCGGCGCGCGAGCGGGAGCTGCACGCCGTCGGTCGCGACGACGAGGTCCGGGCGCACGGCGCGGATCGCCTCCGGGTCCGCGGAGACGTAGTCGGCCACCACGGGCGCGGCGAGGCCCGGCACGTACCGCGCGCAGTAGGGCGTGACGCCCGCGACCGCGGCGCCGGCGCCGAGCGCGAAGAGCGCCTCGGTCGCCGACGATACGAGCGAGACGATCCGCGCGGGCCGCTCCGGGAGCTCGAGGATCGTGCCGAGGAGCGGCGACGAGATCCGCACTACGCCACCGCGCCGCCGTGGGGGAAGTGTGGCGTGTCGCCGAGGTCGAGCTCCCCGAAGCGCGCCTCGTACTTCGCGACGTTGTCCTGGATCGCGAGCATGAGCCGCTTCATGTGCTTGGGCGTCGTGATGATCCGCGAGCGGACGGTGGCCTTCGGCGCCTGCGGCTGGATGTAGACGAGGTCGAGGGTGAACTCGGTCTCGGTGTGGTTCACCATCGCCATGTTCACGAAGACGCCGTTCGCCGTGACGGGGTCGATCTCGAGCTGGAGCTGGATCGCGTGCGGCGGGGCGCCGGGCTTGTCGGGCATGGAGCGGTGTTAGCATGCCGGCGCCGGGAGCGCTGCCTGGACGGGGCCGCCGCACCGGGAGCATTGAAACGAGGCCCGTCCAGGGGTAAGCGATCGTTCGGTTGGCACGCACGGGGATCGAGCACGGGAGGGAGTTCGAGCTGCGCGGCGGCCCGGACGCCGTGCTGCTCCTGCACGGCCTCACCGGCTCCACCTTCGAGATGCACGTCGTCGCGCGCCGCCTCGCCGAGGCGGGCATGCGCTGCCTCGCGCCCGTAATGGCGGGGCACGGCGGCGACGCTCGGGAGCTGCTCGGCGTGCCGTGGCCGGAGTGGGTCGCCAAGGCGCGCCGCGAGCTCGCCCGGCTCGAGGGCGCGCGGCGCACCTTCGTGGTCGGCTGCTCCATGGGCGCGCTCGTCGCTTGCGCGCTCGCCCACGATCACCCCGAGCGTGTCGACGGCCTCGTCCTCCTCGCGCCGGCGCTCGAGCTCCAGCTCCACGGCCGCCTCGGCGCCCTGCTGGCGCGACTCGGTCCGCTCTCCCGGCTCGTCGTCCCCAAGGAGGCCGGCTCGGACGTGCACGATCCCGAGATGCGCGAGCGCAACCGCGGCCCGACCCTCGGCGGCGTGCCGCTCGCGGCGGTCGCGGAGCTCACCGCGCTCGCCGAGCACGTGGACCGGCAGCTGCCGGGCATCGCCGCGCCCGCGCTCGTCGTGGCGGGGGCGCACGATCACACCGTGACCGTCGGCGGGTCCCGGCGGCTCGCGCGTCGCATCGGCAGCGGGCCGGCGGAGCTCGTGATCCTCGAGGACAGCTGGCACCTCGTCGGCATCGACGTGGAGCGCGACCTCTGCGCGGACGTGACCGCGCGCTTCCTGACCGGCCTCCCCGTGCCGGGCGCGCGCGGCTCGGCGGCGCCTGGACGGAGGGCGCGCGGTGAGGACGGGGCCGGGACGCGGGAGCAGGACGGTGGCACGAGGCGGCGCGGGACGGGGCGGCGCCCGCGCGCGAGGTGAGCATGGCTTCCTACGTCATGGCGATCGACCAGGGGACGACCGGGACGACCGTCCTCGTCCTCGACAAGCGGCTCGGGCTCCGCGCCCGGGTGAACCAGGAGTTCAGGCAGATCTTCCCGAAGCCGGGCTGGGTGGAGCACGACCTCGACGACATCTGGGGGTCGACGATCGCGACGGTCCAGCGGGCGCTGCGCGAGGCGGGCCTCACCGGTCGCGACATCGCCGCGATCGGGATCACGAACCAGCGCGAGACGACCGCGGCCTGGGACCGGATCTCGGGGCGCGCGCTCCACCACGCGATCGTCTGGCAGGATCGGCGCACCACCGACGTCTGCGCCTTCCTCAAGGCGGAGGGGCACGAGCCGCGCGTGCGCGAGAAGACCGGGCTCGTCATCGACCCCTACTTCTCCGCGACCAAGATGCGCTGGCTCCTCGACAACGTCCGCGGCCTGCGCGAGCGGGCGGACTCCGGCGCGGCGGCGTTCGGGACCATCGACAGCTACCTCGTCTGGCGGCTCACGAACGGCGCCACCCACGTGACGGACGTGTCGAACGCGAGCCGCACGCTGCTCATGGACCTCCGCACGCGCGCGTGGGACCGCGAGCTCCTCGACCTGTTCGGCGTGCCGCGCAACGTGCTCCCCGAGATCGTCCCCTCCTCGCACGTCTACGGCGTCACGCGGAACGTGAAGGTCCTGCCGGACGGGATCCCGGTCGCGGGCATGGCGGGAGACCAGCAGGCGGCGCTGTTCGGCCAGGCGTGCTTCCAGCCCGGCGAGGCGAAGTGCACCTACGGCACCGGCGCGTTCCTGCTCCAGAACGTCGGGAAGGAGCCGGTGCTGTCGTCGCGCGGTCTCCTCACCACCGTCGCCTGGGACGTCGCCGGCGAGGTGACGTACGCGCTCGAAGGCTCCTCCTTCATCGCGGGGGCCGCCGTGCAGTGGCTGCGGGACGGGCTCGGCCTCTTCAAGAAGACGCCGGACGTCGAGGTGCTCGCGAAGCAGGTGAAGGACACGGGCGACCTCGTGTTCGTCCCCGCGCTGGCCGGGCTCGGCGCACCCCACTGGCGGCCCGAGGCCCGCGGCGTCATCCGCGGCATCGACCGGGGCGTGACCGCAGCGCACCTCGCCCGCGCGACGCTCGAGGGCATCGCCTTCCTCATCTACGATCTCGCCGAGTCGATGCGCGCCGAGGCCGGCAAGGCCTACCCGGTGTTCAAGGTGGACGGCGGCGCCTCGCAGAACGACCTGCTCATGCAGTTCCAGGCCGACCTGCTCGACGTGCCCGTCGAGCGGCCGCGCATGATCGACACGACCGCGCTCGGCGCCGCGTTCCTCGCCGGCCTCGCCACCGGCTTCTGGAAGGACCGCGAGGAGATCCGGAAGGCGTGGAAGGTGGGCAAGCGCTTCGACCCGAAGATGAAGCCGGTCGAGCGCGAGGGGCATCTGGCGAAGTGGCGCAAGGCCGTCCAGTCGGCTTGACTGCGGCGCACGATCCCGGGCCTGCGGCGGGCGTCCTCGCTCCTTGCGCCTGCGGCGCACTGCCAGGCGCCGCTGTGCGCGGCTCCGTCGAAGGAGCGCCTCGGCGCGCGTCGCTGCGGTAGCCCGCCTCGGCTCCGGTTTCGTGTGCCTCGTCGAACGAGCTTGGTGCGCTGGCGCGGCAGTCACCCCAGCCGGTCGAGCGCGTCGGCGACCGTGTCCACGCCGACGATCTCGATCCCCGACGGCACCTCCGCGTGCCGCGCGCTCGCGGCGGGGACGATGGCGCGCTCGAACCCGAGCCGGGCGGCCTCGGCGAGCCGGATCTCGGGCTGGGACACCGCGCGGACCTCGCCCGCGAGGCCGACCTCGCCGAGCACGAGCGTACGCCGCGGCAGCGCGCGATCCCGGAAGCTCGAGGCGAGCGCGGCCACGGCGGCGAGATCCGCGGCGGGGTCGTCCACCGAGAGCCCCCCGGCGACGTTCACGAAGAGATCGCAGCCCAGGATCTCCATCCCGACCTTCTTCTCGAGCACCGCCGCGAGGAGCGCGACGCGGTTCGAGTCGATGCCGAGCGCGGTGCGGCGCGGGGTTCCGAAGCCGGTCGGCGCCACGAGCGCCTGGATCTCGACGAGCACCGTGCGCGTCCCGTTGAGCACCGCGGTCACGGCGCTGCCCGGCGCGTCCTCGGGGCGCTCGGCGAGGAACAGCGCCGATGGGTTCGTGACCTCGGCGAGCCCGCCCGCCTTCATCTCGAACACCCCGATCTCGCTCGCCGAGCCGAAGCGGTTCTTGTGGGCCCGCAGCACGCGGTAGGGGTGCGCGCCCCCGCCCTCGAAGTAGAGGACCGTGTCCACCATGTGCTCGAGGACGCGCGGGCCGGCGATGGCGCCGTCCTTCGTCACGTGGCCCACGAGGAAGACCGGCGTCTCGGTCGTCTTCGCGTACGCCATGAACCGCGCGGCGACCTCGCGGATCTGCGTCACGGTGCCCGGCGCGCTCTGCAGCTCGGGCAGGTACTGCGTCTGGATCGAGTCCACCGCCACGGCGGCGGGCGCGAGCGCCTCCGCCGCGTGCAGCACCTTCTGCGCGTCGGTCTCCGCGAGGACGCGGAGGTTCCCGGCGCCGACGCCCAGCCGGTCGGCGCGGAGCTTCACCTGGCGCGCCGACTCCTCGCCGGAGACGTACAGCACCGTCCGGTCGGGGGTGGCGCGCGCGAGGCGGTCGAGCGCCGCGAGGAGCAGGGTCGACTTGCCGATGCCCGGGTCGCCGCCGAGCAGGACGAGCGCGCCCGGGACGACACCGCCGCCGAGCACGCGGTCGAGCTCGCCGATGCCGGTGCGCTGCCGCTCCTCGTCGCGCGCCTCGACCTCGCTGAGCGCGATCGGCTTCGCGGAGCTGGCGACCCCCCACCCGCGTGGCACGGCACCCTTCGGCTCAGGGGCGGCGAGCTCCTCCTGCATCGTGTTCCACTGCTTGCAGGCAGGGCACTGGCCGAGCCACTTCGGGCTCGTCTGGCCGCACTCGGCGCAGGCGTAGACGGTCTTCGCCTTCGGGGCGGGGCGGGCCATGCGTTCAGCTATCACGCCGCTCTGACCATCGCGGGACGCCCGGAATCCTTTCGCGCCCCGTCGTCTCCGATCGCGCAGGGCGTCCCGCCTCGACGTCCCAAGGAGCTCAACGCATGACCGTGGATCGCGGCGTTCGCGTCATCGCCGGAACCTTCGTCCTCGCCTCTCTCGTCCTGGGGGTCGCAGGCAGTCCCCTGTTCGTGTCGGCGCGCTTTCTGTGGCTCACCGCCTTCGTCGGCGTGAACCTGCTGCAGAGCGCCTTCACCGGGTTCTGCCCGGCCGAGATGATCCTCGAGAAGGCCGGGCTGGCCAGGAGAGAGCCGGCCGTGGCCGCGCAGCCGAACGACGCGTGACGCCGGCGCGGGGCTCCCGGCCGGGCGACGGCCGCGCTGGCGCTGGTACGCCTGGCCGGTCAGCGACCGGCGGGAACGACGCGGCGGCGCCGGCCGTACGGGACGACGCCGCCGCCCGGGTCAGATCGCAGCGGAGCCGCGGCGCATGACGGCGAAGATGAGCGAGATGACCGCGAGGATGAGCAGCAGGTGAATCCACCAGCCGAGCGCCGCGCCGGAGACCATGCCGATGGCCCACAGCACGACGAGCAGGATCGTGATCGTCCAGAGCATTGTTTCCCTCCCGATCCGAAAGCTAGCCACTCCTCCGGAGGCGACGCAGCCGCCGGCTCCCCCACGCCGGCTCGCGCGCGGGCGGCGCGCCGCGTCGTAAACCCCTGCCTGCCCGGTCGGTTGACGACCGGATCCGCGGCCTCTATCGTGCGGCTCCCATGTGCGAGACCGCAGAGACCCAGCTCCCGCCCGGCATCACGCCCATCGGCGCCGACGAGGCGCGCACGCTCATCCGCCACACCTCCGGCCCCGCGCTCGAGGCGCTGCTCGATCGCGCCGAGGCCGTGCGCCGGGCCGTCCACGGGGACGAGGTCGCGCTCTGCGGCATCACGAACGCGAAGAGCGGCCGCTGCCCGGAGAACTGCGGGTTCTGCTCGCAGTCGGCGCACTTCCCCGAGGCGGACGCGCCGGTCTATCCGCTCGTCCCGGCCGAGGAGATCGTCGCTCAGGCGAAGGCGGCGGAGCGCGCCGGCGCGCGCGAGTTCTCGATCGTGACCTCCGGTACGCGCGTCGCGAAGGAGGGCGAGCTCGCGACCATCGAGGAGGCGGTGCGGAAGCTGCGCGCCGAGACGGCGGTGGAGCCGTGCGCGTCGCTCGGCCTCGTGCGCGAGCCGGAGCTCGTCCGGCTCAAGGCCGCCGGGCTCATGCACTACCACCACAACCTCGAGACGGCGCGCAGCTTCTTCGAGAAGGTCTGCACCACGCACACCTACGACGAGCAGCTCGAGACCATCCGCGCCGCGAAGCGGCAGGGCCTGCAGCTCTGCTCGGGCGGCATCCTCGGGATGGGCGAGACGCCGGAGCAGCGCGTCGAGCTCGCCGAGACGATCCGCGAGCTCGGCATCGACTGCGTGCCGATGAACTTCCTGAACCCGCGGCCCGGCACGCCGATGGAGCACGTGCAGGCGATCACGGCGGAGGAGTGCCTCGCCGCGATCGCGGTGTTCCGGCTCATGATGCCGGCGGCGCACATCTTCGTGATGGGCGGCCGCGAGGTGAACCTCGGCGCGCGGCAGCACCTCATCTTCCGGGCCGGCGCGAACGGCACCATGGTCGGCAACTACCTCACGAGCGCGGGCCGCGGGCCGGGCGAGACGGTCGAGATGGTGGAGGGCCAGGGGCTCTCGCTCCGCCCGCCCGACACCGGCCGCGCCTGGTCGTTCGACGGGACGGCCCCGAGCGACGCGGAGTGGAACCGCCGGGCGGCCGAGCCGGGCGGGAAGCGGGCGCTCCCGGTCGTCGGCGCGCCGCGCGGCGGCTGCGCGTAGGCGATGGCGCGCGGCTCGCTCGACTGGATCGATCGCGAGCTCGAGGCGCTCGGGGCGAAGGGGCTCCGGCGCGCCCTCGAGCCCATCGGCTCGCCCCAGGGGCCCGAGGTGGAGGTCGGCGGCCGCCGGCTCGTGAACCTCTGCTCCAACGACTACCTCGCGCTCGCTGCCGATCCGCGCCTCCGGCGCGCCGCGGCCGAGGCCGCCGAGCGCGAGGGGGCGGGGAGCGGCGCGTCGCGCCTCGTCGCGGGCGATCTCCCGGTGCACGGCGCGCTCGAGCGGGCGCTCGCGGCGCACGCCGGGACGGAGGCGGCGCTCCTGTTCGGCTCCGGCTACCACGCCAACGCGGGCGTCCCCGCGGCGCTCGTCGGGCGCGACGACGCCGTCTTCTCCGACGTGCTGAACCACGCGTCCATCCTGGACGGCTGCCTCCTGTCGCGCGCCGAGCTCGTGCGCTACCGGCACTGCGACGTTGAGGAGCTCGCGGACCTCCTCGCGCGCACGCGCGCGCGGCGCAAGCTCGTCGTCACGGACGCGATCTTCTCGATGGACGGCGACGCGGCGCCGCTCCGCGAGCTCGCCGACCTCTGCGACCGGCACGGCGCGATGCTCTACGTGGACGAGGCGCACGCGGAGGGCGTGCTCGGGCCGCGCGGCGGCGGCCTCGCCGAGGCGCTCGGCGTCGCCGACCGCGTCGACGTGCACATGGGAACGCTCGGCAAGGCGCTCGGCGCGGCCGGCGCGTTCGTGGCCGGGGAGCGGCGGCTCGTCGAGCTGCTCGTCACGCGCGCGCGCACGTTCGTGTTCACCACGGCCCCCGCGCCCGCCGCCTCCGCCGCGGCGCTCGCCGCGCTCGGGATCGTCGCGACGGAGCCGGAGCGCCGCGCCCGCCTCGCCGCGCTCGTCGCGCGGATGAAGGCGGGCCTTACCCGGCTCGGGTTCGACGTGGCGCGGGTGGCGGCGCCGATCTTCCCGGTGATCCTCGGAGACGAGGCCCGCGCCGTCGCCGCCTCGCAGGCGCTGCGCGAGCGCGGCTTCTACGTGCGCGCCATCCGGCCCCCCACCGTGCCGCGCGGCACGAGCCGGCTGCGCGTCACGTTGACCGCCGGGCACACGGACGCGCAGGTGGACGCGTTCCTCGCGGCGCTCGAGGAGGTGCTGCCCGGGGTCGCGACGGGGTGAAGCAGGGCGCGCGGGCGCGGTGGCTCGGCCGTCCTCTCGCGACTCGCTCTCGCTCCCGCTAGGATCGCCTCATGCCAGCGGGTGGCCTCGGAGGCCTCGGCCGGATGCTCGTCCTCGCGGGCGCGGTGATCGCGATCGCCGGCGTCCTGCTCATCCTCGCCGAACGCTTCCCCGGGCTGCGCCTCGGACGGCTGCCGGGCGACCTCTCGGTGGAGCGAGACGGCTTCCGGCTCTACCTGCCGCTCGGAACGTCGGTCGTCCTGTCGATCGTCCTCACGCTCCTGCTGTGGCTCCTCGGCCGGCGCGGGTAGGCCTCCCGGCGGGAGCCGCCCCCGTCACGGCGCCTGGCAGATCGCGGCCTCCGGCGCGTGCGCCTGCGATGCCGTGCGAGTGATGGCCGCCGCGGCGGCGGGGACGGCGCGCGCAGCGCGGCGCGGCGCGGGGGTCTGCTGCGCGGCGCGCGCGGCGAGGACGCGGGCGTACGCATCGCGCCGCGCCTCGACCCCGTACAGCCAGTCGATGCTCGACCGGGTCGGGACCATGTCCGTCACGAAGGCGGCGCCGATCCCCAGCCAGAGGGCGATCGTGACGAGTCCAGCGAGACGCCGCCTTCGCGGCAGCCCGGCAAAGAGAGTGTCGTGCTTCTCGCTCGTCATGATCCACTCCTCCGAGGGCGATACGGCCACCCATGGATGAAGAGCGGCGAGAAGGAGTCTCGTGACGCGAGCCGCCGCGGGTCCATCGGGGACCCACCGCGGGGCCAGGGGGATCACCGGAGGCGCGCGTGGCCCACGAGCGTCTGCAGCTCGAAGGGGCTCCCCTTGCCCACCTCGCCGGACGCACAGCTCGTGAACGTACCGCGGCCGACGGCGCGGGCGTACGCGCCCGTGCCACGCACGACCGTCCATCGCCCGAACAGCGCCGGGAAGCGCGGCACCTTCGCGTTGCGTTCCACGCGGAGGACGAGCGTCCCGCGGGCGCCCTCGAGCACGCGCTCCACGGTCGCCTGCGACGCGAACCCGCCGTCGTCCCGCGCCGTCCCCTGATCGACGAGCTCGCCGGACGCCGTCTCGAGCCGGAACCTGCCTGTGTACTGCCACGGCGGGAACGTGACGCGGACCTCGACCCGCTCGGAGCCGGCGGGCGGCGGCAGCGGAGCAGGGGGCGGGAGGCGCGGCGGGGTGGGGGCGTCGGCGCGCGCAGGCGCGGCGGCCAGCGCGGCGACGAAGGCGAGGGCGAGGACGCGGGCTCTCACGTTCATCCTCCTCGCGCCGAGGGCGGCGGCGGGAGCCCGGCGGCCGGCGGGCTCCGTGGAGGCCGGCGCGGCTCCGGGGCCCGGCCGTGGCGCTGCTCGCACGCGGCGGCGCGCCGCTCCGCCTCGGCGGCGCCCTCCCCGAGGATCTGGACCCGGTGCGCGACCGGCAGGCACGCGGTCGTCGAGGCACGCAGGAGCGCGAGCACGCGCCCCCACGACACGGTCCACACGCGCGCGGTGCCGTCGATCGACGCGGTCGCGAGCTCGGTGCCGTCCGGGCTGAAGGCCGCGTGGCCCACGCTGCCGTCGTGCCCGCGCAGGATGAGCGGCTCGCCCACGCCGGAGGCCGGGTACACGCGCACGATGCCATCGTGCGAGGTGAGCGCGATCCGGTCGCCGTCCGGGCTCGCCGCCGCCGAGAAGAGCCCCTCCGGCAGCGCCGCGATGGGCGGCAGCTCCTCGAGCGGCTCGAGCCGGTACACGTGCAGGGGGCCGTTCTCCTCGGCGACGAGGAGGCGCGTCCCGTCGGGCGTCACGGTCGCGCGGAAGACGCTCCGCTCCGCGCGGATGACGCTCGCGGGCGAGCCGTCCACTGGCCAGATGCGGACCGTCGCGTCGAGCTGCGAGGCGGAGACCACGAAGCGGCCGTCCGGAGTCCAGCACACGGAGGTGATGCCCTTCTCGTGGCCGTAGAGCACGAGCGGCTCGCCGCCCCCGTCGGCGGGCCAGATGCGCACGGTGCCGTCGAGCGAGGCGCTCGCGACGCGGGTGCCGTCCGGACTGAACGCCGCCGAGAGCACCGAGCTCGTGTGGCCGCGAAGCTCGCGGAGCAGCCTTCCGTCCTGCGCGTCCCAGATCCGCACCGTGCCGTCCTCCGACGCGGTCACGAGCCGCCGCTCGTCACGGTCCAGGTCCGCCGAGTGCAGCACGCGGCCGGGATCGGAGATGAGGAGCGGCGCGCCATCCCCGTGGATCGGCCAGATCCGCGCCGTGCCGTCGTGCCCCGCGGTGACGATGCGCGAGCCGTCGTGCGTCCACTCGACCGTGTCGACGAGCTCGCCGTGGCCGCGCAGGACGCCCCGCGCCCGCGGATCCTCGGCCCTCCAGACGCGGATCGTCCGATCCTTCCCACGCGTGAAGATGCGCGTGCCGTCCGGGGAGAACGTCGCCTCGAAGGCCGTGTGGCCGCGGAGCACGAGCGGCGCGCCCTCGCCGTCGGCCGCCCACACCCGCGCCGTGCCGTCCGCTCCGACGGTGAGGACGTGCGCGCCGTCCGGGCTGAAGCGCGCGTCGGTGACGGCGCCGCGGTGGCCGCGGAGGCGCACCTCGCGCGCGGGCGACGTGACGGGGTAGATCCGCGCCGAGCCGTCCTGCGACGCGATCGCGATCCGCCGCGAGTCGGGGCTGAACGCGACGGAGGAGAGCGGCACGCCCGGCGCGCCGAAGGCCGCGCGGGGCGTGCCGTCGCCGGTGAAGAGGCGCGCCACCCCGTCCTCGGAGGCGGTGGCGATCGAGCGGCCGTCCGGCGCCCAGGCGAGCGCGAAGAGCGCGCCGCCGGGGAGGGTCACGCGGGCGAGGAGCGCGCCCGAGCGCGCGTCGAAGATGCGCAGGTGCCCGTCCCCGCCGCCGGTGGTGAGCCGCGCGCCGTCGGGCCCGTAGGCGAGCGCCAGGACCGCGCCGTCGTGCATGAGCTGGCGCGCCGGGCGCGTGCCGTCGAGGGGGACGATCCACGCGCGCCCGTCGAGCGCGCCGACCGCGGCGGATCTGCCGTCGGGCGCGACCGCCAGCGTCGCGTGCGGGCTCGACCCGGCGGACAGCACGAGGGGCGGGCCGCTCCCGTCGGCGCGGAACACGCGCAGCTCGCCGTCGTGCGCGCCGGCCACCACGCGCGCCCCGTCGGGCGTGAAGGCGAGCGCGGTCGTGTGCATGCCCGGGGCGGTGAGGACGCGCGCGCCGCCGGTGCCGTCCGCGTTCCAGATCGCGACGCCCGCCGCCGGGGTGCCGTCGCCGGCTGCCGTCATCCCGACGCCCACGGCGACCTGACGCCCGTCGGGGCTGACCGCGAGCCCGAGCCCGCCGGGCGGGTGGTCGAGGACGGCGATGGGGATCGGCTCCGACAGGATCCGCTGCGCGATCTCGAGCGCGCGCGGGGGCGGATCGTCGCCGAGCTCAGACATGAGGAGCGCGGCCGCGAGCGGATCGGAGGCGCCCTCCGCGGCGCTCGCGATGCGCGAGGCGCGCAGGGCTCGCTCGGCCTCGGCGCGCGCCCGGAGCGCGAGCACCGCCGCGCCAGAGGCCGCGGCGATCGCGATCGTGCCCAGCACCGCCGCGAGCCGGCGCAGCCGGTGGTGGCGCAGCGCCCGGGAGGCGGCGGCGGCGCGCTCGGTGTACGCCTCCTCCACGCGCTGCAGGGCGGCGAGCAGCGCGCTCGCGCTCTGCGGTCGCCCGGCGGGATCCTTCGACAGGGCGCTCGCGAGCAGCGCGGGGAGCTCGGGCGGCGCGTCGTGCAGGGGGAGCGGCGGCGGCGGTCCGGGATCGAGCGCCGCGCTCCGGCCCTCGATCTGCGGGAACGGGAGCCGGCCGGCGAGCGTCTGGAAGAGCATCACCGCGGCGCTGAACACGTCCGCGCGGGCGTCCCCGGGCTCCCCGCGGAGCTGCTCGGGGGCCATGTACGCCGGGGTGCCGCCGGCGAGGCTGGCGCGGTCGAGCAGGCGGGCGAGGCCGAAGTCGAGGATCTTGAGGCCGCCCTCGTCCGTGAGGAAGACGTTTCCCGGCGTGAGGTCCCGGTGGACGACGCCGTTCGCGTGGGCGTGGACGAGCCCGCGCGCGACGTCCCGCGCGAGCCGCACGGCCTCGAGCGGCGCCATCGGGCCGCGCCGGAGCCGCTTCTGGAGGGTCTCGCCGCGGAGGAGCTCGAGGATGAGGTACGGCGTGCCCTCGTGGATCCCGTAGTCGTGCAGCGTGACGACGTTCGGGTGGTTGAGCCGGGCGGCCGCCTCCGCCTCCTCGCGCAGCGGCTTCTCGAGCAGCGCCGGCTGCGCGAGCGACGGGCGCATGGCCTTGAACGCGACGAGCCGCCCGAGCTCGGTGTCCCGGGCCTCGAAGACGACGCCGAAGCCGCCGCGGCCCACCTCGCGGAGGAGCTCGAACCGGCCGACCCGCTGCCCCGCCGCGATCGGGCGAGGGAGGTCGCCGGGATCCCGCTCCGGCGCGCTCGCGAGCTCCATGAGCAGCGACGACAGGGCCTCGCTCTCCCCGGCCAGCTCCGGGGAGGTGATGGGCTTCGGGTAGATCCCGTCCGCCATGGACCTGCGCGCTCCTACTCGAGGAGCCCCTCCTCCCGAGCCAGCCGGGCGAGTCGCTCCTTGAGGCGCTCGAACCGCTTCCGCAGCGCCGCCTCGTCCACGCCCTCGCCCTCCTCCGCGAGCACCGTCGCGACCTCACGCCAGGAGAGGCCGCGGTCGAGCCGGAGCACGAGCAGCGTCTGCTCGTCGGGCGACAGCCGCGCGCGCAGGAGGTCGATGCCGCGCTGGCGCGCCTCGCGCTGCCCGAGGAGCACGCTCGAGCGGACCTCGTCGGCGATGCGCGACAGCTCCGTGGTCTCGAGGCGCCGGCCGCGCTGCCGGTAGGGATCGCGCAGGTGGCGCGCCGCGGCGTGCCAGGCGAGCCGGTAGGCCCAGACGCGCACGGGACACTCCCCGCGGAACCCGGGCAGGCCGCGCCAGAGGTCCTCGGTGAACTGGGAGAACACCTCGGCCGCGTCCGCGTCGTTGCGCAGGATCGAGGTGAGGTACCCCAGGATCTGGGGGCCGTAGTCGCGGACGACCGCCTCTGCGCCGGCCTGGAGCTCTCCGTCCTCGATGAGCGCCCCGGCGCGGTCGTCCCTCATGCGCGCGGACCTCCTCGCCGGCTCCCACGAGCGGGGCACGGCGACCAGGCCGGGATCATGACCGACCGGCCGGATCCGTTCAACGCACACGACGCTGCCCAATTTCGTCCTCCCCGGGTCGCCCTCGTCGCACGAGGGGTCCCAGGGACCGAGGCGGCGGCACGGCCGACGTGACGTGGGCGCGTCAGTGGGCGAGCTCTCGCGCGCGCTCCCGGAGCTCGCCGACGGTGTCGCGGGCACGCTCCTCGGGCGAGCTGTCGCTCCACATCCGCACGAGGAGGCCCGCGCCGAACCCGATTATCGCGGCCACGATCGCGCCGATGAGGAGCGCGCGCGCCCGCTCCCGCCGCCGCGCGCCCTGCCGCGCCGCAGCGAGCGCCTCCGGCTTCCGATCCGCCCGGCTCGCCATGCCTTACAGCCCCATGCGCTGGACCTGATAGCCCCGCTCGCGCAGGGCGGTGAGGAGCTCCTCGACGTGCTCGGGGCCGCGCGTCTCGAGGGTGAGCTGGAGGGTGGTGTCGCCGAACCGGTAGGCGAACGCGCGCGTGTGGTGGACCTCGATCACGTTCGCGCGGTGATGGGCGACGATCGACGACACCCTCGCGAGCTGGCCGGGCTTGTCCTGGAGCGCGACGCTGATGCGGACGAGCCGGCCGTCCTTCACGAGGCCGCGCTCGATCACCCGGGCGACGAGGTTCACGTCGATGTTGCCGCCCGAGACGATCGCGACGACGTTCCGGCCCTCGACCCCCCGCAGCTTCCGCTGCATCAGCGCCGCGACCGTGACGGCCCCCGCTCCTTCCGCGACCGTCTTCTCCCGCTCGAGGAGGTACAGGATCGCGCTCGCGATCTCCTCCTCCGAGACGGTGACGATGTCGTCCACGTAGCGCTTCACGTGGTCGAGCGTGAGCTCGCCCGCGCGCTTCACGGCGATGCCGTCGGCGATGGTGTTCGCCGGCTCGAGCGTCACGGGCTTCCCCGCGTCGAGCGCCGCGATCATGCAGGGTAGGGCCTCGGTCTCGACGCCGACGACGCGCACGCCCGGCCGGCGCTCCTTCGCCGCGACCGCGACGCCGGACACGAGCCCGCCGCCGCCGATCGGGACGACGATCGTCTCGACCTCCGGATCCTGGTCGAGGATCTCGAGGCCGATCGTTCCCTGGCCCGCGATGATCGCGGGGTCGTCGAACGGGTGGACGAACGTGAGGCCCTCGACCTGCTCGAGCCTCCGCGCCTCGGCGTACGCCTCGTCGTAGTTCGCGCCGTGGAGGACGATCCGCGCGCCGTGCGCGCGGGTGTTCGCGACCTTCGTGATCGGCGTCGTCTCCGGCATCACGATGGTGGCCTTCACGCCCAGTCGGCCGGCGTGGTAGGCGACCGCCTGCGCGTGGTTGCCCGCGCTCGCCGCGATGAGGCCGAGGTCGCGCTCCGCCGGCGAGAGCAGGAGGAGCTTGTTCAGCGCCCCGCGCTCCTTGTAGGCGCCGGTCATCTGCAGGTTCTCGAGCTTGAGGTGGGCGCTCGTGCCGGTCAGCCGGGAGAGCGTCTCGCTGCGGGCGCACGGCGAGACGTAGATGCGATCCCGGATCCGGCCGAGCGCGGCCTGGACGTCCTGGAGCGTGATCATGTGGGAGGGCGACGCTACCCCCCGCGGGCGATCGATCGCAAGGGCGGGGGACGCGGCGACGGCGCGCGCGTCGGAGGGGTCGCGGCGGGGCCTCGGCGGGGTGCGCTCTCGCGTACCGCCCGCGACCGCGGCGTGCGCCTCGTCGCCTAGTGCTGGACCAGGCGGCGGGCCAGCTCGACGCGGTTCCGCACGCCGAGCTTGTCGAAGATCGTCTTGAGGTGGCTCTTCACGGTCTGCGAGGCGATCCCGAGCCGCTCCGCGACCTCGCGCGAGCGCAGCCCGTCGGCGACGAGCAGGGCCACCTCGCGTTCACGCTGGGTGAGCCCGTCTCCCGGCGACGCCTGCACCGGCTCGGGCCCGATCTGCACGGGCTCCGGCAGCGGCTCCCGCCAGAGGTGCAGCTGCGTCTTGCCCTTCCCGACCGCGGTGACCTCGATCCGGAGCCGCTCGCCGTGGCCCTCCATCACGAGCGTTCGGCGGATCCCCGGCGGCCCCTGCTGAGCCCCATCGGTGAGGCCTCGAAGCTCGCTCGGAATGGTTGCGCCGTCGGTGGCCTCCGGGAAGAACACGCGGAGCATGTCTTCGGCCTGACGGTCGCAGCGGAGCATGGCGTCGCCCTCGCAATGAGCCGCGGCGCCCCGCGGGGCGGGGACCCGAACGTTCGCGCGCATCATGACACTGCACCCCCTGTCGTCTCGGTGTGGAGACAGGTCCCACATACTACAGGCTTGAAAACAACTGGTCACCCGACGCGGGCCGGTTGAAAGCTAATTTGGGTTTTCACAAGCCAGATCAGGGGCCTTCGTGTCCGGCGACCCAAGGACTCTGCGCGGGTCGGCCACGGGGACCAACCGTGGGTACGGGCGAGCGCAGCGTGCGATCTGTCGCAGCCAGGGAGACGCTCCGTGACCGCGAGAGATCGAGCGGGCGAGCGGCCGCGAACGCGCTGGACACGCGCGGGATCCGCGCCGAGACTCGAGTCATGTCCTCCCCAGATCTGCGCGAGCTGGCCCGGCGCATCGAGCGCGCCGAGGCGGAGCAGCTCGCACGGACAGGCGAGCCCGGGCCGAGCGGCGCGCTCGAGATCGGGGGCGGGCTCGTGGTGTCGAAGGGGACGGGCTCGCCGTTCTCGGCGGCGCTCGGGGTGGGGCTCGCGGGCGCGGTGACCGCGGCGGAAGTGGACCGCATCGAGGCGCACCTCGGGAGCGGCGGAGGCGCGATCCGGATCGAGATCGCCGCGCCGGCCGACGCCTCGCTCCGCGCGGAGCTGGCGCGGCGGGGCTACCGGATCGAGCGGTTCCACCAGATCTGGTTCCGCGCGCCCGAGCCGCTGCCGGACGCGCCGGCCGTGGAGGTCCGTCCCATCCGCCGGGAGGAGGAGCGCCTCTGGGCCGAGACGTTCGCGGTCGCGTACTTCGGGCGGATGCCGCAGTACGCGTCGATGCTCGAGGGGCTCCTGACGATGCCCCGGGCCCCGGGCAACGTCGCGTTCGGCGCGTTCGAGCGCGGCGCGCTCGCGGGGGTGGCGCTCGCCTCCGCGCATCGCGGCGTGGCGACGCTGTCGGGTGCGGGCGTCGTGCCGGAGCGGCGCGGGGCCGGCATCCAGCTCTCGCTCGTGCGCGCTCGGCTCGCGTGGGCGGCCGCGCTGGGCAGCGATCTCGCCGCCTCGGCGACGGAGCCCGGGACCGCGTCGCAGCGAACCCTCGAGAAGGCGGGCTTCCGCTGCGCGTACCCACGGGCCGTGCTGGTGCGGGAGCGATGAGCGGCGCGCGGGCAGTCTCGGTCGCGCTGGCGGTAGCGTCCCTGTCGCTCGGCGGCGCGTGCGCGCGGCGCGGCGGGACGGGCGGCTCGGCGGTTCCCGGCGGCACCGCGCCGAGCGAGACGCGGCAGGCCTCCGCTGCCGGGCTGCACGAGCCCTGCCCGGAGACCGGGTGCGCGACCGGGCAGCGCTGCGTCGAGTACTGCGGCATCGCCGGCTGCGGACCGGGCAGACCGACCTTCCGGACCTGCGAGATCCGCTGCGAGACGAGCGCGGACTGCCCGCAGGGCTACGCCTGCGGCACGATCGCCGACGGCCCCGGCCGCGTCTGCATGCTGCGCGATCTCCGCTGACGCTCCGGGCGCCGGGCGCCCGGCCCGGGTCGATGCGCAGGTTGGCCTCATGGAGCCGACCTCGTTTCCACGCAAGCTGGCGCTCGCCCAGGGCACGTACTGGGTGGCGACCGGAGTCTGGCCGATCGTCCACCTCCGGAGCTTCGAGGTCGTCACGGGGCCGAAGCAGGCGGGCTGGCTCGTGAAGACGGTCGGCGCGCTCATCGCAGCGGTGGGAGCGACGCTGGTGCTCGCGGGGGCGCGCCGGCGCGTGACGGAGGAGATCGCGTTCCTAGGGGCCGCGTCGGCGGCGGCGCTCGGCGGCGGAGGCGGCCTCTACGCCGCACGCGGGCGGATCCGGCGCATCTACCTCGCCGACGCGGCGGTGGAGGCGCTCACCGTCGCGGGCTGGGGGATCGTCTGGCGGCGCGGGCGCCGGCGGCTCGCCGCCGTCCGTGAGCGCGGCGGGCGAGGCACCTCGCGCGTCATCCCGATCGAGCGCCGCGAGGCCGTGCCGGAGATCTGATCCTCGCGCCTCGCGGAGTGCCCACCGCCGGCGCCGCACGGAGGTGAGCGGCGCGAGCTAGCGCAGCTCCACCTCGAACCCGAGCCGCCGCGCCGACTCGAGCAGATCGTCCGTCGGCTGCACCTTCAGCGGCACGGAGACCGTCGTCTCGCTCTGCTCGGGGATGACCGCCCGGACCGTGACGGCGCAGGCGCCGGGGTGGCGCGCGAGGAGCGACTTGAGATCCGCCGCGCGCTCGCTGGAGAGCCGCTCCGCGTCGATGCGGAGCACGATCTCCGAGGTCTTCTGCTTGCGCACGAGCGAGAGCGGCTCGATGTCGATGGCGGTGATCTCCGCGCGCGGGTTCTCCTCCTCGCGGTTGTTGATCCGCACCTCGCCGTGCACGAGCAGCGGCTCGTCCGACTTGCAGAAGATCTCCCAGTCCGTCCAGCCCTTCTGCGCGGGGCGCTGGCCGGTCGCGGGGCGCGAGGCCCAGCACACGACCTCGACCGTGCCGGTGAGGTCCTCGAGGGTGAGGAAGCCGAAGCGCGTGCCCTTCTCCTTGTTCATCCGCTCGCGCACCGCAGCGACGACGCCGACGACCGAGACCTTGTCACCGTGCCGCTTGTTCGCGACCGCGGCGCAGGTGGTGGACGCGTAGCGCCGGACCTCCTTCTCGTACCCCTGCAGCGGGTGGCCGGTCAGGTAGAAGCCGAGCGCCTCCTTCTCGAACGCGAGCCGCACGCGCTCCGGCCACTCCTCGACGGTGAGCTCGCCGATGACGTCGCCCGGCCGCGGGTAGCGTGGCTTCTGCTCGACCTGCGCGGCGGGGAGCGCGCCGAACAGGCTCGCCTGGCCGGAGGCGCGGTCGGCCTGCGCGGAGGCGCCGGCGGCGAAGGCCGAGTCGATGCCGGCGTAGAGCTGCCAGCGCGGCACGCCCTCGAAGTCGAGCGCGCCGGACTTCACGAGCGCCTCCACCACCTTCTTGTTGATCTTCTTCGAGTCGACCCGCGAGGCGAGCTCGTAGAGGGTCTTGAACGGGCCGCCCTCCTTGCGCGCCTCGAGGATGGCCTGCACGGCGGAGTCGCCCACGCCGCGCACGGCGCCCAGGCCGAAGCGGATCCGGCCCTTAATGGCTTTCTTGCCGGCCGCTCGAGCCTCCGCCGGCCCGAACGCGCCGAAGTCCTTGAAGGACTCGTTCACGTCCGGCGGCAGCACCTCGATGCCGTCCGCCCGCGCCTCTGAGATGTGCAGCACGACCTTGTCGGTGTTCGAAGCCTCGCTCGAGATGAGCGCGGCCATGAACTCGACCGGGTAGTGCGCCTTGAGCCAGGCGGTCTGGACGGTGAGGAGCCCGTACGCGGCGGAGTGCGACTTGTTGAAGCCGTACGCCGCGAACTTCTCCATGAGGTCGAAGATGCCGCCGGCGACCTTCTCGTCGACGCCGCTCTTCACGGCGCCCGCGAGGAAGCCGACGCGCTCCTTGGCCATGACCTCGGCCTTCTTCTTCCCCATCGCGCGGCGAAGCAGGTCCGCCTGTCCCAGCGAGTAGCCCGCCAGGACCTGCGAGATCTGCATCACCTGCTCCTGGTAGACGATGACGCCGTAGGTCGGCTCCAGGACCGGCTCGAGCTTCGGGTGGTCGTAGACCACCTTCTCGCGGCCGTGCTTGCGGTCGATGTAGACGTCGACCATGGTCCGGCCGTCCTCGAGCTTCTGGTCGAGGGGGCCGGGCCGGTAGAGCGCGCCCGCGGCGATGACGTCCTCGAACCGCGAGGGCTTCATCTTGATCACCATCTCGGTGAAGCCCGAGGACTCCATCTGGAAGACGCCGGCCGTGTCGCCGCGGCTGATGAGCTCGTAGACCTTGGGGTCGTCGATGGGGATGTCGGCGGCGGTGAAGTCCTTCATCTCGGGGTGGTTCTGCTTCACCATCCGGAGCGCGTCGTCGATGACCGTGAGGGTCTTGAGGCCGAGGAAGTCGAACTTCACGAGGCCCGCCGCCTCGACCTCCTCCTTCGCGAACTGCGACACCAGCATCTCGGACTTGTCGTCCTTGTACGCCGGCACGTACTCCCAGAGCGGCTTGTCCGCGATGACGACGCCCGCGGCGTGGAGCCCGGCCTGGCGGTTCAGGCCCTCGAGGCTCATCGCGATGTCGAGCAGGTCCTTCGTCGTGACGGTGTGCTGGACGCCCTTCTCGTCGACCCACTGCGAGATGACGGTGGGCTTCCTGTAGAGGTCCTCCAGCCGGGGCTCCGCCGGCATCTTGTCGCTGCCGAACACGAGCTCCTTGAGCGGCGGCGTCTTGCCCTGCACCGGGTCCGGGACGAGCTTCGCGATCTTGTCGCCCTCGGCGAACGGGAGCCCCATCACGCGGACGACGTCGCGGATGACGGAGCGTGCCTTGAGCGAGCCGAAGGTGATGATCTGGCCGACGTTGTCCTTGCCGTACTTCTCGCGGACGTAGTCGATGACCTCGTCGCGGCGGTTCTGGCAGAAGTCGACGTCGAAGTCGGGCATCGACACGCGCTCGGGGTTGAGGAACCGCTCGAAGAGCAGGTTCCAGCGGAGCGGGTCGAGGTCGGTGATCCGGAGCGACCAGGCGACGATGGAGCCCGCGCCCGAGCCGCGGCCGGGACCGACCGGGATCTGGTGCTGCTTCCCCCAGTTGATGAAGTCCTGGACGATGAGGAAGTAGCCGCTGAACCCCATCTTCTTGATGACGCCGAGCTCCATCTCGAGCCGCTGCCGGTAGGCGTCGCGATCGTGCGGGTACTTGCCGTCGATCTCGCGGAAGCGCGCGTCGAGCCCGTCCTTCGCGAGCTTCTCGATCCAGTCTTCCTCGGAGACGCCGTCGGGGAGCTGGAAGCGCGGGAGGAAGGACTTGCCGAGCTGCAGCTCGACGTTGCACATCTCGGCGATGCGGAGCGTGTTGTCGATCGCCTCGCGGAAGTCCGGGAGCGCCGCGACCATGTCGTCGGGCGACTGGATGAAGAGCCCGTCGGTCTCGTGCCGCAGGCGCTTCGGATCCTGGAACGTCTTGTTGGACGCGATGCACATGAGGACCTCGTGCGCCTTCGCGTCCTGCCGGGAGACGTAGTGGGCGTCGGCGGTGGCGACGAGCGGGATGCCCTCGTCGCGCCCGAGCTGCGCGAGCTTGGCGTTCACGTCGAGCTGCTCGCGCATCCCGTTCGACTGGACCTCGAGGAAGAACGAGCCGGGCTCGAAGATGTCGCGGTACTCGCGCGCGACGCGGCGCGCGCCGTCCATGTCGCCCTGGCGGGCGAGGCGCGGCACCTCGCCGGCGAGGCAGGCCGTGAGGCCGATGAGGCCCTTCGAGTGGTCGCGCAGGATCTGCTTGTCGATGCGCGGGTCGTAGTAGAAGCCCTCGGTGAAGGCCTTGGAGGAGAGGAAGCGGAGGTTCGCCCAGCCCTCCGCGTTCCTGGCGAGGAGGATGAGGTGGCGGCCGACGCGCTCGGAGCGGTCGTGGCGGCCCTTGTCGCCCGCGACGTAGGCCTCCATGCCCAGGATGGGCTTCACGCCGGCTTCCTTCGCCTTCTTGTAGAAGTCGACCGCGCCGAAGAGGTTGCCGTGGTCGGTCACGGCGACGCTCGTCATTCCCTTCGCCTGGACGGTCTTGAGCAGGTCCTTGATGCGGATCGCGCCGTCGAGGAGGGAGTAGAGCGTGTGCAGGTGGAGATGGACGAAGTCGGCGCCGGGCATCGAGCGCTGGGTTGTAGCAGGGGGGCCTGACGCCTGCCAGGCAGCGCAAACCTGCGTGCGGTAAGCGGGTTTTATCGCCGGGTCTCTTCGCCGGCGGAGGGCCGCGACCTCGGCGCGCCTCGGGTCGCCCCCTCGCTCCCGCCTTCCGATTGCGCGTGCCCCTCGGGGCCATCCCGTCTACAAGGGTGAAAACCAGGAGACGATCATGCCCGTCAGCCCGAAGCGGAAGAAGAAGGGAAAGCCCGTGCGCCGCGCACAGCCTGCGGCCGCGGAGGTCACGGGACCGGAGGCGTCGGCGGGTTCCGACGTCGCGGGCCATCCGAGGGAGACCGAGCGGCGCATCGGCAAGCCGCGTAATCCGTTCGTGGAGAAGCAGGGTCCCAAGGCCTCGCAGCGCGGACGTTGACGGTTCCGCGGAGGCGCCTGCGTTCACTCGACCGGGAGCCGTCGCCCGGCGAGGAACGCGGTGACCAGCCCCGGGTCGCCGAGGAACGCGGCCGTCATTCCGGACACGTCGCGAAAGCGCCCGTCCAGGCCGCGGGCGGCGAGCGCCTCGGAGAGGGTCACGCGCGCCGCGTCGTTGAGGGCCTTCTGCAGCCAGTCCATCCGCACGAGGCCCGGCTCGTCGTCTGCGAGCTCGCGGAGCGCGCGGCGGCACTCGGCCGGATCGAGCGAGCTGATGCTGCGGCAGGCGAGTGGCCTCGCCGCGTGGATGGCGCACCGCCCGGCTGCATCGGCGAACGGGCACGCGATCCTGCCCGCGATGCGCTCCCGGTCCTCGAGCCACCGGACGCCGTCGTGGAAGGCGCGGAGCGTCGCCGCCAGCGTGGGGAGCTCGATCGCCGGGACGTCTCGCCGGAGTAAGGCCGCGGCGACCGCCCCCTCGATCGCGAGCGTCCCGACGTTCACCGTGCAGCACGCCGCGCATCCCGGACCGCACGCGGGCGCGGGGCTGCCGGCGGGACGGCCGGCCGCGAGCTCCTCCTCGACGATCGTCCACACCCCGCCGAGCAGGACCGCGAGATCGCCCTCGTCGCGCGCCCGCGCGAGCGAGGAGGCAGCGAGGGAAGCGACGCGCTCCTCGCAGCGTGCGATCGGGTCGCTGGACATGGCGTCCGCCGCATTCTCGTTGGACGCCTTCCGGGCGGGAAGGACGGAAGGGCCATCGCTCCCTTCGGGGCGCCGCCGTCGGGCACGCGCTCCGCTACCGCAGCCGCCCCGCCTTCCGGTCGGCCTCGAGCCTCACGTAGATCGCGTGGAGCTGCGGATCGCTCTCCGCGAGCTTGCGGATCCCCGCCGTGCGTCGCCAGAACCAGATCCCCCAGGTGGCGGCGATGCCCGCGAGCACGACCGCGAGCGCGACCCAGCGCACGGTCTCGCTCGTGTCCCGGCCGAGCCGCTCCACGATCCGCGCGCCCTGCGTCACCCCCATGGCGACGGCGAACAGCACGCCGCCGCCCGCGAGCTTGCGCACGGAGGCATGGGTGTTCTGCTTTGCGACCTTGTGCGTCGGGTCGAGGATCACGGCGGAGCGGAAGGCGAGCGCGGCGTCGCGCGTACGTTTCTGGCCGTTCAGCGCGACGCCGAGGTTGTTGAGGGTGTCGGCGCGCGCCGGGTCGAGGGCGAGGCTCTCCCGGTAGTGCCGCTCGGCTCGAGCGGGGTCGCTCGCGAGCCAGAGATCGCCGAGCTGCGCGTGGTAGCGGGCGTCCTCCGGGTCGAGCTCGACGGCGCGGTCGGCGGCCGCGCGCGCCTCGGGGAGGTCCTTCATCGCCTCGAGGACGACGGAGCGCACGTAGTGCGCCGGCGCGAGCTCGGGCTCGAGGCGCACCGCCTCGTCCGCGGCGGCGAGCGCCTCGTCACCGCGCCCCATCGCGCTCAGCGCGAGGGCGCGGAGCTGGTGGAGCCACTCGGAGTCGGGCGTCGCGGCGATCCCCGCCTCCGTGGCCCGCAGCGCCTCGGCGTGCGCGCCGCGCTTGAGGTGCACGCGCGCGAGGAGCGCGTGGCCCTCCTCGGCGGCGGGATCCACGGCGAGGGCGCCGCGCGCGGCGCGCTCCGCCTCGTCGAGGCGACCCACCTCGAGCGCTGCGCGCGCCCGCTCGATCCGTTCCTGGAAGCCGGGTTCGCTCATGCGAGCTTGATCGCCTTGAGGTGCTCGAGGAGGTCGTCGTAGGCCCCACCCTCGTTCGCGTAGATCGCGTGGTTGCGCGCCACCTCGAACCAGGCGCGCGTCGAGGGCTTCACGTCCTTGACGGCGCGCGCGAGGAGCCCGTCGTCGATGGGCTGCTCCGCCTTCTTCTTGCGGGTCGCCTCGATCGCGAGCTCGGTGGCGGCCTCGACCAGGGCGGAGAGGTCCGCGCCGCTGAAGCCGTCGGTCACGCGCGCGACGCGCGTGAGATCGGTGCCGGGCGCGACCGGCCGCTCGCCGAGCTTCAGCTCCAGGATGCGCCGCCGCGCCTCCGCATCCGGCGGCGGCACGAAGGCGAGCCGGTCGAAGCGGCCGGGCCGGCGCAGGGCCGGGTCGAGGTCCCACGGGTGGTTCGTCGCCGCGAGGAAGAACACGCCCTCGTTCCGCGACGCGAACCCGTCCATCTCCGAGAGGAGCTGGTTCACGAGGTTGCGCCCGGCGGTGCCGCGCAGCTGCGAGCGGCGCTGCCCGAGGGCGTCCACCTCGTCGAAGAACAGCACGGTCGGCGCGCGGCGCCGCGCGTTCTCGAAGAGCTCGTGGAGCCGTCGCTCGCTCTCGCCGAACCACATGTCGAGCACCTGAGACAGGCCCACCTCGGTGAAGCGCGCGCCGATCTCGCCGGCGAGCGCGCGGGCGAGGAACGTCTTCCCGCAGCCGGGCGGGCCGTAGAGCACGATCCCGCCGCCGATCTTCTTGCCGAAGCGCCGGTACGTCTCGGGATCGCGGAGCGGCCCGAGGAAGCTCCGCTCGAGCCGCGCCTTGAGCTCGTCCATCCCGCCCACGTCTGCGAACGCCACGGGCGGGGGCGCGTCGTCATCGATCGGCTCGCCCTCGCTGGAGAGGAGGCGCAGGTTCGGTCCACCGGCGAGCCGCTCGCCGCGGGCCGGCGCATCGTCCCCGACCTCGTCGTCTTCCTCCTCGTCGAGGTCGTCCTCGGCGTCGTGCTCGCGGGGAGCCGCCTCCGGCGGGGCGGGGATCGGCGCCGGCGGCGAGAGCGGGGCCGCCTCCGAGGCGCCCGCGATCGCCTTCGCGGCGAGCCGGTATGCGGCGGCGCGGCCCGGGTCGCCACTCGCCTCCGCGCCACGCGCCGCGGCGTCGAGGAGCGGGCCGGAGCCGGGCGCGAGCCGGAGCCCGGCCTCGAGCTCGAGGAGCGCCTCTCGCGGCGCGCCGGACCGGAGCAGGTGCTCTCCGAGCGCGGCGCGCAGCTCGGCGGAGTCGTTCGCGGCGATGGCGGCGCGGAGCGCGAGCACGACGGGGTCGCTGGTCACGAGGGGATGCTATCCGCTCCACCGATCGTTGGAAAACCCGGTCGCGCGGCCTCGGTGGAGCGAAGGCCCGCCGTCCCGCCGCAGTGCGCCGCCCACATCGCCTCACGGCGGGTGGCAGGAACGCGAGCGTGCCCGTCGCCCGGCCCGGCCGGGCGCCGGTCCGGGAGCTCGCGGGCCCCGGGATCGTGCCGTGGCCCCCAGGTCCGAAAACGGCCAGACACGCTTCGCGCGAGCCGCTAGACAGGGGGCGTGAACCTCGACGCCGACACCTGCTTTGGCGCGCTGGCCGCGCGGGATCCCCGCTTCGACGGGCGCTTCTTCGTGGGCGTGCGGACCACCGGCATCTACTGCCGCCCGGTCTGCCCGGCACGCACGCCGCGACGTGACCGCTGCGTGTTCTTCGCGCGCGCCGCCGAGGCGGAGCGCGAGGGCTTCCGCGCCTGCTTCCGCTGCCGCCCGGAGCTCGCCCCCGGGGGCGGCCCGGTCGACGCCGTCCCCCGCCTCGTCTCCGCGGCGGCGTCGCGGATCGGGGAGGGCTTCCTCAACGAGGCGTCGGTGGACGACCTCGCCGCGGCGCTCGGCGTCACGTCCCGCCACCTGCGCCGGGCGGTGGCCGCCGAGCTGGGCGTCACGCCGATCGAGCTCGCGCAGTCGCGAAGGATGGCGCTCGCGAAGCAGCTCCTCCACGACACCGCGCTTCCGATGGCCGAGGTGGCCTTCGCGGCGGGCTTCTCGAGCCTGCGCCGCTTCAACGCGCTCTTCCAGCAGCGCTTCGGCCGCGCACCCTCGGCGATCCGGCGCGCGCACGGCGACGGCGCCCCGGCGACGTCGCTCGTGCTCCGCCTCGACTTCCGCCCCCCGCTGGACTGGGACGCCATGCTCGGCTTCCTCGCGGCGCGGTGCACGGCGCGCGTGGAGCAGGTGGAGGCCGGCGCCTATCGCCGGACGGTGCGCCTGGGCGGCCGGACGGGCTGGGTCTCGGTGACGCGCGATCCGGCGCGGCCGGCCCTTCGAGCCGAGGTGTCGCTCTCGCTGGCGGGGGCGCTCATGCCGCTCGTGGCACGGCTGCGAGGGCTGTTCGATCTGGACGCACGACCCGACGCCGTTGCGGCGTGGCTGCGCCGCGATCCGGTCCTCTCGCGCTCCCTCCGGCGCAACCCGGGCCTTCGTGTCCCTGGAGCGTTCGACGGGTTCGACGCGGCGGTGCGAGTCGTGGTGGGGCAGCAGGTCAGCGTCGCCGCGGCCACCACCGTCGGCGGGCGGCTCGCCGCGGCGCTGGGCGAGCCCGTCGCGACGCCCTTCCCTGGGCTCGACCGGCTCGCCCCCACGCCGGAGGCGGTGGCCGCGGCCGGGGTCGACCCGATCGCCCGCGCCGGCATGCCCGGCGCGCGCGCCCGGACGATCCTGGCGCTGGCGGAGTCGGTCGCCGGCGGCGGTCTCGCTCTCCACAGGGGCGCCGATGGCGAGGCCGCGCGGGCGGGGCTCCTCGAGCTGCCCGGCGTGGGCCCCTGGACCGCCGAGGTGATCGCCATGCGCGCCGTCGGCGACCCCGACGCGTTCCCCGCCGCGGACCTCGGCGTGCTCCGCGCGCTGGGCGAAGCCTCCGGCCGGGCCGCCGAGGCGCGCGCCGAGGCGTGGCGCCCGTGGCGTGCCTACGCGGTGATGCACCTGTGGACCCTGGTGGCGGGAGGAGCGGACATATGACGTACCGTGAGCTCGTGATGGACAGCCCGGTGGGCAGGCTCCGGCTGGTGGCGGAGTCGGACGCGCTCGTCGCGGTCTACATGGAGGATCAGGGAGCGCCGGAGCTCGCCGCGCGCGACGGCCGGGGAGACGCGCTGCTCGAGCGGGCGCGCCGGCAGCTCGCCGAGTGGTTCGCGGGCGAGCGGACCTCCTTCGACCTGCCGCTTCGCCCCCGCGGCACGCCGTTCCAGCTCGAGGTGTGGCGCGCGCTCGCCGAGATCCCGTTCGGCGAGACCCGGACCTACGGGGAGATCGCCGCCCGGCTGGGCCGGCCGACGGCGGCGCGAGCCGTGGGCGCGGCCAACGGCCGGAACCCCGTCTCCATCGTGGTCCCGTGTCACCGGGTGATCGGCGCGGACGGCGCGCTCACCGGGTATGCGGGCGGCGTGGAGCGCAAGCGGTGGTTGCTCGAGCACGAGCGGGCGGCGCTTCCGCAGGCTCGCTGAGATCGCCGCTCACGCGCGTCGGCCCTCGGGTGGTCACCGGCGGAGCGGGCGTCCTTCGCGGCGAGCCACGCGCGGCGCGCGCCCAGCGGTGGTGCGTCTCGGGCTCTGGGAGTCGGGGGGTCGCGAAAGCGTCACGTCGCGCGGGCGATGTCCCCGGTGCGCGGGACGCTTCGTCGCCTCGCATGCGAGAGCTCCACTCGCGGCGGATGTAGGTGTGGCGCTGGTCGGGCTTTCGCCTTGCGTCCGTCGTCAGCAGTCGCGTACGGTGAAATTCACCGTCAGGCAAAGGCGCACCGTCCGTCCATCCCTGGAGATTTCCATGCGTCGGGTCATCCCCGTCCTCCTCGTCGCGCTCGCCGTCGGCTGCGACTCGCCAGGCGCGCCGAGCGCCGGTCGCGTCGCCGACGGCTCGACGGTCTCCGCGCTCGGTCCGATCGTTGGCGCAGCGGTGGGGATGGACGCTCCGGTCCCGGGCGCCAGCAGCGTGGTTCGAAGGGCGCCCGCCGTCGCGTTCGACGGCACGAGCTACCTCGTCGTCTGGGAGGACGAGCGGAACGGGGTCGACCCGGACATCTACGGCGCGCGCGTCAGCGCGGACGGGACGCTGCTCGATCCGCACGGATTCCCGATCTCCACCGCTCCCGGGAACCAGCGAGCCCCGGCCGTCGCGTTCGACGGCGAGCGGTACCTCGTCGTCTGGGAGGATGCGCGCGGTGGCGGCTCCGACGTCTACGGCGCTCGCGTGAGCCCGGCGGGGGAGGTGCTCGACTTCGGAGGGGTTCCGCTCTCCGCGGCCACCGGCGACCAGATCTCCCCGGCGGTCTCGGGGGGAGGTGGGGGCTTCCTCGTCGCCTGGAGCGACCTCCAGGGCGGGATGCCGCGCGTTCACGCGGTGCGCGCGAGCGGCGGGGGCGCGCTCGCGGTCGAGGCCGAGTTCCCGGTGTCGGCCGCTGCGGGGACGCAGGAGTCTCCGGCGATCGCCTTCGACGGCGAGAGCTACCTGGTCGTGTGGTCGGACGGCCGTAGCGGGCTCGATCCCCGCGACACGGACATCTACTCCGTCCGCGTGAGCGCAGCCGGCGTCGTGCTGGAGGGGAGCGAGGCGGTCGTCTCTGCGGCGCCGGGCGCCCAGCGAGACGCCGCGATCGCGACCGGTCCATCGGCCGCGCTCGTCGTGTGGGTAGATGAGCGAAACAGTCCCGGAAGCTCGGACGTGTACGGCGCACGCGTGGCCGCGACGGTGCTCGATCCCGACGGCCTCCTCATCTCCGCCAGCCCTAACCAGTACGCGCCCTCCGTGTCGTTCGACGGAACGGACTGGGTGACCGTCTGGAGCGATCTCGGCTGGGGCTCGGGGTCGCAGGTGTACGGCTCGCGCGTGAGCGCGGACGGCGCGGTGCTCGATCGGCTCTCCCTCACGCCGGGCCTCTTCGGCCAGGAGGCCCCGGCGATCGCGTGGGGGAGCGCGTCCGGTCTCGTCGTCTGGGGCGACGGGCACACGAACAAGGGATGGGAGATCTCCGGCACGCTCGTCGACGGGACCGGGCAGGTGCTGACTCCCAACGGCTCCCCGTTCACGAGCGGCGCGAACACGCAGATCGTCGGCGGCGCCGCGTTCGACGGGACCAACTACCTCGTCGTCTGGCACGACAACCGGAGCGGCGCGGGCTCGGACGTGTACGCGGCGCGCGTGAGCGCGAGCGGCGCCGTCCTCGACGACATCGCGATCCCGATCGCCACCGCGACGGGCGACCAGTCCGCGCCCGCGGTGGCATTCGACGGCTCGAGCTACGTCGTGGTGTGGGAGGATCGCACGACCGCCGATTGGAACATTCGCGCCGCGCGAGTATCGACCGGCGGCGTGGTGCTCGACCCCGGAGGCATCGCCGTGTGCAACGCGGCGGGCGCCCAGACGAGGGCGGCGATCGCTTGCGCGGGGTCGAGCTGTCTCGTGGTGTGGCAGGACGGGCGCAACGGGGGTGTCTGGGACGTCTATGGCGCTCGCGTGTCCGCGGGTGGGACCGTGCTCGACCCGAACGGCTTCGCCGTCTCTACCGCTGCCGGCTGGCAAACGGGGCCAGCGCTCGCCTTCGACGGCCAGAGCTATCTCGTGGTCTGGACCGACGAAAGGAACACCGGCGGCTCCGACGTGTACGGAGCGCGCGTGGCCATCGACGGACGGGTCCTCGATCCCCAGGGGCTCCCGATCGTCACGCTTGCGGGTCGGCAGGGCGCGGGCGGGCTCGCCTTCGGCGGGGGCCGGCATCTCGTCGCGTGGGGCGACAGCGTGACGGGAAACGTGTACGCGACGCGGATCACTGCGGACGGGGCGGTGCTGGATCCGGGCGGACTCCTTCTGACCTCCGAACCACGATGTGGCACGTGGGGGGTGGCGTACGACGGCAAGAACCACGTCGCCGTCTGCTCGAGCCGAGGTACGACCGGCGAGTCCCTGGTCGGCGTCCGCGTGGGCGAGTCGGGGATGCCCATCGACGCCGATCCCTTCGTGATCGGCTCGACGCCGAAGCAGGGCCTCGTAGCTCGGATCGCTGCCGGCCCGCCCGGCAGCGTCCTCGTGCCCTACAGCATCTGGGACGGCTCGGCCCCGTCGGATGGAGCGACCCGCGCACGGGTGGCGCTCGTGACCACGCATGCGCCCCTGCGAGTCTCGCGCTCCGGGACGGGCGGTGGGCGCGTCGTCTCCTCGCCCTCCGGGATCGACTGCGGAACCGTGTGCAGCGCCACGTTCGACGCGCCGGCCACGGTGACGCTGAGCGCCGAGGCGAACGTCGACTCGAGGTTCCAGGGATGGTCGGGCCCGTGCTCGGGCACCGGGACCTGCACCGTCACGATGGACGCGGCGAAGGACGTCACCGCGACCTTCGCCCTCACGAGCTACGCGCTCACCGTCCGAACGGCCGGCCTGGGCAAGGGCAGCGTCGCGGGCGACCTCGGGATCGCGTGCGCCTCTGGATCGTCCGAGGGATGCACCGTGCAGGTGCCGAAGACGACGCCCGCGCAGCTCGTGACCCTCACCGCGACCCCCGGCGCGGACTCCGTCTTCACGTCCTGGTCCGGCTGCACGAGCGTCTCGGGGCCGGTCTGCACGGTGGCGATGACGAGCGCGCGCACGGCCACGGCGACGTTCCAGCCGGCGACGTACACGGTGACGACGCGGACCACGGGGATCGGGAAGGGCAGCGTCGCGGGCGACGGGCTCACCTGCGTGAGCGGCGTGTGCACGGTGAGCGTGGCGAACACGAACCCGGCCCAGGTGGTGACGTTCACGGCGATGCCGGAGGCGGGCTCGGTCTTCACGTCGTGGTCCGGCTGCACGAGCGTCTCCGGCCCGGTCTGCTCGGTGGCGGTGACGAGCGCCAGGACGGTGACCGCGACGTTCCAGCCGGCCACCTACACGGTGACGACGCGGACCACGGGCATCGGGAAGGGCAGCGTCGCGGGCGACGGGCTCACCTGCGCGAGCGGCGTCTGCACCGTGAGCGTGGCGAACACGATCCCTGCGCAGGTGGTGACGTTCACGGCCGTGCCGGAGACGGGCTCGGTCTTCACGTCGTGGTCCGGCTGCACCAGCGTCTCCGGCCCGGTCTGCTCGGTGGCGGTGACGAGCGCCAGGACGGTGACCGCGACGTTCCAGCCGGCGACGTACACGGTGACGACGCGGACCACGGGGATCGGGAAGGGCAGCGTCGCGGGCGACGGGCTCACCTGCGTGAGCGGCGTGTGCACGGTGAGCGTGGCGAACACGAACCCGGCCCAGGTGGTGACGTTCACGGC
>NZ_JALCYY010000041.1 GCF_022690685.1 Anaeromyxobacter terrae | reverse complement strand
GAGGTCGAGGTCGAGGTCGCGTCGAGGTCGAGGTCGGGGTCGGGGTCGGGGTCGAGGTCGGGGTCGAGGTCGGGGTCGAGGTCGGGGTCGAGGTCGGGGTCGGGGTCGAGGTCGGGGTCGGGGTCGGGGTCGGGGTCGAGGTCGGGTCGAGGTCGGGTCGGGGTCGGGGTCGACGTCGGGGACGAGGCCGAGGTCGAGGTCGCGTCGTAGTCGGCCGATACCGGAGCCCGCGGCGACCTCGTGCCTCGTCGCCGCGGGTCCCCTCTCCTCCTACGCCGCGCTCTCTCCCCTCTCCTCCACGGCGCCCTCCTCCCCGATCTCCAGCGCCACCGCCGCGGCGTGGATCACCGCGGCGATCCGGACGGCGTCGTGCACGGCGTCCTCGCCGAGGCCGCCCTTCACCACCACGTCCTCGTGCGCGCGGACGCATGCCTCGCAGCCGTTGATCGCGCTCGCTGCGAGCGAGAAGAGCTCGAGCTCGACGCGGCTCGTCGCGGGCTGGGCGAGGCGCCCCATGCGCAGGCGCGCCGGGCGCTCCGAGTAACCGGGCTTCCCGACCATGTGCCGGAACCGGTAGTAGACGTTGTTCATCGCCATGAGCGATGCGGCGGCGAGGCCGTCGTCGACCGCCGCGTCGAGCCCTCGTGCGCGCGCCTCCGCGACGACGGCGTCCCGCAGCGCCGCGTTCCGCGCCGCGGCGGCGGACGCCACCGCGACGCCCCAGCGCTGCGGCTCGGTGAGCGCGCCGCCCTGGAGCACGGCCTGGAGGTTCAGGCGGACGTCGCGGGCGGGGTCCGGGATCGCGTCGCGGAGCCGCTCGAGCGGGCTCACGGAGCCACCTCGAGCGTCGGCTCGCCCTTCCTCCAGTTGCACGGGCAGAGCTCGTCGGTCTGGAGCGCGTCGAGCACCCGCAGCGTCTCCTCCACGTTCCGCCCGACCGACAGGTCGTTCACGGAGACGTGGCGGATGACGCCCGCCGGGTCGACGACGTAGGTGGCCCGGAGCGGGACCCCGTCGGCGTGGAGCACGCCGAGCGCGGTGGAGAGCTCGCGCTTCGTGTCGGCGAGCATCGGGAACGGCAAGTCCTTCAGGTCCGGGTGGCTGTTGCGCCAGGCGAGGTGGACGTAGTGGGTGTCGGTGGAGACGCCCAGCACCTGCGCCTCGCGATCCCGGAAGTCGCGCTCGCGCCGGCCGAACTCGGCGATCTCGGTCGGGCACACGAAGGTGAAGTCCATGGGCCAGAAGAACACCACGCGCCACCGGCCGCGGTGGCTGTCCGGCGTGACGTCCTGGAACTCCTCGCCGGCAGCGCGGCTCACGACGGCCTTCAGGTTGTACTCGGGGAAGCGGTCACCCACGGTCAGCATGCGGTCGGTCTCCTATTCGGGGCGGCGGGGATCGCCGCGTCGCAGGGCAGAATCTGCCGCTCGAGCTGTGATTTTCCCAATACATCGTAGCGACGACTTGGTTAGGCTCAGGCTATGACGCCGCTCCCGCCCCACGCCTTCACGCTGCGCCAGCTCCAGTACGCCCTCGCCGTCGCGGAGACGCTGAGCTTCCGCCGGGCGGCGGAGCGCTGCCGGGTCGCGCAGCCGTCGCTCTCGACCCAGATCGCCCAGCTCGAGTCGGCGCTCGGCGTGAGGCTGTTCGAGCGCGACCGGCGGCGGGTGCTCGTCACCGCCGCAGGGGAGACGCTCCTCGCCCGCATGCGGCGCGTGCTCGTCGAGGCGGACGATCTCGCCGGCGCGGCGCGCGCCGCGGGCGATCCGCTCGCCGGGACGCTGCGGGTGGGCGTCATCCCGACCGTCTCGCCCTACCTCCTGCCCCGCGCCGCCCCCGCCCTCCGCGCTGCCTACCCGCGCCTGGGCATCACCTGGGTCGAGGACAAGACCGAGGAGCTCGTGCGCCGCCTCGAGGCCGGCGCCCTCGACGCCGCGCTGCTGGCGCTCGAGGCGGAGCTCGGCGACGTGGAGCACGCGGACATCGCCCGCGATCCCTTCGTGCTCGCGACCCCGCGTGATCACCCGCTCGGCGCGCGCGCCGGCCCCGCCACGGCGGCGGAGCTGCGCGGCGCCGACGTGCTCCTCCTCGACGACGGGCACTGCCTGCGCGCGCAGGCGCTCGACGTCTGCGCCCGGGCTCGCGCCCACGAGCTGGAGTTCCGCGCGACGAGCCTGCCGACGCTCGTGCAGATGGTGGCGGGCGGCGCAGGCGTGACGCTCCTGCCCGAGCTCTCGCTCGCCGCCGAGACCCGCCGCGTCGACCTGCGGCTCCGGCCCTTCGCGGCGCCCGCGCCGCACCGGACGATCGCGCTCGTCTGGCGCCGCCGCTCCCCGCTCGCCCCCGCGCTCCAGCGGCTCGCGCGGACGATCCGCGACGCGTACCCGAAGTCCGGCCGCTGAGGTTCCGGGGGCGCGGCTCGGGCGCAGCGGGTCGCGCCAGCACCGCGGCGACCAGCGGGCTCCTCGGGCCGAGGTCGCGCCGGCGCCGAGCGGCCCCCGGAGAGGTCACGGCACGCGGAAGGCCGGCGCGAACACGTCGCGCGCCCACGCCTCGATGGAGGTGGGCGTGGTGGTGGCCGCCGATCGCGGCTCGAGCGGCGCGATGCGCCGCTCGTCGAGGGCGCGCGCGAGCTCGACGAACAGCGCGGCGATCTCCGCGGACAGCCCGGCCTGCACCATGCCGGCCTGCGCATCCGCGTACGAGAGCTGGGCGTAGGCGAGGTCCGGCTTGCCGATCGCGGCGCCGAGCGCGCGCGCGACCTCGACGGGAGTCAGGTCCCGCTCGCCGTGCAGCTCCTGCACCTCCCGGCCGCGCCAGTCGAGCGCGAGGAGCCGCGCCGCCGCGGCCTCGCCCACGTCTGCGGCGGCGATCTGCGCAATGCGCAGGTCGGGGGCGAGCGCGCCGCCGTAGAACCCGGCCGACCTCATGACCCCGATCGCGCTGAGGTGGTTCTCGAAGAAGTAGCCGGGGCGTACCGCGAGCACGCTGAGGCCCGGGACGCGGCCGAGGCGCTCCTCGAGCGTGTGCAGCCCGGCGACGGGACCGGTCCCGCCGGCGAGCTGGGCGCCGAGGCTGGAGAGCGCCACGGCGTAAGGCACGCGCGCCGCCTCGAGCCCGTCGGCGAGGACGCCCGCGACGCGGTCCTGCCAGGCGCGAACGCCAGGGCCGAAGTACGGCGGCAGCTGCACGAACGCGGCGCCCGCGCCGTCGAGCGCGCGCCGGACGAGCTCCGGATCGTCGACGCTGCCCACCACCGGCTCGGCGCCCGCGTGAGCGGCGAGCGCCGCGGCGCTCCGCGCGACCACGCGGAGCGGGCGCCTCGCCTCGGCGAGCCGGCGCGCGACCGGGCCGCCGACGTGGCCGGTGGCGCCGAAGACGACGTACACCTTCTCGGCCATGCCGCCTCCTCCCGACGTGACATGCGAGCGCGCCTCCACCCCCGCGCGAACCGTTTGGAGTCCAACGATGCCCGGGGGGCGGGCCACCGCCCGCGCGGACGGTCGTCTCGGCACCCCCTCGTCGTGGTACCCTCCGGGCCGATGACGCGCCCCCTCGTGCTCGGCACCCTGGCCGTCGCGCTGTCCCTCGCCGCCTGCCGTGACCGCACGCCGGTCGTGGAGCCGGGCGCTCCGTCGCCGGCGGCTGCAGCGCCCGCCGAGCCGAGCGCCGCGGCACCCCTGCCCGGCTCCGCCGCCGCGGCACCGGTATCCGACGCGGCGGTGCCGGCAGCCGCCCCCCAGGGTGCGGAGACCCCCGCGACCGTCGTGCAGGACGCCGCGCCCGCCGCGGGCCGCCTCGCGGCCCCGGGGCCGGCCACCCCCGCCGCGACGCTCCTCCGCGAGGCCGTCGCCCTCGACCCGGCCGGCCCGATCCCGCTCTCGCGCGACGAGGAGACCGTGGTCGACCCCGCCACCACCTTCCGGCTCGTGCTCGCTGCGGAGGTCCCGGAGGCCCGGCTCGTCCTGCTCGACGGCGCCGACGCGATCGTGGCCTCGAGCGGAACCCGCGAGGTGGGCGCGACCTCCACGCTCACGCTCACGCCGTCCGCGCCGCTCGTGCCCGGCTCGCATTACCTGCTGCGGCTCGACGGTGCGCGGACGCGCGAGCTCCACGACGCCGCCGGCCGGGCGTACGCGCCGCTGAACCTGAGCCTGCTCGTCGCAGGCGAGCCCCCGAAGGCCGAGCCGAAACCGAAGCCGAAGCCCGCGCCGCGGAAGCGACGCAGCCGGCGCTGAGCACCGCGGTCGCCGGGCAGCCCGTTGCGCTTGCCCGGCGAGGGCAGCCTCACCCGCGATCGTCGGGGCCGTGCCGGGCGAGCCGCTCGAGCTCGGCGAGCACCGCCCGATCCGCCTCGAGGAAGTCGTAGCTCGCGAGCGTCCCCGGGCGCGCCCACGCGATCTCGGCCACGCCGAGCGGGCGTGGCTCGGCCCCGGGCTCGAGCGCGCAGCGATAGAAGGCGAGCTCGACCTCGAGGTCGGGGTAGGCGTGGTCGTGGCGGAGGAGCAGCGGCCCCACCTCTGCGTCGCAGCCGAGCTCCTCGACGAGCTCGCGGCGGAGGGCGGCAGGCTCGTCCTCGCCCGGCTCGACCTTGCCGCCCGGGAACTCCCACTGCCCCCGCTGGCCCGGTCGATCAGGCCGCCGCGTGACGAGCAGGAGCTCCGCGCGCCGTACGACCGCGGCGACGACCCGGATCCGCCTCACGAGAGATCGAGCGCGTAGAGATCGCCGCGGTTCGACAGGACGTAAACGCGCCGATCCACGACGGCCGGGGTGCCCGAGACGCCGCTGCCGGGATCGAGCACGCGCATGAGCCGCCCGCTCGACGCCTCGAGCCAGCGGAGCCCGCCCGCGCCGGCGGGGACGAGCACCCACGCGCCCGCGACGACCGGCTCGCCCGAAGGCACGCCGCCGTCCAGCCGCGAGGACCACAACACCTTGCCGTCCTGGGCGGAGAGCGCGTACACGCCGGCGGTCGCGACCGCGACGAGCGTCCCGCCCGGCGCGAGCGCGAGCCTCACCGCTCCGGGCGCATCGAACGACCAGCGCGTCGCGCCGGATGCCGCGTCGAGCGCCAGCACCGCGCCGGAGTAGGCGGCCGCGTAGACCCGGTCGCCCTCGACCGCGAGCCCGTCGACGTCGAGCTCGTCGCCCGCGGGCGCGACCATCCGCTCCCAGCGCGCGGAGCCCGTCGCCGCGTCGAGCGCCGCGACGAAGCCGTCCGAGTAGGCGGCGTAGACGGTGCCCGCGCGGACCTGTACCGGCGCGGCGCCGCGGATGGTGAAGCCCGGGTGCGCCTCGCGCCGGTGGTGCCACTTCCAGGCCCCCGTCTTCGCGTCGAGCGCGAACACGGTGTCCTGCAGGCTCGCGACGTAGACGGTGCCGGCGACCACGGCCGGGCGGGTTCCGAGCTCCTCCTTGGCGTCGTAGCGCCAGCGCTCCTTGCCCGTCGCGAGCGCGACCGCGTAGAGGCGCCCGTCGCTCGAGCCGGCGTAGACGGTGTCACCCTCGATGGCGGGCGGACCGGAGAAGCCGCCCTCCGTCTTGAGCTCCCAGGCGACCCTGCCGTCGTCCCTGAGCGCGTGGAGCCAGCCGTCGCGGGTCCCGAACACCACGATCCCGCTCGCCGGATCCACGGCGACGCCGCCGGGCTCGCGCGGCTTCCACTCGAGCGCCTGCGGCGCGACCACGGTGCGCTGCCAGGCGAACCGGTAGAGCTCCCGCGGCGCCGGGGGCAGACCGGTCCTCATGCCGGGGGCCGTCGCGGCGAGCGCGACGGCGAGGACGAGGGCCGTCATCTACTTGCCGCCGAGCTTGCCGAGCCGCTGCGACGCCTCGGGCGCGAGGGGCGACTCCTTGTGCTGCTCGGGGAACGCGGCGAGCACCTGGCGCGCGTAGTCCGTCTTGCCGGCGGCCGCGAGCACGCGGGCGCGCTCCAGATCGGCGCGATCCGCGAACGCCGGCGCCTCCTTCGCCATCCGGGCGAACCCCTCGGCCGCCGCGGCCAGATCGCCCTGACCCTCGGCCGCGAGCGCGACTCCCTCGAGCGCGCCGAAGCGGAGCGAGTCGTCCTTGGCCGCGGTGTCGAGGTACTTCTGGTAGGCGGCCCTCGCCGGCTCCCACTCGCGCAGGCGCAGGTGTGCGTCACCCTTCGCGAGCGCCGCGAGCGCGGCGGCGGCGCCGCCGTGCTGCGCGAGGACCTGGTCCGCCGCCCCGATGATGGCGCGCTGGTGCGCCTCCTCCGTCGGGAAGAACGGGCCGGGCTGACCGGGCAGCGGCACCGCCGACACCGTCCCGCCCACCGTCTCGAGCAGCTGCGAGACCGCAGCGCCGGAGGCCTCGGACCGCTGCGACTGCACGACCAGGACGACGAGCACGAGGAGCACGGCCGCGACCGCAGCACCGCCGAGGATGACGGCCTGCCGCTTGCGAGCCGCGACCCAGCCGGCGGCCTGCTCCGCCGCGTGCTGGAACTTGTCCGGCTCCTTCATGTCCTTGCGGGTGATGACGCTGGGCTTCGACGACATGGCACCTCTCGGGGGCGCAACGCGCGAGATTCCTGAAGAAAACCGGGCCAATCTAGAGGGCCCGGGCGGAGGCCGTCAAGCGAAAGCCGGACGGCCGCTCACCCGCGCCTCTTCGACGGTGGACGGCTGCGGCGCTTTCGCTCGCGGAAGACGAGCCGCATCGGCACCTCGAGCCCGAACGCGTCGCGGAAGCGGTTCTCCACGAAGCGGCGGTACGGCTCGCCGATCGCCTCCGGCCGGTTGCACTGGATGACGAAGGTGGGCGGGGCGTAGGCGACCTGGGCGACGTAGTAGAGCTTCACCGGGTGGCCCTTCGCGAGCGGAGCCGGGTGCTCCTCCTGGATCGTCTCGAGCAGCTCGTTCAGGGCCGGCGTGGGGAACCGGGCGCGGTACTGCTCGACGAGCCGCGCGGCGCGCTCGAGGACGCGGGTGACGCCGCGCCCCTCCTTCGCCGAGACGAACAGCATCGGCGCGAACGACACGAAGGGCAGCCGCTTGTACAGCTCCTTGCGGTACCAGTCCTGCGTCGCGCCCTCGCGCTCCGCGACGTCCCACTTGTTCACGACGATGACGAGCGCCTTCGCCTTCTCCGCGACGAGCCCGAGGAGCCGAGCGTCCTGCTCCACGCCGGCCTCGGTCGCGTCGAGCAGGCAGGCGACGACCTCGGCCCGGTCGATGGCCTTCATCGCCCGGACGACGGAGTACGCCTCCACGCTCTGGGCGATGGCGCTCTTGCGCCGGATCCCGGCGGTGTCGGTGACGACGAAGCGCTGCCCGCGGTGCTCGACGAGCGAGTCGATCGCGTCGCGCGTCGTCCCCGGCACGTCGGAGACGACGAAGCGCTCCGTCCCGAGCAGCGCGTTCACGAACGTGCTCTTGCCGACGTTCGGGCGGCCCACGATCGCGAGCCGGATGTCGCCCTTCGGCCGGTCGGACTCGCTGACCTCCTCCGGCTCCTCGGCGTCCTCGGGGGGCGGCGGCAGCTCCGGCAGCGCGAGCTTCGCGACGATCGCCTCGACCAGCTCTCCCACGCCGCGGCCGTGCTCGGCCGAGACGGTGTGCACCTCGCCGAAGCCGAGCCGGAAGAACTCCGCGAGCGGGATCTCCTCTTCGGTCCGCGCGGTGTCCACCTTGTTCACCGCGACGAAGAGCGGCTTGCCCGCGCGGCGCAGCAGGTCGGCGACGGAGCTGTCCACCGGCGAGAGCCCCTCGCGGCCGTCGACGACGAGCACGACCGCCGAGGCCTCCTCCACCGCGAGCTGGGCCTGCTGGCGCACCTGCGCGATGAGCCGGTCGCGCGACTCGGGCTCGAACCCGCCCGTGTCGACGACCGAGAGCGCCCGGCCCTCGAAGAGGAAGTCGGCGTAGTTCCGGTCGCGGGTGACGCCGGGCACGTCCTCGACGATCGCGGCGCGCCGGCCGGCGATCCGGTTGAAGAGCGTGGACTTGCCCACGTTGGGGCGGCCGACGAGCGCGACGAGCGCGCGCGGCACCGGGGCGTTGGGCGCGCTCACAGGCCGAGCCTCTTCAGCGCGGTGGCGCGCTCGCTCCAGCGCTCCTCCACCTTGACGGTGAGCGCCAGGAAGACCTTGCAGCCGAGGAGCCGCTCGAGGTTCTCCCGGGCACGGGTCCCGATCTTCTTCAGCATCGCGCCACCCTTGCCGATCACGATCGCCTTCTGCGACTCGCGCTCGACGAGGATCACCGCCGAGATGCGGACGAGGCCGCCGCGGTCGCGCCGCTCGGCCTCGTCGAACTCCTCCACGTCCACCGCGACCGAGTACGGGATCTCCTGGCGCGTCTGGAGCATCACCTGCTCGCGCACGTACTCCGCGGCGAGGGCGCGCTCCGCCTGATCGGTGAGCTGGTCGGGCGGGAAGAGCGGCGCCTCCGACTCGGGCAGGTGCTTCGCGAGCACCTCGAGCAGCGTGTCCACGTTCTCGCCGGTGAGCCCGGAGAACGGGACGATCTCGGCCCACGCGTGCAGGCCCTTGTACGCCTCGATGACGGGCAGGAGCGTCGCGCGTGGCGCGCGGTCCATCTTGGAGATCCCGAGGATGGCGGGCTTCCGTCGGCGGGCGACCTCCTCGATCGCCCACCGCGTCGACTCGCCGACCTCGACCCGGCCGTCCGGACCCGTGCCCGCCTCGACGAGCATCAGCACCGCGTCGACCTCGCCGAGCGTGGTGAGCGCGACCTCGACCATGCGCCGGTTGAGCGGCCCCTTCGCGCGGTGCAGGCCGGGCGTGTCGAAGAAGGCGATCTGGGCGCCCTTCGCGTTCCAGATCCCGAGGATCCGCGTGCGCGTGGTCTGCGGGCGCGGCGTGACGATCGCCACGTGCTCGCCGAGCACGCGGTTCAGGAGGGTGGACTTGCCGACGTTCGGCCGCCCGACGATGGCGACGAACCCGGCGCGGAACGGGGTCTGCTTCTTCTGGGTCATGGAGGTGATCGCGCCCGCCGGCGGCACGAGAGCCGCCGGCGGGCGCCTGGGTTCCCTGGCGGCGGAGCCTTACGGCTGCGCGCCGCGGGTGATGGTGACCTTCTCGAGCTTGACCTTCGCGTTGCCGGTGCGGGCGATCTTCGGCACGAGCTCCTCGCCGCGCACCACCTCGCCGAAGATCGTGTGCCCCTTGTCGAGCCAGGGGGTCGCGATCTCGGTGATGAAGAACTGCGAGCCGTTGGTGTTCGGGCCGGCGTTCGCCATCGCGAGCAGGCCGCCCTTCGTGAAACGGTTGTCGGGGCCGATCTCGTCCCCGAACTTGTAGCCGGGCCCGCCGGTGCCGGTGCCCAGCGGATCGCCGCCCTGGATCATGAACTCGGGGATCACGCGGTGGAACACCGTGCCGTCGTAGAGCGGCTTCTTCTGCTTCTGCCCGGTGCGCGGGTCCGTCCACTCCTTCGTCCCCTCCGCGAGGCCGACGAAGTTCTCGACCGTCTTCGGCGCCTTCTCCGGCAGGAGCCTCACGACGATCTCGCCGAGGGAAGTCTGGAACGTCGCGTAGAGCTCTTCAGCCATGTCTGTCCTCCCGTCCTCCCCGGCGCGGAGCGCCCGCCCGGGCGACGCCGCTCACTTGCAGGTGGGCGCCTTGTCCGTGATGGTGACCTTCACGAGCTTCGTCTGGCCGTTCCCGGCCTGCGCGATCGGCGCCACGAGATCGCAGCCGCACACGCCTTCCCCGAAGTGGACGTACCCGCAGACGCCGCCCGGCGCGTTGCACGCCTTCGGGTCGAGCCAGGGCGTCGCCCCCTCGGTGATGAAGAACTGCGAGCCGTTGGTGTTCGGGCCGCTGTTCGCCATCGCGAGCTGGCAGCCCTTCGCGAACGGCTTCGCGGGCGGCTTCTCCAGCTCGTCCGCGAAGCGGTAGCCGGGATCGCCAGACCCGAACGGCCGGCCGTTCCGGCTCTGCGTCTCGCCGAGCGCGGCGCCGCGGGAGAGCGGGTCGCCGCCCTGGATCATGAAGCCCGGGATGACGCGGTGGAACAGCGTCCCGTCGTAGAGCGGCTGAGTGACCCTCCGTCCGGTCGCGGGATCCGTCCAGGTCTTCTTGCCCTCGGCGAGCTCCACGAAGTTCGCGACGGCCTTCGGCGCCTTCCCGGGGAGCAGCCTCACCCCGATCTTGCCGCGCGAGGTCTCGAAGACGGCGTACTGAGCCCTGGCCTTCGCGCCGGCGGCGGGGGTCTCTGCGCGCGCCGCGGGCGCGGCGATGCAGGCCGCGAGCGCGACGAGGAACACGGTCGGTTTCGTCATATGCGCGGGGATGCTAGCCACCGACGGGGGTGCGGGCAAATGGAAAGAAGGCCTCGGGCCAGGGGACGGCCACGCGGTCACGTCACGCGACGCGTCCCCTTGCGGGCCTTCTTCTTCGCGGGCGCCTTGGCGGGGCTGCGCTTCGCGCGCGGCTTCGCCCGCTTCGGTCGCGCCCGCTTCGTGGGTGCCGGCTCGCTCGCTGGCTCGCCGCCGGCCGGGGGCGCCCCCGCGGCGCGGGTGACCTCGGGCGGAGACGCGGGCGATCCGGGCTCGGGTGGCAGGGCCGGCTCGCCCGCAGCGGGCGAGGCCGTCGCCGCGACCGCCTCGGCCTGCGGGGTGCCCGCGCCGGACGGCGCGGCCGCGGGCTCGACGGAGGTGGACGGCAGGGCGGCCCCCTCGGCTCCGCCCGCCTCCGCGAACCTGCGCCCGAGCAGCTCGAGGGCGAGCTTCGCGGCGGCCTGCTCGGCGTCCTTCTTCGAGCGTCCCGCGCCGCGCCCGACCACCTCGCCGCGCAGGTCCGTCTCCACCTCGAAGGTCTTCGAGTGGTCGGGACCGTGCTCGCGCACGACGCGGTAGCGCGGCGTCGCCCGCAGGCGGCTCTGGGAGAGCTCCTGGAGCTGGGTCTTGAAGTCGCGATCGAGCGTGCCGGCCGCGGCGCGCGCGAACGCGTCGCCGAGGAAGCGATCGATGAGCACCAGCACCGGCTCGAGGCCGGCCCCGACGTAGAGCGCGGCGACCACCGCCTCCATCGCGTCGGCGAGGAGCGAGGCCTTCTTGCGCCCGCCGGTCATCTCTTCCCCGCGCCCGAGCCGCAGGAGCGAGCCGAGATCGAGCGCCCGCGCCATCTCGGAGAGCCCCTGCTCATCCACCACGGCGGCGCGCATCTTGGAGAGATCCCCCTCGCGCGCCCCCGGGAACCGGTCCATGAGCCGGTGCGACACGGCGAGATCGATCACCGCGTCGCCCAGGAACTCGAGCCGCTCGTTGTCGGCGAGGCCCGCCTCGTCCCGGTGCTCGTTCACGTAGGACTTGTGCGTGAGCGCCGCGAGCGCGGTGGCGCGATCGCCGATGGCGAGCCCGAGCCGCGCCTCGAGCGCGGCGACGGGGTCGGCGGGTCTCTCCTCGCAGGGCGCGGTCGCGCCACGGCCCGGCTCGTTCGCGTCGTTCATCCCGGTCCTCATGCGCGCAGGCGCGCGGCGAGCTCGTCGGCGAGCGCGTAGGGATCCGCCTCGTGCGCGGCGATCCGCTCGGCCACCGCGTCGAGCTCGCCCATCTCCGCCTCGAGCCGCTCGAGCGCGCCCTGGACGAGCCGCTCGCGCAGCACCGCGACGAACGCGGCCCGCGCGCGCGCCGCGTCGCGGGCGCGGCGCCGGCCGGACGCCTCGAGGTGGGCCTGGTGGGCGTCGATGGCCGCGGCGAGCTCGGCGATGCCCTCGTTGCGCAGCGCCACCGTCCGCACGATCGGCGGCTCCCAGGAGCCGTCCGGCGCCGCGAGGCCCGACGCTCCCCCGCTGAACCGGTGCGCGGCGTCGTGATCCCCCGGCCTCGCGGCCACCGTGCGGCGCAGCTCGAGCATCCCCTGCAGGTCGCGGACGGTGCGATCCGCGCCCTCGCGGTCCGCCTTGTTCACCGCGAAGACGTCGGCGATCTCGAGGACCCCGGCCTTGATGGCCTGGACGTCGTCGCCGAGCCCGGGGACCGCGACCACCACCACCGTGTGCGCGAGGTTCGCGACCTCGATCTCGTCCTGGCCCACGCCGACCGTCTCGACGATGACGACGTCCTTCCCCATCGCGTCGAGCACCTGCACGACGTCCGACGTCGAGCGCGACAGCCCGCCGAGGTGGCCGCGCGTGCCGAGCGAGCGGATGAACACGCCCGGGTCGAGCGCGTGGTCCTGCATCCGGATTCGGTCGCCCAGGATGGCGCCCCCGGTGAACGGGCTCGTCGGATCCACCGCCACGACGCCGACGGTCCGGCCGTGGGCGCGGTGGTGCGCGATGAGCCGATCGGTGAGCGAGGACTTCCCCGCGCCCGGCGCGCCGGTGAGGCCGACCACGTAGGCGCGGCCGGTGCGCGGGAACAGCGCGCGGAGCGCCGCCTCGGCGCCGGGCTGGCGGTCGTCGAGGTCGCGCATGAGCCGCGCCGCCGCGCGGACGTCACCCGCGAGCACGCGGTCCGCGATGGGGTTCCCGGTCGTCATCAGTAGGCCGCGGCCTCCGGCACGAAGTTCGCCACGAGGATGGCCGCCGCCATCTTGCGGGGCGCTCCGATGGGCTGCCGGCCCGGGTCGAGCTGGCGGTAGATCACGCTGCCATCCTGCACCTGGTCCACGAGCACGAGGAGGCGCCAGCCGCCCCGCTCCTGCGAGAACACCGCCTCGAAGTCGGCGCGGGGCAGGACGCGCGCCGCTCCATAGGGGCGGCCGTCGATGTCCGTGCCGACGTAGCGGACCTCGCCGTCGCGCGCGTCCTCGACGACCACGTTCATGACCCAGACCTCGCCCGGGCGCGGCTGCAGGTGGCCCTGGACGTCGACCGCGCCGGCCCCGGCATCCGCAGCGCCGCTCGCCTCCGGCACGGAGGAGCCCCCGGGCGCGATGCCGAGCGCGAGCGCGACGAGCTCGCGCGTGCCCGGGAAGGCGGCGAGCTCGAAGCGATCCGACCAGACGTCGCCGCTCGGACCGATGAGGCGACCCTTGAAGCGCGTCCCCGTCTCGCGGCTCGCGACGAAGCGGTAGCGCGTGCCGCCGTGCTGGAACTCCTGGACGAGCTCCACCGTCGCGTTCGGCGCGAGCATCGCGTCCTCGCCGAAGACGCCCGCGAGCGCCGCGAGCGTGAGCGCGTTCCGCGGCGGCGGGGTGACCTCGAGCCGCGAGGCGGCGGGCACGTGCGCGCGCGCCTCGCGCGCGGGGGCCGGCGCCATCTGGCCCAGCGCACCGACGAGGTGCTGCTCGAGCTCGGCGGGCGTGCGCAGCGCGGAGAGCTCGAGCGCCGGGAACTCCGGGGAGACCTCGAACGGCGCCCCGCCCACCGGCGCGACCCGCGAGACGCGGACGCCCTCAGGCCCACCGAGGAGCTCGAACGCGTGACCGGGCGTCTTCACGATCGCGCGCACCTCGAGCCGGTCGGCCTCCATCCCGGCCTCGAGGCGCAGCGCCCGGAGCCGCGCGGCGACGTCGGCGAGGGAGGCTGCCCGCTGCTGCAGGAGCGCGGCGACGGCCTGATCGAGCTGCGCGGCGCGCTCGTGATCCTGGAACGGTACGGGGCCCAGCGCGGCGAGGGGCGCGTCGACGAAGCGGAGGTGGTCGTGCCCGGCGACCACGAAGCGGGCGCGCGGGATCGGCTGGCCGGTCGCGGGGTGGACTGCGCGGGAGAGCGCGAGCTCACCCTCGAGCGTCTCCCGGTCGGAGCCGAGCCGGACCGGGATACCGAGGGCGGAGAGCTTGCGGGAGGCGATCTGGTTCAGGCGCTCCCGCGGGATCTTCCCGATGATGGTGTGCTCGCCCTCGCCCATGCGGTGCCGGAGACCTTTCGGCGACGGAGGTTACCTCAGAATCGCCGCCGGGGGAGCGCCAGGGAGTCCCGAGCGCGGGGGACGGTCACTCACCCGTGAAGACGGGCGGCCGCTTCTCCGCGAACGCGCGGAGCGCCTCGACCCGGTCCTTCGTGCCGAGGCAGTCCTGGTACAGCCGGTTCTCCAGCTCCAGCGCCTCCTCGAGCGGCAGGTGGAAGCCGCCGTCGATCGCCCGCTTCGCCTGGCGCAGCGACACCGGCGCGTTCCGCGCGATGCGCGCGGCGAGCGCCACCGCCTCGTCGAGGAGCCGGGGCCCCGGGGCGAGGTGCGTCACGAGCCCCATCGCGAGCGCCTCGGCGGCGGAGATGCGGCGCGCGGTGAGGACGAGGTCCTTCGCGCGGGCGACGCCCACGAGCCGGGCGAGGCGCTGCGTCCCGCCGCCGCCCGGGATGATCCCGAGCGCCACCTCCGGCAGGCCCATCTGCGCGCTTTCCGCCGCGAGCCGCAGGTCGCAGGCGAGCGCCATCTCGAGCCCGCCGCCGAGCGCGGCGCCGTTCAGGGCCGCGACGAACGGCTGAGGGGCCTCCTCGATGCCGCGGAGCGCCCGCCGCAGCCCATGGTGGAAGGCGTGGACGTCCTCGGCGGACATCGCCGCGCGCTCCTTGAGGTCCGCCCCGGCGCAGAAGGCCTTGTCCCCCGCGCCGGTGAGGACCACGCAGCGGAGCGCGCGATCCGCGGCCGCGCGGGCGAGGTGCTCGTCGAGCTCGCGCAGGAGCGCGCGGGAGATGGCGTTCCGCCGCGACTCGCCGTCGATCGTCCACACCTCGATGCCGCCGTCGCGGCGATCGATCCGGAGCTCCCTCACGTGCGCCTCCCCTGGTCCCTGTCCGCCGCGACCCGAGCCGGCCTCACGCGCCCGCCCCCGCGCGCGCGAGCTCCGCCTGGAGCGCCTTGCCCGGCAGCCGGCGCCCGACGAGCCGCTGCGCGAGGGCGCCCGCCGCGACGAGCCGCTCCCAGTCGATGCCGGTCTCGAGCCCCATCCCGTGCAGCATGTAGACGAGGTCCTCCGTCGCGAGGTTGCCCGACGCGCCGGGCGCGTAGGGACACCCGCCGAGCCCGCCGATGGAGGAGTCGAAGGTGGTGAGCCCCTCCTCGAGCCCCACGAGCACGTTCGCGAGCGCCGTCCCGCGGGTATCGTGCATGTGGAGCGCGAGCTCCTCGGGCCGCGCGCCCGCGAGCGCGCGCCGGACGATGTCCCGGGTCTGGCTGGGCGTCCCGACGCCGATCGTGTCCCCCAGTGACACCTGGTGGCACCCGAGCACGAGCAGCCGGTGCGCGATCTCCACCGCCTGCGCCGGGTCCACCCTCCCCTCGTACGGGCAACCCCACACCGTCGACACGTAGCCCCGCACCCGGAGCCCGCGCGCGAGCGCGGCCGGCACGAGCGCCGCGAGCTCGTCGAGCGCCTCGGCGATGCCCTTGTTGATGTTCCGCCGGGAGTGGCTCTCGGAGGCGGAGAGGAAGACGGCGGCGTCCACCGGGGCGTGCCCGGGGCCCGCGCTGGCGAGCGCCTCGGCGAGGCGCTCGAGCCCCTTCGCGTTGGGGACGAGGACGACGTACGACACGCCCTCGGCGCGCGGCAGCGCCGCCGTGAGCTCGGCGGCGTCCGCCAGCTGCGGGATCCAGCGCGGCGAGACGAAGCTCGTCGCCTCGATGCGGCGCAGTCCGGCCTCGGCGAGCGCGCGCACGAGCGCGAGCTTGTCACCTGGGGGGACGGTCCGCGCCTCGTTCTGGAGCCCGTCCCGGGGGCCGACCTCGTACACCGTGACCGGGGGTGCCATCGCGCGGATCCTAACCCTTCGCGAGTTCGGGGACCTCCGCGTCGGGAGGCCCCCGAAGGGCGGGTCGGGGCTAGCGCGCGATCGGCAGGGCGCCGGCGCGGGCGGCGGGCTCGGGCGCGGGCTCGCTCCCGCAGGGTGGCGCCGCGCCGGGGGCGGCGGCGTCGCCGAGGTGCGAGTGGATCCGCATCGAGCAGAACTTGGGGCCGCACATCGAGCAGAACTCCGCGGACTTGAACGTGTCGTGCGGCAAGGTCGCGTCGTGCTTCGTGCGGGCGGCGTCGGGGTCGAGCGACAGCTCGAACTGGCGCTTCCAGTCGAACGCGTAGCGCGCCCGGGACAGCGCGTCGTCGCGATCGCGCGCGCCCGGCCGGTGGCGGGCGACGTCGGCGGCGTGGGCGGCGATCTTGTAGGCGATGATCCCCTGCCGGACGTCCTGCTGGTCGGGCAGGCCGAGGTGCTCGGCGGGCGTGACGTAGCAGAGCATCGAGGCGCCGTGCTGCGCCGCGACGGTCGCGCCGATCGCGCTCGTGATGTGGTCGTAGCCGGGCGCGATGTCCGTGACGAGCGGCCCGAGCACGTAGAACGGGGCCTCGTCGCAGAGCTCCCGCTCCTTCTGCATGTTCATCGGGATCTGATCGAGCGGGACGTGACCCGGGCCCTCGACCATCACCTGCACGCCGTGCTGCCACGCCTTGCGCGTGAGCTCGCCGAGGACCTTCAGCTCCGCGAACTGCGCCTCGTCGGAGGCGTCCGCGAGGCAGCCCGGCCTGAGCCCGTCGCCGAGCGAGAACGTGACGTCGTAGCGCTTGAAGATCTCGCAGATGGCGTCGAAGTGCGTGTAGAGCGGGTTCTCCTCGCCGTGCGCGGCCATCCACCGCGCCAGCAGCGCGCCGCCGCGGGAGACGATGCCGGTGATGCGCCCCTTCGCCATCGGCACGATGTCGCGCAGCACCCCGGCGTGGATCGTCATGTAGTCGACGCCCTGCTCCGCCTGCGCCTCGATGATGTCGAGGAGGATGCGCGGGGTGAGGTCGACGACGTCCTTCACGTGCGCGAGGCACTCGTAGATGGGCACCGTGCCGACGGGGATCGGGCTGTGCCGGAGGATGTTCTCGCGGATGAGCGGGATGTCGCCGCCCGTCGAGAGATCCATGACCGTGTCCGCGCCGTGGCGCAGGCACACGCCGAGCTTGCGCAGCTCCTCGTCCACGTCGGAGGTGACGGCGCTGTTCCCGATGTTCGCGTTGATCTTGCAGGTCGCCGCGACGCCGATCCCGATGGGCTCGAGCTCGGGGTGCTTCACGTTCGCGGGGATCACCATCCGCCCGCGCGCGACCTCCTCGCGCACGAGCTCCGGCGCGAGCCGCTCCCGGTCCGCGACGTACGCCATCTCCTCCGTCACGATCCCGCGCCGCGCATGATGCATCTGCGTCAGGTTCGGCTGGCCGTGACGCTTCGCGATCCACTGGGCCCGCATGCGTTCTCCTCGCGCTCGATGTGGCGCGCGAACCTAGCGAAACGCACGGGTTGCGGTCAAACGGAACCCCCGTCAACGTCCACTTTTCGGGAGCCCGATCGCTCGCCGCGCCGCTCGCTGACCGCGCGGGCTCCTCACGGTCGAGCGTGGAGCGGGGCCGTCCAGATTTCTCGCCAGCCCGCGAAGCGCGACGCGCCGCGGGAGAGGATCCCACGGCGCGTCGAGGACCGCGCGTGTGCGCGTGTCTGCGGATCAGCGGAGCGCCTTGAACGCGTCCCGTCCCGCGTAGCGGGAGGCCTTGCCGAGCTCCTCCTCGATGCGGAGGAGCTGGTTGTACTTGGCGACTCGATCGGTGCGCGACGCCGACCCGGTCTTGATCTGCCCGCAGTCGCACGCCACGGAGAGGTCCGCGATCGTGGTGTCCTCGGTCTCGCCCGAGCGGTGGCTCATCACGCTCGTGTAGCCGGCGCGGTGGGCCATGCGAACGGCCTCGAGCGTCTCGGTGAGGGAGCCGATCTGGTTCACCTTCACGAGGATCGAGTTCGCGACGTCCTCCTGGATGCCACGCGAGAGGCGCGTCACGTTCGTCACGAAGAGATCGTCGCCCACGAGCTGGAGCTTCGAGCCGAGGCGCTCGGTGAGCAGCTTCCACGTGGCCCAGTCGTCCTCGGCGCAGCCGTCCTCGATCGAGACGATCGGGTACTTCGCGGCGAGGCCGGCGTAGAAGTCGACGAGCCCCTTGCCGTCGAACGCCTTCCCCTCGCCCTCGAGCTCGTACTTGCCGGAGCTCTTCTCGAAGAACTCGCTCGCCGCGCAGTCGAGCGCGAGCGCCACGTCGTCCCCGGGCTTGAGGCCCGCCTGCTCGATCGCCTGCATGATGAGCGCGAGCGCCTCCTCGTTCGAGGCGAGGCTCGGGGCGTAGCCGCCCTCGTCGCCGACGCCCGTCGCCGCGCCCTTCTTCTTGAGGACGCTCTTCAGCGCGTGGAAGATCTCGGCGCCGTAGCGCAGCGCCTCGGCGAAGCTGGGGGCGCCGAGCGGGACGACCATGAACTCCTGGATGTCCACGTTCGAGTCTGCGTGCGCGCCTCCGTTCAGGATGTTCATGAGCGGCACGGGGAGCGTACGCGCGCCGACGCCGCCGACGTAGCGGTAGAGCGGCAGCCCGTGCGCCTGCGCGGCGGCCTTGGCCGCGGCGAGCGAGACGCCGAGGATGGCGTTCGCGCCGAGCTTCGACTTCGTGGCGGTGCCGTCGAGCTCGATCATGCGCTGGTCGAGCACCGCCTGGTCGGCGGAGTCGAGCCCGACCACCGCGGGAGCGATCTCGTCGAGGACGTTCGCGATCGCCTTGCGAACGCCCTTGCCCAGGTAGCGCCGCTTGTCACCGTCCCGCAGCTCGAGCGCCTCGTGCTCGCCCGTCGAGGCGCCCGACGGCACGGCGGCCCGGCCGACGTCGCCCGTCCCGACCGCCACCTCGACCTCGACCGTGGGGTTGCCGCGCGAGTCGAGGATCTCGCGCGCGGTCACGTTGATGATCTCGGTCATCGAGTCCCTCCGTCGCGGCGCGGGGAGCGCCAGCTGGTTGCGGTGCGCGACGCGCGCCGCCACTCCGGGTGGGGGAATCTGCCCGCCGGCTCCGCGACGGTCAATCGGTATTCCGAGACCCGGCCCGAAGGACGCAGACAAGAATCGGGCGCGAGACCTCGCGGTTCGCGCCCTCGTCGGCGTTCGCCACTGGCGAGCGCCTCGAACGACTGATGAGGTCAGCCCAGGTCGATGATCACGACGCCGCGATCCTTCCGGCCGTCGTCGCGATCGGCGGGCTCGTCGGCGCCTGGCCGGTGCACGGGCTGAGGGAGCGGCAGCTCGATGACCGGACGGTCGTCGCGGCGCTGCTCTCGCTCGCGCCGCTTGATCTCCTCGATGACGTAGGCATCCAGCATGTCGCGTCCTCTCGGCCTCGTCCTCGTTTCCGGTCCCTGGCTGTGCAAGCTGCGTTCCCTCGGGGACGTCTCTCCGTTCGCGTTCTCCTGTCTTAACGATGCGCCCGGGCGGCGCATTCAGATGTCCCGACAAGGGCTATGAATCATCGTAGTCCCCGCCGAGAGGGGGGGTCAAGGATGCGTGATCGCGCTGCCGGAGCTGCCGTGAGGCCGGTCAGGGTGCGAGCGGGCGGGCGTGGTACGCGCGACACGTGACGTGCGGCCTGCGCACGCTTCGAGCTACTTGCCCAGCTCTGCGCGCCGCTTGAACGCGTCGAGCGTCCTGGGCAGCTGCACGCGCGTGAGCTCGTCGGCCACGCGATCGACGATGACCTGCGGCACGAGCGGCGGCTTCGCGATCTGGATGTCCACGGTGTACCGGGCGCGCGTCTTCCCGCCCGCGTCCTCGAGCTCCCAGGAGCCGCTCGAGACCTTCATCATCTCGCCGGAGACGAGCGACCAGGCGACGCGGCGCGGCCGCTCCTCCACGTGGCGCAGGAGGTAGCGGATCTTCTTCACGCCGACGTCGAGCTCGTACTCGACCTCCCGGCTCGACGGGCCGCCGCCCTTCACCCGGCAGGCCTGGATCCCGGGCACGAACTCCGGGTAGCGCCCGTAATCCACCACCAGGTCGAAGAAGCGCTCCACGGCGACGTCGATGAGGACCTCACGCGAAACGGCGGTCATTCGTCTCCTCCCTGGGCGAGGCGCCCCGCGGCGGCTCCCCCGCCCGCCGCGGGGGCGGCGAGCGGCGTCCTGATGCCCGTGGTCCGGCGCGCGGGCGAGCTCGTGGATGGTCTCGATGTAGCGAATCGTCCCCGCCGCCGCGGCGCTGCGCTGCGTCGTTCACGGCAGGTCCGCGAGCGCCTCGCCGGCGGAGAGGCGTTCCAGCAGCTCGCGGGGCATGCGCTGGACCTTGCCGTCCCGGTCCACGCACGCGTGCACGGTGTGGCCGGTGACGACGAGCTCGCCGCCCCGGACGATGCGGTACCCGAACCTCGCCGAGGCGCGGCGCGCCTCGACGAGGGCGGTCTCCACGGTGAGGAGATCGTCGTAGCGCGCGGGCGTGCGGTAGCTCACGTGCGCCTCGACCACGGGCAGGAGGAGCCGGTGCTGCTCCTCGAAGTCCCGGTAGCGGAGCCCCTTCGCGCGGATGAACTCGTTCCGCCCCGCCTCGAAGTAGCGCAGGTAGTTCGCGTAGTAGACGACGCCCATCTGATCCGTGTCGCCGTAGATGACGCGGATCTCGGTGTTCACCATGATCGAAGCCTCGCCGAGGACTCCCGGGCGCGCGACGCGCCGGGTCTGGCAGGAGGGCGCGCGCGGCAGGCAAGGCGAGCCGCGCGCCCCTGAAGTTCACACGCTCTCGATGCGGATGAGCCGCGTGGGCGCGAGCGTGGTCGGATAGCGGTCGATCTCGTCGATGGCGCCGCGCAGGTCCGCCTCGCGCGCCTGGTGGGTCACGATGACGAGAGGCACGGGCTGCCCCTGATCGTTCTGCTCGCGCTGCTGGACCGCCGCGATCGAGATGCGGTGCTCGGCCAGCTTCGAGGCGGTGCGGGCGAGCACGCCCGGCGCGTCCTTCACGGAGAAGCGGAGGTAGTACGCGCAGCGGACCTCCTCGTGCGGGCGCAGCTCGACGAGCGGCCGGTCGGGCGGGAGCGGGACGCGCCCGGGGCTGCCGGCGAGGATGTTGCGCGTGAGGTCGATGATGTCCGACACGACCGCGCTGCCGGTGGGCATCGCGCCCGCGCCCTGCCCGTAGAGCATGGAGGGCCCGAGCGCCTCGGAGCGGAGCACGACCGCGTTCATCGCGCCGCGAACGCCCGCCAGGAGCGAGCCCGCCGGGATGAAGGCAGGGTGCACCCGCGCCTCGATCTGATCCGGGGCGCCTGCGGCCGCACCCTCCGCCGGCCCGGTGCGCCGGGCGATGGCGAGCAGCTTGAGCGCGTAGCCGAACTCGCGTCCCCAGCGGAAGTCCTCGGGGCTGAGCGCGGTGATCCCCTCCGTCAGGACGTCCTCGGGCTTGAGCCGCGCCCCGAACGCGAGCTGCGCGAGCACGCAGAGCTTCTGCGCCGCGTCGCCGCCGGAGACGTCGAGCGTGGGATCCGCCTCCGCGTAGCCGAGCCGCTGCGCCTCCCGGAGCGCGTCCTCGAAGCGCGCGCCCTGCTCGTCCATCGCGGTGAGGATGAAGTTCGTCGTGCCGTTGACGATGCCGTGGAGGGAGTTGATGCGGTCGGAGGCGAGCGCCTCCCGCAGCGTGCGGATGATCGGCACGCCGCCGCAGACCGCCGCCTCGTAATAGACGTCCACGCCCTGCTGGCGGGCGAGCCGGAAGATGTCCTCGCCGCGCGCGGCGAGGAGCGCCTTGTTCGCGGTGACGACGTGCTTCCCGCGCTCGAGCGCGCCGCGGACGAGGTCGAAGGCGCTGTCGACGCCACCCATGAGCTCGACGACGACCGCGATCTCGGGATCCTCCAGCAGGTCCTCCACGCGCGTGGTGAGGAGCGCGGGATCGAGCCCGACCGCGCGCTCCTTGCCCGCGTCGCGCACGGCCACGCGGCGCACCGCGATCCGCGCGCCGAGCCGCGCCTCGATGTCGTCCGCGTGGCTGCGGAGGATCGAGAGCACCCCGCCGCCGACGATGCCGAACCCGGCGATCCCGATACCCACCTCGCGCATCACTTCCCTCCGACCCGATAGGCGCGCAGCACGGCCCGCACCTGCGGCGTCACCGCGGAGCCCACCACCGAGAACGTCTCGAGCTTCACCGGGCCGACCCCGGGCGCGTAGGTGATCTCGAGCACGTTGTCCGCGTCTCGCCCGGCGCGGTTGTGGGCGCGCACGCGAACGCAGCCCTCGAACACGCCCGCGGGGGTGGACACCGCCTCGCCCACCGCCGCGATCTCGTACCGCTCGGTCGAGCTCGCCGACACGATCGAGGTCCAGCGCGTGCCCGTCGCGATGGGGCCGCAGAGCAGGCGGCGCGTCCGGTCGTGAAGGCAGGCCGTGTCGGAGCGCAGCTCTCCGCGCTCGGTGTCCTTGAAGTAGCCGTCCGCCGTGCGCTCGACGATGCGGACGGTCCGCTCGTTCCCGCGCCGCTCGGGCGGCAAGGCGGGCGACTCGTCGCGGTAGATCCACTCGTTCCCGACCGCGAGAGGGAAGTAGTCGGCCGGCACGGCGCCCGGCGTGGGGCGCGCGGTCCGCGGCGCGGGCGCGCGGGCACAGGCGAGAGCGATCACGGAGACGGCGGCGAGGGAGCGGAGCCTCATGGGGCCCGCATCTTAGCGGAAACCGCGGACCCCGAGGCCTCCGCGCGCGCGGAGAGGTCCGCGAGCGCCTCCCGCGCGGCGCGCCGCACGGCGGGATCGGGGTGACCGGCCTCGAGCGTGAGCAGGTACCCTTCCGCCTCCGGCCCGCCGATGTCACCCACGATGCGCGCGACGCGCGCCGTCAGCGCCGGGTCGCCTCCCTGCGCCACCTCGATGAGCGGGCCCACCGCGCGCCGGTCGCCGATCTGGGCGAGCGCCCCCACCGCGCGCTGGACGATCTCGGGGTCGCCGTCGCGCAGCCGCTCGAGCAGCGCCGGAACCGCCTCCGGGCTGCGACGGTCGGCGAGCACGCGGATGGCGTGGTCGCGCACGCGGGCGTCCCCGGAGCCGAGATCGGCGAGGAGCGCGTCGAGCGGCTTCGCCTCGGCCGCGAAGCCGAGCGCGAGCCCCTTGGCCGCGTCCGCCGCGGCGGCACCGAACGCCGTGCGCCAGGCCTCCCGCGGCGAGCGCGCCGTGAGCGTCGCGGTCGCGGTGCTCGTCTCGCGCACGAGCTCGCCCGCGTCCGGGTGCGTGGGCGCGAGCTGGAGCTCGATCGCGATCTCCACCCGTGGCGCGCTGCCCGCGAAGCCGTCGGGCGCGAGCCGCACGCCGAGGACGTCGACGCGCGCGCGGTACGAGCGCTCGCCGTCCGCGAACCGGAAGCCCGCATCCCCGAGCGCGGCGCGCGCGGCGGCCTCGAGGGAAGCAGCGTCGAGGCCCGCCTCCCGCAGCGGCTCCGCCAGCGCGCCGTCGGCGACGCGGACGCTCGCGATCGTCGCCGGCGCGGCGCCGCGGCGGCACGCGGGCGCCGAGGCGAGCAGGGCCGCGACGGCCACGATCACCCCGGTGACGCCTCGGCGCGCGCTCCGCATCGCCTACCCGCCGGCGCTCGATCCGCCGTCGTCCCCTGCCGGCTCCGGCGCAGGCGGCGCCGGTGGAGCGGCCGGAGGCTGGTCGGCCGCGGCGGCGCCCTCGCGAGCGCCCTGCGCCGGGGCTCCGCCCGCGGAGCCCCCTTCCGCGCTCGCCGCGGCGGCCTGCCCCTGAGGAGCGCCCTCGCGCGAGCGACCTCGGCCACCCCGGCGGCGCCGGCGGCGACGGCGACGGCGACGGTCGCCGGCTCCGGCCTCGCCGGGCGCCGCCTCGGCCCCGGAGGCGGACTCACCCTCGGCCGCAGCCTCGGTCTCGTCCTCCTCCTCGTCCTCGCCCTCCGGCCCCTCGTCGTCGAGCTCCGCGGCGACCTCGATGGAGGTGCGGACCGGCGGTCCGAGCCCTTGCGTCGTGCGGGTCGTCGCGACCGCCTCGGCGGCCGCCACCGCGCTCGCGATGACCTCGGCCGCGGCGGGCTCCCGGACCGGTCCGCCGGCGGGCTCCTCGGCCGGCTCGGCCTGGACCGCCTCGACCGACACGATCCGCTCCTCGCGGCGCCCCCCACGCGGCTCCCGCTCCCGCGGCTCCCGCGGCTCTCGCGGCTCTCGCGGCTCCCGCGGCTCTCGCGGCTCGCGACGCTCGCGCTCCTCGCGGCGGGCGCGACGGGCGGCCTCCTCCTTCTCTGCCTCCTCGGCCGCGGCGCGGAAGAAGTCGTCGTTGACCTCGGGGATCACCACCGGCACCGTGCCGAGCCCGGCATCCGCGAACGCCTCGGCGAGCGCCTCGCCGCAGAGGAGCACGATCGGCAGCTGCCCGGCCGCGGTCGCCTCGCCGCGCGCCTCGCGCGCCGCCTCTCCGGCGCTGATCACGATGCCGATCTGGGCGCCGTAGTGGGCGAGATCGCGGCGCAGCTCCGTCACGTCGCGGCGCGACGCGTCCGCGCCGTTGCGCACCACCCGGATGCCGTGGCGCAGGTCGCCGAGCCCCATCTTGAGACGCGCCGTGTAGATCACGTGCTCCCGGCTGCGCTTCGCGACCTTGAGCTCGCGGAAGCCCATCTTCTCGAGCAGCCTGGCCGCGACGTGCTCGACCGTGGCGGCGTCGCACTCCCGCAGGCGGCGTCGCAGCCCGGCAAGGGCCGCCCGACGCAGGTCGGTCGCGGTCTGGACCGGGGCGGGCCGCGCGACGACAGGAGCCGCGACGCGCTCGCCCGGCTCGGGCTGCGCGACGAGCGTCACGGACTCACCGTCGATGAAGAACAGCGGCTTGCGGCCGGCAGACTCGCGCCTGCGGTTGTCCTCGACGAGCGCGGCCCGCAGCGAGCCGGCGTCGCGGACGAACGCGTCCGGCATGAGCATCCGCTCCGCGCCCTGCGCGGCGATGTCCGCGAGCGAGAGCGCACGGCCCGCGCCGGCCAGGATCTCGTAGGCCACCTCCGCAGGCGGCGGGAAGCGGCGCCCGCGCCGCTCCTCCTCCTCCTTGCGCCTCGGCCTGCCCGCCTCCCCGCGCCCGGTGCTGCGGGCGAGCTCGCGGGAGGGGACCGGGTGGCGCTCGCGCCCCCGATAAGAGGGCTCGCCTTCGGGAGGCGGCTCGACGAGCGTCTCCAGCCCAGCCGGGTCCTCGTCGAGGCCCCATTCGGTCAGCGCAAAGGTGCCCTGCTGCACCGGGATCACCCGCCGGTCCTCATGCGGGAGGCGGCAGTGCGCGGCGAGCTGATCGGCCATCGTCTCCTCGGGAATCTTCCCGACGTGGTCGAGCAGGCTCTCGCGGATCGCGATCTCCGTGAGCTTCCTGAAGTGGAGGGGCTTTCCTTCGCGCCGCAGCACCTCGATCGCTGCTTCCGTGAAGGTCATGTACGTCCTTGGGAGAGGGGAGAAGAAAGAGCGGCGGCCCGCGCGTCGGGGGCCCGCATCGGAGCGGACATCTTCGTGCCGTGTCCCTGCCCTGTCAACGTTGAAAGTGCCTGATTCCGCGGTGATTCTTGGGATCCCATGATCCGGATCCGAACGGGCGCGAGCTGGAAGCACGACCCCGGGCTGACCGCCTCGCTGCGCCGCGCCGAAGGGCCAGCGCGGGTGGCCGCAGCGCGCGCGGTCGTCGACGCGCTCGCGATCGAGGTCGACGGGATCGACATCGCAGCGGGTCGGGCGGAGGGTGCCCTCCTCCCCTCCCTGGAGGCGCTCCTCCGCGCGATCGCCCGCGTGGTCGGCGGCGAGGCCCACGCCGCGGTGCCGTTTCGCGACGGCGAGCTCGAGCTGGTCATCCGCCGACGCGGCTCGAGCGCACTCTTGACCGTGGTGACGCTCTCCCGGCCTTCGCGCGTGCTCGCGCGGGACGTGGAGGTCGAGGTGGACGCGCTCGCCGCCGCAGCGCTGGAGGCCGCAGCGGCGTTCTGCCGCGAGCTCGGCGAGATCCTGCCCGAGGAGGCCGCGCGGGAAGGGCGCCGGCTGCGCGCCGCCGCCCGAGCGATCCGGCGCGCCGAGGCGCCCGCGCCCGGTCCCCGCGAGGGCGGCCGGACGCGCGCGCCCCGCACCGCCGGGACCGCGGGACGCATCACCTGCACCCTCGAGCTCTCCGACGAGGAAGGGCATCTCCTCGCCTACGAGGGCGGCCGGCCCGACCTCGGATCGCTGCTCGTCCCGGGCCGGCTCACGCTCCGTGGCGCGGACGGGACGACCCTCGCCGTCTTCCCCGGGATCCCGTTCCTCGCGCTGCGCGATCTCGGCGCGGGGGTGGATCGACTCCTCGCCGCGTTCCGCCGGGGCGAGCCGCGCTGCGAGATCGCGCTCGCGCGGCCCGGCCGCGGCGGCGTGACGACGCTCGTGCTCGATCTGCGGGAGGGCCAGCTCATCCGGCCGGAGGGGCGGGCCCCCTGCCCTCCGCTCGAGCTCGCCCGGGCGCTCGCCGAGGCCGCCGTGGAGCTCGGGCACGTCGCGCGGGCCCGGAACCCGCGCCAGGCGGAGAACGCGCACCTCGCGGATCTGGAGAGCGCGGCGGCGGAGCGGCTCGCGCACGTCGAGGAGCTCGCCGAGGGCGATCGCCCGGCCGATGGGCTCCCGGGCGCCGAGCAGGCGCGGGCGCCGAGCGCGCGCGCGCCGTCGCAGCGGCCGCTCGGGCCGGGTCAGCTCCGCCGGCTCGCGTTCCGGCGCGTGTTCGAGCTGGACGTCGGCGCGCCCGCCGGGACGGGGCTGCACGTGCGCGGCGGGATGGTGCTCTCGGCAGGCCGGGCAGCGGTCGCCGCGGTCGAGCGGAACACCGGGCGCGTGCTGTGGCGCGCGCCGGGCGCGGCCCACGCCGCGGTGCTGCCCGGCACGCTGCTCCTCTCGCGCGGCGGCGCGCTCGAGGCGCTCGCGCTCCGCACCGGACGGGCGCTCTGGACGCAGCCCTTGCCCGGTCCGCCGGCCTTCGCCGCGCTCGCGTTCGCCCGCGGGCCGTTCCTCGTCGTCGGCGGCGGCGCGCTCACCGCGCTCGATCCCTCCAGCGGCCGGACGCTCTGGCGGCTCCTGCCCCCGGGCGCGGGGCGGCTCTCCGCGACGGCGTTCGGCGGGATCGTCGCGGTCGGAGCGGACACCGGGTTCGTCTACGGCGTCGATGGGACCGGCCGCGTCGTCTGGCGCGTGCGCGGTCCCGGCCCCGTGGTGCGGCCCCCCGCGGCGCTGGCGGGGCTCGCGCTCGTCCTGTGTGCCGTCGACTCCGGGGTGGGCGCGGTGGCGGTCGCCCTCGACCCGGCCGGCGGTGCGCGACGCTGGGAGGCGCGCCTCGATCTCGTCCCCTCCGGCCCGCCCATCGCGTGGGGGCGCCGCCTCGCCATCGCGGGGGCGCTCGCCGGAGATCCGATCGTCGCGACGCTCGACGAGGCCGGCGCCCCGGCGTGGTCGGTGGTGGCGCCGCTCGCCGGGCCGCCCGCCATCGCGGCCGCCGGCGCGCTCCTCGTGGCGCGCGATCCGGCGGGAGGCGTCGTCGCCCTCGGCCGTGACGGGGCCGTGCGCTGGAGCCGTCCGGCGCCCGCCGGGGCGCCCGCGCCCGGCGCGGTGCCGCCCGCGATCGCCCGCGGCACCGTCATCGCCGCCGCCGCGGACGGCGTCGCCGCGCTCGACGCGCGCACGGGCGAGATCGTCGGCGCCATCCCGGGCGTCGCGCCGGTACGCGTGGCGGTGGACGCCACGCTGGGCCTCGCGCTCATGGACGCGGACGGGCTCGTGACCGGCTACCGGGTCGCGACGCACCTCAGCCTGGTGGCGTAGAGCGAGCTCGGGGTGGGGCTCACGCGAAGCGCGGAGCGGCCCCGAAGCTAGACCCCAATAAACAGCCGCTTACCGAAGTTGAGGGCGAGATCGGCGTCGAAGATCTTCTGCGCCGCCGCCTCGATGTCGTAGGGGACGCGGTGGTACTCGACCACCCGCTCGTCCGAGTCGTACAGGACGAACGCCGCGCGGTTGTCGCAGTCACGCGGCTGTCCGACCGAGCCGACGCTGATCACGTACTTGTAGCCGCGGCGGAGCCCGAACCGGGGCGCGACGACCTCCGTCACGTCCCCCGCCGCGTTGAGCGCGAACGCCTTGCAGAGGTGAGAGTGCCCGAGGAAGTTCACGTCCGCGAGCGCCTCCAGGTGAGGCAGCAGCTCGCGCGCCTGCTCGATGGCGAAGACGTACTCGTACGCCTCGGGGTCCACCGGGCTCGCGTGCGTGAACTGCGCGTTCTCGAGCCGGTGCGCGTACGGCAGTCCGCGCAGCCACTCGAGGTGTCCCGGCTCGATCCGCGACGCGGTCCAGTCGAGCGCGTGTCGCGCCGCGTCGTAGTAGAAGCTGTAGTCCATCCGCCCGGCGACGGCCGCGTCGTGGTTGCCGAGCAGCGTCATCGCCGCGCGCGCCCGGACGAGCGCGCAGCACTCGTTCACGCTCGCTCCGTACCCGACGACGTCCCCGAGGCACAGGATCGTGTCCGGCCGAAGCTTCTCGAGGGCGCCGAGCGTTTCGGTGAGCGCCTCGAGGTTCGAGTGGATGTCGGACAGGATGCCGATGCGCATGCGCCACGCGCCCCCCGGGCGCGTCGGGATGCTAGCCGCCGCGGCGAAGGGTCGTCAACTCGCGGACGCGCCGTTGAACAGGTCCAGCTCGACGTCGTCGAAGTGCGCGAGGCGCCGCGCCTCCGCGTAGCGGGTGAGGATCTCCTCGGGCGCGAGCGTGCGCAGCCGGTCGAGGGAGAACCGCTCGACCGTGAAGCTCGCGAGCACGCTCCCGAGCACGATCGCCCGGCGCATCACGCCGGGGTCGAGCTTGCCGTTGCGGGCGAGGTACCCCATGAACCCGCCCGCGAAGCTGTCCCCCGCGCCGGTCGGATCGAACACCGAGGCGAGCGGGACGGCGCAGGCCGCGAAGACCTCCTCGCCCGAGAAGTACAGCGAGCCGTACTCGCCGCGCTTCACCACGACGGCCTTCGGTCCGAACGACAGGATCCGCCGCGCGGCCTTCACGATGTTGTGCTCCTCGGCGAGCTGCCGCGCCTCCGCGTCGTTCACGAACAGCATGTCGACCCGGCGGAGGGTCTCGAGCAGGCTCTGCCGCTTGGAGGAGATCCAGAAGTTCATCGTGTCGCACGCGACGAACCGCGGCCGGCGGACCTGGTCGAGCACCGCGCGCTGCAGGTCCGGATCGATGTTCCCGAGGAACACGAACTCGGAGTCGCGGTAGGGGTCGGGGAGCTCGGGCCGGAACTCGGCGAAGACGTTCAGCTGGGTGTCGAGGGTGTGGGCGGTGTTGAGGTCGAACTCGTACCGCCCCTTCCAGCGGAAGGTCCGCCCCGGCCGGCGCACGAGCCCGCCGAGGTCGATCCCGCGCGAGGCGAGGAACCGGACGTGCTCCTCGGGGAAGTCCTCGCCCACGACCGCCACCACGCGCGTCGGGCCGAAGAAGCTCGCGCACGTCGCGAAGTAGGAGGCCGAGCCCCCGAGCACCTCCTCGCGGGCGCCGAAGGGCGTCTCCAGGGAGTCGAGGGCGACCGAGCCGACGGCGAGCAGCGCCATTTCACGCGACCTTTCCGCCGGCGAGGCCGGCCAGGGCGCACGATTAGCCCGCCACGGGGAGGCCGGTCAACGACTGCGCGCGCCGGGGGTCGCCCGGCCCGCCCTCCGCGGCGAGCTGGCCGCACGCGGCGGAGATGTCGCGGCCGCGGTTCTTGCGCACGACCGCGGTCAGGTTGCGCGCGACGAGCGCCTCCTGGAACGCCGCGACGCGCTCGGGCGCGGGCGCGTGGAACGGCAGCCCGGGGTTCGCGTTGTACGGGATGAGGTTCACCTTGGTGGGGATCCCGCGCACGAGGCCGGCGAGCCGCGCCGCGTCCTCGAGCGAGTCGTTCACGCCGCCGAGGAGCACGTACTCGAACGTGATCCGGCGCCCGTTCCGCACCGGGAAGCTCCGGCACGCGTCGAGGAGCTGGGCGAGCGGGTAGCGCCGGTTGATCGGCATGATCGCGTCGCGCTGCGCGTCGGTCGTCGCGTTGAGCGAGACCGCGAGCTTCACCGGCGTCTCCTCGCCGAGCTTGCGCATCACCGGCACGAGGCCGCTCGTCGACACCGTCACGTGCCGGTGCGAGAAGTTCGGGCCGTCCTCGGCGAGCAGGAGGTCGAGGGCGATCTTGAGGCTGCGGTAGTTCGCGAGCGGCTCGCCCATCCCCATGAACACGAGGTTCGTGAGCGGGCGCGGGCCCTCCCCCTCCCCGAGCTCGACGATCCGCCGGTTCGCGCGGTGGACCTGGTCCACGATCTCGCCCGGCGTGAGGTTCCGCGCGAGGCCCATGGTGCCGGTGAGGCAGAACGTGCAGCCCACCGCGCAGCCCGCCTGCGACGAGACGCAGAGCGTCCGGCGATCCGTCTCCGGCAGGTACACCGACTCGATGAGCTTCCCGTCGTGCGTGCGCCAGGTCCACTTGATGGTGCCGTCGACCGAGCGCTGCTCGGTCGCCCGCTCGAGCGTCGTGAGCGTCGTGCGCTCGGCCAGCGCGGCGCGGAGCGCCCTCGGCACGTCCGTCAGCTCGTCGAGGGAGGCCGCGCCCTTCTGCTGGAGCCAGCGGAGGAGCTGCCGCGCGCGGAACGGACGCTCTCCGAGCGACGCGACGAGGGCGGTGAGGTGATCGAGGGGCAGGGACCTGAGGTCGGGCCGGGCCTCCGGCCGATCGGGGTCGAGCGACGCGCTCATCGGGCCTCTCTTAAGCGTTGCTGGCCGCGCGCGCCGTGGGCTCCGCCGGGGCCTCGGGAGGCGCCGCGCGCCGCGCGATCTCGACGCGGGCGACGCGCCGCTCGTCTCCCGCCCGCACCGTGAACGTGAGGCCGTCCCAGGCGACGATCGCGCCCACCGCGGGTACCCGCCCGGCGGTGGCGGTCACGAAGCCGCCCAGCGTCTCGTAGTCCCCCTCCTCCGGGAAGCGCACCTCCGGCGGCCGCTCCTCCCCCGCCGCGGTGGCGGCCTCCTCGAGCCGCTCGTTCAGGTAGGCCTCGAGATCGTGCACCGGGATCCCGGCCTCGGCGAGCCACACGCCCGGCGCGATCGCCTTCACCGGCGCGGCCTCGACGTCGCCCTCGTCCTGGATCTCGCCCACGATCTCCTCGATGACGTCCTCGAGGGTGACGAGGCCGCTCGTGCCGCCGAACTCGTCCACCACGACCGCGAGGTGGGTGCGGCGTCGCTGCATCTCCTTGAGGAGGCGCGAGATCTTCATGCCCTCCGGCACGAAGAAGGCGGGCTTCACGCAGCGCTCGAGCGAGATCGCGCGCGCCTGCCGGAGGTCCTGGATGATCTCGCGGACGAGGAGCACGCCGACCACGTTGTCGATCGAGCCCTCGTAGACGGGCATGCGGCTGTACGGATTCTCGGTGACGATGCGGAAGAGCTCGTCCTGCGGCGCGTCCCGGTCGATCGCCACCATCCGGGTGCGCGGCACCATGATCTCCTTGGCGACGCGATCGGCGAACTCGAGGACGCTGTTGAGGAGCTCCTCCTTCACCTCGTCGAGGACGCCCTCCCGCGTACCCATCTCGATGAGGTACTCGATCTCCTCGCTCGTGACACCCGGGGCCGTCGCGCCCTGCTTCCCGCCGAACAGGCGGAAGAACCCGCTCGTCGCGTGCGTGACGGCCGACGAGAGGGGCCACATGGCCCACGCGAGCGCCTGGGCGAACGGGATGAGCGCGAGCGACGCCTTGACCGGGTGTCGCTTCCCGAGCGTCTTCGGGATGATCTCGCCGAAGAACAGGATGACGATCGTCGCCACCGCGGTCGCGCCGGTCACGCCGGTCGCGTCGGTCCACCCGGCGCGCGCGGCGAGCGTCGCGCCGATGGCGGCGGCGAGCGCGCCCGCGCCGATGTTCACGAGCGTGTTGCCGATGAGCAGGGTCGAGAGGACGCGCTCGGGGTGCTCGATCCAGACGCCGAGCATCCGGGCGCGCCGGCCGCCCGCGTCACGGAGCTGCCGCGCGCGCGCGTCGCCGAGCGCGGTCAGCGCCGTCTCGGTGCCGGAGCAGAACGCGGACGCGACGAGGAAGAAGATCCCGAGCAGCCACTTCCATGTCGGCACCGCATCCAAGCCCGCGCGCTCCTTTGCCCCGAGACGACGAAACCCGTCCGGGGTGGACGGGCGAGGGAGATTGTAACCGGAAACGGCAATCGGGCCGGCACCCTATCGGGTACCGGCCCGACTACCCTCAACAACATTCGAAACTTACGCCTTCTTCCACTCGTACGGATGGAGCTCGATCTCGCGGAAGAAGTAGCCAACCTCGACCTTGGCGTTCTCGAGGCTGTCCGAGCCGTGGACGGTGTTCTTCTCGATGTTCGAGGCGAAGTCCTTGCGGATGGTGCCCGCCGCGGCCTTCGCCGGATCCGTCGCGCCCATGATCTCGCGGTTCTTCGCCACCGCGCTCTCGCCCTCGAGGACCATGAGGACGACGGGGCCGCTCGTCATGAACTTCACGAGGTCGCTGAAGAAGGGACGCGCCTTGTGGACCGCGTAGAAGCCCTCCGCCTCGGCGCGGGAGAGGTGCGCCATCCTCATCGCCACGGGCTTCAGGCCGGCCTGCTCGAAACGGGCGACGACCTGGCCGATGACGCCCTTCTCGACGCCGTCGGGCTTGATGATGGAAAGGGTGCGCTCGATCGCCATGTTGCGTTGCTCCTCGTGCATCAGCGTGTGATCGCGGGCGCGCCCTAGTCGCGCTCCCGCTTCGCCGCCTTCCGGGCGGACTTGCCGCCGCGCTGGGAGGGGGCCGCGTTGCGGGACGCCGCCCCCTTGCGCGCCGGCGCCTGGGTGGACGCGCGCTTGCCCGCGGCGGCGGGCCGGTGCCGGCTCCGACGCTCGAGGGCCTCCTTCATCGCGCGGCCGAGCAGGTGCGGTCCTTCTACCACGTTGATCCCCGCCTCGCGCATCGCCGCGATCTTCGCCTCGGCCGTGCCGCTCCCGCCGGAGACGACGGCGCCGGCGTGGCCCATGCGCTTGCCCGGGGGGGCGGTGCGGCCGGCGATGAAGCCGACGACCGGCTTGGTCATGTGATCGCGCACGAACGCGGCCCCGCGCTCCTCCTCGGTGCCGCCGATCTCGCCGATCATGATGACGGCCTCGGTCTCGTCGTCCGCCTCGAACTCGCGCAGCACGTCGATGAAGTCGGTGCCGTGCACCGGGTCGCCGCCGATGCCGACCGCGGAGGACTGGCCGAGGCCGAGGTCCGTGAGCTGCTTCACGGCCTCGTAGGTGAGCGTGCCGGAGCGCGACACCACCCCGATGCGCCCGGGCCGGTGGATATGCCCGGGCATGATCCCGATCTTGCACTGGCCCGGGGTGATGAGGCCCGGGCAGTTCGGCCCGACGAGGCGCGTCTGCGGGCGGTCCGCCAGGTACCGGCGCACCCGGACCATGTCCAGGACGGGGATGCCCTCGGTGATCGCGATGACGAGCGGGAGGCCCGCCTCCGTCGCCTCGATGATCGCGTCGGCCGCGAACGGCGGAGGCACGAAGATGACCGCCGCGTTGGCGCCCGTCTCCTCCACGGCCGCGCCGATGGTGTGGAAGATCGGGACCGTCCCCTGGAACTTGGTGCCGCCGCGGTTCGGCGTCACGCCCGCGACGACGCGCGTCCCGTACTCGAGCATCTGCTCGGTGTGGAAGCTCCCTGCGGAGCCCGTGATGCCCTGCACCAGCACCCGGGTGTTTCGATCGACGTAGATGCTCACGCTTCCTCCGCGCCTGCGACCCGCTCCGTTCGAACCGCCACGCTACGCGGCGCGCGCCGCGGCGACGACCTTGCGCGCGGCGTCGCCGAGATCGTCGGCCGGGATGATGTCGAGCTCGCTGTGGGCGAGGATCTCCTTGCCCAGCGCGACGTTCGTGCCCTCGAGCCGCACGACGAGCGGGATCGAGATGCCGACCTGCTTCGCCGCCGCCAGGATGCCGTTCGCGATGACGTCGCACTTCATGATGCCGCCGAAGATGTTGACGAGCACCGCCCTCACCTGAGGATCCGACAGGATGATCTTGAACGCCGCGGTGACCTTGTCCTCGTCGGCGCCGCCTCCGACGTCGAGGAAGTTCGCGGGCCGCCCGCCGGAGAGCTTGATGACGTCCATCGTCGCCATCGCGAGGCCGGCGCCGTTCACCATGCAACCGATGTCGCCGTCGAGCGCGATGTACTGGAGGTCGTACTCCTTGGCCTGCGTCTCCTTGGGATCCTCCTCGTCGGGATCGCGCATCGCGGCGATGTCCGGGTGCCGGTAGAGCGCGTTGTCGTCGAAGTTCATCTTGGCGTCGAGAGCGAGCACCTCGCCCCCGACGGTGATGACGAGCGGGTTGATCTCGGCGAGCGAGGCGTCCGTCGCGACGTAGGCGTTGTAGAGGCCGGTCGCGAAGCGCACGAACTGGGTGACCGACTCGCCCGTCAGCCCGAGTCCGAAGGCGAGCCTGCGCGCCTGGAACGGCATGAGCCCGGTCAGCGGGTCGACCCACTCGCGGAGGATCTTCTCCGGGTGCTTCGCCGCGACCTCCTCGATGTCCACCCCGCCCTCGGTGGACGCCATCACCGCGAGCCGGCCGACCTCGCGATCGAGCGTCATGCCGAGGTAGAGCTCCCGCGCGATCCGGCAGCCCTCCTCGATGTAGACCTTGCGGACCTCCTGCCCCTCGGGGCCGGTCTGCGGGGTCCTCAGCATCATGCCGAGCATGGCCTCGGCGTGCTGGCGCGCCTCCTCGGGCGAGCGCGCCAGGCGGACGCCGCCGCCCTTGCCGCGCCCTCCGGCGTGGATCTGCGCCTTCACGGCGCAGATGCCGCCTCCGAGCTGGCGGGCGGCGCCCTCGGCCTCGAGCGGTGTGACGGCGAGGTAGCCCCGGGGGACGGCGACCCCGAACTTCCGCAGGATGTCCTTCGCCTGGTATTCGTGGATCTTCACGCGGGGTTACTCCCTCGCCTCCGCATGCCCGTCCTCGATCGCCTGAGCATCGTCGCCCGGAACGTCTCGCGATGGAGGTCGTGAGCGGGATCGATTTGGGGCACTCCTCTACACAGTTCCGGCGCCTCCCGCAGTCCTGGAATTCACCCTGGCCCATAAGGGCACGCGGGGGGCTTCCCGTCGCGCAGCGCGCCGCCGGGCGCTCGAGCTCGCTCGCCCGTGGGCGCACCTCCGGCCAGGGCCAGAGGATGGACCGGCGGACGCAGGAAGGGCCGGCTCCTCGCGAAGCCGGCCCCCGAACGCTACAGCTTGGTCTCGGCGACGGACTTCTTCACGCTCTCGACGGACTTGGCGAGCATCGCCTTCTCCTCGTCGGAGAGCTCGAGCTCGACGACCTTCTCGACGCCCTTCGCGCCGATGACGACCGGCACTCCGAGGAACAGGTCCTTCACGCCGTACTGGCCGTCGAGGTAGGCGGAGCACGGGAGCACGCGCTTCTGATCGCGCAGGTACGCTTCCGCCATCGTGACCGCGCTCGACGCCGGGGCGTAGAACGCCGACCCGGTCCCGAGGAGCGCGACGATCTCGCCGCCGCCCTTGCGCGTGCGCTCGACGATCGCGTCGATCTTGGCCTTGTCGAGGACCTTCGTGAGCGGGATGCCGTTCACGGAGCAGTAGCGGACGAGCGGGACCATGTCGTCGCCGTGGCCGCCGAGCACCACGCCCGTCACGTCCTGCGGGGCGACGCCTGCGGCCTCGCCGATGAAGTACTGGAAGCGCGCGGTGTCGAGCACGCCCGCCATGCCGACCACCTTCTTCTTGTCGAAGCCGGTGACCTTCTGCATCGCGTACACCATCGAGTCGAGCGGGTTCGTCACGACGATGACGAAGGCGTTCGGCGCGTTCTGCTTGATGCCCTGCGCGACCTTCGTGATCGCGTCGAGGTTCACCTTGAGGAGATCGTCGCGGCTCATGCCCGGCTTGCGCGGCACGCCGGCCGTCACGATGCAGACGTCTGCGCCGTCGATGATCGAGTAGTCGCTCGTGCCGCCGCCCCTGATGTCGACGTCGAACTTGAGGACGCCGCGGGTCTGCTGCAGGTCGAGCGCCTTGCCCTTCGCGACTCCCTCCATGATGTCGACGAGGACGACGTCGCCGAGGTTCCGCTGACCGCAGAGCAGCGCCATGGTGCCGCCGATCTGGCCGGCCCCGATGAGAGCGATCTTCTTACGAGCAGCCATGAATCTTCTCCCTTCCTGCGAAGAGGTGCGAGGAAGCTACATGTGCTTGATGATCTCGTCGCCGAACTCCGAGCACTTCACCTCGACCGTGTCCGCCACGCCCTCGGCCTTCATCAGGCGCGCGAAGTCGTAGGTCACGCGGTGCGCCGCGATGGCGCCGTCCATGCCCTTGATGATGAGGTCCGCCGCCTCGTTCCACCCGAGGTGACGGAACATCATCTCGCCGGAGAGGATCACCGAGCCCGGGTTCACCTTGTCGAGGTCGGCGTACTTCGGCGCGGTGCCGTGCGTCGCCTCGAAGATGGCGTGGCCGGTCACGTAGTTGATGTTGCCGCCGGGGGCGATGCCGATGCCCCCGACCTGCGCCGCGAGCGCGTCGGACAGGTAGTCGCCGTTCAGGTTCAGCGTCGCGACGACGTCGAACTCGTCAGGGCGCGTGAGCACCTGCTGCAGCGTGATGTCCGCGATGGCGTCCTTCACGAGGAGCTTGCCACCCTGGAGCGCCGCCTTCTGCTCCGCGTTCGCGGCCTCCTCACCCTTCGAGGCCTTGGTCCGCTCCCACTGCTCCCAGGTGTAGACCTTGTCGGCGAACTCGCGCTCGGCGAGGGCGTAGCCGTAGTTCCGGAACGCGCCCTCCGTGAACTTCATGATGTTGCCCTTGTGCACGAAGGTGACGCTCTTCCGCTTGAGGCGGAGCGCGTACTCGATCGCCGCGCGGACGAGCCGCTCCGTTCCCTCCTTCGAGACGGGCTTGATCCCGAGGCCGGTCGTGCCCGGGAACCGGATCTTCTTGAACTCCTTCGGGAACTCCTTCTCGAGGAAGGCGAGGAGCTTCTTCGCCTGCTCGGAGCCGGCCTCCCACTCGATGCCGGCGTAGATGTCCTCCGTGTTCTCGCGGAAGATCACCATGTCGACCTTGTCCGGGCGCTTCACCGGAGAGGGCACGCCCTTGAACCAGCGGACGGGCCGGAGGCAGACGTACAGGTCGAGCAGCTGGCGGAGCGCGACGTTGAGCGAGCGGATGCCGCCGCCGATGGGCGTCGTGAGCGGTCCCTTGATGCCGATGAGGTACTCGCGGAACGCCTCGATGGTCTCGTCGGGCAGCCAGTTGTTGAACTTCGTGAACGCCTTCTCGCCGGCGTAGACCTCGGTCCAGGCGATCTTGCGCTTGCCGGCGTATGCCTTCTCGACCGCCGCGTCGAGCACGCGCTGGCTGGCGCGCCAGATGTCACGGCCCGTGCCGTCGCCCTCGATGAACGGGAGGATCGGCCGGTCGGGGACGTTCAGCTTCCCGTTCACCAGCGTGATCTTGGCTCCATCCCTCGGCACAACGGGCTTAGCGTCGGGCATACGGTGGACCTCGCGTGTGCAGGAAAAACGTGGAGCCGGGTCTTATCACCCAGCCCTGGGGGAGTAAAGGCGACCGATCGCCAAACGCCCCGGAAAATCGGTGGCTTACAGACTTCAGGAGTCGACGATCGGTGTCGCCGCAGGGCGCCCCGAACGGGCCTGTGCAGCCATTTGCGCGTAATTACTGCGCGTCGCGCCGGCGGCCTGCACGGCGGCCCACGCGCGGAGGCTGCAGAGGGCGGCGAGCTCGACCTCGCGCTCTCGCCCGAACGAGGTCCGGGCGTGGAGCGGGGCGTACCCGGGGTGGGCCATGAGCTCGGTCGCGCCGTCTCCGAGCTGCTCGAGCGCGGCGACGAGCGTCGCCTCCGTCCAGGCGGGCCGGAGCCCGGCATCGCCGAGGAACCGATCGGTCGTGACGACGCCGCGAGAGCGGAGCACGGCGCGCATCCGCGCGTCGATGGCGCGGACCGGGAGGCTGCGCTCCCGCGCGACGGCGGCGAAGGCGTCCAGGACCGCGGGGGCGGCGTGCGCGTGCTTGTGGCTGTCGAGGTGAGTCGGGTCGGCTCCGCGCAGCTCGACGAAGCGGGCGAGCTGCGCGCGGAGCGCCGCCTCCGCGGCCTCGCGCGACAGCGTCGGCTCCAGGACGGCGTGCAGGCCCACGCCCAGGGTCGCCGGGGCCGCCGCGAGCGCCGCAGGCGCGAACGGCGTGTCCACCATGGCCGTCGCGCTCGTGACGAGGCCGCGCGCGTGCGCCTCGAGGATTCCCCGGTCGATCTCCGGGTCGTACCCGAGGTCATCGGCGTTGACGACGAGGAGCTTCAAGATCCTCGGAGCGTCGCGCCCAGGCGCGCGCCGGTCAAGCGGCGTCAATGCAGGACGGCGGGCGCGTCGAGGGCCATCGGCGCCCGCGCCGGGGGCGGCTCGCGCGGGAGATCCACGACGAACGTCGCCCCGGCCCCGGGGACGCTCTCGACGCGGATCTCTCCCCCGTGCGCCTCGACGATCTGCCGCGCGACGTACAGGCCGAGCCCGAGCCCGCCGTAGTTCGCGATGGGCACTGCGCGCTCGAACCGCTCGAACACGCGGGCGTGGTGCTCGGGGGCGATCCCCATCCCCTGGTCGCTCACCCGTATCCGCGCGCGTGCGCCGTCCGCCTCGACGCTGAGGGAGATCGGCTTCCCCTCCCCGAACTTGGAGGCGTTCACGAGCAGGTTCGTGACCACCTGCTCGAGCCGCGTGCGGTCCCACCGCCCCGGCGCGGCCGCGAGCTCGAGCCGCAGCGTCGAGCCCGAGCGCTCCACCTCCGCGCGGACGTGCTCCGCCACCTCGCGTGCGACGTCGGCGAGGTCGAGCGCCTCGTACCGCAGCTGGAGCCGTCCGAGCCGCATGCGCGAGACGTCGAGGATCTCGTTCACGAGGATGGCGATGCGCCGTGTCTGACGCTCGAGCGCCTCCACCCGGGGCTCGAGCATGCGGGGCATGTCGTTCCGCGAGCGCGTCGCGAGGCGGTGGAGGAGCTGGAGCTGGAGCTGGAGGGCCGTCACCGGCGTGCGCAGCTCGTGCGACGCGACCGAGAGGAACTCGTCCCGCTCGCGGACCTCATCCTGCGCCTTGCCCCACTGCCGGGCGCGGTCCTCGAGCAGCTTTCGCTCGGTGACGTCGCGCACGGCCGCGACGACGCAACGCCTCCCGTCCACCTCGATGGGCGACAGGCTGATCTCGGCGGCGAACTCCGCGCCGTCCCTGCGGAGGCCGGACAGGTCGAGGCCGAGCCCCATCGGTCGCGTGCGCGGCGCGGCGTGGTAGCCGGACCGGTGGGCCCGGTGCATCGCCCGGAACCGCGCCGGCAGGAGGAGCTCGATCGGCCGTCCGACGACCTCGGCCCTCGACCAGCCGAACAGCCGCTCGGCCTCCGTGTTCACGTGCACGATCTCGCCGCCCTCGTCGGCGATGACCATCGCGTCCGGCACGGAGTCGAGGAGCGAGAAGTCCACGGACTGAGGTTGTCTCCCATCCCTCCCGGAGAGAAGCGCCGCCCGCTCGTCGTGGGTGCGCCTGGGCGGCCGGGCGCCCAGGCCCGCGCTGGCGCGCGCCGACCGGCGGACCCCAGCTTGAGCAAGGCGCGCCGCCGCGCGCAGGAGAGGAGCGACTTCCGATGCCCGCCGCCGGGACGATCTCGTTGCCGATCGCGGTAGCCGCGGCCGTGGCGCTGGCGCTGCTCACCTCGGCCGCCCCGAACAAGCCCGCTCCCGCGGGTCGGGTCGAGCTGGAGGTGGCGGCGACGCTGCCCATGCCGGAGGGGCCCGCGGCGCTCGTCGTGCTGCGCGACCGGGCGAGCGGGACCGTGCTCCCGCTGCTCGTCCCGGACGGCGAAGCGCTCGGGGCGGGGGCGCGCCTCGGGAGGGCGCCGGAGAGCCTGCTCGCCCGCGCGCTCGACGCGCTCGGGGCGCGCGTGCGCGCGGTGGAGATCGACGCCGCGGAGGAGACCTCGACCGGCGCGCGCGTCCGGCTCGATCAGGCCGGGCGCGAGGTGGAGGTGCCCGCTCGTCCCTCCGAGTCGATCGCGCTCGCGCTCGCGTCGGGGGTGCCGATCTTCACGAACCGGCAGCTGCTCGCGAAGTCCGGGCTCACGCCCGACGAGCTCCGGAAGGCCCACGCGGCGATGACCACGAAGGCGAGCGGGGACCCGCTGCGGCTCTGACGGCTCGGCGGACGAGGCGAAGCCGCCGGGGCGCGGCCGCGTTCGCGGGCCGGCCGCGGCGGCGACCGGAGCGCCTCGCGACGAGCGTTCTAGCCGGTCTTCGCCGGCGGGCGGGGCGTCGTCGCGTGCGACTCCGCCGAGAAGTCGTAGATCGACTCGAGCCGCACGTTCCGGTACCGCTCGAGCTTCATCGCCATGCGCGCCAGCCGCGCGAGGAAGGCGGGCACGTCGGGCGAGTTGCCCTTCCCCGCCGCCTTCTTGAGCCGCTTCACCTCGGCCAGGATGGGCTTGCGCGCCTCCCGTGGGTGGTAGAGGAACGCGCCGGAGAAGAGCAGCGTCCCGTCGTAAGGGAGCAGGCGTGCCTCGAGGAGATCGCCCTTCTCCAGGCCGGCGGTGGTGCGCCGCTCGGTCACGTCGTAGTCGCCGCCGGTGAACACGTCCCGCACCCGGACCTTGCCCTCCGAGAGCTTGCGGACCTCGAACAGCCCGTGGAACGTCTTCGAGAGCTCGCCGTAGGCGGCGCGGTCCTCGTCCGAGAGCGCCGGCCCCTCCGACTCGAAGAATCGCTCGAGCGTCGTGCCCGTGCCGCCGGACGGACGGAAGTCGTACAGGTAGAAGTCCAGCATCCCGTTCAGCCGGACCTCGTAGGTGCGGTCCTCCTCGTGCGGCTCGCCGTAGGCCTCGAAGTGCGCCTTGCGGGCGGCGAGCAGATCGTCCTTCCGCTCCTCCGCCGTCGCCCACGCGAGGAGCCGCTCCTGGAGCTCCCCGAGCCTCATCGCGAGCGCTCCATGAGCTGCGCGAAGCGGCCGAAGAGCTGCCGCGCGTCGTGGGGACCGGGGGACGCCTCGGGGTGGTACTGCACGCTGAACGCCGGCGCGTCGAGGATCTCGATGCCCTCGACCGTGCCGTCGTTGAGGTTCACGTGCGTGACCCGGGCGCGCTTGCCGAGCGTCTTGTCGTCGACGGCGAACCCGTGGTTCTGGACGGTGATGTCCACCTTGCCGGTGGCGAGGTCCTTCACCGGCTGGTTCGCGCCGCGGTGGCCGAACTTGAGCTTGTAGGTCTTCGCGCCGACGGAGAGGGCCAGGATCTGGTGGCCGAGGCAGATGCCGAAGATCGGCGTCTTCCCGAGCAGCCCCGCGACGGCGTCCTGCGCGCCCACGACCGCGGCCGGATCGCCGGGCCCGTTCGTGAGGAAGACGCCGTCCGGCTTCAGCGCGAGCGCCTCGGCGGCGGTCGTCCGGGAGGGCACGACGGTGATGCGGCAGCCCTGCTCGGCGAGGAGCCGCAGCATCGCGCGCTTCAGGCCCCAGTCGTAGGCGACGACGTGGAAGCGCGCCTCCGCCCGCGGCCGCTCCGCGTCCGACCACGCGTCGGCGCCGGTCTCGGTCCAGGTGTAGGGGCGGTCGGTCGAGATGCGCGTCGCGAGGTCCTGCCCTTCCATCCCGGGCAGCGCGCGGGCGCGCTCGACGAGCGCCTTCGCGCTCCCCTCGGTCGAGATGACGCCCATCTGCGCGCCGGCCGTGCGCAGGTGACGCGTGAGCCGGCGGGTGTCGATCCCGGCGATGCCGACGATGCCGTGCTGGCGGAGGTAGGCTTCGAGGCTCCGCTCCGCGCGGAAGCTCGAGGGCTCCTCGGCGTAGTGCTTCACGATGAACCCGGTCGCGTGCGGGTGGACCGACTCGTCGTCGGGCCCGTTCACGCCGTAGTTTCCCTGCTCCGGGTACGTCATGCAGATCATCTGCTCGACGTACGAGGGATCGGTCAGGATCTCCTGGTACCCGGTCATCGACGTGTTGAAGACGACCTCGCCGGTCGCCTCCCCGGCCGCGCCGAACGAGCGACCTTCGAACGTCGTGCCGTCCGCTAGCGCGAGGATGGCCCGCTTCATCTTTCCGTCCTGCCCTCCCCGTGGACGATCCGGCCGTCCACGATCGTCATCACACAACGCCCGGTGAGGCGGCTTCCCTTCCACGGGGTGTTCCGGCTCTTCGAGTACATCCGCGCGGGGTCGACCGTCCACTCCGCCACGGGGTCGAGGACCGCGACGTCCGCAGGCATCCCGGGCGCGAGCGTCCCGCCCGCGAGGCCGAACGCACGCGCCGCGCCGATCGTCAGCGCCTCCACGAGGCGCCGCTCGGGGAGCGCGCCCGCCCGGACGAGGGACAGGCAGACGGGGAAGGCCGTCTCGAGCCCCGTGATCCCGTTCAAGGCGGCGTCGAACTCGACGTCCTTCTCCACCGCCGAGTGCGGCGCGTGGTCCGTGGCGATGGCGTCGAGGGTCCCGTCCGCGAGCCCCTCCCGGCACGCCCGCACGTCCTCGGCCGAGCGCAGCGGCGGGTTCATCTTGTAGTCGGTCGAGTAGCCGGACGACGCGACGTCCTCGTCCGTGAGGGCGAGGTGGTGCGGCGTCACCTCCGCGGTCACCGCGAGCCCGCGCGCCTTGGCCGCGCGGATGGCGCGGACCGCGCCCTGGGTCGACACGTGCGCGACATGCAGCCGGCCGCCGGTCAGCTCCGCGAGCGCGATGTCGCGGAGGACCATCACGTCCTCCGCCTGCGCCGGGATGCCCTTCAGCCCGAGACGCGTCGAGGCGGCCCCCTCGTGCATCACGCCCTTGCCCACGAGCTGGAGATCCTCCTCGTGGACCGTGAGCGGGAGGCCGAAGGTCCTGGCGTACTCGAGCGCGCGGCGCATGAGCGCCGACGAGAGGACCGGGCGGCCGTCGTCGGAGAGCGCGACGCAGCCCGCCGCGTGGAGCTCCCCGAACTCGGCCAGCTCCTCGCCGTTCGAGCCCTTCGAGATCGCGCCGACCGGGTAGACGCGGGCGAGCCCCGCCGCGGCAGCGCGGGCGAGCACGAGCTCCGTCACCGAGGCGTTGTCGTTGACGGGCTTCGTGTTCGGCATGGCGCAGACGGCGGTGAAGCCGCCCGCGACCGCCGCGCGCGCCCCGGTCGCCACCGTCTCCTTGTATTCCTGCCCCGGCTCGCGCAGGTGCACGTGCAGATCGATGAAGCCGGGGGTGACCCACTTGCCGCGCGCGTCGAACGCCCGGGCGTCGCGCGGCCGCTCCACGCGCTCGGCGACCTCCGCGATCTTCCCGTCGCGGACGACCACCGTGCGGACTCCGTCCGTGCCGCTCGCCGGGTCGATGACCCGCCCACCCTCGATGAAGAGCACCTCAGCCATGTCGTCCCCGCTCGCGCGCCGGCCCCGCCGTGCGCCTCACGCCTTCGCCTCGCCCGCGTCGGCGGGGTTGCCGCCCGCGAGCAGGTACAGGATCGCCATCCGCACCGCCACCCCGTTCTGCACCTGGTCGAGGATGACGCTCTGCGGCCCGTCCGCGACCTCGGGCGAGAGCTCCACGCCCCGGTTGATCGGGCCCGGGTGGAGGATCACGCACTGCGGGCGCAGCCACTCGGCCGCCTTCTTCGCGTTGAGGCCCCAGAGCTTCGAGTACTCGCGCGTGCCCGGGATGAGCGGGTCGCCGATGCGCTCGTGCTGGATGCGGAGCATCACCACCGCGTCCACCCCCTCGACCGCCTCGCGGAGCTGGTAGTGCACCGTCGCGCCGAGCGCCTCGACACCCGCGGGCATCATGGTGGGCGGCCCGCAGAGCCGGACCCGCGCGCCGAGCTTCGTCATGGCGTGGATGTCCGAGCGCGCGACGCGCGAGTGGCTGATGTCACCCACGATCGCGACGGTCTTCCCCTCGAGCGTCCCGAGCTTCTCGCGCAAGGTGAAGCAGTCGAGGAGCCCCTGGCTCGGGTGCTCGTGCGCGCCGTCGCCGGCGGAGACGACCGCGCAGCCCACGTGCTCGGCGACGAGCTGCGGCGCGCCTCCCGCCGAGTGGCGGATGACGAGCACGTCCGGCCGCATCGCCTCGAGGTTCCGGGCGGTGTCGATGAGCGTCTCGCCCTTCGTCACGGAGGAGGAGGCCGAGGTCCAGTTGAGCGCGTCGGCGGAGAGGACCTTCGCGGCGATCTCGAAGGAGCTGCGCGTGCGGGTCGAGGCCTCGAAGAAGAGGTTCACGACCGACTTGCCGCGCAGGCTGGGCACCTTCTTGATGGGCCGCTGCAGGACCTCCTTCATGGAGACGGCGAGGTCGAGGACCTCGAGGATCTCCTCGCGAGAGTAGTCGGCGAGCGCGATGCAGTGCTTGTGACGGCCGATCACGTCCCCCTCCTCTTCACGACGACGGCGTCCTCGCGGGCGCCGCCCTCGGTGAGCTGGACCTCGACGACGTCCTCGTCCGCGACCTGGAGCCTCGCGCCGACGAAGTCTGCGGCGATGGGCAGCTCGCGCCCGCCCCGGTCGACGAGCACCGCGAGCCAGACGCGGCGCGGGCGGCCGAAGTCGACGAGCTCGTCCAGCGCCGCGCGGACGGTGCGCCCCGTGTAGAGCACGTCGTCCACGAGCACGATGAGCTTGCCCGCCACCGGGAACCGGATGTCCGTCGGCCCGATGATGGGGGCCGCGCCGCGCTCGGAGAGGTCGTCGCGGTAGAGCGCGATGTCGAGGGTCCCGAGCGGCGGCTCCGCGCCGAGGCTCCGCGCGAGCTCGGCGCGAATCCGCTCCGCGAGGTGGACGCCCCCCCGGCGGATCCCCACGATGGCCACGTCGCGCGCTGCGCCGCCGGCCTTCGCGCGCTGCGCGATCTCGTCGGCGAGCCGCTTCACGGCGCGCTGCAGCTCCTGTGCGTTCATCCCCACCTCCATCAGCGCCCCGGCCCCCAGTCCGGCCGGGAGAGATCGCCGTCGATGTCGACCGTGAACACCCGCGTCCCCGTCCGATCGAGGAACGGGTACGCGACGGACCGCTCGTACTGGAAGGCGACGTGCAGGGTCGGCGGTTGCGCGGCCGCGTCGCGCTCCCAGGTCACGTCGGCGGGGTCGACCACCACCGCCGGGACGCGGGCCGGGGCGCCGGTGGCGTCCTCGCCCTCCACCTGCGCGAGCGTCTCGAGCTTGTGCACCATGTTCTGGACGAGCTCGGCGTCGCGCGGGTTCCGCACCGCCTGGTTGATGTGCTCCCGGACGACCTGCTTCACCTCGTAGTGGACCACGTAGACCGGTCCCCACACCCAGAGCCAGTAGGCGCCGCCGGCCAGGCCGGCGAGGAGGACGAGGGTCACCCAGTTGACGGCGCCGCGCTCGGGGTGGCGGGCGCCCGAACGCGCGTCCCGAGGACGCGGCGCGCCGTGGGCGCGCGCGGGGTCGACGGGAAGGACGTGCATCGAGGTGGATCTTCTACCAGCTACTCGATGCGTTTGAAAAGGCGATCGAACCGCGGCCCGCGTCCGTCGCCGCGGAGCCCTCCCCCGTTCCCCCAGCTCCAGAACACGACCGTGGCACGGCCCGCGATGTGATCGAACGGCACCTGCCAGCCGCCCTCGCCCCGGCTGTCGGCCGACCTGTCGCGGTTGTCCCCCAGCACGAACACGTGGCCGGGGCGGACGACCTCGAACGGCCCCTCCCGCGCGGCCAGGCGTGCTCTCCGGCACTGGAGCACGTCGTACGTCGCGACGCCCGCTGCCGCGCCGGTCTGCCAGCTGGCCTCCGCGTCGGCGGCGTCGGCGCCGTCCGGATGCGCGAGCTCGCCGCGCGCGAGCGCCTCGCGGTAGCGGCGGCAGGTGTCGGAGAAGAGCGCGCCCGTGACGTCGCTCCGCTCCTCGTAGGGGAGCTCTCCATCCGGGGTGCGCGGCTGTGGCACGCCGTTCACGTAGAGGACCTGCTCCCGGATCTCGACGACGTCGCCCGGCACGCCGGCGACGCGCTTCACGTAGTCCTTCGCCGGCTCGCGCGGGTTCTCGAACACGATGACGTCCCCGCGGCGCGGCACGCCGAGCTCCACGAGGCGCAGGTGCGTGAAGGGGACGCGGATGGCGTAGGCGAGCTTCGAGACGAAGATGTGGTCGCCGACGAGGAGCGTCGGGACCATCGAGCCGGAGGGGATCCGGAAGGCCTCGACGACGAAGCCGCGCAGGAAGAGCGCGACGACCACCGCCACGAGCATCGACTCGGCGTACTCCCGCCAGAGCGGCCGCGCGCGCCGGGCGAGGTGCACCTCCCACAGCGCGTCGAGGGCGCGCAGCGCGGTCGAGAGCCGCTCCGCCTCGCCCTCCCCGGCGGCCTCCTCGACCTCGTCCGCGGCGGCCACGATCTCGGCGCGGGCCGCCCCGAGCCGCCGCGCGTCTCGAGCGGCCAGGCGGCGGGCGTCGCGCGCGAAGCGGCGCGCGTCCCTGCGAGCCCGGGCGAGCCGGCGGGCGTCGCGCTCCACGCCGGCGCTACCCCTCGACCTTCAGCACGGCGAGGAACGCCTCCTGCGGGATCTCCACCGAGCCGACCTGCTTCATGCGCTTCTTGCCCTCCTTCTGGCGCTCGAGGAGCTTGCGCTTGCGGCTGATGTCGCCACCGTAGCACTTCGCGATGACGTCCTTGCGGAAGGCCTTCACCGTCTCCCTGGCGATGATCTTCGCGCCGATCGCCGCCTGGATGGCGACCTCGTACATCTGCTTCGGGATGACCTCGCGGAGCTTCTGGCAGAGCTCGCGGCCGCGGTGGTAGGCGCGCTCGCGGTGGACGATGACGCTGAGCGCGTCCACCGGCTCGCCGTTGATGAGGATGTCGAGCTTCACGAGGTCGGCCTCCTCGTAGCCCTTGAGCTCGTAGTCGAGGCTCGCGTACCCGCGCGACACGCTCTTCAGCTTGTCGAAGAAGTCGAAGACCACCTCGGCGAGCGGGATGTCGTAGGTGATCTGGACGCGCTTCGTGCCGACGTACTTGAGATCGCGCTGCACGCCGCGGCGATCCTGGCAGAGCTGGAGGATCGCGCCCACGTCGTCGGTGCGGGCGTGGATGTGGCAGGTGAGGTGCGGCTCCTCGAGCTTCGCGATCCGCTGGACGGGCGGGAGCTTCGCGGGGTTGTCGATCTCCACCACCTCCCCCTGCGTGTCGGTCACGCGGTAGACGACCGAGGGCGCGGTGGTGATGAGGGAGAGGTTGTACTCGCGCTCGAGCCGCTCCTGGACGATCTCCATGTGGAGGAGCCCCAGGTAGCCGCAGCGGAAGCCGAAGCCGAGCGCGGTCGAGGTCTCGGGCTCGAAGGTGAAGGCGGAGTCGTTGAGGCGGAGCTTCTCGAGCGCGTCGCGGAGCTGCTCGTAGTCCTTCGCCTCGATGGGGAAGACCCCGGAGAAGACCATCGGCTTCACGACCTTGAAGCCCGGGAACGGGTCGTCGGTGGGCCGGTCCGCCTCGGTGACGGTGTCGCCCACCTTCGCGTCCTGGACGTCCTTCACGTTCGCGACGACGACTCCCACCTCGCCCGCCGTGAGCCGCTGCACGGGCACCGCGAACGGGGCGAAGATCCCGAGCTCCTGGACCTCGAACTTCTTCTTGTTCGAGACGAGCTGGATCTTCAGCTTCGGCGCGAGCGTGCCCTCGAACACGCGCACGAGCATGACGACGCCGCGGTACGAGTCGTACCAGGAGTCGAAGATGATCGCCTTGAGCGGCGCGTCGGGATCGCCCTTCGGCGGGGGGACCTTGCGGACGATCTGCTCGAGGATGTCCCCGATGCCGATCCCCTCCTTGGCGGACGCGGGGACCGCCTCCGACGCGTCGAGGCCGATGACCTCCTCGATCTCGGCGCGCACGCCGGGGACGTCGGCGCTCGGCAGGTCGACCTTGTTGATGACCGGGATGATCTCGAGGTCATGGTCGAGCGCCTGGTAGACGTTCGCGAGCGTCTGCGCCTCGACGCCCTGGGTGGCGTCGACGACGAGGATCGCGCCCTCGCACGCGGCGAGCGAGCGCGAGACCTCGTAGGCGAAGTCGACGTGCCCGGGGGTGTCGATGAGGTTCAGCTCGTAGTCCTTCCCGTCGCGGGCGCGGTAGCGCATGCGGACGGTCTGAGCCTTGATGGTGATCCCGCGCTCGCGCTCGAGCTCCATGTTGTCGAGGAACTGCGCCTGCGCGTGCCGCTCGCTCACGGTCCCGGTGTGCTCGAGGAGGCGATCCGCGAGCGTGGACTTGCCATGATCGATGTGGGCGATGATCGAGAAGTTTCGGATGTGCGCGTTCGACTCGGGCATGGAGACGCGGGGCTTGTAACACGCGCGTTCCCCAGGGGCCACGCCGCCCTCCACGTCGCACGGCCAGGCGCCGCCGCCGAGAGCGTCCGGGCCCCGCGGCAACCGGGCGCGATCGGATGGCAGCCCGACGTGATATCGGTCCGCCGCGTCGAGCGGCCGGGAGAGAAGCCAGGCCCGCACCCGCTGCCGGCGCGCGGCCGGCGACCGACGTCTGGCATCCCGGATCGCCGCGTCCCGGCCTGGCTCCCCCGTTAGAGGAGCCCCAGCAATACCCGTGGGTTGTGTTGATATACGTGTATGGCACCATATATTGTAGTCACGCGTTGACATCAGGCGGTCGGCTGGTAGAGTGAACGGTCGCAGTACAGCGGCGTCGCAAGGGCGGAGAGCGGAAATGCGGCGCTACGCGAGGGGAAATCCAGACATCGCTGCCTCTGACAGAGGCGGCTGGTAGACCTTCGGCACACTACGAGGGCCGGCCGGAGGCACGTTCGATCGGCCGCACGCGTGACCGCGTGTGGCCGCAGGGGCAGGCGTTTGCCCGCGCTCACCGGGAGCGCGCGGGGCGGAGGACGAGGGACATGATGGAGCGCGAAGTCACGGGGCAGAGGCCGAGGGGCACGCGGGCGGCGAAGAAGAGCGCGAGGAAGGGGCTCGCGATCCCACGCACCTTCACGACGAAGGGCGTGGATCCGGCGGAGGAGCTGGTCTGGGAGACGCGCACGGCCCAGATCACGGGAGAGGGCGGCGCCATCATCTTCGAGCAGCGGGACGTCGAGGTCCCGAAGAGCTGGTCGATGCTCGCGACGAACGTCGTCGCGTCCAAGTACTTCCGCGGTCCGATCGGCTCCCCTGCCCGCGAGCGCTCCGTGAGGCAGCTCGTGGGCCGGGTCGTCTCGACCATCGCCGCCTGGGGCCGCAAGGACGGCTACTTCGGCACCGAGGAGGACGCGGCGGCGTTCGAGGCCGAGCTCGCCCACCTCGTGTACCGGCAGAAGATGAGCTTCAACTCGCCGGTCTGGTTCAACGTCGGCGTGGAGGAGCACCCGCAGTGCTCCGCCTGCTTCATCAACTCCGTCGGCGACTCGATGGACTCCATCCTCCGGCTCGCCCACACCGAGGGGATGCTCTTCAAGTACGGCTCCGGCGCCGGCTCCAACCTGTCGAAGATCCGCTCCTCGAAGGAGCTCCTGTCGGGCGGCGGCGAGGCCTCCGGTCCGGTCTCGTTCATGCGCGGCTTCGACGCGTTCGCGGGCGTCATCAAGTCGGGCGGCAAGACGCGCCGCGCGGCGAAGATGGTGATCCTCGACGCCGATCACCCCGACATCGGCGAGTTCATCACCTGCAAGTCGGACGAGGAGAAGAAGGCCTGGGCCCTCATCGACGCCGGCTACGACGGCGGGTTCAACGTGAAGGGCGGGGCGTACGACTCGGTCTTCTTCCAGAACGCGAACCACTCGATCCGGGTGACCGACGCGTTCATGCGCGCCGTCCACGAGGATCGGCCCTGGGAGCTCAAGGCCCGCATCGACGGCAAGGCCCTCGAGACCGTGCGCGCGCGCGACCTCATGAGGCAGGTGACGGAGGCGGCCTGGCTCTGCGGTGATCCGGGCATGCAGTTCGACTCCACCATCAACGCCTGGCACACGTGCCCGGGCACGGATCGGATCAACGCGTCGAACCCGTGCTCCGAGTACATGTTCCTCGACGACTCGGCCTGCAACCTCGCGTCGCTGAACCTCATGCACTTCCGCGGGATCGACGGCGGGTTCGACGTCGAGTCCTTCAAGCGCGCGGTCGACCTCACCATCCTCGCGCAGGAGATCCTCGTCTCCAACGCGAAGTACCCGACCGAGAAGATCGGGAAGAACAGCGAGGACTACCGGCCCCTCGGGCTCGGGTACGCGAACCTCGGCGCGCTGCTGATGGCGAGCGGCCTGCCCTACGACTCGGACGGCGGCCGCGCGTACGCGGCGGCGATCACCGCCCTCATGACGGGCGAGGCGTACGCGATGAGCGCCCGCATCGCGGAGCACATGGGGCCGTTCGCCGGCTACGCGAAGAATCGCGAGCCGTTCCTCGGGGTCGTCCGCAAGCACTCGAACCACGTCGATCGCATCGACCCGACCTTCGTCGAGCGCCCGCTGCTCGACGCGGCGCGGGACGCCTGGAGCGACGCGCTCCGCACCGGGGCGCAGAGCGGCTACCGGAACGCGCAGGTCACCGTCCTCGCGCCCACCGGCACCATCGGGTTCATGATGGACTGCGACACGACGGGCATCGAGCCGGACATCGCGCTCGTGAAGTACAAGAAGCTCGTCGGCGGCGGCGTGCTCAAGATCGTGAACAACACGGTCCCGCTCGCGCTCCAGCGGCTCGGGTACTCCGCCGACACGATCGCCTCGGTCCTCCAGTTCATCGACGAGGTCGAGACCATCGAGGGCGCGCCCGAGCTCCGGGACCTGCACCTGCCCGTGTTCGACTGCGCGTTCAAGCCGCAGAACGGCAGCCGCTCGATCCACTACATGGGCCACATCCGCATGATGGGCGCGGTCCAGCCGTTCCTCTCAGGCGCCATCTCGAAGACCGTCAACATGCCCACCGACGCGACGCCGGAGGACATCGAGACGGCGTACGTCGAGGCCTGGAAGCTCGGGCTCAAGGCGATCGCGGTCTACCGCGACGGCTGCAAGCGGAGCCAGCCGCTCAACACCGGCAAGGCGAAGGAGGAGGAGAAGCGGGAGTCCTCCGGCGAGCGGCTCGCGCGGCGCCGCCTCCCCGACGAGCGCCGCTCGATCACGCACAAGTTCTCGATCGGCGGACACGAGGGCTACATGACCGTCGGCATGTACGACGACGGCCAGCCGGGCGAGGTCTTCATCACGATGGCGAAGGAGGGGTCGGTGGTCTCCGGCCTCATGGACTCCTTCGCCACCTCGATCTCCATGGCCCTCCAGTACGGCGTGCCGCTGCAGGTGCTCTGCGACAAGTTCAGCCACATGCGGTTCGAGCCGTCGGGCTTCACCGGCAACCCGGACATCCCGATCGCGAAGTCGATCTCCGACTACCTGTTCCGCTGGCTCGCGCTGAAGTTCCTCCCGAGCGAGCAGGCGGCGACGGAGACCCCCGCGAACGCGCTGCCGCCGGGCGCCGCGCCGGCCGCGCCGTCCGCTCGCGCCGCGCAGCAGACCGTCGAGGCGAAGCCGCTCCCCGCGGCGACCCAGGCGAACGGCCACGCGAACGGGACGAACGGCATCCAGACCGCGTACAAGCGCGAGAGCGACGCGCCGCCCTGCCCCACCTGCGGCTCGATCACGGTGCGGAACGGCGCCTGCTACAAGTGCGTGAACTGCGGCTCCACGACGGGCTGCAGCTAGCCTCTCCGTGACCCGGCCGCGGATCCCCGCGGTCCTGACACCACGCGCGCCGGGGCGGACGTTCCGCTCCGGCGCGTTCCATTTCTCGAGCAGCGTGCCGCGTCAGGTCCGCCTGGCGAACGCGGAGCCCTGCCTGTGAGTTGGCGGGGCGGGGTTGCGCATCGGTGAGGTCGCCGCGGCCGACCGCGCTGCATTGCGGTCCCCGTGGACCCGGGCGGTGCCTGACGCGTCCAGTGGGCCGCCTGCGGCGCGAGGTCCCGCAACGGGGGGTGCTGCAGGCGGGGCCGTGGAGGGCTTGGGGCCGTGGAGGGCTCGGGGTCGAGGTCGAGGTCGAGGTCGAGGTCGAGGTCGAGGTCGGGGTCGAGGTCGGGGTCGAGGTCGGGGTCGAGGTCGGGGTCGAGGTCGGGGTCGGGGTCGGGGTCGGGGTCGAGGTCGAGGTCGGGGTCGTTCTGGCCGACATCGCCGCGGTCGAGGTCACCTTGGCGCGCCGCCTGGACGGGACCTCACGTCCTCGGCGGGCCACGATGGACGGGGACAAGGTACGGGGGGCGGTGCCGTCCGCCAGACGCCGCCGGCAACGCGGGGCTGCGGGCGGCAGCTGCGCATGGGCGAGGTGGCCGTGGCCAACCGCGTTGCATTGCGGTCCGTGGGTCGGGGCGGTGCCTACCGCGTCCAGTGGCCCGCCTGCGGGCGCGAGGTCCCGCCACGTGGGGCGGCGCGCTG
>NZ_JALCYY010000040.1 GCF_022690685.1 Anaeromyxobacter terrae | reverse complement strand
GACCGCTGCGCGCGGCCGCCCTCGGCGCGGCCGCGGGCGCGCGCGGGCTTCGCCGGGTGCGGCCGCTGGCGCGGCTGGGCGGGGCCCGGGTCCTTCTGCGCGGAGGCGGCGCGCGCGAGCTCGACCTGGAAGATCTCCGCGTCGCGCGGCACCTCGGCGCGCGGCAGCACCGCGCGCGTGAGCCGCTCGATGGCGTGGAGGAGGTCGCGCTCCTCCGGCGCCGAGAAGCTCGAGGCCCGGCCGCTCGCGGCCGCCCGCGCGGTGCGGCCGATGCGGTGCACGTAGTCCTCAGGCACGTGCGGCAGGTCGAAGTTCACGACGTGGCCGATCTCGGCGACGTCGATGCCGCGCGCGGCGATGTCGGTCGCGACGAGCACGCGGTAGGTGCCGTCCTTGAAGCCGTCGAGCGCCATGCGCCGCTGCGCCTGCGAGCGGTCGGCGTGGATGCGCGCGACCTTGTGGCCGGCGCGCCCGATGTGCTTCCAGATCTTGTCCGCCCGCCGCTTCGTCCGGGTGAACACGAGCGTCGAGGCGTCGTCGCGCTCGAGGAGCGTGAGCAGGAGCGGGAGCTTCTCGTTCTGGCCCGCGAGGAACACCTGCTGCTCGGCGCGGGCCGCGGTCGTGCCGCTGCGCGCCACCTCGACGCGTACCGGATCCTTGAGGTGCGCGCGCGCGAAGTCGGCCACCTCGCCCGCAGTGGTGGCGGAGAAGAGCAGCGTCTGGCGCTGCTTCGGCAGCCGGCGCAGGATCCGGTCGAGCTGGGGCTTGAAGCCCATGTCGAGCATCCGGTCGGCCTCGTCGAGGACGAGCACCTCGATCGCGTCGAGCTTGGCGTTGCCCTGCTCGAGGTGATCGACGAGCCGCCCGGGCGTCGCGATGACGATCTCCCGCCGCTCCCGGAACGCCTCCGCCTGGGCGCCCATGCCGACGCCGCCGATGATCACGGCGCCGCGCACGCGCCGGCCGCGGCCGAAGCGCTCGAGCTCCTCGCCGATCTGGACGGCGAGCTCACGGGTGGGCGCGAGCACGAGCGCCCGCGTCCCGGCCGGCTTGCCGGCGAGACGCTCGATGATGGGGAGCAGGAAGGCCGCGGTCTTGCCGGTGCCGGTGGCGGCGGTGCCGATGACGTCGCGGCCCTCGAGCGCCGGCGGGATGGCCTGGGCCTGGATGGGGGTCGGGTGCTCGAACCCGGCGTGCGCGAGCGCGGTGAGCGCCTCGCGGGACAGCTTCAGATCTGCGAAGGACTTCGACGTCGACAGAGGGTGCTCCTCGTGGGAGGCGCGCGGCGAGTCGCGGCGCGCTCTTGAAGTGAGGCCGGCTGAACGGGGGGACCGCGCGGGCCGGGACACCTCCCGGCGACAGGCGTTCGGGCGCGGTACGAACGAAACGGCCGCGGATGGTATACCCGGCCGCGCATGCCGGGGCAACGCGCGATCGCTCGGGGTGGGGCCGGGTGGGCGAGAGGCTGCCGGCGTCGCCGGGGCCGCGCCCGGGGCGAGCGATCCGGCCGGGAGCGCGATACCGGGGGTACATGGACGCACGAACGACGCTGAAGCGGGCCGGGATCCTCGTCGCGGTGCCGGTCGCCGCGGTGGCGGGCTGGGCGGCGTTCGTCCGTCCCTGGCTTCGCCGCTGGGGCGCGACCGACGAGGAGGTCGCCCGGCCCATGCCCGGCGACGAGCTCGTCCCGAAGCCGCGCTACCGCTCCACGCGCGCCATCACCGTCCGTGCGCGCCCGGAGGAGATCTGGCCGTGGCTCGCGCAGATGGGGAACGGGCGCGGGGGGCTCTACAGCGTCGACCTGCTCGATCGCGCGCTCGGCGTCCTCGACGCGCCGAGCGCGGAGCAGGTGCACCCGGAGTGGCAGGATCTGAGGCCGGGCGACGTGGTCCCCATCGGCGGAACGCCGGGCTGGCCCGTGCACGCGGTCGAGCGGGAGCGCTCCCTCGTCCTGCGCATCGAGCACGGGGAGGCGCTCGTCACGCAGGCGTGGGGGCTCTACCCCGTCGACGCGGAGACCACGCGGCTCGTGCTGCGCGTCCGCGGGGCCGCGCCGCCGGGGCTCCGCAGCACCGCGCTCGTCGCCATGATCGAGCCGCAGGAGCTCATGATGGTGCGGGCGCAGCTCCTCGGGATCCGCCGGCGCGCCGAGGGCCTGGCCCGCGCGCGCCGGACCGGGGCGCGGGAGCTGACCCGCGGCGCTGGCGGTCCGTGAACGCCGTCAGAGGGGCTCGACGCGCGCCTTGCCGAACCGCGTGCGCGCCCACGCGTGCATGTTGTGCGGGAACCCGGTCTCGGGCAGCACCATGAACGGACAGAGATCGGTCACGACCGAGATCCCGTGCGCGTCGCAGTAGCGCAGCGCCTCCGCGCTCGCGGCGCCCACCCCCGCCCCCCGGTGCATCCAGACGTACCGCACGCCCGCGCGGGCGCAGTCGCGCACCACCTCCTCGGTCTGGGTCGGCGGCGTCAGGAGGAGCGCCGCGTTCACCGGCGGCTTCACGTCCTGCACGTGTGGGTAGCAGGCCTTCCCCTCGGCCACGTCGAGCGCCGGGTTCACCGGCACGACCTCGTAGCCCGCCTTCACGAGCGCGCGCAGCACCTGCCGGCTGAAGTCCTTCTCGTTCCGCGAGATCCCGACCACCGCGATGCGCTTCTGGGCCAGGAACTCGCGGGCGCGATCGAGTGCGATCCCCCGCATGGCATCCTCCTACGGCTTTGACGCTACCGCCCGGAACGGTGGGCGGGTTCCAGTCTACGGGGGTACCTCGGCGCGGTGCGCGCGGCAGCGCGTCGCGCACCCGTCCAGCCAGGCGGGCCGCTTCCGGGCGAAGGCCACATCCTGCGATCGACGACGGGGGGACGGCATGGCGGGGCGAGCGGGGTGCGAGGGGGCGAGGGGACGGGAGGGCAAAACGCCATGAGAGCACGGGCGAGGTTCCAGCGGCGCGGGCTCCTCCGGCCGAGGCCGTCCACCGCCCGGGTCGCGCGGGCGACGTTCGCGATCGCGGTCGGCGCCGCCGCCCTCGGCGCGCTCGCCGTGGGGAGCGTCGCCATCGCGGCGCTCGCGATCCGGAAGCTCGCGGTGAAGGAGGCGCGGATCGGCCGGCTCGAGATCGACGAGCTGCACGTCCGCAGCGCGCGCGGGCTGCCCCCGCCGCCAGGGTGAGCGCCGCGCGCCGTCCTCCGCTAGATCATCGGGCCGGAGGACGACGAAGCGATGCTCACCCTGTGGCACGCCTGGGGCTGCCCGTACTGCCAGCGCACCCGCATCCAGCTCGACGAGAAGGGGCTCGCGTGGGAGTCGCGCGAGATCGATCTCGCGAGGAAGCCGCCCGAGGTGCTCGCGATGAACCCGCCGCTCGGCGGCGTGCCGATCCTGGTCGACGGCGACGCGGTGATCCCCGACTCGCTCGTCATCGCGCAGTACCTCGAGGAGCGGTACGGCGAGGTTCCGCTCGTGCCCCGCGACGCGCTCGGTCGGGCGCGGATGCGGCTCCTGTTCGAGCGCATCGCCCCCCTCGCGGCGGCGATCGGGGTGCTCGCGAAGGGCGGACCGGAGGCCCGGCCCGAGGCCGAGCGGAGGGCGCGCGCCGCGCTCGAGCTCCTCGAGCGCGAGACCCCGGAGGACGGGTTCCTGCTCGGCGCGTACGGCCTCGCGGACATCGCGCTCGCGCCGTTCGCGCTGCGTCGCCCGGAGCTCTCGCCCGCGGCGCTCGGCTTCGTGCGCCTCGCGCGCTGGGCGGAGCGCGTCTCGTCGCGGCCGGCCGTCCGGCGGCACGTCGCGCCGAGAGCGTCCTGACCCACGCTCACCGCCGCCGCGGCCGCCACCGCCGGCGGTCGCGCAGCATCTCCCGCGCGGCGTTGTAGCCGCAGGCGCCCATGACCCCGCCGCCCGGGTGCGTGGCCGCGCCGCACAGGTAGAGGTTCGCGACGGGCGTGCGGTAGTCGGCGAACCCGGGCATGGGCCGCATCGAGAAGAGCTGCGGGAGCGTCATCGCCCCCTGGAAGATGTTCCCCCCGGTGAGGCCGAAGCGGCGCTCGAGGTCGGGAGGGGCGAGGACCTCGCGCGCCACGACCGACGCCGTGAAGCCGGGCGCGTACTCCTCCAGCGCCTCGAAGCAGCGATCCGCGAACCGCTCGCGCTCCACCTCCCAGCTCCCCTGCGCGAGCCGGTACGGCGCGTACTGCACGAACATGGACATGAGGTGCCTGCCGGCGGGCGCGACGGAATCGTCCACCACCGACGGGAGCGTGCACTCGAGGACCGGCGCGCGGGAAGGGATCCCCGCGCGCGCGTCGTCGAAGGCGCGCTCGAGGTAGTCCATCGACGGCGCGACGTGGATCGTCCCGCGGTGCTCCGGTCCGGGCCGGTCGCCGCCGCCCTGCAGCGCGCGGAACCGGGGCAGGGAGGAGAGCGCGACGTTGATCTTCACGGAGCCGCTCGCGTAGTCGATGTGCCGCGCCCGCGCCGCCGCCTCGGGCGGCAGGTGCGCCTCGCCGACCAGGCCGAGGAGCGTGCGGGTCGCGTCGGCGTTCGAGGCGACGCGCCGGGCGAGGAGCTCCGTCCCGTCCGCCAGCACGACCCCGCGCGCGGCGCCGTCGCGCACGAGGATCCGCTCGACGCGCGCGTTCGTCTGGATCTCGGCGCCCGCCGCGCGCGCCGCCGCGGCGATGGCCTCGGAGAGCGCGCCCATGCCGCCGCGCACGTATCCCCAGACCCCGCGCGCGCCGTCCACCTCGCCCATCACGTGGTGGAAGAGGACGTACGCGGTGCCGGGGGTGGAGGGCGAGGCCCAGGCGCCGATGATCGCGTCGGTCGCGAGCGTCGCCTTGAGCGCGTCGGACTCGAACCAGCGGTCGAGCACGTCGCGCGCCGCGCCGGTGAGAATCTCCACCGCCGCGGGGCCATCCTTGCCGAGGCGCAGGAAGCGCGCGCCCATCCGCGCGAGGCGCAGCAGCTCGCGCGGCCGGCGGGAGAACGGATCGGGCGGCGTCTCGAGGAGCGTCGGCTCGATGGCGCGGGCGATCCGCTCGAGCTGCGCCTCGTACTCCGGGAGCCGCGCGGCGTCGGGCGCGGAGAGCTTCGCCACCTCGCGCTGGTTCGCGGCGAGGTCGGGGCCGAGCAGGAGCGAGCGACCGTCGGGGAGGGGCGTGAACGAGGAGGGATCGCGGCGCAGCACCTGGTAGCCGTGGCGCGCGAGCTCGAGGTCGCGGACGATCTCGGGCCGGAAGAGGCTCACCACGTACGCGGCGGTGGAGACCTTGAACCCGGGCCACGTCTCCTCGGTGACGCACGCGCCGCCGACGCGGTCGCGCGCCTCGAGCACGAGCACGCGCTCGCCCGCGCGGGCGAGATAGGCCGCGAGGACGAGCCCGTTGTGGCCTCCGCCGACGACGATGACGTCCCAGGTACGCACCGGCACGCGCGGGCGCCGTGTGCAGGGCGCCCGGGGGCGTGCCTAGCGGGAGGGCCGGGCGGGCGCTCGGCCCGTCGGGGGCACCCTCGAGCGCCCGGCCCCGGGCACCCGAGGAGCCCCGGACCGTCACTGCACGGTGTGGTGGATGCAGAGGATGTTCCCGTCCGGATCCTTGAACCAGGCGCAGGTCTCGCCGTCCTTCTCGAGGATCCCGTCCTTCGTCTGCAGCTCCGGGTAGTCCTCGAAGCGCACGCCGCGGGCGCGGAGATCCTTCACCTCGGCGCGGACGTCGGGGACGTCCCAGCTCATCGCGGTGTGATCCGACTGCGGGGGTGTCTCGCGCGGATAGAGCGCGAACTCCGCTCCCTCGAGCTGGTACAGCACGTCCCCGGTCGGCAGGGTTCTCCCGGCGTGAATGCCGAGCGTCTCCTCGTAGAAGCGTCGCGCGCGCGCGACATCGGTGACCGGCAGCATGGCGGTGAAATGGCGGTTCCCCAGCATGGCGCTCCTCCTTCGACGGCTGCGACTGCGCGGTCGACGTAAGGGACGCGGCAGCTTGTCGCGGCGTCCAGCCGGGGATCCCGCGCGCGGGGGCAGCGCCGGACGGCCGGGCGCCGTTCCGTCCGCACGCAGCCGGGTGGCGTCCAGCGCGCGCGGGACGTAGCATGCGCGCCCGATGGAGATGGAGCACCGCACCGTGTCCCGCTTCCGGCTGCGCCCCGAGGCGTCGCGCGCCACAGCCCGGCGCATGAACCGCCGCTTCCTCGCGACGTTCGTCGCCGTCGTGGTGCTCGTGCTCGCCGCCTACGGGGCCGGGCTGCGCGATCCCGGCCGCGGCCTCGACGCGCTCGTCATCCCGTTCGCGCTCCTCCTCGTCCTCGCCGCCTTCTCCTACGTGCGCCGGATGCGCCGCTTCCGCGCGCGCTGGGCGTCGTTCGAGATCGGCCTCGAGGACGAGGCCATCGGGCGCGCGGTGATCGGCTTCCCGCCCGTCCGGATCCTCCGCGCCGACGTCGCGGCGATCGAGGAGATCCGCGCCGGACTCGCCGTGCGGGCCCGCGACGGTCGCGGGATCGTCGTGCCGCGCGAGCTCGACGGCTACGAGCGGGTGCGGGAGGCGCTCGCGGGGTGGGGGACGATCGCCACGCGAGGGCGGTGAAGCATCACTCGGGCGTGACCTCGCGCCGGTACCGCGCTCAGGCCACGGCCGGCGGCACCCGGCTCGCCCAGGGCCGCGCCGCCTCGAGCTGGGACGCGAGCCGCAGCAGCGACGCCTCGTCCCCGAACCGGCCCACGAGCTGGACGCCCACGGGGAGGCCGTCGGGGGTCCAGTGCAGCGGCACGCTCACGGCGGGCTGGCCGGTCTGGTTGAAGAGCATGGTGTTGCCGGTCGCCTCGAACGAGCGGCCGCCGATGTCCGCGAACAGCCGATCCAGGATCCGCCGCGACGGGAAGCGCGCGAAGGCGCGCAGCGCCAGGCGCTCGTGCAGGCGCGCGCCGAGGGTTCCGAGCCGCGCCGGCGGCCGCGCCATCGTCGAGGTGACGAGGACGTCGTGCGCCTCCATGAACGCGCCGACGCTCCGCGCGGCCTGGTGCATCTCGTGCTCGGCGAGCGCCAGCTCCTTCGCGCCGAGGAGCCGGCCGCCGGCGACGAGCGCGGCGGTCTCCGGCTCGAGCTCGTCGAGCCGCACCCGCCGGCCGGTCGCGCGCGCGATGAGCTCGACGTCGGCGGCGACCGACGCGCAGAGCACGACGAGGTAGGCGTGCACGAGCGCGTCGCGCGGAAACGCCGGGCGCGCCTCGACCACCTCGTGGCCGAGGTCGGCGAGGAGGGAGACGGCCCGCTCGACCGCGGCGGAGCACTCGGGGTCGGTGCGTGAGGCGAACAGCGACGCGGGCGTGAACGCGACGCGGAGCCGCTCCGGCGGCGCGCCGACCTCCTCACGGAACGGCCGCGCGGGCGGCGGCGCGGCGTAGGGATCGCCCGCCACCGGGCCGGCGAGCACGTCGAGGAACGCGGCGGCGTCCCGCACGCTGCGGGTCATGACCCCCTCGATGGCGAGGCCGCTCATGAGCTCGCCGTAGGCGGGCGCGAAGGAGACCCGGCCGCGCGAGGGCTTGAGGCCCACGATCCCGCAGCACGAGGCGGGGATGCGCAGCGAGCCGCCGCCGTCGTTGCCGTGGGCGGCGGGCACGATGCGCGCGGCGATCGCGGCGGCCGAGCCGCCCGAGGAGCCGCCCGGAGTGTGCGCCGGGCTCCACGGGTTCCGCGTGGGCCCGCGCAGCCGCGGCTCGGTCGTGCCCATCACCCCGAGCTCGGGCGTGTTGGTCTGGCCGAACAGCACGAGCCCGGCGCCGAGCAGCCGGCGCACCACCTCCGAGTCGAAGCGCGGCACGAAGCCGGCGAGCGCGCGCGACGAGGCGGTGACGGGGTGATCCTTCCAGGCGGTGAGGAGATCCTTCACGAGGAACGGCACGCCGGAGAGCGGGCCCGCCGGCAGCCGCGCGCGTGCGCGGCCGCGGGCCTCGTCGTCGTAGCGGGCGACGATGGCGTTGAGGCCGGGGTTCCGTGCGTCGGCTCGCGCGAGCGCCGCCTCGAGCAGCTCCGCGGCGGTGAAGTCGCCGCGCGCCACGCCCTCGGCGAGGGCGAGCGCGTCCATGCGGTCGTACTCCGGCATCGGGGTCACGGACGGTTCCTAACGAGGGAGCTCGCCGGCGGCCCGGGCCCGCGGGGAGCGTGTCCTGGCGCAGCGTCAGAGGTGCACGACCCGCACCTGCGGCTCCGCCGCGGCGAGCGCCTCGGCGAGCACCGAGCGGTGGCAGCGCGCCGGGTTCGCCTCCGCGCAGAGGAGCGCGGTGCGCTCGCCCGCGGCCGCGTCGAGCACCGCCCGGACGACCTCGGGGCGCTCCGCGAGGTGGGCGCGGTACCGCGCGAGGACGCCCGGGAGGTCGGCGGCCGCCTCCGCGTGGAACGGGTTCCCCGCCTCGGGAAGGTGACGGTACTCGAACCCGGCGGCGACGAGCGCGCGCTCGAGCGGGCCCCTCGAGAAGCCGGGCTTCGGTGAGCGCGCCGATCGCCTGACGTCGAGGACGCGCGTCACCTGCGCCTCGCGCAGCCGGGTCGCGAGGGCTCGCACCGAGCGGCCCTCGTATCCGATCGTGAAGACGAGCGCGGCGGAGGTCACTGCTTCAGCTGAGGTCGGTGCTGGGCCTCCTCGTCGAAGCCGTGCGCGACCACCACGTGGTAGACGGCGTACGGCTCCTCGCCGGAGCCCCCGACGAGCTCGAACAGGAACTGTCCCTGGTCTCCGTCGGGATCTGGCATCGCCTGCACGAACATCACCTCGCGCGCCTCGATGAGGATCTCGCCCAGGAGCTGCTTGCCGCGCAGGACCTGGATGGTCGGCGTGCGGTCCTCGTCCTCCTCGAGGTGCCAGTGCAGGTCCTCGTGGTCGTAGAGGTAGGCGTCGGACGTGCCCGCGCGGAGGATGCAGTTCGCGTGGCGCTTGAGCCAGCGCCAGAAGCGGTCGAACGCGAGGGTGGTGCCGGTCTCGACGGTCACGGACATGCTCGGAATATACCGGGCGGAGGAGCGCCGCGGGGGCGGGGAGGGGGCGAGCGTGGGGGCGCCCCCCTGGGACCAGCTCGGGTTCCCCCCGCGCGGGCGCATCCCGCCCCCTCCCGCGGACGTATGCACCAGGAAGCGCCGGAGGGCGCCGCGGGACGGGAGGTGCGCCATGCTGTGTCAGGACGTCATGAAGAGCGAGGTCGAGACGTTCCGGGAGACGGATCCGGTCCTCGACGTCGCGCGCCGCATGCGCGAGGTGAACATCGGGTTCGTGCCGATCTGCGACCGCGACGGTCACCCGGTCGGTGCGCTGACCGACCGCGATCTCGCGCTCCGCGTCTGCGGCGAGGACCGCCGCGCGAGCGAGACACGGGCCGGCGCGGTGATGACGCGCGAGATCATCACCTGCCGCGACAGCGATCCCATCGAGGCCGCCGAGGAGCTCATGGGGCGCTACCGCAAGTCGCGGATGATGGTCGTGGACGAGGAGGGGCGGCTCGTCGGCGTCATCAGCCTCTCCGACATCGTCGAGGAGGAGGACGACCGCCGCGCCGCCGAGACCATGCGGCACGTCTCGGAGCGGGAGCTGCATTAGGGCGGCCTGCGCGGCAGCCTACGCGTCCTTCGGCTCCCGCTCGGCGAGCGTCGACACCGCCTCGACCGCGCCGCCGCGGAGGTAGAGCCGCGGCACGCGGGCGGTGAGGCCGGCCAGGATCTCCCAGGAGATCGTGTCCACCAGGGACGCGAGCTCGTCGGCGTCCACCCGCTCGTCGCCGTCGCGGCCGAGGAGCGTCGCGACGTCTCCCGCGCGAACGTCGGGCACGGCGGTCACGTCCACCATGCACATGTCCATGGCGACGCGGCCGACCACCGGCGCGCGGCGCCCGCGTACCAGCACATGAGCGCGGTTGCCGAACGCGCGCCGGTACCCGTCGGCGTAGCCGCACATGACGAGCGCGATGCGCGACGGCCGGGGCGCCGCCCAGGTGCGGCCGTAGCCGACCGTCGCGCCGCGCTCCACCTCGAGCACGCGCGCGATGCGGCTGCGCAAGGACAGCACGGGCACGAGCTCCGCGTCGGTGCCGCACCACGGCGCCGGCCGGTAGCCGTACATCGAGAGGCCGGTCCGCACCACCTCGAGCGCCATCTCGTGGTCGAGGAGGACGCTCGCCGAGGCGGAGCAGTGGCGCTCCTTGACGAAGGGGAGCTTCGCGGAGACCTCGCGCAGCACCTCGAACTGCCGGCGCGTGAAGCGCTGGTCGCCCTCCTCCGCGGCGGCGAAGTGGGTGAAGAGGCCCTCGACGGAGAGCTCCGGGATCTCGCGCAGCCGGGTCGCGAGCGCGACGAGCGCGTCGGGGCCGAGGCCGTGCCGGTTCAGGCCCGACTCGAGCTCGAGGTGCAACGGGACCACCGCGCCGCGCCGCTTCGCCGCGGCCGCGAGGGCCTCGGCGACGTCGGCGGCGCCGACCGTGGGGCGGAGGCCGAGCGCGACCACGCGCTCGGCGTCGCTCGGCGGGGTGTAGCCGATGACCAGGATGGGCGCGTCCACGCCGGCGCGGCGGAGCTCCTCCGCCTCGTCCACGCAGACCACGCACAGCCCGGAGGCGCCGGCGGCGAGCGCCGCGCGCGCCACGGCCACCGCGCCGTGGCCGTAGGCGTTGGCCTTCACCACGGCGTAGAGCCGGGCAGGCGCCGCGCGGCCGGCGAGCAGGCGGACGTTGTGGGCGAGCGCGTCGAGGTCGACCTCGGCCCAGACCGGCCGGCCGCCCCACTGGGAGGGGTTCGAGGACATGGAGCCGTCAATATACCCAGCCGCCCCGCGCTGCCAGAGGGGCGAGCGGGCGGCCGCCGTTCCCCTGCCCGGGCGTGATGCGGCCAGGTCCGGGCCGCGCGTGCTACGACGCGTGCGTAGGAGGTGTCCGTGAGATACCAGCAGCTCTGCCAGACGCTCGAGGACGCCCGCTCCCGGTTCGCCGCGTACCGCTCCGAGTGCGTGCTGTTCGCCGCGACGCTGTCGCGCGGCTTCATGGAGTACGCCGGCTGGCCGCGCGAGCTCGTCACCTACGAGCCGCTCCCCGGCGACGCGCCCGAGGCGCCGACGCACCGGATCGAGGACGCGATGCACCTCGACGCGGACGCGTTCTGGCACGTCGGCCTGCGCCTCGCGATCGAGGAGCCGCGCGCGCGCGACTCGATCCTCCTGCGCGTGCGCTTCAAGAAGCTCGACACCCGCTACATCGTGAGCCTGTTCGGCTTCGAGGACTTCGAGGTCGCGGCGCCGACGCCCGAGCAGCTCCAGCCGATCTACGAGTCGATCCTGAACGCCGTGAAGCGCCACTACGAGTACGGGCTGCGCCTGTTCCTCGAGAACGGCGGGCGCGGCCTCAAGATCCCCATCTCCACCGAGCGGCTGCTCGAGCTTTCGCGCGGCGCGCCGCCGGTGTCGGCGCCCGGCGAGGGCGGCGAGGGCGCGGAGGCCGGCGAGGAGGAGGCCGCGCGCGCGCCGGAGCCCACACCGCACGCGAGGGCGGCCGCGGCCGCGCCGCGCGCCAAGGTGGTGACCGCGCCGCGCGCGAAGGCGGCCTCGCGGCCGCGATCCAAGGCGGCCGTCAGCGGACGAAGCTCTCCTGGTAGCCCGGGTCCTCGACCTCGAGCGCCGCGGGGGTCGCGGCGAGCGGGAGGTAGCAGTCGAGCATGACGGCGAGCTCGGTCGTCGTGCGCGCGCCGATCGAGCCCTCGTAGGCGCCCGGGTGCGGGCCGTGCATCACGCCCGCCGGGTGGTGCGAGATCGAGCCCGGGCCCACGCCGCGCCGAGAGGTGAACTCGCCGCGGACGTAGAAGAGGAGCTCGTCCACGTCCACCGAGGCGTGGGGGTACGGGCAGGGGATCGCCTCGGGGTGGAAGTCCACCACGCGCGGCACGAACGAGCAGACGAGCGCGCCGCGCGCGGCGAAGGTGCCGTGCCAGGTGGGCGGCAGGTGCACGAGCCCGGCGCGCGGCTGGAAGTTCAGGATCGGGAAGGCGAAGGGGTAGACCGCGCCGTCCCAGCCGACCACGTCGAGCGGCGACTCGTCGAAGCGGAAGCCGTGGAACGCGCCCGCGCGCTTCACGAGGAGCTCGCGGATCCCCTCGTCCATCGGCCCCTTCCACTCCACCCGGCGGAAGTCGCGGTGCGAGTAGGGGGCGTCCATGCGGAGCTGCCCGGTGTCGTTCCGCCACTGGGAGGGCAGGTGGACGCCGCCCGGGAACTCGAGCGAGAGCCAGCGCTGCGGACCGGGATCCGGCACGAACCGGTGGAGGAGGCCCTTCGGCACGTAGACGTAGTCGTCCTTCGCGAAGCGGAGGTCGCCGAGCGGCGTGCGGAGGAGCCCGCCGCCCTCGAACACGAAGAACAGGTCGTCGCCGTCGCCGTTCGAGAAGTAGACCGGGTCCTCGGCGGTGGGCGTCGCGAGGCCCGCCACCACGTCGGCGTTGAAGAGGAACGGGACGCGCGCGTCCACCGCCGGGCCGGACGGCGCGCGCAGGTCCTGCGTGCGGTAGTGCCGCTTCAGGAGCGCCCGGGGCGGCGCGGCCTGCGGGAGCGTGAAGCCGTGGCGGACCTCCGCGGCGTGCGTCGCGTGCGGCCTGTGGCGGTGGTAGGCGAGCGTGTACGGACCGTCGAACCCGGCGCGCGTGAACGCCTCCTCGTGCAGGAGCCGGCCGCCGGCGTCCCGGAACGCGATGTGGTGCTTCCGCGGCACCTCTCCCTGTACCAGCCGGTCGAGCATGGCGGCGTCCGCGCTACGCGCGCCCCTCGCGCTGCTGCTCGCGCTCGATCGACTCGAACAGCGCGCGGAAGTTGCCCGCGCCGAAGCCCTGGTCGCCCTTGCGCTGGATGATCTCGAAGAAGAACGGCCCGGCCTCGGGCTCGTGGTAGAGCCCCGCCGCGTCGCGCAGGAAGATCTGGAGGAGGTACGAGCCCCGGCCCGCGCCGTCGACCAGGATCTCGAGCTCCTGCAGCGTCTTCACCTCCTCGTCGATCCGCCCGATCCCGGTCTCCTGGATCCGCGCAGGGAGCGCCTCGTAGTAGGAGGCGGGGGTCGGCATGAACTCGACGCCGCGGGCGCGCAGGCCGCGCACCGCGGAGAGGATGTCCGTCACGGTGAGCGCCGCGTGCTGGATGCCGTCGCCGCGGTGGTCCTCGTTGAAGACGTTGATCTGCGAGGACTTGAACGCCGGCCGCCAGGGCTCGTTGTTCGCGAACTTCACGCCCGAGCGCGGGTCCTTCATCACGACCGAGCGGAGGCCGGAGCCCTTCTGCGCCTGGATCGCCGCGCGCCTCGCCTCGGCGGCGTCCTTCGTGTGGAACTGCACCTCCCAGAACTCCTCCAGGCCGAGCACGTGCTCCATCCAGAGGAGCGCCGGCTTCATGGTCTGGAAGTTCGAGGTGAGGTGGTCGATGTAGCCGAAGCCGAAGGCGTTCTGGCCGCCCTTCGGCGCCGCGTGCCGCGCGACGCCCGGGTAGAGCCCGCGGTAGCCGCGCCGCTCGACGAAGCGGAAGGTGGTGTCGCCGAGCGGCGTCGTGATGTTGAAGGTGCGGAGCGTGCCGCCCTCGTCCTCGTGGACCTGGAGATCGGTGACCGGGGTGCCGCCGCGCTCCTCGAGGAGCCGGAACGCGCGGTCCGCGTCCTCCACCTCGAAGATCACCGCGCCGACGCCGTCGGGGTGCTTGCGCAGGTAGCGCCAGGCCCGGCCGCCCTCGCCGAGCGGCTGCGAGCAGAGGATCCGGACGTCGCCGGCCTCGAACGCGGCCGAGCGCTGGTGGCCCTCGCGGTCGAGGTCCGAGGTGGACGCGCCCGTCTCGGCGAAGTCGAGTCGCTCGAGGTAGAAGCGCCGGCTCCGCTCGAGATCGTGCACGTAGTAGTGCAGGGCCTCGATGCGGACGATCCCCAGGGGCTCGAGCGTCGTCGTCATGGCGTCCTCCGATCCGGTGGCGGTGCGTCGGGCTGGCGGTCGGGGTGGGCGTCCTGGAACGGCGCGAGCGCCGCGCAGGCCTCCTCGATCCGCAAGAGCGTGGGGTAGGGCGCGAGGTCCAGCGAGAACCGGCGCGCGTTGTAGAGCTGGGGCACGAGGTAGCAGTCGGCGAGCCCGGGCGCGTCGCCGTGGCAGAAGCGGCCCGTCTCGTCGTCCTGCAGGGCGCGCTCGAGCGCCTCGAGGCCTCGCCGGATCCAGAGCGCGGCCCACTCCTTCTCGTAGCCGGGCAGCTTCTCGCGGAGGGTGCGCAGCACGATCGCGTTCTGCAGCGGCTGGATGCCCGAGTTCACGTGCTCGGCGAGGGCGCGGACCCGCGCCCGCCCGTCGAGGTCGCGCGGCAGGAGCGGCGCCTGCGGGTAGCGCTCGTCGAGCCACTCCAGGATCGCCATCGACTGCGCGAGCCGCACGGAGTACCCGTGCTCCGACACCTCGAGCACCGGCACCTGCGCCATCGGGCTGCGCGCCTGGTAGTCCGGGCCGAACTGCTCCTGGGCGAGGAGGTTCACCGGCGCGTACTCGTACGCGAGCCCCTTCAGCGCGAGGCCGATCCGCACGCGCCAGGCCGAGGAGGAGCGCCAGTAGGAGTAGAGCCGGATCACGGCGTCACCACCTTCTGGTCGATGGTGCCGAAGACGTTCCGACCGGCGGCGTCGCGCACCTCGATCTCGACCCGATCGCCGGGCGCGAGGAACCGCGTCCGCGGCGCGCCGTGGTCGATCATCTCGAGCGCGCGCTGCTCGGCGATGCAGGAGTAGCCGCGGGCGCGGTCGGCGTTGGAGACCGTGCCGCTGCCGAGGATCGTGCCGGCGGTGAAGGCGCGCGTCTTCGCGACGTGGCGGAGCAGGTCGTGGAAGGAGAAGTGCATCTCGGGCCCGGTCTCGACGTCGCCGACCCGCTCGCCGTTCCAGCGCACCGTCATGCGCAGGTGGAGCCGGCCGCCCCGCCAGGCGCCGCCGAGCTCGTCGGGCGTGACGGCGAACGGAGAGAACGCGGTCGCCGGCTTCGACTGGAAGAAGCCGAAGCCCTTCGCGAGCTCGGGCGGGACGAGGTTCCGGTGGGTGACGTCGTTCGCGAGGCAGACGAGCCGGACGTACCGCTCCGCGTCCGCCGCCGCGACGCCGCGCGGCACGTCGCCGAGCACGACGCAGACCTCCGCCTCGAAGTCCATGCCCCAGGCCGGATCGGGGAGTGGGATGTCCTCGCGCGGCGCGAGCAGCACGCCGGAGCCGCCCTGGTAGACGAGGGGATCCTGCTCGAGGGTGGGCGGCGGCTCCGCGCCGCGCGCCCTGCGGACGAGGCGCACGTGGTTCAGGTAGGCCGAGCCGTCCACCCACTCGAAAGCGCGCGGCAAGGGCGAAAGGAGGCGGCCCGGCTCGAGCGGCGCGAGGTGCACCTTGCCGGCGTCGACCGACTCGGCGAGGGCCCGCAGCGCGGGCTCGCACGCCTCCCAGCCGTCGAGCGCGGCCTGCAAGGTCGGCGCGATGCCGGAGGCGTCGGCGTACGCAGCGCCGTCCCGGTGCACCACCACGAGCCGACCGTCGCGGCTCCCATCACGTAAGGTCGCGAGGCGCATCTTGGGGCGAAGGTAGTAATGGACGCCCCGCACCGACGCGAGGTGCGCGGGGCGTCCCGTGTAGGGCGAGCGGCCGGCCGTGCCGCGTTGCGGCAGACGGCGCGCCAGCGCTAAGAACCGCCCGTGACCGGCCTCTCCCTCACCGCACACGCCTCGATCTCGGAGCTCCCCGCCGCGGAGTGGGACGCGCTCCTCGCCCACGAACCGGCCCGCGCGAGCCCGTTCGTGCGCCACGCGTTCCTGCGCGCGATGGAGGAGAGCGGCTCGGCGTCCCCGCGCACCGGCTGGCGCCCGCGGCACCTCGCCCTCCGCCGCGGCGGGACGCTCGTCGCCGCCGCGCCTGCCTACCTGAAGGGCGGCTCCGACGGAGACTTCTCGCGCGACTGGGAGTGGGCGGCGGCGGCGGAGCGCGCCGGGATCCCGTACTACCCCAAGCTCGTCCTCGCGGTCCCGTTCACTCCGGCGACCGGGAGGCGAATCCTGGCCGCCCCCGGCGAGGACCGGCGCGCGCTCGTCGCGGCGCTCCTCGCCGGCGCGCGGCGGGTCGCCGAGGACGAGGGCGCGCACGGCCTCCACGTGCTCTTCGCCGACGCGGAGGAGGCCCGCGAGCTCGAGGAGGTCGGGCTCGTCCTGCGCGTGGACTTCCAGTACCATTGGCGGAACGAGGGCTACGCCTCGCCCGAGGAGTTCCTCGCGCGCTTCCCCTCCAAGCGCCGGAACGCCATCCGCCGCGAGCGGGCGGCGCCGGCGCGCCAGGGGATCGCGATCCGCACGGTCCGCGGCGACGAGCTCTCGCGCGACCCGGAGGGCTGGGCCCGCGCCTGCTACCGGCTCCACCGCGCCTCGACGGACCGCATGGTGTGGGGGATGCGCTTCGTGAACCTCGGCTTCTACGAGCGCGCCCTCGCGTGGCTCCCCGAGGCGGTGGAGGTGGTCGAGGCCCGGCGCGAGGGGAAGCTCGTCGGCATGGCGTTCAATCTCGCCGGCCCCGACCGGCTCTACGGGCGCTACTGGGGCTGCGTCGAGTCCCACCCGTTCCTGCACTTCAACGTCGCGCTGTACCACTCCATCGACGAGTGCATCCGGCGGGGCACCCGCGTGTTCGAGGGCGGCGCCGGCGGGGAGCACAAGGTCGCGCGCGGCTTCGAGCCGGCGGAGACCTGGAGCGCCCACCTCCACCTCGACGCGCGCCTCGACGGCGCCGTGCGACGCCACCTCGCGGACGAGCGGCAGGAGCGGCTCCTCGCGGTGCGGCGCTGGCGCGAGGAGCACCCGCGGCTCGGGGGGTGAGGGTGAGGGAGGGCTAACCGCCTCGCCTCGCCCACGCGAGCGCGAGCTCGCGCCGCCACACCGCCCCGCCGTGGGCGTCCGCGAGGGCGCGCCCGTCGGCGAGGAGCGCCGCGAGGGCGGTCTCGCCGAGCGCCGGACCGACGTAGGAGAGCGACCGCAGCACGGCGTCGAGCCGCGACGGGGTGAGCTCCTCCTCGGCCTCGAACCGCTCGGACACCGGCGCGCCCAGCCCCGCGACGGAGAAGAGGAGGCCGACGGGCGGCGGCGCGGGGCGGGCCTTGAAGTTCGCGGCGGCGATGCGCGCCGAGAGCGCGGCGAGGAACGGGGTGTCCGCGAGGCGCGGGGTCACGACCGCGAGGACGCCCGTGGGCGCGAGGAGCCGAGCCGCCTCCCGCCCGCCGCGCTCGGGATCCACCCACTGCAGCGCGTCCGCGAGGACGACGAGCTCGAACGCGCCGTCCGGGAGGCCGGTCTCCTCGGCGGCGGCGTGCACCGCGGTGACGCGCGGGGCGCCCTCGGCGGTGAGGACGTCGAGCATGGCGCGCGCCGGCTCGACCGCGAACACCTCCGCGCCGAGCGCCGCGAGCGGCAGCGCGAGCTGCCCGGTCCCGGCGCCGAGGTCCGCGACGCGCGCCCCCGAACCGCCCGCGAGCGCGAGGAGCCGCGAGACGAGCGGCGGCGGGTAGCCCGGCCGCTGCCGGTAGGGCTCCGCGAGCCGGTTGAAGACCCAGCGGGAGGGATCGGTGACGCGGACGCCGCGGCGGGACACCCGCGTAGCCTAACCGAACCGCGCCGCCCGGGCGCCACCGCGCGCGGCGAGGCCGGCCGCGGTGGCACCTGGGCCCCGGCGCCCCCTCTGCGACCCTCAGCGGCTCGCGCGCGGCATGCGCCACTCGAGGCCGGCGATGGCGCGCACGTTGTCGTAGCTCCAGCGGATGTCGTAGAAGCGGCCGGCCGGATAGACGCCGGGGACGTAGTCCGGGTAGTTCGTGTCGCGCGTCACCCACTCGGCCTCGGCGCGCAGCGCGAGGCCGCCCGCGAGCGCGTAGCGCAGCTCGCCGCCGAGCGCGAGCCGGCGGTCGTAGAGCCGCGCCCCGTCCGACGTGTTCGCCTTCGAGTCCGGCCCGTACCCCCGCAGCCACGCCTCGGCGCGGAGCTGGGCCTCGAGCCGCTCGGTGAGCGGGGACTTCACGAGGAGGCGCGGGTGCTGCCCCTGGTAGGAGTAGTAGCCCTGGAACGCGTCGCGCTGGACCTCGTACCCGTAGCGGAGCGACACGTCGACCGCGCCGCCGAGCCTGGAGAGCTCGACCTCCACCGACGGCTCGACCGTGTCGAGCTCCTGCTCCGGGTTCCCGCTCGTGGCGCCGGTGCGCGCGTCTCGCGCGAGGAGCGTGAAGTCCTGACGGTGGACGTAGTCCACCCGGAACGCCGTCGCGTAGCGCTCGCCCAGGATCCGCCACGAGGCCTCGAGCTGATGCTGGCCGTTGTCGCGCGGGGTGAGGTGCATCGGCACGGCGGGATCGAAGTTGGGGTCCTGGGCGTAGGAGTACGAGACGTAGCGGTACTTGAGCCGGAGGTGCTGGTGCGCCACGGGGGTCGCGTAGAGGTTCACCCCGGCGCGCCAGGTGAGGTACCCGTAGCGGTCGGTGCCGGGCATGTTGCCGAGCGCGTCGCGCTGGTACAGGTCCTCCCAGCCGGGCCGATACGCGCCCCCGATCGACGCCTCCGCCCCGAGCCTGAGCCGCTTCAGGACCCGGTACTCGGGCTCGACGCCCACCGAGCCGGTGGTCTCGGACAGCGTCGCGCCGAAGGTCTGCCGGTGCGCGAAGCGGACGGGCAGGGCGAGCTGGAAGGCGCCGCTCCGGAGCTCGGGCGTGAGGGCCCCCTCGGCGAGGGCGAGCGCGCCCGAGTCGCGCCGGACGCCGTAGCCGTCGAAGGCGCCCGCGTACACGCCGGCGCGCGCGTCGAGGGTCCACTGCGGCGCGGCGTCGGCGGCCGCGGCGGGGGGCGCGGCGACGAGGAGGGCGAGGGCGGAGAGGGCGGCGAGGGCGCGGATCATCGCGGGGTTCCTTGTCACGGGCAGAGGCACGGCGGGGTCGCGGCGGCGAGGTAGGTCGCCGTCGACGAGACGTAGGTGCTCGAGGGGAAGTCGGCGGAGAGCTTCGCGTAGGCCGCGCAGGCGGAGGCCGGGGCGGGATCCGACGCGCGCGGGGTGGTGCAGAACTGCCAGGTCGAGTTCACGTAGGTGCGCGCCAGGTAGTGGAGCGCGTTGTCCGCGTAGGTGTTCGTCGCCGGGACGGCGCGGAACGCGCCGGCGGCCGCGGCGAGGTCCGCGGGGTCGAGCCCGGCGCTGGCGTAGTAGAACGCGTGCGCGTAGCGGGCGCGGCCGAGCCAGTACTGGGCGGAGCCTGCGTAGCTCGACGCAGGCACCGCCAGCGTCCGCTCGAACGCCGCGACCGCTGCCTCGAGGTTGGCCTTGCGCGCCGCCGCCTCGGCGGTGGAGAGCCCGGTGAAGGTGGCCGTGGCGTTCACCGGCTCCGCGAGGTAGCTCCGCCCGAGGTAGTACTGCGCGTTGTCGTAGTACGTGCTCGTGGTCGGAACGACCTGCAGCTCCGCCTCGGCGAGGTCGAGCTTCGCGATCGCGCCGAGCCCGTCCCCCGCGCCCGCGAGCGCGAGCCCTAGCTCGAAGTCGCAGCGGCCGAGGTAGTACTGCGCGTTGTCCGCGTAGGTGCCGGTCGGGCCCGCCGCGAGCGACCGCTCGAACTGCGGGCGCGCCGTGGCGTAGTCCCCGAGCTGGAAGCGGGCGCGGCCGTCGAAGTAGGCGGCGTTGTCGATGAAGGGAGAGGCGGGGAAGGCCGCCAGCATCGCGTCGAGGCGCGCCACCGCGTCCTGGAACTCGGCGGGATCACCGCCGAGCGTGCCGCGCTCGTAGCTGCAGCGACCGGCGAGGTACGCGGCGTTGTCGAGCCGGATCGAGGTCGGGAACTGGACCGGGAGGGCGTCGAACCTGGCGCGCGCGTCCGCGTAGTCCTGGAGCGCGAGGGCTGCCTTCGCGGCGCTCGCGGCGGCGTCGGTCGGGGCCAGCGTGCGCGCCTCGCTCGCGGCGGCGTTGGCGGCGTCGTAGAGCGCGAGCCCCTCGGCGAAGAGCGAGTCGCCGGGGCGGTTGGGATCGATCGGGACCCCGCCCGGCGCGCTCGGGCTCTTCTGCCCGCCGCTGCACGCGAGCGCGAGGGCCGCGAGGACGGCGCAGCCGAGGAGGCCGGACGAGATCTCGAGGTGAGGCTTGGGCACGTGAAGCTCCTTCGGGCGAGGCTAGGGTGCGACGGCGGTGGTGGGGACGGGCCTGGGGGTGGGGATGTGCGAGGCGGCGCCCGCGCATCGCGACGGCAGGGCCTGGACGGCGGGGTCCTTCGGGGCCTCGGCGAGGAGCCGCCGCGCGGCCGTCTCGCAGGCGGTGCGGTTCCCTTCGCGGGCGGCGATCTCCGCGAGCGCCGCGCGCGCCTCGACGTCGCCGGGGACGAGGTCGAGGAGCTCCTCGAAGGCCTTCCGCGCGTCCGCCGTCCGGCCGGCGTCGAGGTGGAGCTCGGCGAGCGCGCGCTGGGAGGGCGCGTGGCCGGGGTCGATCGCGAGCGCGTGGGCGAGGGCGTCGCGCGCCTCGTCGCGCCGGGAGACCTCCTGGAGCACGAGCGCGAGGTCGTACCAGGCCGAGACGCTCCGCGGCGAGCGGGCGAGCACCGCCTGATACGCGGCGATCGCCTCGTCGGGCCTTCCGGCGCGCACCGCGGCGACGCCGAGGGAGAGCTGCGCGGCGTCGTACCCCGGGCGCGCCGCGAGCGCGCGCCCGAGCGAGGCCCGCGCGTCGTCGTAGCTCCCCGCCTCCGACTGGAGCTGCCCGAGCGCGAGCCACGCCGCCGCGTACTTCTCGTCGAGGGCGATCGCCTTGCGGTACGCGGCCTCGGCCGCGGCGCGATCGCCGCCCGCCTCCTCCAGCTTGCCGAGGTTCACCCAGGCGGCGCCGTACGCGGGGCGCAGGCGCAGGGCCTCGCCGTAGGCGGCGCGCGCGGCGGCCGCGTCGCCCGCGCGCTTCTCGAGCACCCCCAGGTTCAGGTAGGCCTCGGGGTAGTCGCCCTTCGCGACCTCGATCGCCTTGCGGTAGGCCCGGCGCGCGTCGTCGTCGCGGCCGTCGCGATCGGCGACGAGCGCGACGAGGAACTGGTGCTCCGGCTCCTGCGGCGCGTCGGCGACGAGCCGGTCCGCCTCGTGGCGCGCGCGGGCGAAGTCACGGGCCTGGAGCGCGAGGCGCAGCAGGCGCCGGCGCGCGTACCGCTGGGAGGGGTCGAGCCGGAGCGCGCGGTCGTACGCCTCGAGCGCCGCGGGCGTCTCGTCGGCCCGCTCGTGCGCGCGCCCGAGCAGCGCGTACACCGCGGCGAGGTCCGGCGCCACCTCGGCGGCGCGGAGGAGCACCTGCACGGCGCGGTGAGCGTCCTGGGCGGAGCTGGTGCCGAGCCAGGCGCGCGCGGTGCCGAGCAGGATCTCGGCGCGCGCGGGCGCGTACTCGACGGCCTTCGAGAAGCGCCGCTCCGCGCTCTCGCGCCGTCCGGCCGCGAGCTCCGCCGCGCCGAGCGCGACGAGGGCGCGAGCGCGGTCCTCGTTCGAGCCGGACGCCGCGGCGGGCTCGAGGATCGCGATGGCGCCGGCGGGATCGCCGCGCCGTCGCAGCAGGTTCCCGAGCGCGACGCGCGCGTAGCCCGTGGGCCGCTGCGCGAGGGAGCGACGGAGATCGCGCTCGGCGCCGTCCAGGTCGTCGAGGCGCGCGCGGGCGAGCCCGACGTGGAGCGCGCGCTGCGGCCCGGGCCCGAGCTGCTCCGCGCGCACCAGGTGCGGGAGCGCCTTCGCCGGGTCGCCCGCCGCGAGGAGCACCGCGCCGAGCTCCTCCTCGACCGCGGCGGCGCCCGGGCTCGCCGCGAGCGCGGCCTCGTAGAGCTTCAGCGCCTCCGCCTGCTCTCCGCGGCGCGCGGCGCGCCGCGCGCGCGCGTGCGCGTCCGAGACGGGCGCGTCGTCCCCGGCGCTCGCGGGGGCGGGCGCGTCGCCGTCGTCGCCCAGCGCCTCCTCGTCCCCCGCGATGGAGATGACGAGCGCGTCGTTGCCGCGCCGCGCCGCGAAGCTCTCGAGCGCGAGCGCGCCGGCGAGCAGCGCGCCGAGGAACACCAGCATGGGCCAGAGACGATCGAGGACGAGGCGGTTCATGCGGCGCTCCCGCCTGCGGCGCGCGGCTCGGGGAGCCCGCTCGGCGCGTCCGCGAGCGCCGCGAGCGCGTCCCCGAGCGCCCGGCCGGTGACGTTCTGGATCTCGAGCCCGGGGCGGGCGTTGATCTCGAGGACGAGCGGGCCGCGCTCGCGGTCGACCACCACGTCCACGCCGAGGTAGCCGAGCGGCACCGCTCGCGCGGCCCGGCGCGCGACCTCGAGGATCTCCGGCCAGCGGGGCAGGGCGAGCCCGAGCAAGGGCGCCCCGGACTCCGGGTGACGCTCCACGGCGCGGCCGTGGTGGAGCGCGCGGGAGGTGTGCCCGGTAGCGAGATCCACCGCGATGCCGAGGCCCCCCTGGTGCAGGTTCGCGCGCCCGCCCGACTCGGCGGTGGGCACGCGGATCATCGAGAGCACCGGCTCGCCGCGCAGCGTGATGACGCGCACGTCGCAGAGCCCGTCCGCCCACAGCGCGGCGAACAGCGCGTGCGGCTCGACGCGGCCCTCGACGAAGGCCCGGTCCTCGAGCTGGTTCGAGTGGACCCCGAAGACCACGTCGGCGAGGTGGCGCGCAAGCTCGCGCGGGGTGAGGAGCGCGCCGCCCGCGCGGCGCCAGCCGCCGGCGTCGGGGAGCCACTCGCCGGCGACGAGGATCCCGCCGCCGCCCGAGCCGTTCGCCGGCTTCACGACGAAGCGCGACCTCCCGCGCAGCGCCTCCACGACGCCGGGCACCGCGAAGAGCCCGTCGCACACCGCGAGCGTCTCCGGCACCGGCACCCCCGCCGCGGCGAAGCGCTCCTTCGCGAGGAGCTTGTCGTCGGCGAGCGGGTAGTCGCGCCGGTCGTTGTTCGGGTAGACGAGGACGAGGTTGCGGCGGTTGATGCCGTACACCGCCTCGCGGCGGGCGAGGAGCGCACGGATGCGATCGCGCGCGGCGGCGAGGAGGCTCACGGGGCGCCCCCCGGCGCTCCGGCCCCGAGCAGCCCGCGGAACCTCCGGTACTCGCTGAGCCGCATCCCCACCCAGCGCCCGAGGTAGACGTTCGCCGCGACGGCGAGCAGGAGCACCTCCGGGAACCCGATGACGAGCACCTGCAGCGCGAGCGAGTTCATCACCACGTAGCAGGCGAGCATCACGACGAGCGTGCCCACGAGCTCCTTCCCCGCCGCGCGCGGCCCGTGCTCGGTGAGCGACAGGTAGAAGCGCTCCGCGCAGATGGCGAGCACCGCGATCGGGAACATCGTGACGTGCGTGAGCCCGGCGATGCCGAGCCGATCCGCGAGCATCGAGGTGCCGACGAGCGTGACGACCACTGCGCAGAGGAGGATCGCGAGGGTGGGCGAGTGGAGGAGCTCGAGCCGCGCCACGGCCCAGCGCGCGGTCGCGACCGCGGCGACGACGATGAGCACCGCGAGCGCGCCGAAGCCGGCGCCGGTCTCGCCCGCCGCGGCGGCGAGCAGCGCAGGCAGGAACGTGCCGTAGGTCGGCATGCCGACGACGTTCCGGAAGAGCACGGTGAGGAGCGCGCCGATGGGGAGCATGAGGATCGTCCGGAGCAGGCTGAACGGCAGCTTCAGGCGATCGAACAGGCCCCACACGTCGAGGAAGGTGAAGGACGCCTTCGCGCGCGGCGACGGGACGAGCTGCGTGCGGATCTCGAACCGGTAGTCGAAGTTCACGTCCGAGGTGTGCCGGAACAGGACCTCGTCGCCGTAGTAGAGCGTGAGGTAGCGCTCCGGCAGCTCGGCGAAGTGATCGTTCGTCGGGCAGAACGGGATCCAGTGGCCGGAGACGTACGCCTCGACCCACTGGTGCGAGGTGCGCTTCGAGCCGGGCTCCAGGATGAGCCCGCCGACCAGGCGCGCCGGGATGCCCGTGGCGCGCGCGAGCGCGACGAAGAGGCGGCTCTTGCCGTTGCAGCTCGCCTCGCCCAGGCGCAGCGCGGTGAGCGCGTCGGTGGTCCCCTTGAACGGCCGGGACGTGAGCCCGTGGGCGAAGTCGTGGATCCGCCGCAGCCGCTCCATGACCGGCCCGCGGTCCGCGCCGATGCGCGCGAGGGTGTCCGCGATCTCCGGCGCGTCCACCTGGATCTCCTTCTCCGGGCGGAGCGCCGCCGCCGTCGAGGCCGGGTAGGAGGTGGGGACGGGGAGATCGGCGGGGATCGTGTACGAGACCCGCCGCGGCACGATCTTGACGGTGTGCCGGATCGCGGCCCCGTCCGGCACCTGCGCGCCGACCCAGGTCGCGACCCGGTTCGGGCCGTCGAGGACCTGCGACAGGTGGAACCCCGTGGACTCGGTCCGCTCGTCGGAGATCGTCTGCCGCGCGTCGCTCGCCGGGAGGAAGGTCCGCACGCGCACGTCGCCGCCGTGCCCGTCGAGCCGCAGCGCGTAGGAGACCTCGTACTGGCGCACCGGCAGGACGTCCGCGAGCGAGTACCCGAGCGCGCGGACCTTGTAGAGCATCAGGCCGGCGGTCGCCGCGACGAGGGCGACGAGGGTGATTGCGACCTTCCGCGGGTGGGCGAGCGCCATGAGGGTGCGGCGGATGATCACGGAGGACCCGCGTCCGGTCAATCGTGCGCTCGCTCGCTCCTTCGCCGACAGGTGCGGCGAACGGAGGCGCTCGGCGCGCGCGCGCACCTCGCCGCAGACGGCGGCGCGAGGGCTCCCGCTCCGGGCCGACCGCGCGTACTCTCCGCCCGACCGAACCGGAGGACCGCGTGATTTCCGACGAGCTCCGCGCCAGCGCCCGCCGCGCCCTCGCGCTCCCCGACGCGGCGCTGCTCGCCGAGTGCGAGGAGTCGTTCTTCGTGGGCAGCGGTCCCGGCGGTCAGCACCGCAACAAGACGGAGAGCGCCGTGCGGCTCGTCCACGGTCCCACCGGCGTGACGGTCACCGCGACGGAGCGGCGCAGCCAGCTCCAGAACCGCGAGGCCGCGCTCGCGCGCCTGCGCGACCGGCTCGGCGCGCTCGCTCACCGGCCCAAGCCGCGCCGGCCGACGAAGCCCACGCGCGGCTCGAAGGAGCGGCGCATCACCGAGAAGAAGCGGCGCGGGGAGCGGAAGGCGACGCGGAGAGGGTGGGACTAACGCCCGCCAGACGACCCCGCGTCAGTTCCCGAGCTGGGACGCGAGCGGGATCGGGGCCACCACGCCGGCTGCGACGAGCCGCTCGAGCGAGGCGCGCACCTCGTCGGCGGCGATGCCCGCGGCCTCGAGCTCCCGGACGAGATCCGGGACCCCGAGCCGCTTGCCGCGGAGCTCCGCGAGCACGATCCCGTCCGCAGGCGTCACGCGGTGCGGCCCGGCCCACGCGGCGAGCGCGGCGTCGAGGGCGGCGCGGCCGCTCGCGCGCGACTCCGCGACGACGTTCCGGTAGGCCGCCTCGACGTCAGCGCCCTCCGCGGAGAGCGTGAACTTCTGCCCGCGGGGCCATCGTTTCGGTTCGTTGCGTTTACCCAGCATCGGCGGGAACTTATGCTGCCGAGGCTGGGTCGTTGTCAATCGCGGGTCCCGCGGACCTCGGTAGGAGGCGAGCGTCCGCCCCATCGTCGCCGCGTGAGAAGCCCCAGCGCGGCGGCGGGCGGGGCTTCAGCAGCCGGCTTCAGCAGCCGCCCGGCTCCAGCCGGGGGCTGTAGGCGACGAGCCCCTCGCGCCCGAAGACGCGCTGGACCTCGATGCGGAGCCCGTTCACGAGATCCCGCTGGCGCGCCTCCGCCAGGAAGCGGATCCCGGCCTCCTCGATCACCACGTCGCGCTGCGGGTCGGCCGTCTCGTCCAGAGACAGGTTGAAGCTCACGCCCCCTCAGCCACGCCCGACGTGGATCCGGACGTACTGGGCATGCTCGCCCGTGCCCGCGAGGGCGAGGAGCGTCTCGCGGGCGCGGGGCTCGATCTCGATGATGGGGTCGGAGGCGCTGGTCATGGGTGCGTTGGAGCCCTGCTTCGCGTGGAGGGTTCGGGAGCTCAGTACGCCGCCGGCGCCCCGCGGGGAAGAGAACGCGAGGGGCCCCGTCCCGGGCTTTACCCCGGAGGCTGCGTCGTCCATGAGATGGCTCCGCATGGAGGAGGAACGCGAACGCCGCCCGCGGGCCGCCCCGGGGTGGGGGAAGGCGCAGGTCCTCGCCATCGGCCACTCCACCCGGCCGATCGCCGAGCTCGTCGAGCTGCTGCGGGGCGCGGACGTCGTCACCGTGGCGGACGTCCGGACCATCCCGCGCTCGCGCGCGAACCCGCAGTACGAGGGACCGGCGCTCGCGCGCGCGCTCGCGGCCGCGGGCATCGGCTACCAGCACCTGCCGGCGCTCGGCGGCCTCCGGCGCGCGCGCAAGGACTCGCCCAACGCGGGCTGGCGGAACGCGAGCTTCCGCGGCTACGCGGACCACATGGCGACGCCGGAGTTCGAGGAGGGCCTCGTCCAGCTCCGCTCCGTCGCCCGCGAGGGCCCCGTCGCGATCCTGTGCGCGGAGGCGGTCCCGTGGCGGTGCCACCGCTCGCTCATCGCCGACGCGCTGCTGGCGCACGGGGTGGTCGTCCGCCACATCGTGGGGCGGGGCCGGACGCGGCCACACCGGCTCACGCCGTTCGCGCGGATGGAGGGGCGCCGGGTGACCTACCCAGAGCCCGAGCCCGGCGATCCCGGCGCCGGTGGCGGAGGACGATGAGGAGCCCCAGCACCCCGCTCCCGAGGAGGATCGCGTTCGTCGCGACGAACACGGGGTTGCCGACGAGGGCGCTGTAGATCGTGAAGCCGGTCGAGGCGGCGATCTGCCCCACGAAGAGCCAGCGCGAGACGCCCTCGCTCGTGCCCTCCTTCCACTGCTTGTGCACCTGCTTCGCGAGGGTCGCGACGAGGATGGCGGAGCTGAGCCAGCCGAGGAGCTCGGTCACCCGGGAACGGTGCACCTCCGGGGCGCGAGCGGCCACCGTTTGCGCTCGCCCCGCCGGACAGAGGACACTCGCGCCCTCCCCCCCGCTCCCGAGGAACCCCTTGCTCACCCTCCCGCTCGTCCTCCTGCTCGCCACTGCCACCGGTCCGGGCGCGAAGGCCCGGCCGGCAGCGCCGGCGCCGGAGCGCTCCTCCGCCGCGAAGGGCGCCCCGCTCCCCCGCGAGGTCGCGGCGCTCGTCCGGCGCTGCGTCGAGGCCTACGGCGGCGAGGCGGCCGTCGCGCGCGCCGCGACGAGCCTGCACGAGGGGACGGTGACCTCGCTCCTGCACCCGGGCGGCCCGGGCCGCATCGGCCGTGCCTATTCGCGCCCCGGCCGGCTGCGCGTCGAGGTGGCGTTCGGCGACGCGCAGGGCGCGGAGATCCGCGTGCTCGACGGCGCGCGCGGGTGGCGTCAGGGGCAGGAGGTCACGGGGCCGCTCCTCGATTCGATGATCCTGCAGGCGGCGCGCATCGACCTGCCCGCGCAGCTCGCCGCGCCGGGGGCGAAGGTGACGGCGCGCGGCACGCTCGCGCTCGGGGGCAAGACGCTGCGGGTCCTCGCGCTCGAGCTCGCGCCCGGGTTCGTCGTCGAGGCGGCGATCGACCCCGACTCCGGCCGGATCCTGCGCTCGCGGGGGAGCCGCGCCGGGCCGTCGCCCGTCGAGTTCATCACGACCTACTCGGACTTCCGCACCGTGGACGGCGTGCTCGTGCCGTTCCACGAGGAGAACTGGGCGAACGGGAAGACGACCGGGGAGACGGTGCTCTCGCGCGTCGAGTTCCCCGGTTCCTTCCCGCCCGAGCTGTTCCGGCCGTAGCTCCGCGAGCGAAGCGAGCGCGCCGGGGCGCCGCCGCATTCGCGGCGAAGCCGCCACGCGGCGGCGCACGGGACCCGGCGAGCAGGGGTGGGGCCCCGACGACGGCCCGGCCGTCGGCGGGGCGGGGGCGCAGCCCCCGTGCGCGGCCCTTTAACCCCCCACGCGCACGAGCGAGAGCAGCGGCAGGTCCGGCTCCCGCGGGGAGGTGAGGTCGATCTCGCACTGGATCATCCAGTCGACCTCGCCCTTCTCGTCCACGATCCGCTGGACCGCCTCCCAGCGCCGCGGCCCGAGCTCCTTCACGAACGTGTTGTGCGGCCGGCGCGCGGCGGGGGTCGTGTCGATCCGAGGGTGCTCGGCCCAGTACGGCGCCATCGCTTCCTCGAGGCCGGCCGGCGTCCAGTCGCCGCCCGGCGCGAGCGCGGCGAGCGCGGCGGCCGCGTCCTTGCGGGCGAGCGCGACGAGCAGCGCGTGCAGCTCGGTGCGGATCCGCGCGGCGAACGCGCGCGGATCGGCCCAGACCGGCGGCGGCCCGAGCGTCTCCGCGACGGCGGCCCGCGCGTCGACCGCCCGCGCCTGGTACGCCGGGTCGCGCATCCGCTCCCACTCGTCGATGAGCGACGAGTCGACGCCCCGCACCGTGGCGCGCAGGAAGGCGATGACGTCGAGGAGCGCGTCGTCGCGGTAGGTCTCCGGCACGGTCTGCACGAGCGTCTTGTAGGTCTCGGAGAGGTAGCGCAGGACGAGCCCCTCGGAGCGCTGCAGCTCGTACTCCCGCACGTAGTCGCCGAAGGTCATGAACCGCTCGACCATCTCGCGGGCGACCGACTTCGGGCGGATGTTCTCCTGCCCGACCCAGGGGTGCTTCGCGGCGAACTCGTTGAACGTGGCGTAGACGAAGTCGCGGTTGGGCTTCGGGTACTCGACGTTCTCGAGCTCCTTCATCCGCTCGTCGTACTCCATCCCCTTCGCCTTCATCTCCGCGACCGCCTCGCCGCGCGCCCGATCGAGCTGCTTCCAGAGGATGACGTCCGGGTCCTCGAGGATCGACTCGACGGTCGAGAGGACGTCGAGAGCGTAGGTCTCGCGCTCGGCGGGGATCCGCGGGAGCGTGTCGAGCAGGTACAGCGCGAGCGTCTGGAAGAGCGAGAAGTCCTTCTGCAGGCCGCGCGAGGGGCGCACGTACGCGCCGCGGTACCCCTCGACGCGGCGGACGTCCACGAGCCCCGCCCCGCGGAGCGTGCGGAACCGCTGCGCCGCGAGCCGGCGGTGCTTCGCGCGGACGTGGTCGTTCCCGTGCGAGCGCGCGATGAGCTCGACGAGGCGGCCGTAGCCGCCGCCGACCCGCGAGGTCTCGCTCTGCAGGAGGTTCACGAGGAGGCCGAAGGTCGGATCGAACCGGCTCTCGAGCGGCTCCGGCTCCTTCTGGATGAGCTTCTCGAAGGTGCTCCTGTCGAAGTGGACGTAGCCCTTCGTCGGCGGCTGCTTCTTCACCACCTTCTTGCCCGCGGCGGCCTTCTCGGCGAGCCGCTTGTTCTCGATGACGTGCTCGGGCGCCTGCGCCACCACGAAGCCGCGCTCGTCGAACCCCTTGCGCCCGGCGCGCCCGGCGATCTGGTGGAAGTCGCGCGCCGAGAGGATCGCCGTCTTCTGGCCGTCGAACTTGCAGAGCTGGGTGAACAGCACCGTGCGGATGGGGATGTTCACGCCCATGCCGAGCGTGTCGGTCCCCGACACGACCTTGAGGAGCCCGCCCTGGGCGAGCTTCTCGACGAGGAGCCGGTACTTGGGGAGGAGCCCGGCGTGGTGGAGCCCGATGCCGTGCCGGAGGAAGCGCTGCAGGTCCTTGCCGTAGGGCGAGTCGAAGCGCACGCCCTCGAGCATCGCGGCGATGCGCGCCTTCTCCTCCTTGGAGGAGAAGTTGGCGCTCATGAGGTTCTGCGCCTGCTCGGCCGCGGCGCGCTGCGTGAAGTTGACGAGGTAGATGGGGGCGCGGCTCGAGGTGACGAGCGCCTCGATCGTCTCGTGCAGCGGCGTCTCGCGGTACTCGTACTCGAGCGGCACCGGGCGCGCCGCGTTGCGCACCGCCGAGACCTCGCGCCCCGTCACCTGCCGGAGCGAGTCCTCGATCGCCCGCGTGTCGCCGAGCGTCGCGGACATGAGGAGGAAGCGCGTGCCCTCGAGGGCGAGGAGCGGCACCTGCCAGGCGACGCCGCGCTCCCGGTCCCCGTAGTAGTGGAACTCGTCCATGACGACCGCGTCCACGCGCGGGTCCGCCTCGCGCACGGCGAGGTTCATGAGGATCTCGGCGGTGCAGCAGACGATGGGCGCGTCGCGGTTCACCGCCGCGTCGCCCGTCATCATCCCCACGTTGTCCGGTCCGAACAGGCGGCACAGGTCGAAGAACTTCTCGTTGACGAGCGCCTTGATCGGGCAGGTGTAGAAGGACCGCTTCCCCGCCGCCATCGCCTGGAAGTGCAGGAACGTCGCGACGAGCGACTTGCCCGAGCCCGTGGGCGTGTTGAGGACCAGGTGGCGCTCGTCGAGGAGCTGGAGGATCGCCTCCTCCTGGTGCGGGTAGAGCGTGAGGCCGGTCGCGCCCACCCACGAGACGAAGCGGTCGAGCACGGCGTCCGGAGCGAGCGTCTCGCCCTGCGACGGGAGGAGCGCGGCGAGGGGGGCCTCGCCCGGGGTGGCGGCGGCGGTGGTCATGGGCGGAGGCTTTCGTACCGCGCGCCGGCTGCCGGCGCCAGCGCCGTCCGGCGCCCGCAGCCTGCGCGGCGGCGCCGAGGGCGTCTCCCGCGCGCTCCGGCGGGCGCGACTCGCCTACACCCGGAACCCGTCCGCGATCGCCGAGATGCGCGCGGCGGTCGCGGTCAGCTCCTGCGCGGCCCCCTGCAGCACCTGCACGCGCGCGACCGTCTCCTCCATCCCGCGGTCGAGGTCCCGCATCGCGCCCGCGATCTGCGCGACCCCTTGCGACTGCTGCTGGACCGCGGTCGCGATCTGCAGCGCCGCGTCGCTCGTCTCCCGCACGAACGCGCCGATCTCCCGCAGGCTCTCGCCGGAGGCGCGGATCCGCGCGACCGAGCCCTCCATCCCGCGCGTCCCGCTCTCGGTCGTGTCGAGCGTCGCCCGCACCGCGCCCACGATGTCCTCGACGATCCGGGCGATGCGGCCCGCGCTCTGGCCGGACTGCTCGGCGAGGGCGCGCACCTCGGAGGCGACCACGCCGAACCCCTTGCCCGCCTCGCCGGCGCGCGCCGCCTCGATGGAGGCGTTCATGGAGAGGACGTGCGACTGCACCGAGAGATCGCGGACGCTCTCCACGATGTCGCTCACCTGCTGCGTCTGGTCGAGGAGCCGCGACGAGCGCCCGAGGATCTCCCCGACCGCCGCCTGGATCCGACGCAGCCCCTCCACGCTCTCCTCGGCGGCGGACTGTCCCTCGCTGGAGAGCTCCGCCGCGCGCCGCGCCACGTCGAGCACGGAGGCCGCGCGGCTCGCCGCGACGGCGGAGGTCTGCTCGAGCTCCCGCGTCGTCGCGCTCGTCTCCGAGACCCCCGCCGCCTGCCGCTCGAGGATCGCGTTCTGCGCCCGGGCGTGCTCCGCGAGCCGCTCCGCGGCGCGCCCGAGCTCGCCGGACGAGGTCTTGAGCGCGGCGACGATCTGGCGGAGCCGCTCGGTCATGCGCCGGAAGCTGAAGGCGAGCGTCCCGATCTCGTCGCCGGTGCGCAGGTCGATGTCGTGCGTGAGATCGCCGTCGGCGATGCGGAGCGCGGCGCGGTTGAGCGCCAGCACCGGGCGCGAGAGGCGCCAGGCGAGGACCCAGGCGAGCACGGCGGAGCCCACGGCCGCCGCGAGCAGGATCGCGGCGCTCGCCACGACGGCGCGGCGCTGGAGCGCCCGCGCCGCCTCGAACCCGCTCGCCATCGCCTCGCGCGCGCGCCGCGTCTCCGCCGCGAGCGCCTCCTTCACGGCGAGGTACCGGGTCGACACCGCGCGCGTCGCGGCGTCGTCCGCCGGGGCGGTCTCGGCCCGCACGCGCGCCGCCGCACGCGCTCGGGCCACGCCGTACCAGCCCTGGATCCCGTCGACGAGCGTCGCGGCCCGATCGTCCTCCACGGAGCTCGTCGGAGCGGCGGCGAGCCGCGCGAGGAGGTCCTCCTGGAGCACGTCGGCCGCCTCGAGCGCGCTCGCGTCGCGCTGCTCCGACGCGTCCTGGAGCTGCCGCTGCACCCTCGCGAGGCTGCCCTCCAGGTCCTGGAAGAGCTGGAGGGTGGGGAACTCCCGGGTCTCCACGCGGCGGAGCTCGTCGGCGGCCGACGACGAGAGCCGGGAAGAGACCCCGGTCGCGAGCAGCGTCGCGACGGCCGCGATGAGCGAGGGGGCGACGATCTTCTGGCGGAACGAGAGGGCGAGCGGGCGCATGGCGCGCGCGGAGGATAGCACCGCCCGCCCGCAGGCCCGAGGAGCCGGGGAATGCCTCGGCCCATACCGGCCAGGGGGTGTGGGGGAGTGCAGGTGCCCCCAGGAGCTCGGGCGCGACCGCGCGGCGCGCGGGCGGCCGGTCGGGAGTGTGGCGGGGCGGGAGGCGTTGCAGCACAATCCGGCGGCGACCGGATCCGGAGGACGGCGGCGACATGAAGCGGCTCGGCTACGACTGGTATGGCGCGCTCATCGGCGTGGGGCTGCCCGTGGTCGCGACGTTCGTCGAGGCCTATCGCCACCTGGGCACGCTCACGCCCGACGCGCTCCTCCGCACGCACCTGCACCAGCCGCTCCTCTGGCTCATGGACACGACGCCGTTCGTCCTCGGCGCGATCGGCAAGCTCGTGGAGCGGCAGCACGACGAGCTCGTCCGCCAGAGCGCGGAGATCCTGCGCCAGAGCGACGAGATCGTCCGGCTGGAGCAGGCGCGCCGCGAGAGCTTCGATCGGACCGCGAAGGAGCTCTCCCTCGTTGCGCAGGGGCTCCTCGGGAACGTGGCTGCCTTCACCCGGACCACCTCCGAGGCCGCCGCGGGCGTCCGCGAGACCACGGCCGCGATGAACCAGCTCTCCCTGAGCGCCAGCTCCGCCGCGCTCACCGCCGAGACGGTCATCGGTCTCGCCGTCCAGGCGGAGCGCCAGAGCGCGCAGGGCCTCGCGCAGGCGGAGGCCTCCGGCGCGGAGCTCCTGCGGCTCGCGGAGGAGGTCCGCGGCCTGTCGCGGCAGATCGAGGCGCTCGACGCGCGGATGCGCGACGTCTACGACCTCGGCGACCTCCTGCGCGACGTGGCGGATCGCTCCGAGCAGCTCGCGGAGGGCGCCGCCGGGATCGCGGCCCGCGCCGGCTCCGGCACGGAGGGGCCCGGGGACGTCGCCGAGCGGCTGCGGCGGCAGGGCGCCGAGACCCGCAGCGCCGCCGCCCACGCGCGCCAGACCCTGTCGGACGTCCACCGGGCGATGCTCGATGCGGTGAGCGCGGCGGAGGGGGGCATCGCGCACGCCCAGCTCGGGGCGGCGACCGCGACCCGCACCGCCGAGACGATCCGCGGGCTCGCGACCGCGCTCTCGGAGTCCTCCCGCGCGGCGCGGGAGATCGCCCGGGTCGCGCAGCAGCAGGAGGGCGCGATCGAGCAGGTGCTGAAGGCGATGAACGAGATCGCCCACTCGACCGACGACACGCTCGCCTCGACGCGCGAGGTCGACCGCGAGGCGCGCGCGCTGAACGAGCTCGCGACGTTCCTCAGGGCGGCGACGAAGGCCTGATCCGCCGTCGGAGCACGGGACCCGGCGAGCGGGGGGGGGCGCAGCCCTCATCATTCATCACATCCTGAGGCTGACCGACCGTGCACGCGGTTGCCGTTCGACGAGCGGCCCAGCGCGCGCGGCGGTTGGGGCATCGACGGGGTGAGCACGCGCCGTCCGGGAAAGCGCCCTTCGGAGGGCGGCAAGACACGACGAGCGTGACCGTGGGGACCTGGGTCACGGGTTCGGAAGCTTGGCGGTGGCGGGCGCCGCAACGGGCGGCCGGAGTGCCGTCGCTTCCGCTCGCGCAGGCGAACGGCGAGGACGTTCGAGTCGAGGGAAGCGGGGGCGAGCGAAGACATGGAGTGCACCTCCAGATGCACCCTTCGTAACACGCATTTTTCGGGAGCTCCGGAAGCCCTCCAGGCTCGTGCGAGTGCGGCTATTCTCGGTGTGCCCTCGGCGACCCCCTGCCGCGGTCGAACGCGCGCGCCAGGCCCAGGTGCGCGCGCGTGAGTGGCTCTGTCGCGCCGCCTCGAACCCCGGAGCGAAATTTCGGCGGGGAGTAGTCAAGGGCGTTCTTCACGCACCGCAACTGGGACCAATTGTTCACATCGCCATGAAGCGCGTAAGACGACCGGCGCTACCTCTGGCGATAGTTGTTACGTTCAGTGAATCCAACGCAGGCGCCTGCGCCGCTTCCGGGCTCGCCTCCGCGCGTGGGCGCGAGCGCCCACGGCAAGACTCTCGGTGAATAGACGCTCGCCTGCACCCGCCACTCCGGCTGGGCCGCTCGGAACAATGCTCGACAGCGGGATCCCACCTCGTCGATGCCCGAGTCCGATGTGCGCATCCATACGCCGGTCCAACGGCGTACGGCCCTCCGGGCGGTCGGCCCTGAAATGTGATGAGTGGAGCCCCGACAGCTTCAGCCCCGCCGCCGGGCTGCGCTGAACAGCACCTCGAGCTTCCCGGTCCGGCCGTCGCACCGCTCGACGTGCTCGGGGATGACGCGCAGGAGCGCGAGCTCGCGCTGCTCCGGGCCCTCGGGGAACCAGCGCACCCACGACGGATCCCACAGCTCCTGCGCGAGCTTCTTGTCCTTCAGCACCTCGCCGCGGCCGGACACGGAGACCGTCGTCCCGTCGGCGGCGTCGAAGAAGACGAGCGCGCAGCGGGGATCGGCCTCGAGGTCCTTGCACTTGCTCGAGGCGAGCGAGGTCGCGAACCAGATCTCCTCGCCGCGGACCTGCTGGCGCATCGCCATCGGGCGGGCGTGGAGGTGGCCGTCCTCCGCGCCGCGCGTCGTCAGGATCGCGGTCCGGTAGCCGGAGAGGAGCTTGGCGTACCCGTGGGGATCGTCGGCGGCCATGTTCGAATCATGGATCCGGGGGCGCGCGCGGACGCGCGCCGGTTGGGGCCGGTCAGGCCCTGTCCTTCCAGCGCGTGTGCCCGAGCCACTCGCGGACGGAGGGGCGGGCGAAGATGGCTCGCGCGTAGTCGGCGAGCCGCTCGGGGCAGGGGTCGTGGTTCGCGGCCAGGCGCTGGAGCATGAGCGCGAGGTCGGCGTCCGCGGGCGTGAACGCGCCGGTGAGGAACGACGCCCCGGCGGGCAGCACGCGGTCGGCGATGCGGACGAGCCGCTCGGCGTCGGCGCGCCCGGTCGCCGTGAAGGGCTTCGCGGGCTCGCCCGAGAAGAAGGTCGAGGTGGGCCGCTCCACGCGGAGGGCTCCGAGGTCGCTCCGGACGAACGCCTGGATCATGCGGACGCGCGCGCGGGCGCGGACGTCGGCGGGGTAGAGGCGTGGGTGCGGCGGGCCGAACGCCTCGTCCACGTACTCGTCGATCGCCGAGGACTCGGCGAGCCAGAAGTCCCCGTGGCGCAGCGCCGGGACGCGCCCGGTGAGCGACGCGTCGGCGTACTCCGGGCGCAGGTGCTCCCGGCGTTCCAGCGAGAGGAGCTCCATCCGGAACGGCACCCCCTTTTCCTGGAGGGTGACGAACGCGGAGAAGACGTAGGGGCTCGTCCAGCCGTCGCTGCCGTAGAGGATGAGTTCGTCGGCCATGGCGAACGAACCGTAACGCCGAATGGGAGCCGCGGAGCGGGGCGACCCACGAGGCAGCGGAGGCCCGGGTGGGGTCCTTCGGAGGCAGGCCGCCCCGCCGGCGGGAGCCGTCGACGGGGCCGGGGCCGCGCGCTTACTTCACAATCTCCAGGAGCTCGATCTCGAACGTGAGGACCGCGTTGCCCGGGATGACGGGCGGCCGGCCCTGGGCCCCGTAGGCGATGTCCGACGGGCACACGAGCTTGGCCTTGCCGCCGACCTTCATCTTCTGGAGCCCCTCCGTCCAGCACTTGATGACGCCGCCGAGCGGGAACTCCGCCGGCTGGCCGCGCTGCACGGAGCTGTCGAACACCTTCCCGTTCACGAGGGTGCCCGTGTAGTGGACCTTCACCTTGTCCGCCGCAGTCGGGCTCGCCCCGGTGCCCTCCTTGATCGGGATGACGACGGCGCCGGACGCGGTCTTGACGGCGCCCTTCTCGCCGGCAGCCTTGGCGAGGTACGCCGGGCCGGTCTCCTTCTCCTTGGCGGACGCGACCGCGTTCGCCTTCTCCATGCGCGAGCGCGCGAAGTCGTTCACCGCCTGGCCCGTCTTGGGATCGAGGTCCGTCTTCGCCTTGCCCGTGGCGCCGTCGCGGATGCCCTTCATGACGATCTCGAGCTCGGCGGGGGTGAGCGCGAACACCTGCAGGCTGTTCGCGACCGCGAGGCCGACGGAGTAGAGCGTCTTCTCGGTGTCCGCCGGGCTCTCCTTCTTCTCGGCGGCGGCGGCGGCCGGCGCGGGCGCGGGCTTCTTCTCGGGGGCCTTGCCCCCCTGAGCGTGCGCGGAGGTCCCGAGCGTGAGCGCGGCGAGCAGGGCGAGTGACTTTCTCATGTGGAGCTTCCTTTCGTGCGCGGCGCTTCGAGCGCCGCGTCCTGCGGGGTCGCTGCGGGCACCGCTCGAGCCTCGGCGGCGCGAGCGTCGAGCTCCGCCAGCTTGCGGTGCAGGAACCTGAAGATCGCGACCACGACGCTCGCCACCGGAACCGCGAGCAGCGCGCCGACGAGCCCCCAGGTGCGCTCGCCAATGACGAGCGCGAGGACGATGAGCACGGGGTGGATCTTCGAGGCGTCCCCCATGATCTTGGGGTTCAGGACGTACGCCTCGAGCGCGTGGATGACGAGGATCCACCCGAGCGCCAGGGCGGCCTTCGAGAGGCCCCCGGCGGTGAGGGCGAGCAGCACGATCGGGACCGAGGAGAGGATCGTGCCGAAGATCGGGACGACGTAGAGGACGGTCGCGAGCGCGCCGAGCGCGAACGCGAACGGCACCGGGATGAGGAGGAGGCCGACGAGCGTGAGCACGCCGTTCACGAGCATGATCGTGAGCTGGCCGCGCACGACGCCGGACAGCCCCGAGTCGATGCCGCGCAGGAGGCGCCGGAAGTCGTCGCGCAGGTTGGCCGGGACGAGGGACTCGAAGAACCGCACGATGCGCGGCGCGTCCATCGAGATGAACGCGGTGAGCATGAAGAGCAGGATGCAGAAGAACAGCGTCTGGATCGTTCCGGCGAGGAGCACGCGCGAGAACGTGACCACGTCGCCGACGCGGCCCCGCATCCCCTCGCTCGCGTCGTGCAGCGCGTCCGCGATCCCCGCCGCGAGGTCCACGGAGAAGCGCGCCCCGCCCTGGCGAGGCCCCTCGTAGGGCAGCAGGTCGACGGGGATGCCGTAGCGCTCGAGGAACGCGTCCATCCCGCGCACCCAGCCCTGGATCTTCTCGGGCGTGATGCCGGCGAGGAAGTCGCGCAGCTCGACGAGGCCGCGGACCGCCTCGCGGTAGATCTGCGGCAGGATCGAGACGCCGGCGAGGTACGCGAGCGCGCCGAGCGCGACGTACACGACGAGCACCGCGGCCCAGCGCGGGACGGCGCGCCCGGCGACGCGCGTCCGCGCGAGCCGCGAGATGAGCGGATCGAGCACGTAGGCCGCGAGCGCCGCGAGCACGAAGGGCAGCAGCACCGGCCAGGCGATCACGAAGATCGCGAGGACGAGCGCCCAGACCACCGCGGTGAGCGCGAAGAGCTGCGCGCGAGGTCTCTTCCAGAGCGGTGCGCGGTACGCCATCGGCGCGCGAGTATCCCCCATCGTCCAGCCGGGCGCCGCCCGAAAGTCCTCACTCCTCCAGGGTCGACACGTCGCCCTCCGGGAGGCCCTGCGCGCGGGCCTTCAGCACGCGGCGCATGATCTTGCCGGAGCGGGTCTTCGGCAGCGCGTCGACGAAGGTCACCTTCTCGGGCCGGACGATGGGGCCGAGGTGCTGGGCGACGTGGTTCTTCACCTCGTCCTCGAGCTCGGGGCTCGGCTTGAAGCCCTGGCGGAGCAGGCAGTAGCAGTGGATCGCCTGTCCCTTCACCTCGTGGGGCAGGCCGATCACGGCCGCCTCCGCGATGGCCGGGTGGGCGACGAGGGCGCTCTCGATCTCCGCGGTGCCGAGCCGGTAGCCCGACACCTTGATCACGTCGTCGGTCCGCCCGATCACCCAGAAGTACCCGTCGCGATCGCGCTTGGCGGAGTCGCCCGCCATGTACTTGCCGGGGTACTTGCCCCAGTACGTGCGCACGAACCGCTCCGGGTCCCGGTAGATGGTCATCGCCATCGCCGGCCACGGCTTCTCGAGGACGAGGTAGCCCTCCTCGCCGTCGGGGACGGCCTTGCCCTGCTCGTCGAGGATCGACGCCACCTGCCCGAAGAACGGCTTCGCCGCGGACCCGGGCTTGAGCGGGAGCGTCGGGATCGGGGTGATCTGGAACATCCCGGTCTCGGTCTGCCACCAGGTGTCCATGATCGGGCAGCGGCCCTTCCCGATGACGCGGTGGTACCACTTCCACGCCTCGGGGTTGATCGGCTCGCCGACCGAGCCGAGGATCCGCAGCGTCGAGAGGTCGTGGCGGTTCGGCCACGACTCGCCGAAGCGCATGAGGCCGCGGATCGCCGTCGGCGCGGTGTAGAGGATCGTGATGCCGTACTTCTCGACGAGCGACCACCAGCGGTTCGGGTACGGATAGGTCGGGGCGCCCTCGTAGATGAACGTCGTCGCGCCCATGAGCAGCGGCCCGTACACGATGTAGCTGTGTCCGGTGACCCAGCCCGGATCCGCGGCGCACCAGTAGCGGTCCTCGTCCTTCACGTCGAAGACGTACTTGAGCGTCGAGTAGATCCCGACCATGTAGCCGCCGTGCCCGTGGATGAGCCCCTTGGGCTTGCCGGTCGTGCCGGACGTGTAGAGCACGTAGAGCGGGTCGGACGACTCCATCACCTCGGTCGGGCAGTTGCCCGTGGCGAGGGGGAGCTTCATGAGCTCGTGGTACCAGTAGTCGCGCCCCGGCTCCATCCGCACCTCGTGCCCGGTGCGCTGCACGACGATCACCGTCTCGACGGTCGGGCAGCGCCGGACCGCGTCGTCGACGATCTTCTTGAGCTCGACGACCTTGCCGTTCATGAAGCCGCCGTCGGCGGTCAGGACGACCTTCGACTCGGAGTCCTCGATGCGCCCCTGCAGCGCGTCGACGGAGAACCCGCCGTAGACGACCGAGTGGATCGCCCCGATCTTCGCGGTCGCCAGCATCGCGATGACGATCTCGGGGATGCGCGGCATGTAGATCGTGACGCGATCGCCCTTCTTCACCCCCATCGCCTTGAGGACGTTCGCGAACTTCGAGACGTCGCGGTTCAGGGCGAAGTACGAGTAGGTGCGGACCTCGCCCTTCTCGCCGACCCACACGAGCGAGAGCTTGTTCTTCCGCCAGGTGCGCTGGTGGCGGTCGAGGCAGTTGTGGACGATGTTCGTCTGGGCGCCCTTGAACCACTTGAAGAAGGGCTTCTCGGACTGGTCGAGGACCTTGTCCCACTTGCGGTACCACTCGAGCTCCTCGGCCTCGGCCCCCCAGAAGCCCTCGAGATCGTCTTCGGCGCGGCGCGCGAGCGTTTCCCAGTCCTTCACGCGGGCCTGGGCGACGACCTCGGCGGAAGGGGGGAAGACCTCGCCCTCGAGCTCCTGCGGGTTCTTCATGACGCGACTCCTTTGCTCCCGGGCGCCGGCCCGCGGCGGACCGCTGAAGAGCGGGGATATCCGTGGGTGTAGCCGAAACAGATTCTCAGAGCAGCGTAGCGAAAGCCGGTCCCGAGTGGGGCGGCGATCGTCGCCCTGCCCGTCGGGCGAGGCGATCACTCGTGACGCGGTGCGGCGCGGCTCCTCGACCGGACCCCCGCACGCGGTTATCCTCCCGCTCGCCGTGATCCTCCCGCCCGCGCTGCGTCCCGGAGACGTCGTCCGCGTCATCGCCCCCTCGAGCTCGTTCGACCCGGAGCCGTTCGAGCGCGGGCTCACGGTGCTCTCCGCGCGGCTCGGGCTCCGGCCGCGCATGCGCGCCGACGTCGCGGCCCGCTGGCGCTACCTCGCCGGCGACGACGCCCGCCGCGCGGACGAGTGGCGCGAGGCGGTGGCCGATCCGGAGGCGCGGGCGATCATTTGCGCGCGCGGCGGGTACGGGGCGATGCGCCTCCTCCCGGCGATCGATCCGGCGCCGCTCCTCGCCCATCCGAAGCTCCTCGTCGGCTTCTCCGACGTCACCGCGCTGCACGCGCTCCTGAACCGCGCCGGGCTCGCGACCGTGCACGGGCCGGGAGTGACCCAGCTCGCGCGGCTCCCCGAGGAGGCGCTCGTCCACCTCGAGGCGCTGCTCCGGCGGAGCGCGCCGCCCGCGGGCGGCGCCCCGCCCGCGCCGGGCGCGGGTCTCGCCGGGTGCGCCAGCGTGCGGCCCGGGCGCGCCTCCGGCCCGCTCCTCGGCGGCTCGCTCACGCTGCTCTCGCACCTCGCCGGCACGCCCTACGCGCCGCGCCTCGAGGGCGCGATCCTCTTCCTCGAGGACGTCGCCGAGAAGCCCTACCGGCTCGACCGCTACCTCACGCACCTCGCCCTCGCCGGCGCGTTCCGTGGCGTCGCCGGCATCGCGGTGGGCCAGCTCACCGGCTGCGACGACCAGAACGCGCACGGCGCGGACGTCGTCCGGGAGGCGATCCTCGCGCTCGGCGTCCCCGCGATCGAGGGCCTCTCCGCCGGGCACGAAGACGCGAACTTCGCGCTCCCGCTCGGGGCGCGGGCGACGCTCATCGCCCCGGCGCCAGGCGAGGGCGGTGCGCCGCGGCTCGAGTTCGACGGCTGGACGGGCGGGGAGGGGGGCGTCGCGTGACCCCGGTGCTCCCGCCCGTCGTGGCCGTGCTCCAGGCCGGCCTCCGCGACGGCGTCGCCGGCGCGCTTTCGGCCGAGGTGTTCGCCCGCGGCCGGCGGGTCCACGCGAGCTGCCACGGCGCGCTCGACGCGCCCGGGCCCCGCGCCCTCCGCCGCGACGATCTCTTCGACGTCGCCTCGCTCACCAAGGTGATGGCGACGACCACGCTCGCGGCGCAGCTCGCCCAGGCGGGCGCGCTCAGGCTCGACGCGCCGGTCGCGGAGACGCTCCCCGGGTTCGAGGCGGGCGGCAAGGGCGCGGTCAGCGCGCGCCACCTGCTCGCGCACGCGAGCGGGCTCCCGGAGTGGCGGCCCTACTTCGAGAGCGCCGCGCGCGATCCGGTCGCCGGGCAGGCGTTCCTGCCCCCCGGCGAGCGGCCTCCGCCGCCTTCCCTCGCCGCCGCCGCGATCCGGGGCCGCGCGATCGTGCGGGAGCTCGTCCTCGCCGAGCCGCTCGAGGCGCCGCCCGGCGCGCGGGCCGCCTACTGCGATCCCGGCTTCATCGCGCTCGGCCTCGCCGTCGAGGCGCTCGCCGGGGCGTCGCTCGCCGGGCTCGCCGAGCGGCGCGTGTTCGGGCCGCTGGGCCTCGCGTCGACGGGCTTCCTCGACGGCGCCGACCCTGCCCGCGCGCGCGCCCGCGCCGACGGCCGGACCTTCGTCCCCACCGGCCGGAGCGCGCCTCGGCGCGAGGTGCTGTGCGGGGCCGTGAACGACGACAACGCCTGGGCGATGGGCGGGGTGGGTGGGCACGCGGGCCTCTTCTCCACCGCGTCGGACGTCGCCGCGTTCGGCCAGGCCTGGCTCGATGCGCTCTCGGGCGGCCGCGGCCCCATCCCGTCCGACGCCGCCGCGGAGTTCGCCCGCCGCGACACCGCGACGCCCGGCAGCGGGCGCGCCCTCGGCTGGGACACGCCGAGCGGTGCGGAGCCGGCCATCGGCAGCCGCCTCGGGCGCGGCCCCCGCGGCGCCATCGGCCACCTCGGCTACACCGGCTGCTCGCTGTGGATCGATCTGGACGCGGGGGTGGTCTGCGCGCTGCTCACGAACCACGTCCACCCCACCGGAAAGTCGGACAAGCCGCGAATCCGCGAGCTGCGCCGCCGGTTCCATGACGCGGTGGCGGAGGGGCTGGGGATCGGGTAGGTCCTCACGCTCGTCGCGTTCGCCCCCGTCACACTCGTCGCCCGCCCTCGTCCCACTTCAGGAGCCCTCCGCGTGATCGACTGGTCCCAGGTGAAGCGCATCCACCTCATCGGCGTGGCGGGCACCGGCATGGGCTCGTTCGCCGGGATGCTCAAGGCGGCGGGCTACGCGGTGACGGGCTCGGACGAGAACGTCTACCCGCCCATGTCCACCCAGCTCGAGCGCTGGGGCATCGAGGTGATGACGCCCTACCGCGCCGAGAACCTCGAGCGCGCCCGGCCGGATCTCGTCGTGGTCGGCAACGTCGTCCGCAGCGTGAACCCCGAGGCGGCGGCGATGCGCGAGCGTGGCCTCGCGCACGTCTCGTTCCCGCAGGCGCTCGGCGAGGCGTTCATCGGTCCGCGGCACGGCGTCGTGGTGGTGGGGACGCACGGGAAGACGACCACCTCGGCGATGATGGGCTTCCTCCTGCACCACGCCGGTCGCGACCCCTCGTTCCTCGTGGGCGGGGTGACGCGCGACTTCGACTCGAACTACCGGCTCGGCGCGGGCCCGCACTTCGCGGTCGAGGGGGACGAGTACGACACGGCCTACTTCGACAAGGGGCCCAAGTTCCTCCACTACCGCCCGCGCACCGCGATCTTCACGAGCTGCGAGCTCGACCACGCCGACATCTATCGCGACGAGGCGCACTACGAGAGCGCGTTCGAGCGGTTCGTGGAGATCGTCCCCCAGGACGGGTTCCTCGCCGCCTGCGCGAGCTACGAGAGCGTGCTGCGCATCGCGCGCGGCGCGCGCTGCCGCGTCGAGACCTACTCGGTCGATCGCCCTGGGGCGGACTGGGAGGCGCGCGGCCTCGCGCTCTCGCCCGACGGCGCCCGCTTCACGCTCGTGCGCAAGGGCGACCCGCTCGCCGAGGTGCTCCTCCCGGTGGGCGGCGCCCACAACGTCGAGAACGCGCTCGGCGTCGCCGCGGCGGCCACCGCGCTCGGGCTCTCCCCGGCGGAGATCGCCTCGGGCCTCGGCGCCTTCCACGGCGTGAAGCGCCGCCAGGAGGTGCGCGGCAAGGCGGGCGGCGTCACGGTGATCGACGACTTCGCCCACCACCCCCGGGCCGTGCAGAAGACGCTCGCGGCGATCCGCGGGGCCTATCCCGGCGCGCGCCTCCTCGCCGCGTTCGAGCCGCGCTCCAACACGAGCCGGCGGAACCTGCACCAGCGCGAGTACGCCGCGAAGGAGACCTGGGCGGACGCCGCGGAGGTGTTCCTGCTCCGGCCCGCGCCCACGGACCGCGTGCCGGAGAGCGAGCGGCTCGACGTGGACGCCCTCGTCCGCGACCTCTCCGCCGCCGGCAAGCCCGCCCGCGCCTTCGCGACGGTCGACGAGATGGTCCCGGCGATCGCCGCGGCCGCCCGCGCGGGCGACGCCGTCGTCGCCATGTCGAACGGCGCGTTCGGCGGGATCTGGGGGAAGCTGCTCGAGAAGCTCGGGAAGCGCTGACCCCGACGGCTCGCGCTCCACGCGTCGAGACGCTCCCCCGAAAAGCAAGAGGCCCGGCCGCTCTCGCGACCGGGCCTTCTCGTTCAGCTCAGCTCGGCTCTGCTAGGTGCCGTGGTGGCAGGCCGCGCACATCGTGTTGTTCCGGCGGTCGTCCGTGTCGTGCTTACGGAGGAACGTCTTCGGGTGCGGGTTCCCGCCGCTCCCGCCGACCTGGTGACAGAGCACGCAGACCGAGTCGGCGCCCTGATCGTGGCACGCGGCGCAGCTCGAGACGTCGCGCCGGGCGGCGTCGCCGTGGAAGTTCCCGCTCGCGCGGTCGTTCACCCACCCCGCCTTCTCGTGCGTCGCGGGGACCCGCGAGCCGGAGAAGAGCTTCGTCAGGTTCTGCTGCTCGTGGCAGGACTCGCAGTACTTCTTGCCGTGGCAGCGCGAGCAGCTCGCCGGATCCTGGGCGGCCTCGATCATGTGGCGCGAGACGTAGTCACCGCGGTGGATGAAGTCCCGCTTCACCTCCTCGGGGAAGATGATCGAGGGGCGGGCGGCGGCCGTGGTCGGCGAGTGGCACTGCGAGCAGTAGGTCTGGTCGTGGCACTGCGCGCAGCTCTCCGCGCTCGGGCGCGCGAGCGGGCCGTGGAGGCGGAGCCAGTCGCCCTTGTGCGCGTACGCGCGCTCGGGGAAGTAGCCCTTCAGGTCGACGTGGCAGGGCCGGCAGCGGCCCTCGTTGAAGTCGGTCTGGTGCTTGTGACACGAGGTGCAGATGTCCATCGGCGGCGACCAGGCCGGCTCACCGGCCTCCGGGAGCTTCTTGTGGCAGGTGTCGCACTTGCCCTTCACCGCGGCCTGGCCGAGGTGCTTCGCGTGCGAGAAGTGGACGCGCGGCTCGATCGCGGCGGGCTTCGGCGCGGTCTTGTCGTCGTGACACTCCTTGCACTTGTCGGTGGCGGGCAGGTGCCGCTCGGCGAGCGAGGTCGCCTTGTCGATCCCGGCGTGGCAGTCCTTGCACTCGATGCCCTGGTCGACGTGGATCGAGTGAACGAACTCCGTCTCGGGCCGCTGCGCCTTCTCTTCCTTCTCGACCTTCTTCGCCTTCGCGCTGCAGCCCGCCAGGGCGAGCGCGGCGGCGAGGACGACGGGGAGCGTGCGGTTCATTAGCGCACCTCCCGGATGCGGTAGGTCTGGTTGTAAACGAGCTTCGCCATGACGTCGTACGTCTGCTCCAGGAAGGGGGTCATCCCGGCGCGCCCCGCGATGACGGCGCTGAAGCCCTTGGCGAGCTCGACGCCCGCCGTGAGGGTGCCGGAGATCGAGTAGTCCTCGCCGTTCACCTGCTCGCGGAAGAAGTACCCAAGCACGTCCGCGGCGGCGAAGAGCTTGCCGAGGTCCTGGCGCCCGAAGAGGCGGCCGCCGACGTAGCCGTTCTCGAGCTGGTCCCGGTAGAAGACCTCGCCGCCCGCAGAGGTGTGGCCGCGCTCCCAGTCGAGGCTCGCCTCCACGATGTGTCCGTAGAAGTCGCCGTCCTCCCCCGGCTCGATGGCGAGGTGGTAGTCCGCGCCGACCTCGAGGCCGTGCTGCAGCTCGTACCGGACGCCGCCGCCGATGTCGTTGCGGCGCTCGGTGGAGAAGACGGAGAGGATGGAGTTCCGCGCGAGGAAGAGGTCGGGCGCGGTGAAGCGCCAGTCGGCGGTGAGGTGCAGCCGCGGCTGCACCGTCCAGCTCACCGCGGCGTTCCCCTCCGAGAACCGCTCGTCGTAGAGGCTGTAGGAGCCGAAGCCGGAGAGGGTGAGGTTCTTCGCGAGCGGCTGGAGGCGGAAGTCCGCGCCGACCTCCTGCCGGACGGGGTCGCCGCCGTCCTCGACGAAGTTCGCAGAGGCGCCGACGTCGAGGCCGCGTCCCGCGTAACCCGAGATGGGAACGAAGACGGCCGCGCGCCCGCCGTAGGCGAGATCGCCCGCGACCGGGTTCCAGCTCCGGACGCCGCTGCGCGTGCCGAACCGCTGCGACACGGGCGCGCCGGCGTAGCCGGAGAGGCGAACGCCGAACGGCAGGGTCACGATCGCCTCGCCGCCGTCGAGCTGGATCATCCGCGCGACGCCGGTCATGACGTGCGCGCGGCCGAGCCGGAGCGTCAGCGCGTCGCCGAGCAGGCGGCCCGAGAGGTAGCCCGTCATGACGTCGCCGGTCAGGTCCGAGCCCGTCCCGTTGTCCCAGCGCCGATCGGCGAGCTCGTACGAGCCCCACGTCGAGACCACGAGCTGCAGGTCCTTCGCGATCGGGTTCGTCACGCCCCGCGCCGCGATGTTGAGGATCTCGTACGCGGGGGCGACGGTGACGAGCTCGGGCTTCTCGCCCGGCACGCCGCCGCGCGTCTGCTCACCCACGGTGAGGAGGGTGGTCGAGGTCACGTCGACCGTGTCCGCCCGCACCGTCGGACCGGCGAAGAGCGCCAGCCCGAGGGCGATGACTGGTGTGATGTTGCGCATCAGGAGCTCACCTCGAGCGTGGGTGCGTCGCGGCAAGGCTCGGCGGATGCGCCGGCCACCGGCCGCGGAGTTCCGCGGACGATGCCACAGGCCACGCCGGCCAATCTTGTCGAAGATCATTTACACCCCGGAAACCTCCGTCATGGTGCGGGATTTACGGCATCGCGCTCGGGCGGCGCGCGAAGACCGACGCAGGGTGAAATCGGCGCCTCGGCGGACGGTTCGACACGCGTCCGGAAGTAACGACCGGCCCCGATTATGATGTGACGATGCGCCGCGCTCTCCTTCTCCTCGGCCTCCTCGCCACCGCCTGCGCCGGGGGGCGCCCCGCGCCCTCGCGCTCCCCCCTGATCGGCCAGCGCGCGGATCTCACCGCGGAGGACCTCGCGGGGCGGGAGGTGCGGGTCGAGGACGCCTCCGGCGGGAAGGTGCGGGTCATCGACTTCTGGGCGAGCTGGTGCGAGCCGTGCCGCGAGCAGCTCCCCCTCCTCGACCGGCTCGCCCGCGACTACGGCGCGCAGGGGCTCGCAGTCTACGGCGTGGCGTTCGACGAGGACCGCGCCATGGTGGAGGCGTTCCTCTCCGGGACCCCGGTGTCGTTCCCCGTCCTGTGGGACCGCGGGGGTGGGCGGCTGTCGGCGCCGTTCTCGATCAGCCGGCTGCCCACGACCCTCCTCGTGGACCGCGCCGGGGTCGTCCGCTCCGTCCACCTGGGGTACGACGTGGCGGAGGGGCGCAAGCTCGAGGGCGAGGTCCGCAAGCTGCTCGCGGAGTGACCAGGGGGCTTCAGGGGCCGGGCGGCGCCGGCGAGCCCGCCGGCGCGGGGCGCGGGACGAGCGAGAACCGCACCCGCTCCCGCTCGCGCTCCACCTCGCCCGCGTCGGCGGGCGACTCGCGGAGCCAGTAGGCCATCTCGTCCGCCTCCCACGTGTACGGCTCCCCGTCCATGAGCACGCGCCCCTCGGCGACCGCGATCGTCGCCTCCAGGAGCGGCACGTGGGCGAGGTCGCGGATGAGCGCGTCGAAGCGGCCCTGCCGCTCGGGGTCGATGAAGGCGAACGCGTAGCGGGCGGCGTAGGCCGTGTGGAAGTGGGCCGGCCGGAACACGACCCCGCCGAGCCCGAGCCGGACCGCCATGCGCGCGAGCATCGTGCCCGCCTCGCGCGCGAGCCCCAGGCCCGGCACGTCCTGTCCGGGGAGGCGCGGCCGCCGCTCGCTGAACTGCGCGCGCGGGTTCCGCAGCGAGAGCCAGTGGACGTACAGGACCTCCACGCCGAGGACGCGCCTCCGCTCGAGGACGATCTCCACGAGCAGGTGCTCCTGGGCCTCCGACTCGCCGTACACCCGGACGCGCTCCCCGAGGCCGGTCGAGTCGAACGTGACGTGGAACTGGCGGTACCCGAGGCGCTCGAGCTGCGCGAAGATCCCGTAGCGGAAGAGGGCGTGCTCCATCCCCGAGGCGGTGTAGAAGCCGAGCAGGAGGCGCTGCCGCTGCGGGCGGATCCCGAGCGCCTCCTCGAGGTCGTCGGCCGTGAGCTCGCCCGCGTCGGTGAGCTCGCCCGGTGACATCTCGCGCGACAGGAAGGTGAAGCGCGCGCCGAGGGGGTCGTAGTCGGCCGGGATGGGCTCCGAGGAGCCCGCCGCGAGGGCCATCCCGGTGCCGGCGAGCACGCGCCACGCGCGAGTGGAGTATCCGCCGGCAGGCAGCCACACCGTCGGGACGCCGTCGAGCTCGGTCGCGACGAGGAGATCGCGCTCCCGGACGCCCTCGAGGGTGAGCCCGAGCTTCCCGAAGCGATCGCCCTCGAGCACGTCGCCGCCGGCGAGGACGAAGGCGAGCTGCGGGCGCGGCATCCGGTCGAGCAGCCCGGTGAGCGCCTCGAGGTACCCCGCGTCGCCGGTCCCCTCCGGCAGCACCGTCTCGTCCACCTCCTCGAGCGGGCCCCAGTCGGACCCGGAGATCGAGCCGATCCAGCGCTTCCTGTCTCCGGCCAGGCAGGCGGCGATGCCGTCGGGCGGGTGGGCGTCGAGGTCGAGCACCGCGACCCGGCCCGAGAAGCCCTCGCTCCGCAGCGCCGCCACCGCGACCGCGACGTCGTTGACGGGGCAGAAGCCGCCGGCCGCTCCGGGCGCCGCGTGATGGAACCCGCCGAGCAGGTTCAGCGCGGGGTGCTTCGTCCGGAGCGTGTCGCGCGCCGCGGCGAGGGTGGCGCCGCAGGCGAGCCGGATGGTGGTCATGACCTCGTCCACCGGCACGTCGGACGGGTCCACCGCGAAGATGTGCGCCATCGTCGCGGGCCGCCCGAGCGACTCGAGCAGCTCGGGCGTGTGGACGCGCGCGAGGTCGTCGTAGGCGATACGCCGGGGCACGTGCACCGCGCTCGCCGGCACCGCGCCGCACTCGCGCAGCCACCACATCACGAAGTCGGCGCGGCGCGGCTCCATCCCCGCGCCGACCTCGAGCCCGGACAGCGGCAGCCGGTAGCGCGGGTCGTACCAGACGCTCACGTCCCGGCGGTGCAGCCAGGAGCGGAGCCGGTAGAGGAGGGTGCGGGCGCGCAGCAAGGGCTACCGGTGGCCCGGCGGCGCGAACGGCGGCTCGCCGCCGCCCTTCGGCACGTCCACGCCGAGCTTCGCGGCGCGCGAGGCGCGGGCGGCGCGCGTCGCGAGCCACCAGCCGATCGCCGTCTCGAAGGCGATCCAGGCGATGGCGATCCAGGCCGCCCGCAGGAGGAGGCCCAGCCCCGTGGCGCAGCGGGCGTACTGCTCGTCGAAGGTGCGCGACACCTCCCCGATGAAAGGTGTCGCACGGACCGTGTACCCGACGATGAAGACGAGGAAGATCGAGCGCAGGATCGCGAGGAGCTTGAGCATGCCGCGGAGTGTAGCGCAGCCCTGCGCCCGGGTCCGGATCGTGGCGCGGGCCCCCGGCGGCGCGGGGGCCCGCCGCCGCGGGTCAGGGGCCGAACGTCACGAGGCCGTAGTGGACGGTCAGGTCGGCGAGCGTCGCCTTCACGATCGCCTTCCGGCTGCCGTCAGGGGCGAGGAAGACGAACAGGCCCTGCGCGGCGTACGGCGCGCTGGCCTCCGCCCAGACGGGGATGGGCTCGGTGGCGGCGCCCGGGAGCGCCACGAAGGAGGCGTCGTAGCGGTGGATGGCCGTGGCGGTCGTGTCGAGCAGCGCCACGTTGCCGGAGGCGTCCGCGTGCGCGAACCGCACCGAGGTCACCCCCGGGAACGATCCCATCGACGCGGAGAGGTAGTCCGCCGTCGAGTAGATCTGGTTGCAGGTCGAGAAGAGGTGGTTGCCGTTCTGCTCCACCCAGAGCCGGGCCGAGGTGCACCCCGACGCCGTGCCGAGATGGAGGAGGTCGCCGCTGTTCTGCAGCACCCACTGCTCGACGGAGCTGCCGTTCGCCACGTAGAAGCGGTTCGGGTCCGTCGGATCCGCCGCCCCCGCGGTGCCGTACACGCCGCGCGTCGTGAGCGCGCCGTTGCTCGTGTCGAGATCCCCGATCCACTGGCCGGTCGTCTTCGGGAAGACGAACACGTGTCGCGCAGTGACGGCGGCGAGGTCGCTCACCTGGAAGTTGGCGGAGATCGAGCTCGTGACGGCGGGCGTCGCGCCGAGCGAGACGACCCGCAACCAGACATCGTCGCCGACCACCGCGGTCGCCCCGGACGCGAGCACGCCGACCACGTTCGGCGCCGTCGCGAGCGCGAGGCTCGCGGTCTCGTTGCCGGTGGAGGCGTCCAGCACCCAGAGCTTGCCCCCGCCGGCGACCGACGGGTCGGCGCCGACGAGGACGATCTTGCCGGCGGCGTACTCGGCGTCGCGCACCTCGTGGCCGAGGTCCTGGATGTGCGGGTACGAGGTCACCGTCACGGTGTCGCTCGTGCAGGACGCCTCGCGGTCGCACACCGTGGCCTGGAGGACGTAGTCGCCGAGCGCGTCGGGGACGAAGCTCGCGCTCGCGGTGTCCGCGCCGGTGAGCGAGCCGCTCGTCACGCCGCTGCCCGCGGGGGTCGAGACGACCGTCCAGCTCCAGGTGAACGTCGTGTCCTGGTTCCGGTCCGTGGCGCTGCCCTGCGTCGTGACCGCGGGGGTGACCGCGGGCGTCGCGGTGCGGTTCACCGCGCGGGCCGGGCCTGCCTCGGCGACGGGGGCGTCGTTCACGCAGGTGACGGTCTTCTCGACCGCCGTGACGTTCACGCCGTCGCTCGCGGCGAGCGTGACCACCCAGGCGCCCTCGTCCGCGGGGGTCGGTCCGCAGGTGACGGGCAGCGAGACGGCGCCGCGGCAGGAGCCGGGCGTGCCGTAAGGCTGCGCGGTGCCGCCCGGCGGCGTCACCGTCCAGCTGCACTCGAGCGGATCCCCGTCGGCGTCCGCCACGGTCCCCTGCGCCGTGAACTGGACGTTCCGCGACTGGGTGGCGGGGACGGTGACCGTCACCGCCGGCGCCGTGTTGATCGCCGTGACGACCACCGTGTCCGTGGCCGTGAGGAAGCCGTCCGAGACGGTGAGCGTCACCTCGTACGGGCCGGTCACGTCGGGCGTGAAGGAGGGCGTCGCGGCGGTGGTGCTCGAGAGCACCGCGGTCGTGGAGCCCACCGGCACCTTGAGCGACCAGGTGTACTCGAGCGCGGTGCCGTCCAGATCGGTGCTCGCGTTCGAGAGGGTGAAGAGCACGTGGCGCGGGACCGTCGCGTCCGCGCCCGCGTCGGCGACGGGCGCGCGATCGGGGGCGCAGGTGTTCGTGTCGATGCGGCAGAGGCCGCTGCAGCAGTCGTTCGAGAAGCCGCACGTGTCGCCGTCGACGCGGCACTGCACCTCGCTCGTGCAGTGGTTCGCGACGCACACGCGCGGGAAGCCGCAGTCGTCGGTGTTCTTGCACATCCCGCCCTCGAGCGGGTTGCGCATGCAGACGCCCTGGACGCAGCCGTAGGAGCAGCAGTCGGTGTTCTCGCCGCAGGCCGTTCCGGTCGGGCGGCAGGAGGCCTCGGGGGCGGTGATCGTGTCCTTCTGGCACGCCGCGGCGAGGAGGGCGGCGAGGGCGACGGCGAGCTTCGTGCTCGTGGGGAGGCGCATGGCGGTTGGCTCCTACAGCCGGAACGAGACGCCGGCCGCGAACGACCAGTCGGCGCCGCCGTCGAGGTCGTAGCCGACGGAGAGGGGCTCGAGATCCAGGACGAGCGTGGGCGTGAGGGCGACGCTGCCGCCGAGGCCGAGGCGGAAGATGCCGGCGGTGGAGGTCTCGGTCTGGCGGATCCGGCCGACGAACACCTGGTCGACGAGGACGGTCACGCGGTGGTGGACGACGCCCACGCCGGCGTCGGCGCGGACCGCGGCCTTCCCGCCGCGGAGCGGCAGCGCGAGCCGCACGCCCGGCGTGACCTCGAAGCTGACCCCGCTCGTCTCGATGCCCTCCGTCTCCTCCGGCCGCAGGTAGACGACCCGCAGCGGCGCGACGAGCCCGACGGAGAGCCCAGCGGGCGTGCGGGAGAGCGGCAGGACGCCCTCGACCCGCAGCATGGGGGAGAGGTCGCCGCCGTCCTGGCTGCGGGCGAAGCCGAGGAGCGCGGCGGCGCGCAGCGGATCGCGCGCGCCGGGAGGAGGCGTCGCGAGGCGGGAGGTGCCCGCGGGCGGCGGCGGCAGGGGGATCGCACCGGACTGGGCGGCGGCGGCGCCGGCCGCGCCGGCGAGGGCGAGGGCGACGAGCGCGCGGGCGAGATGGGGGATCTTCATGGCGGGTCCTCCGGAGCTCACAGGCGGTGGCTCGCGGACACGAGGAACGAGAAGGCGGAGCCGACGCCGTCGCCGAACCGCACGTCGAACCCGACGAGCTGGGCTCCGACGCGGACGTTCGGGGTCGGCGCGAACGCGAGCCCACCGGCAAGCCGCAGGACGCCGGCGAGGCCGCCCGAGACCGGCTCGATTCGCCCGAGGCCGGGGACGTCGACGGAGCCGGAGGCGGCGGTGTACGCGACGCCGAGGCCGGCGTCGGCGTTCACCCAGAGCTTCGGGGCGAGCGCGTAGGTCACCCGGGCCGAGGGGACGACCTCGAACAGGTTCGCGCCCCACTCCATCGAGACCGTGCCCATCATCGGCACCGCGACGGCCTGGGAGTCCGACGCGTGCAGCACGCCGGCGGAGACGACGAAGCCGAGCGCCGCGCGCGGGGAGAGCGCGCGCACCGTACGCTCCGCGTCGATGCGGAGCTTCAGCGCGTCGTAGCTCGCGTCGCCGAGGCCGAACTCCCCGCCGAGGAGCGTCGCGACGCGCCACTCCGGCTCGGCGAACCAGGCCGCGGCCGGCTCCTGGCCGAGCACGGGGGTGCTCTCGCCGGCGGCGGCGACCGGCGCCTGGCTGCGAGGGGCGAGGGCGCGCTCGGGCGAGAGCGCGGCGGGCGCGGCGGGCG
>NZ_JALCYY010000004.1 GCF_022690685.1 Anaeromyxobacter terrae | reverse complement strand
TGAACGTGGGGCCGAAGGCGAGCGGCGTCGCCGCCGGGTGAGCCGGGGCCACGCGCCGCGCCGCGCCGGCGCCGGCGCCGAGCGCCGCCGCTGCGTCCGGGTCGTCCGGCGCGAGCTCCTGGACCTTGCGCCAGGCGGCGCGGGCGTCGCCCGCGCGGCCGCGCTCCTCGTGGACGCGGGCGAGCTCCTTGTAGACGGAGAGCGTCTTGGAGGTCTGGCCGAGGTCGCGGAACGCCTGCGCGAGGAGCTGCAGCGTCTCGACGTCCTTCGCGTCCACCTTGAAGGAGAGCTGGAGCTTCGCGAGGGCGCGCTTCGTGTCGCCCTTGCCGAGGTAGATGTGCGCGAGCTCGCGGGTGAGCGCGTGGTCGTCGGGCGTGAGCACCGCGATGCGCTCCGCGACCTTGAGGTACTCGTCGGCGCGGCTGTTCCGCTTCAGGTAGGCGGCGGCCCGGCGGAAGCACTCGAGGGCCGCCGCCGCCTGACCGGCGCGCGCCTGCATCTCGCCGAGCTTGATCGACGACGCGATGTTGTCCGGGTCGAGCTCCACCATGCGGCGGAGGACCTCGGTGAGCCGGCCGAGATCGCCCGCCTTCTCGTGCGCGGCCGCGACGGTCTGGAGCTGGGCCATCGCGTCGCTCATGAGCCCGAGCTGCTGGTAGAGCGCGGCGAGCCGCTCGTTGGCCCGGACGTCGTCCGGGTCGAGCTTCACGATCTGCTTGTAGACGGCGACCGACTTGAGGAAGAAGCCCTGCTCGGCGTAGGTCTCGGCGACCTTCTGGAACGCGGCGGCGGCGGCCTTGTCGTCGCCCTTCTTCTGGTGGAGCTCACCGACCTTGAGGAGGATCCGGACGTCCTTGGCGTCCTCCGCGAGGATCTTCTCGTAGCTCTTGATCGCCTTGTCGTACGCCCCCTTCTGAACGTGCTTCGTCGCCTCGGCGATGATCTTGTTCTTGTCGACAGCCATCGGGCCGAGGGGTCTCGCTGCGCTGGGGGGTCCCCGAGCATGTGCGCACCGGCGCACCGGCGCCGACGGAAGGGGCCCAGGGGCGGCGTCGAGCGTAATGGAAGGTCCGGGGGCGGTCAAGGAGCCACCCCCGCGAACCTACATAGGAATTCGGGTGTTTCAGGCGGCCGCGGAGGCGCGCGCGGCGGCGCGCTCCGGGCCCGCGCGGCTACCCCGCCGCCGGGGTCTTCGGCGGCGCCTCGACCGGCGCGGGCGGGTTCAGGATCTGGTCGACGATGCGCGTGTCGTACTGACCGCCCGCGAAGCCGGCGTGAGCGAGGACCCGCTTGTGGAAGGGGATGTTCGTCTTGATCCCCTCGATGACGTACTCGTGCAGCGCCCGCGCCGCCCGCTGCATGGCGATCTCGCGCGTCGCGCCGGTGATGACGAGCTTGGCGACGAGCGAGTCGTAGTAGGGCTGCACCTTGTACTGCTCGTACGCCATGGTGTCGACGCGCACGCCGTAGCCGCCGGGCTGGTGGTAGCCCGTGATCTTGCCGGGCGACGGCGCGAACGTGACCGGATCCTCCGCGTTCACGCGGAACTCGATCGCGTGGGCGTGCGGCACGACCGAGTCCTGGGTCCGCTCGAGCGGCTCGCCCGCGGCGAGGCGGATCTGCTCGCGCAGGAGGTCGAGCCCGTAGACCTGCTCGGTCACCGGGTGCTCCACCTGGATGCGCGTGTTCATCTCCATGAAGTAGTAGCGGCCCTTCTCGTCCATGAGGAACTCGATCGTCCCCACGTTGTTGTAGCCGATGCTCCTCATGGCCGAGAGCGCCACCTCGCCCATCTCGCGGCGGAGCGCAGGCGTGACGGCGGGCGAGGGCGCCTCCTCGATCATCTTCTGGTGTCGCCGCTGGACCGAGCACTCGCGCTCACCGAGGTGGATCACCCGGCCGTGCTCGTCGGCCACGATCTGCAGCTCGATGTGGCGCGGCTCCTCGACGTAGCGCTCGAGGTACATCGAGCCGTCGCCGAACGCGGCCAGCGCCTCGTTGCTCGCGGTGTCGAAGAGGTGGCGGATCTGGCTGCGGTCGCGGCAGATCTTCATGCCGCGCCCGCCGCCGCCGGCGGCCGCCTTGAGGATGACGGGGTAGCCGACCTCCTCCGCGACCCGCTCGGCCTCCTCGGAGTCCTTGAGCTTCCCGCGCGCACCGGGGAGGAGCGGGAGCCCGGCCTTCTCGGCCGCCTCGCGCGCCGCCACCTTGTTCCCCATGAGCCGGATCATGTCCGGCCGGGGTCCGATGAACTTGAGGTTCATCCCGGTGACCAGCTCCGCGAACTCCGCGTTCTCGGAGAGGAAGCCGTACCCGGGGTGAATGGCGTCGGCGCCGGTGACGTCGGCGGCGGACAGGAGCGCCCGGACGTTGAGGTAGCTGTCCCGGGACTGCGGCGGCCCGATGCAGATGGCCTCGTCGGCGAAGCGGACGTGGAGCGACTCGGCGTCGGCGGTCGAGTGGACCGCGACGGTGGCGACGCCGAGCTCGCGGCAGGCGCGGATCACCCGGAGGGCGATCTCGCCCCGGTTCGCGACGAGGACCTTCTTGAACATGCGGTAGGCTCCCGCGGGCGACTAGCCCGGGACGATGCGGAAGAGCTGCTCGCCGAACTCCACCGGCGTGGCGTTCTGGACGAGGATCTCGGCGATGGTCCCGTCGATCTCGGCCTCGATCTCGTTCATGAGCTTCATCGCCTCGACGATGCAGAGCGTCTGGCCCTTCTTGACCTTCTGCCCGACGTCGACGAAGGGCGGCGAGTCCGGCGACGGCGCTCGGTAGAACGTGCCGACGAACGGCGAGCTCACGATCGTGCCGGGCTTGTCGGTCTTCGGCTCCGCCTTCGCGGCGGCGGGCGCGGGCGCCGCGGCAGGCGCCGGCACCGGGGCCGCCACCGGGGCGGCGTGGACGGCCGGCGCGGCGTGGAAGGCGACGGAGCCGGACGCGGCGAGCGCGCCGCGGCGGATGACGACCTTCTCCGGCCCGCGCTGCCACGCGATGTGCGTGACGTCGCTCTTCTCGACGAGCTGCACGAGCTTCTTCACGTCCTCCATCGAGAAGCCCTGCCCCACGCCGTTCTCCGGGGTGCGCGCGGGCTCCTGCGAGGGCTGCTGCTTCAGCGGGCGGGTCGCCATCGAGTGGGTCTCCTTCGGTCCTGGGACGGTGCGGCGGCTAGCCGGCGACGCGGGTCAGGTACTCGCCGGTGCGGGTGTCGATGCGGAGGATCTCGCCCTCGTTGATGAAGAGCGGCACGTTCACGACGTAGCCGGTCTCGAGGGTCGCGGGCTTCGTGGCGCCGGACACCGTGTCGCCGCGGATGCCCGGATCGCACTTCACCACCTTGAGATCCATCGCGTTCGGCAGGGTGACGCCGATCGCCTTCCCGTTGAAGAACAGGATGTGCGTGGTGGTGTTGTCCTTGATGAAGTTCTTTGCCTCGCCCATCTGCTCCTCGGTGAGGAACGTCTGGTCGTAGGTCTTGTTGTCCATGAAGTTGAAGTGCTCGCCCTCCCGGTAGAGGTACTGCATCTCCTTCTCCTCGATGTCGGGCTTGCCCACCACGTCGCCGGACTTGAACGTCTTGTCGATCGTCCGACCGGTCACGAGGTTCTTGATGCGCGTCCGCACGAACGCCGAGCCCTTCCCCGGCTTCACGTGCTGGAACTCGATGATCTCCCAGGGCTCGCGATCGATCTCGATCTTGAGGCCGCGGCGGAACGCCGAGGTGTCGAGCGTGTCGGCCATTGCTGTGTCGCTCCTTCGAAGGTCCGATGTGAAAGATGATCCGCCCCGCCGCGCTCCGGCAGCGGGGGCTGCCTGTCCCGACGGTCGGCCGCCCGTCCGCTAGAGCTCTTCCTCGAGCTTCGGCGCGGTGACGCGGAGCAGGTAGCGCGCCTTCCCGAGGTTCCCGCCAGGCGTGAGCGCGACCACCATGAAGTACTCCGGCGAGACCTGCCGGGCCACGGCGAGGAGCCGATCCGTCGAGATCGACACCTCCGCCACGCCGCCCGCCTCGTGCGCCCCGGCCGCCTCTCGCGCGCTGCGGAGCACGCCCGAGTACTCGACGAGCAGCGAGCGCACGTCGGCGACGTCGCCCAGGCCGGTGAGATGCGTGTCGACCTCGATCCCGTCCATGCCCATCAGCGAGCACGCGACGGCACCGTCGACGCTCCGGCAGACCTGCTCGAGATGGGCGCGGAAGCTCATGGGCGAAGGCTCCGCCGGCAAAAAACCTCCGTCATTACGAGCACGGACGCGCGGAGCGGGGTCGTACTTAGCCCGCCCGCGCGCTGAACGTCAAGCGTTCGGCCGGAACGCGGCGCGTCAAGGAGTGGGGGTGGTGGGCGGCGCCTCGCACGCGACGCCGAGCGGGATCTGGCCGAGGTTGCCCGGGCAGGTGCCCTTCAGGACCTCGCCCGTGGGGCACGCCGGTGCGCCGACCGGGCCGATGAGGATCGGCGCCTCGTAGGCCGCCGTCTCGAACGTGGACTGGTCGGCGAACTTGCCCTTCAGCTTCATCTTCGCGACGAGCTGCCCTGGGACCGGCGGCGGCTGAAGCACCAGCCCGATGATCGTGCTGGCTCCGGCTGGCACGACTCCCTGCGTCCGCCCCGCCGAGGTACCGCTCGCGACGCCCGAGTACTCGACCTCGTACTCGGTCACGTAGGCGTCGTTGGTGTTCACGCGGCCCGCGGAGAGGTCGGCGTTGTCCGCGAGCTGGTTGTTCACCTGCATGAACACGATGAGCTGGGTCGTCTGTGCGGGATCCATCGCGAGCGGGCCCATGTGCTGCATGTCGCACGTGCCCTTGAACGAGCACACCACGTCGTCCGGCGGAGCGCAGATGGCGAAGGGCTGGATCGATCCGCCGTTGTCGGCGCAGGCGAGCGCGAGCGAGGCGAGGGCGAGGGCCGCGAGTCTCGTCTTCATGGGCAGCTCCTAGTTCCCCGCGGCGACCGCGGTCGCCCGGTTGAGGATGCGGGGGGTGATGAAGATGAGGAGCTCGGTGTGGTCATCCTGCTCGCTCGTGTTCCGGAAGAAGTAGCCGAGCAGCGGGAGCTTGCCGAGGAACGGGACCTCGCTCGTGCGGTTCGAGGTCTGGCGGGTGTAGATGCCGCCGATGACCGTGGTCTCGCCGTCCTTCACCAGCACCTCCGTCTCCGCCTCGCGCTTCGAGATCGAGGGCTGGCCGTTGGCGCCCGTGAGCTGGGGGTTCGGCTGGTTGTTGGTCGCCTTGATCTTGAGGAGGATCGAGCCGTCCGCGGAGACGTGCGGCGTCACCTTGAGCTCGAGCTTCGCCTCGATGAAGGTGGTGTTCACCCCGGACGCCGACACCTGCGAGAACGGGATCGAGATGCCCTGGCCGATGGTCGCCTCCTTGTTGTCGATGGTGGCGATCTTCGGCGCGGAGATGGTCTTCACGACGCCGTTGTTCTCGAGGGCGGAGAGGCGCAGGTTCAGGTTGAACGCGCCGCCCGCGGAGCCGAAGACGAGGCCGAGGGCGCCGCCCTGCCCGTCACCCACCGGCGCGGGCAGCGACACGGCGTAGTTCGGGTTCGCCGCGGTGCCGAAGCTGTTGCCGGGGCCGGCGCCGCCCGCGGCGGCGACGTTGTTCGGGAAGGCGAGGCCGGTCGGGTTGCCGGTCACCTGCGTGAAGGAGGTGTTGCCGCCCCACTGCACGCCGAGCGCCTTGTTGAAGTTCGAGGAGGCCTCGACGATGCGGCTCTCGATGAGCACCTGGGGGATCTCGGTGTCGAGGTTCCGCACGAGCCCCTCGGCGCGCACCAGCGCCTCCTGGACGTCCTTCACGATGAGCACGTTGGTGCGCTCGTCGGTGGAGACCGAGCCGCGCTCGGTGAGCACGTCCTTCACGCGGCCGGAGACGTCGCCGGCGCGCGCGAAGTTCACCGGGATGATCCGGACCTTGAGCGGCATGAGCGGGATGCGGGCCTTCTCCGCCTCGGCGCGCGCCAGCTGCTCCTTCGCGATCTCGTCGAACCTCGCGATGCGGATGACGTTCCCCATCTCCTCCTTGCCGAGCCCCTTCGCCTTGAGGACGAGGTCGAGCGCCTGGTCCCAGGGCACGTTGCGGAGCGAGACCGTCACCTTCCCGTTCACGTCGTCGGCGACGACGATGTTCTTCTTGGAGACGTCGGCGATGAGGCGCAGCAGGTTGCGGATGTCGATGTCGTGGAAGTCGAGGGTGATGCGACGCCCGGTGTAGCCGCGCGCCTGCGGAGCGCCGGAGAGCGCGTACGCCGGGGCCTCGGCCGCGAAGCCTGCCGCCTGCGCCTCGCTGGCGCGCACCTCCGGGACCGGGGCGGGGGAGGCCGCGGGGGCGTCCTTCTCCGCCGAGGAGAACGTCCAGGCGAGGCCGCCCTTCGTCTCGACGAGCTCGTCCTTCGCCGCGCCGCGCAGCGTGGCGACGATCTTCACCTGACCGGTGGACGGCTGGTTGAAGGAGGAGACCATGAGCACCGGCCCCTGGAACGCGCTCGTGTCGAGCGAGCGCTCGAGCTTCTTCGGGATCTCGGCGTCCTCGAGCGAGAGCACGATCGTGCGCGGGTCGGGGCGGGAGAGCGTGTAGCGCGCCTTGCCGCCGATCTCGATGCGCGCGGCCTTGCCCTGCTGGCCGAAGCGGACGTCGGAGATTTGGGCGCGCGTGGCCGGGGCCTTCTTCGCGGTGACGGCCGCGGTCGGGCTAGCGGCCGCGGTCGGGGTCGGGGTCCCTCGACTACGCTCGGGATGACCGGCCTCAGGAGAGCCGATCGGCGTCGCCTTCGCGACCTGCCCGTCGGTCCCCGCGACGATCGCGAGGCCACCCGCGACGCGCTTCACCTCGTACTTCGGCAGCTCGCCCGCGGCGTCGAGCACCGCGCGGATCTTGCCGTCGTCCTTCCCGAAGCGGACCTGCGTGAACGCACCCGCGAGCTTCACGGCACCCTTCGGCGCGCGGGTCACACCGTGCAGGTCGAGCACGAGCCGAGCGGGGTCACGCAGCTCGAGGATCTCGATCCGCCCGAGCTCGCCGTCGGTGGCGAGCGTCAGGCCGTCCTTGCCCGGACGGACGGCGCGAAGCGTCCGCGCCGAGCCTGCGCCGCCCTCGTCCACGCGCCGGGAGACGACGTGGTCGTCCGCCCCCTGGGTCGCGGTCGCGGTCGCGGTCGCGGCCGTTGCCGCGGTCACGGTCGGGGTCGCGGTCGGGGTCCCTCGACTCCGCGCCTCCGCGGGCGCGGAGGCGCTTCGCTCGGGATGACCGGCCTCGGTCGATCCGCCAGGGCTCGAGGGCTTCGCGCCCTCCGCGAGCACCCGCACGACGACGGCGTCGCCGCGCGGCGTGACCTCGTACGGGCGGGCCGCGTCGAGCGCGACGATGACGCGCCCGACCGCGTTCCGGTCGTCCTGGTACTGCGCGGTCGTGATCTCCGCCACGCCGCCCTTCTTCACGGCGACGGGCGAGGCGAGCTTCGAGACGTCCGCTCCCGCGAGGTCCACGACGAGCCGCGGCGGATCCTGGAGCTTGAAGACCGTGTAGGAAGGCGGCCGGTTCCCCTGGATGGCGACCTCGATCGCGCCGTCGCGCTCGGCGACGTCGAGCGCGCGGATCGCGTTCGGCTCGGCGGCGAGCGCTGGAACCGCGAGGGCGCCCGAGAGGACCACGGCGAGGCGCAGGAGGTGGATTTTCATGGGTGCTACTCCTCGAGGTTCAGCGCCGCCTCGCGCGGGAGGCGGATGACGGTCTTTGTGCGGTCGCGGGTGCCGTCGGCGCGGATGGCCCACTCGGCGACGACGACCTCGCCCGAGCGGACCGCGGCCACGGTGCCCCCGTTCTTTCCGATGCAGGCGCCGCGGCGCAGCGTGTACCCGACGCCGTTCGGCGCCTGCACCATGGCCACGGGATCCTCGAGTCCGGTCACGATCGCGACGAGCTTGAGCTGCTCGAGCTCGAACTTCCCGAGCGGCGTGGCGCACCGAGTCGCCAGCTCGCCACCCTGCTTGGAGAGCTCGCTGAGATAGCTACGGAAGGGATCGCGCTTGCCGACGGAGGTGTAGGCCCACTCCGGCGCGGGCTTCTCCGCGGCCTTCGGGGCCGCTGAGGCCGAGCCCGGCGCGGCGCCCGCGGCGGACGTGGCCGCCGCGGCCGGCTTCGTGGGGGGCCGGGCGGCCGGCGGGGGCGAACCTCCGCAGGCGGCGAGGAGCGCCGCGGCGGCCGCGAGGGCGATGCGACGCGGGCTCATCTCTTCGCTCCTCCGGGCTTCGCGGCCGCGGCGCTCGGATCGATGAACATGAACGCGGTCGCGAGGAACTTCGCGTTCAGGACCATCTTGCCGTTCACATCCTTCGGCGAGTCGAGGACGATGTCGGTGACGTTCACGATGCGGCGCATGCGGCCCAGCGAGTCGAAGAAGGTCGCGATCTCGTGGAAGTTGCCCGTGACCGCCATCGGGATCGGCAGCCGGGCGTAGAACTTCTCGTTCACCGGCGACTTCGGCTCGATCGTGGAGATCTCGAGGCCGGCCTTCTGCGCCCGATCCTGGAACAGCAAGAGCAGCTCGTCCACCTTCTTCTCGTCCGGGAGCTCGGCGAGGGCCTCGCGGAGCTGCTGCTCGAGCAGCTCCTTCTCCCGGCGGAACTGGTTCAGGTTGTTCGCGATCGCCGTCTTCTCGGTGAACTCCTTGTCGAGCTTGGCCTGCTCCAGGTCGGCCCGGACGGCCCGCTCGTTCACCTCGGAGATGGACGGGCCGAGCCGCAGGGAGATCACGAAGTAGTTGAGCACGGTGAGGAGGATCACCGCGCCCGCGACCGCGGCGAGCTTCGCGCCGACCGGCGCCTTGGCGATCCGCTCGATGAGCTGGTCCATGGCGCTAACCCTTCCTCCCGGCTGCGCTCGCCTTCGCGCCGGGCGGCGGCTCGGGCGGCGCGGCGTAGGCGACCGACGCCGTCAGCGAGAAGTCGACCACGCGGAAGCCGTTCTCGAGCCTGGCCGAGGTCTTCTTCAGCTCCACGTTCCGGAACTGGGTCGAGCCCTTGAGCGCGGCCATGAGCTCCGAGACGTCGTCGATGGTGGCGGCGGTGCCGTCGAGCGTGACCGCCCCCGCCTTCTCGTCGAGCTTCCTCAGCCAGAGCCGCTTCGGCGTGAGCGTCGCGAGCTCGTCGAGCATCTTCACCGGGCCCGTGCGCGCCGTCTTGAGCTGCTCGAGGATCTGCAGCTTCTCGCGGAGCTGCGCCTGCTGCTCCTTGATGTTCTTGACCTCGCCGATGATCCGGTCGAGCTGCGCGATCTCGTCCTTGGTCCGCTTGATGTTCGCCAGCTTCATGGCGAGCGCATCGGCGCGCGAGGCGGCCCACAGGTAGTTGAGGACGATGCCCAGCACGAGCACGAGCGCGAACAGGAGGAGCTGCTGCTTGCCGGCCTCCTTCTTCTTGGAGACGCGGGCCGCCGGGAGGAGGTTGATCCGGACCATGGCTACTTGTCCCCCGCGCTGCGGAGCGCGAGCCCGACGCCGACCGCCACCGACGGCCCGGCGGCGATGATGGCGCTCGTGTCGAACCTGCGGCTGTCGACGTCCACGTTCCTGAACGGGTTCAGGAGCTCGACGTGCACGCCTGCGCGCGCCTCGAGCACCTTCTGCAGCGCCGGGATGCGCGCCGTCCCGCCCGACACGAAGACGCGCGCGATGCGCGCGTCGCCCGAGGTCGAGGCGAAGAAGTCGAGCGAGCGCTGGATCTCGCCGCCCATCTGCTCGGCCACCGCCTGGATCACCCGCTCGACCTCCTGCGGGACGACCGCGTCGGTCTCGCCCTGGCCGCCGATCTTGAGGGCCTCGGCCTCGTCGTAGGAGATGTTGAGCTGCTTCTGGATCTCCTCGGTGAAGGCGTTCCCGCCCATGGTGATGTCGCGGGTGAAGGTCGTCGCGCCACCGGAGAGGATGTTGATGTTCGACACCGCCGCGCCGACGTTGATGAGGACCACCGTCTGACCGTCGAGGTCGTAGTTCGCCTCGTACGCGTTCTGCACCGCGAACGCGTCCACGTCGACGACGGTGGCCGTGAGCCCGGCCTCCGCGCAGACCGACATGTAGTCGTTGATCATGTCCTTCTTCGCGGCGACGAGCAGGACGTCCATCTGGCCGGCGGCGTTGGCCTCGGGCGAGAGGATCTGCGTGTCGATGTTCACGTCCTTCACGTCGAAGGGGATGTACTGCTCCGCCTCCCACTGGATGGACTCGTCGAGCTCCTCCTGCGTCATCCGCGGCATGGAGATCTTCTTGATGATGACGGAGTGGCCGCCGATGCCGATGGCGACCTCCTTCGTCTTCACCTTCTGCTGCGCGACGAGCTCCTGGATGGCGCTGACGATCGCGCCCGAGTTCATGAGGGCGCCGTCCACGATCGCCTCGGGCGGCAGCGGCGCGGTCCCGAACGCCTGCAGCGCGTACCCGCCCTTCTTCTCCTTGAGCTGGACGAGCTTGACGCCGGACGAGCCGATGTCGAGGCCGACGGCGAGCTTCCTCTTCGCCATGGCGGTTCCCTTCAGGCGACGGCCGGGCGGCGCCCGGCGTCCGGTTGACGGTAGGTCACGCGCGCCCTCCGCGGCCGCGTGCGAAGACCTTGAAGCGATCGGAGGGCGTGAGGCCCAGGGCGAGGATGATCTTGCGCTGCGTGTCCATGCGGCAGTCGAGGCCGCTCTCGATGCGCGCGACCGTCAGCGGAGACACCCCGGCCATGCGCGCGAGCTCGGCCTTCGTGAGGAGCTGCTCCTCGCGCAGCCGCCGGACATTGTTCACGGCGCGCCGGTGCGCGTCGGCTCGCTGTCTGGACGGTCGGGCAGGCATGCGAGCGCACGCTAAGCCAAGGCCGATGAAGGGATCAAGAAAGCGACCTGTGCGCGTATCGGCAGGTGTGGGGAAAGGATGCGCCTCCGAGATCGAGTGATATCTAATTGATAGCTTTCACTCGTCGTGCGTGCCGGGATCTTGACGGGCGGGGGAATGGAGGGCCGCGTCCAGCGCGCGGCGACCTCGACCTCGACCTCGACCGAGCGCGAGCGAGGCTACCCGAGCCCGTAGTCTCTGATCTTGTAGAGGAGCGCCCGGTACGAGAGCTCGAGCAGCTCGGCCGCCCGCGTCCGGTTCCCGCCGGTCCGCTCCAGCGCGGCGCGGATGAGCTGCTCCTCCACCGCCCGGATGGCGCGCTTCACGGACAGGGAGTCGTCCGGCAGCGCGACCGGCGGCGCCGCGCGGGCCGCGCCGCCGCGGACCGCGTCCGGCAGGTCTTCCTCGCCGATGACGGCCCCCTCCGCGAGCACGACCGCGCGCTCGACCACGTGCTCGAGCTCGCGGACGTTGCCGGGCCAGCGGTGCGCCCGGAGCGCCTCCTCCGCCTCGGGGGAGAACGACATCCCCGCGAGCTCGGGGCGGAGCCGCCCGTAGCGGGCGAGGAAGTGCGCGGCGAGCGCGGGGACGTCCTCGGGGCGCTCGCGCAGCGGCGGCAGCCGGACGCCGACCACGTTGAGCCGCCAGTAGAGGTCCTCGCGGAAGCGGCCGTCGGCGACGGCGCGGGCGAGCTCGCGCGCGGTCGCCGCGACGACGCGCACGTCCACCTTGCGCGCCCGCGTGTCGCCGACCGGGCGGACCTCCTCCTCCTGCAGGAAGCGGAGGAGCTTGACCTGGAGGTGCAAGGGCAGCTCGCCGATCTCGTCGAGGAAGAGCGTGCCGCCGTCGGCCTCGGCGGCGAGCCCCTTCTTGTTGCGCGACGCGTCGGTGAACGCGCCCTTCACGTGGCCGAAGAGCTCGGACTCCAGCAGCTCGCCCGGGATGGCCCCGCAGTTCACGGCGACGAACGGGAGGGCCGCGCGCGGCGAGCGCTCGTGGAGCGCGCGCGCGACGAGCTCCTTGCCGGTCCCGGACTCGCCCTCGAGCAGCACCGTCGTCTTCTGAGGCGCGACCTTCGCGACCTGCCGCAGGACGCCCTGCATCGCCTCGGACGCCCCGACGATCGCCTCGGGTCGGTACTCGGCCGCGAGCTCGGTGCGCAGCCGCCGGTTCTCGCGGGCGAGCCGCTCGCGCTCCTCCGCCTTGCGCAGGACGAGCAGCACCTCGTCGGGCTTGAAGGGCTTCGACAGGAAGTCGTAGGCGCCCGCCTTCATCGCCTCGAGCGCCGCGTCGTGGGCGCCGTAGGCGGACATCACGATGACGGTCAGCTCCGGCTCGCGCCGCTGGATCTCCCGGAGCAGCGCGAGCCCGTCCATGCCTGGCATCCGAACGTCGGTGAGGACGAGGTCGTACTCGCGCAGCTCGAGCTCGCGGAGCGCGTCGCCGGCGCTCGCGACGGCGCGCGCCTCCCGGCCGTGATCCGTCAGGATCACGGAGAGCAGGTGGCGCATGGAGGGCTCGTCGTCGACGACGAGGACGCTGCGGAACGTCACGCGCGCACCTTATCACGCGTCCACCACGCCCCCCGGCCACGGTCCTTCACCCCTCGGCGCCGCCCGCCGCCGCCCTGAGCCGGAGGACCACGCGCGCGCCCCCGCCGGGCGGGTTCTCGGCGCGGATCTCGCCGCCGAGCGCCTCGACGATGCCGCGGCAGATCGCGAGGCCGAGCCCGGTGCCCTGCCCCGCCGGCTTGGTCGTGAAGAAGGGCTCGAAGACGCGCGGCAGGTCCGCGACGGCGAAGCCCGGGCCGCGGTCCTCGACGGCGAGCTCGATCACCGCGCCGTCCTCGCGCGCGCTCACCCGCACCGCGCCCGCGCCGCTCATCGCGTCCCCCGCGTTGAGGAGCAGGTTGAGGAGCACCTGCGCGAGCCGCTGCTCGTCGGCGAGGACGGGCGGCAGCTCCGCCGGGACGTACTCCGTCACCTCCACCGCGCGGAAGCGCGGCTGCGCGCGCGCGAGGCGGAGCGCCGCGTCGAGCGGTCCGCGGACGTCGACGGGCCGCACCTCCGGCGCGCTCGGCCGCGCGAGATCGAGCAGGTCGCGGACGATCCGGTCGATCCGCGCCGTCTCGGCGGCGATGCGCTCGGCGAACTCCGAGGCCTGGGCCAGCGCCGCGGGGCCGCCATCGCGCAACCGCGCCCGCGCGAGCTCGGCGTAGCCGGAGATCGCGCCCAGGGGGTTCCCGACCTCGTGGGCGATCCCCGAGGCGAGCTGGCCGGCGGTGGCGAGCCGCTCGGCGCGTACGAGCGATTCCCGCGCGTCCAGGAGCGCCGCGTTCGCGCGCTCGAGCTCCCCCACCTTGTCCGCGAGGCGGACCCGCTCCTCCGAGAGCGCACCCGCGAGCCGCTCGAACGCGACCGCCGCGCCGGCGACGCCACGGCCCTCCGGGGCGGCGCGCTCGCCGGGAGGCGCGAGGAGCGGCAGCGCGTCCGCGCGCGCGTCTGCGCCGAGCCGCTCGGCCGCCCCGAGGAGCCGATCCACGGGGCGCGCGACCGCGCGGAAGAGGAGCACCGCCCCGAACGTGAGCCCGGCGCCGGCGCCCGCGAGGACGACGAGCGCGAGCGCGAGCGGCGTGAGCGCGCCGCGCGCGGCGAGCGGGAGCCCGGCGGCGAGGACGACCGCGGCCGTCGCCGCGCCCGCCGCGGCGAGATCGAGGAGGAGGACGGGGCGGACACCCGGGCGCATGGCTCAGCGGAACGCGCCGAGCGCGGGGAACGCGCGCGCGAGAAGCGCGGCGCCGTAGAGCCACTCGAGCGCGCCGAGCGCGAGGAACGGGCCGAAGGGGACCGCGTTCCTCGGCGGGATCCAGTCCTCGTCGGCGGAGGGGTGCTCCGCCGCCGGGGTGGACTGGCCGTCGCCGGGCCCGGGGGGTGCCGCAGCCGTCGCGTCCGGCTCGGCCTCGGCCTCGGCCTCGGCCGGCGGAAGCTCGGCCAGCGGCGCCTCGAGCCGCGGCTCCGCCTCGCCACCGGGGGCCTCGCCCTCGGCTGGAGCGACCTCAGCGCCCGGAGACAGTGGCCGCTCACCGGTCTCGCCCTTCCCGAGCAGCACGAGCGCGATCCCGACGACGCTCCCCTGGACCGAGGCGAGCAGCACGACGGGGAGGAGGGCCCCGAGCCCGAGCCACGCGCCCAGCCCGCCGAGGAGCCAGACGTCGCCGAACCCGAGCGCCTCCTTCCGGAGGACCTTCTCGCCGCCCCACGAGAGGAGCGCGAACGTGCCCCAGCCGGCGGCGGCCCCCCGCAGCGACGACGCGAGCGACGGCGCAGGACTCCAGCCGAGGGCCGAGGCGAGCACGCCCGCGCCGAGGAGCGGCCAGGTGATGGCGTGCGGCAGGAGCCAGGTGTCGAGATCGATGAAGGCGAGGGCGAGGAGCGCGAGGACGAGCGCCAGCTCCGTGCCGGCGTCGGCCGAGACGCCGTGGCGGCGCCAGGCGAGGTAGCCCGCCGCGGCCCCGAGGAGCTCGACGAGCGGGTATCGGATCGAGATGGGCAGCGCGCAGCCGCGGCAGCGCCCCCGCAGGACGAGCCACGAGAGGACGGGGACGTTGTCGTACCAGGCGATGGGCCTGCCGCAGCGCGGGCAGCGCGACCCGGGCCGGACGATCGAGAGGCCGGCCGGGACGCGCGCGATGACGACGTTGAGGAAGCTCCCGAGGACGGCGCCGAGGACCGTGAACCAGGCGGCGGCGAGGACGGGCGGGACGCTCGCGTCGGGGGGCATCGGGCTAGGAGGCCTTGCGCGCGGCCACGGGCGCCGGCGCGGCCTGCGTCTCCGCCAGCCGGCGCACGAAGAAGTCCTCGAGCGTGTCGCGATGCGGGGTGAGGGAGAGCACGCGCCCGCCCGCGTGTACGATGGCCGTGACGGCCGCGTCTGCGTGCGCCTCGTCGTCGAAGGCGACCGTGAGCCGGTCGGCGTCGGCGCGGACGATGCGGCCCGGTGAGAGGACCGGCGCCGCGGCGGGCGGGACGAGCGCGGTGAGCTCGACGGAGCGGACGTTCGCGGAGAGGAGGTCCTCGAGCCGGCCCACGTCGCGGAGCTTGCCACCGAGAATGACGCCCACGCGATCGCAGAGCGTCTCGACGTCCGGGAGGATGTGCGTCGAGAAGAAGACCGTCTTGCCCTGGCGCTTGAGGGCCAGGATGAGGTCGCGCATCTCCTTGCGTCCGACCGGATCGAGGCCGCTCATCGGCTCGTCGAGCACCACGAACGCCGGATCGCCGACGAGCGCCTGGGCGATCCCGAGCCGCTGCTGCATGCCCTTCGAGTACTTGCGGATCTGCCGGCCGGCGGCGTCGGCGAGGCCGACCATGCCGAGGAGCTCGTCGCAGCGCCGGTCGCGCTCGGCCGCGGAGACGCCGGAGAGGCGGGCGAAGAAGCGGAGCGCCTCGCGCCCGGTGAGGAAGTCGTAGTAGGCGGGGTGCTCCGGGAGGTAGCCGATGCGCCTCTTCGCGCGCGCGCTGGGGATCGGGGCGTCGAAGATGAAGGCGCGCCCGCTCGTGGGATAGATGAGGCCCATCAACATCTTGATGGTCGTCGTCTTGCCGGCGCCGTTCGGGCCGACGAACCCGAAGATCTCGCCCTCGTCGACGGAGAGCGTGAGGTCATGGACCGCCTGCACGCGACGGCGGAGGAAGCCGGCGGCGAACTCCTTGGAGAGCCCCTCGGTGCGCAGGATCATCGCGCGCATGATCGACGCCCGCCGGGATGGTGTCAAAGGAGCGGGCTTCCGCTCCCAGCTGACGGAAAACGTCAGCGCGCCTGACCCGCTGCCGAGGAGCGGCAGCGGCGTGAGGCGAGCGCGCCTCGTCCTTCCGGGCGGTTGCACGCGACCCGGGGCGTGGCACCGCCCATGCTTGAGGGGGCAGGCAGCCGGGCACGCTCGGCCCATCGGTCGGCCGCGGGCGACCTGGCTCGCACTCCGACGTACCTCAGGGAGGCTTCACATGAAGAAGGTTGCGAAGGGCTTCACCCTCATCGAGCTCATGATCGTCGTGGCGATCATCGGCATCCTCGCCGCGATCGCGATCCCGAACTTCCTCCGCTACCAGCTCCGCGCCAAGTTCAGCGAGCTGAAGGAGAACGTGGGATCGGTCTTCAAGTCGGAGGAGGCGCTGCGCCAGGGCGAGCGCGAGCTCGGCGGCGTCGCCGGCCAGTACTACGCGCTCGGCACCCTCCCCGCCGACGGCTGCACGCCGGGCACGACGAAGCAGCCGTGGACCGCGGCCGCGCTCTCGACGGCGCAGCAGATCGACTGGGTGATCGAGGGCAACACCTACGGCTGCTACCACATCGGCACCTCGAGCTTCACGGCCAACACGAGCGGCATCAACCTGACGGTGTTCGCGGAGTCCGACATCGACGGCGACCTCGCCGGCGGCGGCTCGAACGCGTGCGTCGTCCTCTACAAGCCGACGCTCGGCTCCGATGGCGCGCCCACCACCACCCCCACGGCGGCGACCTGCGCGGTGACGGGTGCGACCACGCCGGACGGCTCGAGCCCGCCCTACGGTCAGGCGGTCACCGTGGGCGCCTCGGGCGACCAGATCTTCTAAGCAGCGCAGCTCGACCGTATACTGGGCGGCGTCTTCCAGCGGGAGACGCCGCCTTCTCTTTCCCCCCACGCATGCGCCGGAGCGTCTCCCTCCTCTTGTTTGCGGTCGCGCTCTCCGCCGGGACGGCGGCGGTGGCGCGCCGCATCGACGCGGGCGCGGCGCGCATCTACGACGTCGCCTTCGTCCCGTCGTCGAACGCGATGCGCTGGCTCTCCCTCGGCCATCCGACCCTCGTCGCGAACCTCAACTGGCTGCGCACCGTCCAGTACGTCGGTGAGCCGCGCGGGGACGAGCGCGGCTGGGATCGGCTCCGTCCGCTGGCCGAGCTCGTCACCGACCTCGACCCGAAGCACGGGTACGCCTACCAGGTGACCGGCAATCAGCTCGCGAGCGCGGGCCTCATCGCCGACTCGAACGCCATTCTCGAGAAGGGGTTCGAGAACGTCCCGGATCGCTACATCCTGCCGTTCCACCGGGCGGTGAACGCCTTCCTCTACGAGGGCGACTACGCGCTCGCCGGCCGGTACTTCGAGCGGGCGGCGCGCACGCCGGGCGCACCCGCCCACCTGCGCGACTACGTGCTCGCGATGTACGTCAAGGGCGACGCTCCGGGCGCGGCGATCTCGTTCCTCGAGCACCTGTACGCGCGCGCGGAGGACGACGAGACGCGGCGCGCGCTCGAGAAGCAGCTCGCCCAGGCCCACCTCGAGCGCGACGCCGCGAGGCTCGAGGCGGCCGCGGAGGCGTACACCCGGCAGATCGGCGTCCGCCCGATCACGCCCGTGCAGCTCGTCATGGAGGGGCTCGTGAGCTCCCTCCCCGCCGACCCGTTCGGCGGCGAGTACTTCCTCGACGAGGCCGGCCGCGTCCACTCGACCGTCCACGAGCGCCGGTTCGAGAGGCCCGCCGGGGGGGCCGCTCGCACGGCGGCGATGTACGAGGCGCAGGGCCGGCTCAAGGCCATGGAGCACGCGCAGCCATGATGAACGTCGTTGCCATCGGTGCCGTCACCGTCCGCGAGGCGCTCCGGCGGAAGATCCAGGTGAACCTGCTGCTCTTCGCGCTCCTCCTCGTCGTGGCGAGCTTGCTCGTGTCCTCGCTGACCATCGGCGACACCCACCGGATCGCGAGCGACCTCGGCCTCACCGCCATGGAGGTCATGGGATCGCTCACCGCGATCTTCCTCGGCGCGAGCCTCGTCGCGGGCGACGTCGACCGCCGCGTCCTGTATCCGGTCGTCGCGAAGCCGGTGTCGCGCTCCGAGTACCTGCTCGGCCGCTACGTCGGGCTCGCGGGCACGCTGTGGCTGAACCTCGCCGTCATGGCGCTCACCCTCTCCGCGCTCCTCGTCCTGGACGCGGGCTCCTTGCGGCCGATCGACGGCGCGCTCCTCGCCGCGTTCGCGATGCTGGGCGTCCAGTTCCTCGTGGTCGCCGCGGTGGCCCTCCTCTTCTCCTCCGTCACGACCCCGACGCTCGCGGCGATCTTCGCCCTCGCCATCACGATCGCCGGACACCTCTCGAACGACCTCCGGACGCTCTGGCACGGCCCCGGCGCACGCCTGGGCAAGGCCATCTGGTACCTCCTCCCGAACCTCTCCGCGCTCTCGCTCAACGAGCAGGTCATCTACCGCACGCCACCTGCCGTCGCGTCCTGGGTCGCGTGCCTGTACGCGGCGCTCTACGCCGGCGCGGCGCTCGCGATCGCCGCCACGGTGTTCGAGCGGCGCGACTTCCGCTAGCGCCCGCCGCGGGCGCGAGGAGCCTCCGAATGGACGCCTTCCCCGAGCCCACCGCCGCGGGAGCGCTCCCCGCGCGTCCGCCGCGATCGCTCGCGCACGCGGCCGCGCTCGTCGCGCTGGCGGCCCTCGCCGCGGCGGCGTACGCCAACGCGCTCGGGGGCGCGTTCGTCTTCGACGACGTCGAGCAGATCCGCGACGCCCCGCTCATCCGCGACCTCGCGAACTACCTCGGGAGCGGCGCCGGGTACCGCGCCATGCCGAACCGCTGGGTGGGCTACCTCACCCTCGCCCTGAACCACCGGCTCGGCGGTCTCGAGGTCACGGGCTACCACCTGTTCAACGTCGGCGTGCACGCCCTGAACGGCGCGCTCGTCTACGCGCTCGTCGTCCTCACGTTCCGTGCCGAACGCCTGCGCCGCTCGTCCCTCGCCGGCTCGGCGCCGGTCATCGCGCTCGTCTCGGCCGCGCTCTTCATCGTCCACCCGATCCAGACGCAGGCCGTCACGTACGTCGTCCAGCGCTTCACGTCGCTCGCCACCCTGTTCTACCTGGCGGCGGTCGTCCTGTACGGTGCGTGGAGGCTCCGGCGCGAGCGCGGCGAAGGCGGCCCTAGCGCCGCCGGCCTGTACGCGGGCGCGCTCGCCTGCGCGGTGCTGGCGATGCGGACGAAGGAGATCGCGTTCACGCTCCCGTTCGCCATCGTGCTGTACGAGCTCGCGTTCTTCGGACCGGCCCGGCGGCGCTGGACGCTGCTCCTCCCGTTCATCGCGACCGCCGCGATCATCCCGCTCACGAACGTCGACCTCGGCCTGCGCGTCGGGGAGACGATGGAGCGCGCCGCGAGCGCGACTCGCGTCCAGACGGCCGTCGGCCGCCTGGACTACCTGCGGACGGAGATCGCCGTCGTCGTCACCTACGTGTCGCTCCTGCTCCTCCCGATCGGGCAGAGCGTGGACCACGAGTACCCGATCTACACGTCGTTCGCCGCGCCCGAGGTGGCGCTCTCGCTCGCGGTGCTCGCCGTCCTCGCAGCCTGCGCAGGGTACCTGGCCTGGCGAACGCGCCGGGACTCGCCACGCCCGCTCGATGGCGCCGCGCGGCTCGTCGCGTTCTGCATCGGCTGGTGGTTCCTGACGCTCTCGGTCGAGTCGAGCGTCATCCCGATCGTCGACGTCATCAACGAGCATCGCGTCTATCTCCCATCGGTCGGGTTCTTCGTCGCGGCCGGCGTGGGCATCGCGCTCCTGGGCCGCCGGCTCTCGCCCGAGCGGCCCCTCCGCGCGGCGCTCGTGGCCGGGGCGCTCCTCGCGGCGGTCCTCGCGGTGGCGACGCACCAGCGAAATCTCGTCTGGACGGACGCCGTCTCACTCTGGGCAGACGCAGCCTCGAAGGCGCCGGGCAAGGCGCGCCCGCACCACCTGCTGGGAGCCGCGCTCGTGGAGCAGGGGCGCCGGGTCGAGGCGCTCGGGCCGCTCCGGCGAGCGATCGCGCTCGACCCCTCGCTGCCGTGGCCGCGGGAACAGCTCGGCGCGACGCTGCTCGCGCTCGGGCGGGCCGACGAGGCAGAGCCCGAGCTGAGGGAGGCGCTCCGGCTGCGGGGCGACTATCCCGAGGCCGCGTTCAACCTCGCGGTGCTGCTCTCCCGAACGGGCCGGACCGGCGAGGCGAAGGACTGGTTCCGGCGCTTCCTGGACGTCGCGCCCGCGGCGTACAACCCGCGCGCGCGTGCGCTCGCCGAGGCGCGGGTGGCGGGTCCGTGAGCGCCTCGCACGGCGCACCGAGCACCCGACGGAGGGCACGATGACGACCGCGCCTGCGCAGGTCCCGCCCAGGGCCGGAGGCGACTGGCCTCGCGCGCCCGGCGCCGTCGTCGCCCTGTGCGCGCTCTGCCTCGTCGCCTACGCGACCTCGTTCGACGGACCGTTCGTCTTCGACGATGTCCGCATCATCGCGGACAACCCGCTCCTCCGCGACCTCCGGAACTATCTCCCGGGCGGCGCGGGATACCGCGCCCTCCCGAACCGGTACCTCACGAACCTGACCTTCGCGCTGAACTACCGGGCGGGCGGGCTCGCCGTCGGCGGCTACCACGCGGTGAACGTCGCGATCCACCTGGCGAGCGCGCTGCTCGTGCGCGCGCTCGTGCTCGTGCTGTTCCGCACCCGGCGCCTCGCCGCGTCCTCGCTCGCGCCGCAGCGGGAGGCGATCGCCTTCGTCGCCGCCGCGCTCTTCGCGACGCACCCGATGCAGACGATGGCGGTGACGTACATCGTGCAGCGGGCGACCTCGCTCGCGACCCTGCTCTACCTCGCGAGCGTGGTCTCCTACGGCGCCTGGCGGATCCGTCGGGAGGAGGGACGCTCCGCGACGGCGGCGGACGCCGCCCTCTTCGCGGCGCACCTCCTCGCCGCGGGCCTCGCGATGCGCGCGAAGGAGATCGCCTTCACGCTGCCGTTCGCGGTCGTGGCCCTCGAGCTCTCGTTCTTCGAGCGACGCAGGCGCTGGCTCGTGCCGCTCGTGCCGGTGCTCGCCACCGCGCTCATCATCCCGGCGACGCTCCTCGCGCGCGCCCCCGGCACCGCGGGTGCGCTCGCGCAGCTCGGAGCGGCGACCCGCGTCGAGACGACCCTCGGGCGGGCGGACTACCTCACGACGGAGATCGCGGTCGTCGTGACGTACCTGTCGATGTTGCTCCTGCCGGTGGGGCAGAGCGTCGATCACGATTACCCGGTGCACCGCTCCCTCGCGGAGCCCGAGGTCGCGGTGTCGCTCCTCGCCCTCGCCCTGCTCGCCGGGCTGGCCGCGTTCCTGTTCTGGCGGACCTCGCCGCGGCGCGCGCGCCCGCTCGACCCGGGCGCGCGGCTCGCCGCGTTCGGCATCGGCTGGTTCTTCCTCGCGCTCTCGGTCGAGTCGACGCTGATCCCGATCCTCGACGTGTTCAACGAGTACCGGGTGTACCTCGCCTCGGCCGGCCTGTTCCCTGCGGTGGCGCTCGGGATCACGCTCGCCGCGCGCCGCGTCGCGCCCGAGCATCCGGGCCGCGCCGCCCTCGCCGCCGGGACGGCGGTCGCCGTCGTCCTCGCCGCGGCGACCGTGGTCCGCAACGGCGCCTGGGACAGCGCGACCGCGCTCTGGGCGGATGCTGCCGCCAAGGCGCCTCGGAAGGCGCGCCCCCACCTGAACCTCGGCACCGCGCTCCTAGAGGCCGGCCGACCGCGCGAGGCGATCGCGCCGCTGCGGCACGCCGTCGAGCTCGACCCGGCCTCGGCCTGGGGTCACGCGCAGCTCGCCGGGGCGCTGCTCGCGACGGGGCATGCTCGGGAGGCCGAGCCGGAGCTCCGCGAGGCGCTCCGGCTGAACCCGGGCGACGTCGAGGCGAGCTTCAACCTCGGCACGATGCTCTGGCAGTCCGGGCGCCGCGACGAGGCGCGCGGCTCGCTCGAGCAGTTCCTGCGCCTGGCCCCCGCCTCCTACGCCGGCGCGCGCCGGACGGCCGAGCGGCTCCTCTCGCAACCGCGCCCGTCGCAGCCCTGACGCTCGCCGCCGCGGAGGTGGTCGCGGGCCCCACATGCAAACAGTTTCCAGGCGTGCAACGAGTAGCGCCGCGCGCGCTCGGGCCGGCCCGGTCCCGCCGGAACCCCGCGCGACCACGAGGGGATCGCCCCCACGACGCAGGCCCGTCGCTTGCTTCGTGCTGACCCATGCGCCGGAGTCGCGGGTTCACGCTCATCGAGCTCATGTTGGTCGTCGCGATCATCGGCATCCTGGCCGTGGCCGCGATCAGCCTCTCCAGGGCGGCACAGCGCAACGCGAACCTCGGGAGCGCGACGTTCGAGCTCGCGCTGAAGCTGTCCGGCCTGAAGGCGCAGGCGCTCTCGGAGCAGGCCGACTACCTGCTCGTGCTCGTCGACGCGGCAAACCCGGCCGCGTGCGGCACCCTCTCCCAGACGAGCTGCACGCGGTACTTCATCCTGCGGAACCCCACGGCTGCCTGGACGCTGTCCGGCTTCACACCCGCGAGCCCCGCGGCGAACGCCGAGTACGTGGACGACGTCGCGATGCCCCGCGGCATCCGCCTGCACACCGCGGCGGCGGGATCGCCGCCTCCGCCGTTCAACGCGATCCCGATGTTCGACTCCTCCCTCACCGCGACGATCTCGGGGAAGAAGCGCTTCGCGTTCCGTTTCGGCCGGGACGGGCGGGTCTCCGCCGAGGGCGCTTCGAAGCCGGGCTACGCGTTCGCGCTGACCACGGACCTCGACTCGTCCGCGACCGACCACAAGGGCGTCGTCGTGGCCTTCCCCGCCGGGATCGTCCGCACGTTCCCGACGCACTAGGAGCCGCCATGCCCCTGTCCCGCCCGACGAGCTGCTCCTCGCGCAGGCCCGAGCACGGGATGACGCTGCTCGAGGTGATGGTGGCGCTCACGATCCTGGCGGTGGGCCTCCTCGGGCTGATGCAGCTCCAGATCTTCGGGATCACCTCGAACGCCGGCGCGCGGGCGCACACGACCGCGTCACAGCTCGCGACGGAGCTCGCCGGAGCGCTCGAGATGCTGCCCTTCGAGGATCCCCGTCTCTCCGGGACGGCCGGAGAGACGGCGCCCACGCCGTTCGGGCGGCTCCTCGGGGCCGACCTCTCCGGCGACGCCCTCCACACCTGGAGCGACACCTCCCCGGTCGCGGCGGCGCGCCTCGACGCGACGATCGAGCCCGATCCGCTCGACGCGTCGAAGCCCCTCTTCAGGCGGCGCTGGACCGTCTGGAACGCGGGAGCGAGCACCGCGAGCGGCGCGTCCGCGAGCAAGGTGATCGCGGTTTCGGTCATCTACCACGAGCGCGGGAACGCCACGCCGCGCGAGGTGGTCGTCCTGTCCCAGCGCTCGAACGCCGGGCTCGCGCTCTCCTACGCGGCGGCCTACCGGTGACCGACATGTGCTCCCGCTCCTCCGCGCGCGGCGTCACCCTCGTCGAGCTGCTCGTCGCGATGACGATCTCGTCCGTCGTGATGGTGGGGATCATCGCGACGGTCAGCTCCCAGCAGCAGGCCTATGCCGCCGGGCACCGGGTGCGTGCGGCGCAGGCGTCGGCCCGCAACGCGCTCCTGACCCTCGAGCAGCTCCTGCCCCGCGCCGGCTACGGCATGGCGCCGTCGCTCGCGTTCGACTTCGACCGCTACACGACGGGCCCCTGCCCCGCACAGCTCGAGTCCGGCGGCGCGTGCAAGCGCGACCGCACCGACGACTCCGACGAGCTCGTCTTCTACGCGCGGAACGCCTCGTACTGGCTCCCGCCGTCCGGGGTCGGCACGCCGACGGGCAGGACCTGGACCGTCACGACGGCGGGCGTCACGACGACGCAGGCGAACCTCTCCGTCCGCAACGGCGACAAGTTCCGCAAGGGCCAGATCCTCCAGATCATCTGCGAGGGTGCGAGCCAGTACGTCTACGTCACGGTCAAGACGAACACGGTGGCGACCGCGGCCGGCGCCTGGCCCGTCGAGCTCGAGACGTACGTCACCGCGGACCCGTTCCGCCGTCAGGACGCGGCGACCGACGACTGCTTCAAGGCGGGCACTGCGCGCGTCTACCAGATCGATCGCTACCGCCTCCACGTGCGCCCCGTCGCCGTGGGCGATCGGTTCGACCCGTTCCTGGTCCTCGATCACGGCGTCGACGTGGAGGGCAGCAGCGCCGGCGTAGACGCCGACGACGAGGAGTTCGTCGCCGAGGGGATCGAGTCCTTCCAGGTCGCGTACGTGCTCGCGAACGGCCAGGTCGTCGGCGCGACGCCGGGCACCGCGATCACGTTCGCCACCGCCGCGGCCCCGGGCTCGGCGACGACGACGAACACGATCACGAAGCTCACGTTCCCGGGCGCGGCCCCGGAGCCGGACGAGAGCATCTACTCGCCGACGAGCTGGTACCGCTACCTGGCGAACCCGCCCGACCCGGAGCGGCTCACGGACCATCAGGCGAACGTCCGCGCCGTGCGGATCTCCGTGGTGGCGCGCTCGCCGGATCCGGACCTCACGCGAGCCGGCACGCCGCCGATGCTGCGGCTGAACCAGTCCACGCCGGCCGCGTGGGCCGGCGCGGCGGACGCGAGGGACGGGTACGAGCGCGTCGCGTTCGAGGCCACGATCCCCCTCCCCAACATGCTCTCGCAGGGCATGGTGTTCTTCTAGGAACGTCTCCATGAGACCTCGCGCGACCCACCGCGGCAGCACGCTCCTCATCGCGCTCATCCTGCTCGCGGTGCTCTCCGTCGTCGGCGCCGCAGCGGTCCTCCTGTCGTCGCAGGAGCGCCAGAACGCCGCGGCCAAGTCCCGCGTCGACCAGCTCGCGGCCTGCGCCCAGGCGGCCCGCGCGAAGATCTGGGCCGAGATCGCGCGCTACGGCCCACGCTACCTCTCGAGCGAGAACCTCCTCTCGAGCCCGCTCCAGATCTCCGGCATCGGCACGCTCCAGGCGCCGGCGCACTACGGGACCACCGACAGCATGAAGGTTAACGAGGTCGTGCTGGCCGTGGACAACTCGGTGAGCGACGGCGCGCCGCCACCGCTCGTCGACCTCTCGAACCGCAGCGCCACGCCCGACGCGCTCACCTCCGGCCGCGCCTACCGCGTCGTGGCGCGCTGCACCGACGCGCGGAACCGCGAGCTCGAGGTCGAGTTCGCGATGCGCTTCGCCCTCTTCTAGCCACCGGAGCGTCGCATGACCCCCCGCACCTCCCACGCCCTCCGGCTCCTGCCCCTCGCGGTGGCGGTCGCCCTCCTCGTCCCGGCGGCGGACGCGCCCGCCGAGACGTGCCTCACCCCCGCGGCGGCTCGCGGGCTCGTCGCCACGAGCTACGTCGACACGCTGCTGAACGGCTCCGACCTCGAGGACGCGAGCTTCTTCACGGCCACGAGCGGCGTGCCGAACATCTTCATCCTGCTCGGGAACGCGACCTCGATGCGACGCCTGCCGCCGAACGGCCCCTCGACGTATCCCGGCACGCGCCCCCCGCTCGTCGACCCGACCGACAACACGGCGGGATTGAACGCGTACAACGCGGACTGCGACTTGATGGTGAACTGCCCGGTGATGGGCTGCGGGGACGACCCGGTGTCGTTGCCCTACGCGGGCAACGGTTCGCTCATCCAGTGGCTGCGCGATCGCACGTTCCAGCCGTCGTGCGGCGCGACGGTCACGGCGATGACGACCTTGAACTACGACTCGAGCAAGGACTACGCCGACGAGGGCAGGGCCTGCCCGTACTACTCGCAAGGCAGCAACGCGGTCGTGCCCGCGCTCGATGCGAGCCACCCCGGCGGCTACGACCCCGACTTCTACTGCGGCTCGACCGGCGACAACGTCGCCTGCGGGAGCAGGCCGAACCTCTTCGACAAGGAGCTCGTCTACCACGACACGAACGTGCAGGGGCCGACGGGGCTCCCCGCGAATGCCGCCGACGGCTGGGCCGCCCTGTCGGTGAACCCAGCCGCCCGCAAGAACGGCGCGATCCTGGCCATCGACAACTTCTGCAGCGGCCTGTACGGGAACGCCGACCAGGGTGCCCTGACCAAGACGAGCATCTGCGCGTCGTGCCTGCGGACCCGCGGCTTCTTCCTGGACGGACGCCAGTTCAGGGCCGCCGTCGACGGCGGCCCCGTCGTCAGCTACCCCTCGATCTACTTCACGGGCAACTGGCTCAACTTCTACCCGCCCAAGATCGTGATGGCCCGCAAGATCCTCAAGGACGTGGTCATGTCGAAGGTGAACGTGCGCATGGGCATCGCGCACTTCGGCGACACGGGCGCGGACCACACCTCCGGCCAGTGGCAGCCGCTCGCGCCGACCTGCGACATGCAGGACTCGAACTGGACCTCGTCGCGCAGCACCTACATCAACGCGATCAACGCGTTCCCGTTCAACAGGCCGGCCCCGCTCGCGCGCTCGCTCCTCGACGTCGGCCAGTACTACCACACGCCCGACCTGCCCTGGTTCGGGCTCGACACGACGTGGAACGCCAGCACCGGCTCGTCCGGCGGCGGGAGCGGCGGCTCCACGAACCAGCAGTCCATCTGCTACTCGTGCCAGGCGAGCTCGGTCATCGTGCTCGTCGATCGTGCGCCGGCCGCGACGGAGGGGAACACGCTCCCCGGCGGCAGCGTCACGGCGGACGACGTCGAGACGCAGTACGCCGGCGCCACGTCGACGGGCATCGTGGCGAACGCCTCGGGCGCGACGGGCATCCCGACGGAGCTCTGCGCCGACTGCGCCAAGTTCGACTCGTCCAAGGACTGGCTCAACAACCCGATCCGCGTCTCCTGGTACCTCCACAACTTCGACCTGCGGCGCAACAACGAGAACACCGAGGACTGCGCCCTCATGGGCGGCAAGCAGGGCCTCGACGTCTACACGCTCGGCCTGGGCGCGGAGGGTGACGCGGCGACCATGCTCCAGTCGATGTCGAAGATGGGCGGCGGGGCCTACGAGGCCGCCAACGACGCGCCGACGCTGAAGCAAGCGCTCGAGAACATGTTCATCAAGATCAGCGAGCGCTCCACCTCGTTCAGCGTGGCGACGGTCTCGACGCTGCAGACGACGTCGGGACAGTCGGTCATCGTCCCGCGCTTCGAGCCCGGCCCGCCGAACCAGCGGATGTGGCAGGGCCACCTGTTCCGCTATGAGCTGTACAGCGAGTTCATCAACGCGTGCCAGGAGACGGCGGACGGGACGGGCGCGGGCGACCTCGACTGCGACGGTAAGTGCATGAGCGTGTTCCTCATGGACAAGGACGGCGACTTCATCCAGGAGGACGGGATGGGCGCCTTCCGCAAGAACGACCCGCCCGACGCGGCGCCGTGCTACCAGGCCTCGGCGTGTTCGACGAAGGGCGGCGTCTGCGCGGTGGCCGGCACGGGGCTCGCCACCGAGTACTGGGACGCGCAGAAGGCGCTCCAGCTGTCGACCTGGCGCACCACGCGGAAGGTCTACGCCGTGGTGGACGACAAGGGCTCGGGCGGCTCGACCACGCCCGACGGCAAGATCGACGCGAACGACACCGTGTTCCGCCTCGAGCCCACCGACGCGGTCGCGACGAAGCTGCTCCCGTACCTCGCCCTCGAGAACGGCGTCTGCAGCCAGCTCGCGCTCAAGATCGGCGCGGCAGGCGACACGGCGACCGCCAACGCGGTCTCGGGGACGCGCCTGTTCTGCGCGAAGACACTCATCCGTTACGTCCTCGGCGCCGACGTGTTCAACGACAACGAGGCGAAGTCGGCGTCCGTCTGGCCCAAGGCCGCGACCGACGCCGGCCAGGACACGCTCCCGAACCGGCGCCTCATGCTGGGCGACATCTTCCACTCCGCGCCGGTCGTGATCGATCCGCCGCTGCCGCCGGACGGCGTGCTCTGCCCGAACGGCCTCCACAACCAGTGCCTCACCTCGCTCTGGGCGACGCCGGTCCCCGACGTCCTCACGACGGAGGATGCGTACGCGGGCTACGCCACGAGCTCCACGTACAAGAACCGCCGCAAGGTGGTGCTCGTCGGCGCGAACGACGGGCTCCTGCACGCGTTCGACGGCGGCGCATGGGCGAGCGGTGACGACACGTCGACCTCCGGCATCGACGAGCGGCTGCCGCCCTTCAACGGCTACTTCACCCGCGGCACGGGCGAGGAGCTCTGGGGCTTCCTCCCTCCCGACCTCCTGCCGAAGCTCGGCCTCCTCGCCCAGGGCCACCAGCTGTTCGTGGACGGCTCTCCCATGGTGCGCGACGTGTGGGCGGACGGCACCTCGAACGCGCTCGGGTCCGGCACGAAGGACGGCAAGAAGGCGAAGACGGAGTTCCACACCGTCGCGATCGTCGGCGAGCGCCGCGGCGGGACGCACTACTTCGCGCTCGACGTCACCGACGCCTCGAAGCTCCCGGCCGAGAACGCGGACGACTCCGCGGCGCCGAGGTTCCTCTGGATCTACCCGCAGCCGAGCGACCCCGAGTCGCTCGCGTTCGGCTCCACGTACTCGGACTTCCTGCCCATCGCGCCGCCGGTCGGGCCGGTGCGCATCAAGTCCGACTCGACCTCGAACGCTCTGTTCGGCGGACTTCCGCAGTCGACGCTCACCATGCCCGTCCCGGGAGCGACCGCCGGCACCACCTCCGACGTCCCCTACCACGAGCGGTGGGTGGCGCTCCTGTCGGGCGGCTTCGACCCTCAGTACGTCCGCGGGCGCGGCCTCCACATGGTGGACGTCTGGACCGGTTTCGAGCTGTTCGACTTCAGCCTGCCGACCTCCGGCTGCGGCGTCGCCAGCGAGGATCCGCGCTGCAATCTCAAGGCGCCGGTACCGGCGACGGCTGCGATGCTGACGTGGGGGAAGAACGCCCGCCGTCGCGAGGCGTCGCCCAACGAGGGCTACTTCGACACGGCCACCTTCGGCGACGCCAACGGCCAGCTGTGGGTCCTGCGCTTCAGCGATCCCGGCGAGCTCGACCCGACGACGAAGAAGGCCACGAACTGGTTCGGCGCGCGCGCCCTCCAGCTCCAGGCGTGCGCCGCCCAGCCGTTCTTCTACATCACCGCGAACGCCGCCATCCCGGGCGGCATCCTCCGCACCTTCGCCGGCACCGGGGATCGCTACAACCTCCTCGACCGCTTCGGCGGCACCTGCGGCCCGGACAACATCCGCGCCTGCGCGCAGCGGAGCTGCACCGTCACCGTGGCGGATGCCTCGAACTCGATCTGGTCCACCGGCCTCGGCAAGGAGTCCGGGAGCACCGCGCTCTCCACCTGCACGCCAGCGGCGACCCGGACCTATGTCGCCGCGCCCACCGCTTCGCAGTGCACCCTCTCCGCCCAGGCGAGGATCGCGATCGACTGCACGGGCTCGAACGACACCGAGAAGAACGTCAGCGTGACGTGCACCGACGGCGCGGATGGGCTGTCCTGCAGCCGCTCGGGCTCGAACGGCGCGACGGTCGACCTCGGCGACTCGACCGCGCCCATCCAGGACTACAACTGGTTCTTCTCGATCCGCATCTTCCAGGACGACACGCTGCGCCCGGTGTTCCGCACGCTGGCGGAGGCGAAGACGTACGACTCGAACCGGCTCACCCTCTCCGGCGTGGACGATGCGACCACGACGCTCGTGAAGATCGACGGCAACCCGCCGCTCCCCACCGCCACGCCGACGCCTCCGCCTCCGACGTACGCGACCGCGTCGGACCCGGGCTGGGCGCTGTACTACAACCACGACGGCTCGGTGACCGCGGACGACCACACCTATCCGGTGTCGCGCTACGACGAGCGCACCTCGTCCACGTCCGCGCTCTACCGGTGGCTCTCGTGGAACACCATCCAGACCGCGTCGGCGGCCGGCGTGGCGCGGAGGACCGGGTCGAGCTGCAAGGTCGCGAAGTGCACGGCCGAGAACCGGCGCGTCGCCTACCACTACGTCGTGGACCCGGTGCGCGGGAGCCCCGTCCTCGAGGAGGACGGCGCGAAGGTCTTCGCGCGGGCGCAGAACACGCTCGTGCCGACTATGGGCGATCAGGCCACCGTGTTCGTGAACCAGAAGGGCCAGGTGCAGGTCGGCCTCACCGCGGTCAACCCGGAGAAGGGCGCGACGAACGTGCCGACGGCGGTGAGCCGGGATCCGGTGCCGAGCTACGGCGTCATCCAGGTGTCGAGGGACCTGCACGCCTGCCGGCACTCCGAGACGGCGCCGGCGAGCGGCGTGTGCAAGTGACCCGCGGCGCGGCGCGGCGCGGCCGGGATCCCAGCCCGAGCGCCGCGCGCGAGCCCCTGCTCACTCGCTGCCGATGCCGAACTTGGAGAGCCGGTAGCGCAGCGATCGGAACGTGAGGGAGAGGAGGCGCGCGGCCTCGGTCTTCACGCCGTCGGCGCGCGCCAGCGCCTGCTCCAGCAGGTGGCGCTCGATCGCGTCGAGGTGCGCCTGCAGGTCCATGCCCGCGTCCGGGAGCTGCGCCTGCGCCTCGGGCAGCGCCGCCGCGCGGCCGCGGAGCGCGGGCGGCAGCACGGAGGGATCGATGGTGTCGGCGTCGCCGGAGAGCGTCACCGCTCGCTCCACGACGTTCGCGAGCTCGCGCACGTTGCCCGGCCAGTCGTGCGCGAGGAGCGCGCCCTCGGCCTCGGACGAGAGGCGCGGCACCGGGCGCCCCGCCTCGGCGGCGAAGCGCGCGAGGAAGTGCTCGAGGAAGAGGGGCACGTCCTCCTTGCGCTCGCGCAGGGCCGGGACGCGGATCTGGATGACGTTGAGCCGGTAGAAGAGGTCCTCGCGGAAGCGCCCGCGCCGCACGTCCTCGGCGAGATCGCGGTTCGTCGCGGCGACGATGCGCGCGCCCACCGCGAGGTCGCTCTGGCCGCCCACGCGCCGCACGCGCCGCTCCTGCAGCGCGCGGAGGAGCTTGACTTGAAGCTGCGGTGGCAGCTCGCCGATCTCGTCGAGGAAGAGCGTGCCCGTGCCGGCCACCTCGAACAGGCCCGCCTTCGCCTCGGTCGCGCCGGTGAAGCTCCCCTTCTCGTGGCCGAAGAGCTCGCTCTCGAGGAGCCCCTCGGGGATGGCGCCGCAGTTGATGGCGACGAACGGGCGGTCGGGCCCCGCGCCGCGGTGGATCGCCCGCGCGACCACCTCCTTGCCGGTCCCGCTCTCGCCCATCACGAGGATGGTCGAGCGCGAGCGCGCGACCCTTTCGACGAGCGAGCGGACCTCCTCGATCCCGGCGGAGCGGCCGAGCAGCTCGGGCTCGGCGAAGGTCGCGCCGGCGCGGTGGCGCAGCGCCCGGTTCTCCGCCACGAGCGCGCGCCGCTCGAGCGCCTTCGCCACCACGAGCTTCAGCTCGTCGAGCTTGAACGGCTTCAGGACGTAGTCGTACGCCCCGAGCTTCATCGCCTGGATGGCGTTCTCGGCGGTCGCGAACGCCGTGACGATGACCACCTCGGTGGCGGGCGAGTGCGTCTTCACCGCCGCGAGGACGTCCATCCCGGAGCCGGCGCCGAGCCGGAGGTCCGTCACGACGAGGTCGAGATCGCCCTGGGCGGCGCGCGCCACGGCGACGGGCGCGTCCGCCGCGAGGTGCACCTCGTGACCCTGCTTGCGGAGCAGGATCTCGAGCATGTCGCGCATGGACGACTCGTCATCGACGACCAGGATGGAGGCCACGGCGCATCCTAACCCGGGACCGCTGCGCCGCCCTCGTCCGCGCCCGCGCGCGGGAGCAGCACGACGAAGCGCGTCCCACGGCCGGGCGACGAGTCCACCGTCACGCTCCCGCGGTGCGCGTCCACGACGCGCTGCACGGTGGGGAGCCCGAGACCCGTACCGTTCCGCTTGGTCGTGAAGAACGGCAGGAAGATGCGGGGCAGGTCGGCGGCGGGGATCCCCGCGCCGTCGTCCTCGACGACGAGGCGCGCGCCCAGCGCGTCGGGGCCACAGGCGACGCGCACCCGCCCGGCCCCGCCCTCGCGCGCGGCCGCCGCCTGGGCGGCGTTCACGAGCAGGTTCCAGAACACCTGGCGCGTCTGGTCCGGATCGCACGCGACCGTCACGGGAAGGAGGTCCTGCTCCACGCGCACGCGCGCCGCCGCCGGGTCGTTCGCGAACACGCGCAGCGCCTCGTCGAGGAGGACGGAGAGGTCGGTCCGGACGCGCCGGAGCGGCGCCGGGCGGGTGTACTCGAGGAGGTCGTTCACGAGCCCGTCGAGCCGCGCCGCCTCCCGGAGGACGATGTCCATGAGGCGCCGGTCGTCGGGCGGCAGCGCCGCGTTCGTCTGCAGGAGCTCGAGCGAGCCCGACATCGCGGCGAGGGGATTGCGCAGCTCGTGGGCGAGGCCCGCCGCCACCCCGCCCAGATCCGCGAGGCGGCGGCTGCGCTGCACGGCGTCCTCCATCTCCCGGAGCGCGGTGAGGTCCTGGAAGATCACCGCGCTGCCGATCGCGGCCGCACCCGGCCCACGCAGCGGGAACGCGGAGTACCCGAGCCGGAGCGTCCGCCCGGAGGGCGCCGCCCAGGCGACCTCGCCGCGCGGCGTCGCCTCCCGGAAGGCGGCGAACCGCTCCGCCGCGGGCCGCCCGCGCACGTCCTCGAGGCGGAGCCCGGTGAGCTGCTCGCCGGCGGGGTTCAGGTAGGTCACCCGGCCGGCGAGGTCGAGGGTCATGAGGCCGCTCGTGAGCGAAGCCACGATCGACTCGTGGAGCGCGGTGATCTCGGCGAGCGCGCCTTCCTGCGCGGCGAGCCTCTCTCCCGCCGAGCGGAGCTGCTCGGCGAGGTAGGAAGAGAGGATCGCGACGGCCACGAACGAGGCAGCGTGGACGAGCAGGGTGGTGCCCGAGACGCCCGCGCCGTGCGGATCGACGCGGAGGGCCACGAGGAGATAGGCGGGCACCGCCAGCGCGGCGGCGACGAGCGCGCCGCGGCGGAAGAGCAGGACGGCGCCGTTCACGACGCCGATCGAGAAGAGCACGACGAAGACGGACGCCGAGTACCCGGTCACCGCGACGACCGCGGTCGCGACGAGGACGTCGAGGACCACCTGCGCGTAGGCGAGGGAGGCGAGGCCGCGGCCCGACCGGAGCGCGACCGCGGTGGCGAGCGCCACGAGGTAGGTCGCCCCGACGACCGCATAGAGGGGCAGGAGATCCCGCTCGACCTCCGGGCCGAGCTCGAGGTTCACGAGCACGGTGCCGGCGAGGAGCACCGTCACCGTCACCACGCGGAACAGCGTCAGCCAGCCGAGCTTCCGGTGCAGCCCGTCGCGCGCTCCGGCCGCCGCTGGCGGCTTCGCCGCGGGCTCGGCGGCGAGGGCGGCGGCGGTCGGCTCCACGGCGCCCCGCTACTTGATGTTGCCGGCGATGCTGAAGATGGGGAGGTACATGGCCACGAGGAACCCGCCGACCACGCTGCCCAGGAAGACCATCATGAGGGGCTCGATCATCGCCGTGAGGCCGGCGACCGCCACGTCGACCTCGTCGTCGTAGAAGTCGGCGATCTTGTTCAGCATGGTGTCCATCGCGCCCGTCGCCTCGCCGACGCCGATCATCTGCACGACCATGGGCGGGAAGACCTTCGTCTCGGCGAGCGGACCGGCGATGTTCTTGCCCTCCGAGATCTTCGCGCGGACGTACAGCACGCCCTTCTCGATGATCTTGTTGCCGGCGGAGCGCGCGACGATCTGGAGCGCGTCGAGGATGGGCACGCCGGACGAGAGCATCGTCCCGAGCGTGCGGGTGAAGCGGGCGACGGCGACCTTGCGCACGAGGGACCCGAACAGCGGCATCTTGAGCACGAAGGCGTGCCACTTCTCGAGGCCGCGCGGGTTGCCCGTGAACACCTTGAAGGCGATCACGATCGCGACGGGGACCGCGATGAACCAGTACCAGTTGTCGCGCAGCCCGTGTGAGAGGTCGATGAGGATCTGGGTGGGCGCCGGCATCACGCCGCCGAAGTCCTTGAACATCTTCTCGAAGGTGGGGGTCACGAAGGCGAGCAGCACGACGGTGACGCCCACGCCGACGGTGAGGACGATCGACGGGTAGACCATCGCGCCCTTCACGCGCCGCTTCAGCTTCTCGTTCTTCTCGATGTACGCGCCGAGCCGCTGGAGGATGGTGTCGAGGATGCCGCCGATCTCGCCGGCGCGCACGAGCTGGACGAAGAGGTCGTCGAAGACCTTCGGGTGATCGCCGAGGGCGTCGGCGAACGTCGAGCCCGCCTCCACCTTGGACTTCACCGCGGACAGGACCTTCTTGAACGCGGCGTTGTCCGACTGGGTGGCGAGGATGTCGAGGGCCTGCACGAGCGGGAGCCCGGCGTCGATCATCACCGAGAACTGCCGGGTGAAGACGAGGATGTCCTTCGTCCCCACGCTCGGGCCGAGGCCGGGGATGACGATGTCCTTCGGCTTCCTGCGGACCCGGGTCGGCTCGAGCCCCATCTGCCGGAGGCGCGCCTCCACCGCCGACGCCTCGCCGGCCTCCATCTCGCCGGACCTGACCTCGCCCTGCTTGTTCTTCGCCGACCACTTCCAGACGGGCGTCTGCTTCGGCGCAGGCGCGGCCTTCGTCTTCGCGTTCGCGGCTGCGGCCTGTGCCATGAGCTCCTCGCGGGGTGCGGGCCGATCCTAGCCGAGGGTCGCCCGCGGGTCGAAATCGTGGTCAGCGCGCCTGCGGCGCGGGCGGGCGCAACCCCGCGCCGCTCGCGAGGAGGTTCTTCAGCTCCTCGGGGTCAGAGGACCGGCCCATCGCCTCCTCGAGCGTGATGAGCCGCCTCCCGTACGCCATGGCGAGGCTCTGGTTGAAGGTCTGCATGCCGAACTTGGTCTGGCCGACCTGCATCTGCGAGTAGACCTGGTGGATCTTGTCCTCGCGGATGAGGTTCCGGATGGCGGGGTTCGGGACCATCACCTCGATGATGAGCGCGCGCCCGGGGCCGCCCGCCCGCGGCAGCAGGTTCTGCGTGAGCACTCCCTCGAGCACGAACGAGAGCTGCGCGCGGACCTGCGGCTGCTGGTAGGGCGGGAAGACGTCCAGGATGCGGTTGATCGTCTGGACCGCGCTGTTCGTGTGCAGCGTCGCGAACGCGAGGTGGCCGGTCTCGGAGATGACGAGCGCCGCCTCGATGGTCTCGAGGTCGCGCATCTCGCCGACGAGGACCACGTCGGGATCCTGGCGCAGGATGTACTTGAGCGCCTTCTTGAACGACTGGGTGTCCGCCCCGACCTCGCGCTGGTTCACCACGCAGTTCTTGTGCGGGTGGAGGTACTCGATCGGATCCTCGATCGTGATGATGTGCTCGTGCCGGTCGGTGTTGATCTTGTCGATGATCGAGGCGAGCGTCGTCGACTTTCCCGAGCCGGTCGGGCCGGTCACGAGCACGAGGCCGCGCGGCTTCTTCGCGAGCTCGGCGACGATGGGCGGCAGCCCGAGGTCCTGGAAGGTGAGGATCTTGAAGGGGATGGTGCGGAACGCGCCCGCGACCGCGCCCCGCTGCATGAAGATGTTCGCGCGGAAGCGCGACAGCCCCTTCACGCCGAACGACAGGTCGAGCTCGCTCTCCTCCTCGAACTTGTGCTTCTGGGCGTCGGTGAGGATCGAGTAGCAGAGCTGCTTCGTCTCGACGGGCGAGAGCGGCGGCGTCTTGAGCGGCACGAGCTTGCCGTCGATCCGGAGCTGCGGCGGCGACGCGGTCGTGACGTGGAGGTCGGAGGCCCCCTTCTCGACCATCGCCTTGAGGAGCTGGTGCAGGTTCGCCAAGTCGGGATCGCCTTCGTGCCTTCGGGGCTAGAACTTGTCCGGCGCGGTGTTGCCCACCGCCTCGGCGAGGGTCGTGACGCCGAGCTTCACCTTGTTGAGCGCGCTCATGCGCAGCGTCCGGAAGCCGAGCCGGATCGCCTCCTGCTTGAGCTCCGCGGTGGAGCAGCCCTGGATGACGAGCTCCTTGAGGCCGTCCCAGAGCGGCATCACCTCGTACACCGCGACGCGGCCCTTGTAGCCGCGGTCGTTGCAGGTCCTGCAGCCGACCGGCTCGAACGCCTGGAAGGTGCCGAGCTCCTCCGGGGCGAAGCCGGCGTCGAGCAGCGCCTGCTCCTCGAGCTGCGCCGGCTGCTTGCACTCCGCGCAGAGCCTCCGGCAGAGCCGCTGCGCCACGATGGCGTTCAGCGAGGCGGTCACGAGGAACGGCTCGATGCCCATGTTGAGGAGGCGCGAGACCGTGCCGGGCGCGTCGTTCGTGTGCAGGGTCGAGAGCACGAGGTGGCCGGTGAGCGCGGCCTTCACGCCGATCTCGGCGGTCTCGAAGTCGCGGATCTCGCCGACCATGATGATGTCCGGGTCCTGGCGCAGGAAGCTGCGCAGCGCGGCCGCGAAGTTGAGGCCGATGTCCTCGTGCATCTGGACCTGGTTGATGCCGAAGAAGTTGAACTCGACCGGGTCCTCGGCGGTCGAGATGTTCCAGGCGACCTCGTTCAGCTTGGAGAGGGCGGAGTAGAGCGTCGTCGTCTTGCCCGAGCCGGTCGGGCCGGTGACGAGGACCATCCCGTACGGACGGTCGATCGCCTCCAGGAAGTCCTTGAGCTGCTGCTCCTCGAAGCCCAGCTTCGTCATGTCGAGCTGGAGGTTCGACTTGTCGAGGAGGCGCATCACCACCTTCTCGCCGAACAGCGTCGGGCAGACGGAGACGCGGAAGTCCATCTCCTTGCCCTTGCCGAGCTTCAGCTTGATGCGGCCGTCCTGGGGGAGGCGCCGCTCGCTGATGTCCAGCTCGGACATGATCTTGAGGCGGGAGATGATGGCGCTCCTCAGCTTCATCGGCGGCTTCATCACCTCGTACAGCGAGCCGTCGATGCGGAAGCGGACGCGGAAGTCCTTCTCGTAGGGCTCGATGTGGATGTCGGAGGCGCCCTTCTTGATGGCGTCGAGCAGGATGAGGTTCACCAGCTTGACGACCGGCGCCTCCTCCGCGCTCTTCTCGAGGTCGACGGCGTTCACGTCGTCGCCCTCGGTCTCGATCACCGAGATGTCGTCGTCGTCGAACCCGGCCATCACCTCGTCGAGGTTCGGCCCCTTCTCCGCGTAGTGCCTGTCGATGGCCTCCTTGATGGCCTGCTCGGAGGCGACGACGACCTCGACGTTGTAGCCGGTGAGGAACTTGATGTCGTCGATGGCGAAGATGTTCGACGGGTCGCTCATGGCGACGATGAGCGAGGCGCCCGCGCGGTTCACCGGGACCACCTGGTGCTTCTCGGCCGTCGACTTGGGGATGAGCTTCAGGACCTCCTCGTCGATGTCGAAGTCCTTGAGCGAGATCGCCGGGACTCCGTACTGCTTCGAGAGGAAGCTCGTGAGATCGTGCTCCGCGATCGCGCCCTGCCGCACGAGCAGCGAGCCGATGCGGCCGCCCGTCTTGCGCTGCTCGTCCTGGGCCTTCTGCAGCTGCTGCAGGGAGATGAGGTTCTCCCGGACCAGGAGTTCGCCGAGCCGTCCAGACATGCCTGAGGGTCCCCCGTTGTCGAGCGCGAAGAAGGCCGCGAAGCCTCGCGACCTTAGCAGGCCGCTCAGCGAGGGGTCAAGGAAGCGGCCGCCGTAAGTACGCGATTCGAGAGGGTAAATCGCGGAGGGCGGCCTACATCGGCGCCTTCTCCAGGACCTCTCTCGCGCGCGCGGCGTCGTCGGCGATCTGGGCCCGGAGCGCTTCCACGGACGGGAAGCGCCGCTCGTCCCTCAGCCGCGCGACGAACGCCATGCGGATCCGCTCACCGTAGAGGTCACGACCCACGAAGTCGAACAGGTGCGCCTCCGCGGTCACCGCCGCGCTCGCCTCGACGGTGGGCTTCACGCCCACGTTGCACACGCCCTCGTGGAGCGCCGCGCCCTCGAGCCCGCGCGGCCCCACCTGCCCGCCCAGCCAGGCGCGGATCGCGTACACGCCGTTCGCGGGGAGGAGCCCGGCCGTCTCGACGTTCGCGGTCGCGAAGCCGAAGCCGCGCCCGCGCCCTGCCCCGCGCACCACGACGCCGTCCACGTCGTGCGGCCGGGTGAGGAGCAGCGCGGCCGCGTCGACGTTCCCCTCGAGCAGGAACTCGCGGACCTTGGTGGACGAGACGACGAGCCCGTCGACGGTGACCGGCTCGACGACGTGCAGCCGGAGGCCGTGGGCGGCGAGCAGCGGGCGCAGCGCGTCCACCCGCGCGCGCTCGTGCCCTGCGGTGAAGTCGTAGCCGACCACCACGTCCGCGGCGCCGAGCGCGCCCGCGAGGTCGCGGGCGACGAACGCCTCCGCGGGCGTCGCGGCGTAGGCGAGGTCGAACGGCTGGAGGACCGCCGCGTCCGCGCCGGCCGCGGCGAGCAGCTCGAGCTTCCGCGGCAGCGGCGCGAGGAGCGGCGGCGCGAGCTTCGGCCGGAGGACGCGCACCGGGTGCGGCTCGAAGGTGAGGACCGCCGCGGCCGCGCCGCGCGCGTGGGCGAGCTCGCGGGCGAGCGCGAGGAGCCGCTGGTGCCCGAGGTGGACGCCGTCGAAGTTGCCGACCGCGACGGCAGAGCCCCGGAGGCGGCCCGAGGCGCGGGCCTCGTCGAGCGAGCGGTACACGTCCATCGCGCCCGTTCATAGGACCCGGCGGCGCCGCCGTCAAACGCGCCGCGCAGGAACGGCCCCGGCGCCGGCGGGGCCACGCTCAGAGGAAGCGCTTCGTGAACGCGCGCGGGAGGAGCTCGCCGAGCGTCGTGTCGACCGTGCCGCCGCGCGCCCCGACGAGCCGGACGGGCAGCTCGGGCCCAGCGAACTCGGCGAGCGTCTGGAGGCACATCCCGCACGGCGGGGTCGGCTCGTCCGTCCCGCTCGCCACGGCGATCCCGTCGAGCCGGCGCGCGCCGGCGGCCACCGCGGTGGCGACCGCCACCCGCTCCGCGCACACGGTGAGGCCGTAGCTCGCGTTCTCGACGTTGCACCCCGAGTGCACGGCGCCACCCGCGCGCACCGCGGCCCCGACCCGGAAGCTCGAGTAGGGCGCGTAGGCCCGCCTGCGCGCGGCGCGCGCGGCGCGGGCGAGCGCGGCCGCGTCGCCGCTCTTTCCCGAGCGCGCGCTCACTCGTCCTGCAGGAAGCGCGCGATGGCGAGCTCGGAAGCGAGCGGCATGTCGACGAACTTCACGTGCGCGCCGAAGCGCGCCCCCTCGAGCGATACGCGCAGCACCTCGCCGGTCGCCTCGACCTCGTGCTTCGTCCCGGGGATGAGGAACCGGAGCTCGATGCGGCTCCCCGTGGGCGGGTGCGGCCCCCCGAAGAACACGCCGCCGAGGCCGAGGTTGCCCTCGTACGGCTCGAACGACCCGCCGAGCGCCGCGTCGCGCACCAGCAGGTGGATGGGGATGCGCTCGCTCTCGCGCCGGTCCGCCTCTCGGTCCCGCTCGGCCAGGTCGGCGACGACGTTCTTCGGCGGCAGACGATCGTCCATGCTCGGCCCTCCCCGGCGGGACGCTAGCAGCGCGGGGCCACTCTTTTCAACGAACCGCTCTGGGGAGGAACCCTTCCACGACGGCGGCCAGGCGGTCCTTGACCCGCCCAGCCGTCTCCGCGACCTCCTCGTGCGACAGCGGCCGGCGGGAGAGCCCTGCGGCGAGGTTCGTCACCACGGAGATCCCGGCGACCGGCACGCCCATGTGCCGCGCCGCGATGACCTCGGGCACGGTGGACATCCCGACGAGGTCCGCGCCGAGCAGCCGCAGCATCCGGATCTCCGCCGGCGTCTCGTAGGACGGGCCCGGCATGCAGGCGTAGACGCCGCGCCGGAGCGGCACGCCGCGCTCCGCCGCGGCCTCGTCGAGCAGCGCGCCGAGGCGCGCGTCGTACGCCTCCGACAGATCGGGGAAGCGCGGCCCGATCCGCTCGTCGTTCTCGCCCACGAGCGGGTTCATCCCGGAGAGGTTCAGGTGGTCGACCATCCGGACGAGATCTCCCGGCGCGTACGCCGGGTTCACCCCGCCCGCCGCGTTCGTCACGAGGAGCAGCTTCACGGGCAGCGCACAGAGCACGCGCGCCCCGAAGGCCACGTCCGCGCCGCTCCAACCCTCGTACCCGTGCACCCGCCCCTGCATCGCGACGACCGCGACCCGCCCGCCCGGCGTGGCGAGCTCGCCGACGACGAGGCGTCCCGCGTGCCCCGGCACGCGCGAGACCGGGAAGGACGGGATCTCCTCGTAGGGGATCGACACCGCCCGCTCGAGCCGGTCGACGAAGTCGCCGAGGCCCGAGCCGAGCACGAGCCCGGCCTCGGGCGCGAGGTCGGTCTTCCCCCGGATCCAGGCGAGGGCGTAGGAGAGGCGCGTGGAGAGGTCAGCGCGATGGGTCATGGGCTTCTCCTACAGCCGCTCGAGCACGAGCGGCCTGGCCGCGGGCGCGACGGGGCCGATCCGGTATGCGGCGGCGAGGCGCGCGGCGATCCGCTCGCGGGCCTCGCTGCGCTCGCCCGCGTGCACGGTGCAGAGCGGCTCGCCCCGCTCGACGCGGTCGCCGAGCTTCTTCGCGACGACGATCCCGACCGCCGGGTCGACGCGGTCCTCGACGCGCGCCCGCCCCGCGCCGAGCGCCACCGCGGCGAGGCCGATGGCCTCCGCGTCGATCTCCGTCACGAACCCGGCCGCGGGCGCGGCGACGTCGTAGCGCGCCGGGGCGCGCGGCAGCCGCCCGGGATCGCGGAGCACCGCCGCGTCGCCGCCCTGGGCCCGCACGATCTGCTCGAGCTTCGCGAGGCCGCTCCCGTCGGCGATGGCCACCTCGACCCGGGCCCGCGCGGCGGCGAGGTCCGGCGCGGCGGCGCCGAGGACCAGCATCTCGGCGGTGAGCTCGACCGTCACCTCGCGCAGGTCCGGCGGCCCCCCGCCGCCGAGGAGCGCCAGCGTCTCCTCGACCTCGAGCGCGTTCCCGACCGCCCGGCCGAGCGGCTCGTCCATGCGCGTGAGGACCGCGGAGACGCGCTTGCCCATGCCGCGCCCGATCCCGGCGAGGGTCCGCGCGAGGGCGCGCGCGTCCTCGATCCGCTTCATGAACGCTCCCGAGCCTACCTTCACGTCGAGCACGAGCGCGTCGATCCCCTCGGCGAGCTTCTTCGACATGATGGAAGCCGCGATGAGCGGGATCGACTCGACCGTCGCGGTCACGTCGCGGAGCGCGTAGAGCTTCCGGTCCGCCGGCGCGAGCCGGGCGGTCTGGCCGACGAGGCAGGCGCCGACGTCGCGGACGAGCGCGCGGAACGTCTCGACCGGCAGGTCCACCCGGAAGCCGGGGATGGCCTCGAGCTTGTCGAGCGTCCCTCCGGTGTGGCCGAGGCCGCGCCCGGAGATCATGGGCACCTTGACGCCGCAGGCGGCGGCGAGCGGAGCGAGGGCGAGGGAGACCTTGTCCCCCACCCCGCCGGTGGAGTGCTTGTCGACCTTGGCGCCCGGGACGTCGGAGAGGTCGAGCACGTCGCCGGAGCGCAGCATCGCCTCGGTGAGCGCGCGGACCTCGCCCTCGTCCATGCCGCGGAAGAACACCGCCATGCAGAAGGCGGCCATCTGGTAGTCGGGGATCTCGCCGCGCGTGAAGCCGTCGACGAGCGCGGCGATGGCATCGGGCGGGATCGACGCCCCGTCGCGCTTGCGGTGGATGATCTCGTACGCCCGCACGCAGCCTCCCGGATCCTCACGCCGCCTCGGCCGGTCCCCGCTCACCCCGCGAGCCCTCGGCCCGCGCGGCGCCTCGCCGCCGCCCCCGCCCGCCTCAGGCGAGCCGCTCCATCAGCTCGTCGTCGATCTCGAAGTTCGCGTGGACGTTCTGGACGTCCTCGAGGTCCTCGAGCATGTCCATGAGCTTCAGCATGGACCGCGCCTTGTCGGGATCGGAGAGCCGCAGCGTCTCCCTGGGGATGAAGGTCAGGCGGCGGGCGCCCAGCGGGAGCCTCTTCTCGAGCGCCGCCGCGACGCCGTGGAGGTCGTTCGGCAGCGTGCGCACCTCGAACCCGTCCGCGCCGAGGCTCACGACGTCCTCCGCCCCCGCCTCGATCGCCGCCTCGGTGACCTCGTCCTCGGTCGGGCCGGGCTTCACCTCGACGACGCCGCGCCGGTCGAAGTTCCACGCCACCGCGCCCTCGGCGGCGAGGTTCCCGCCGCCCTTCGCGAGCGAGGAGCGGACGTCGCCAGCGGTGCGGTTCCGGTTGTCGGTGAGGCACTCGACGATCATCGCCACCCCGCCGGGCCCGTACCCCTCGTAGACGACCTCCTCGTAGGAGACGCCCTCGAGCTCGCCCGTGCCCTTCTTCACCGCGCGGGTCACGTTCTCCTGCGGCATGTTCGCCTCCTTGGCCGCGTCAATCGCTGCGCGGAGGCGCGGGTTGCCCGCGAGGTCGCCGCCGCCCATGCGCGCGGCGACGGTGATCTCCTTGATGACCTTCGAGAAGAGCTTGCCCTTGGCCGCCCCTTGCGCCTGCTTGTGGCGCTTGATCTTGGACCATCGGTTGTGGCCGGACATGGCGGCGCTCCCCTCGGCGGGCCGCGACCCACGCGCGATCCCGCCTCCGAGGTAGCACGCGCCCCCCGGGATCTTCAAGCAATCGTGGGGACTTCTACCTGCGGGACGCCGCGGGCGGCAGCGCCTACCACAGGATCGAGTCCACCATCTCGTCGACCATGTCGCCGAGCCGGTCGATGCCGTGCGACTTGGAGAGGAAGCCGTCGGCGCCCGCCTGCTCGGAGATCTCCGCGAGCTCGTCGTCGCCCTTCGAGCTGAAGAGGATGATCGGGATCTTCTCGGTGTGGAAGTCCTGCTTCAGGACGCGGACGATGTCCTTGCCGGAGATGTCCGGCATCATGAGGTCGGTGAGGATGATCTCCGGTTGGAAGCCGTCGAGGTGCGCCTGGAACTCGAGCAGGTTCGAGGCGATCGCGACCTTGTAGCCGCGTTCCTCGAGCACGGCCTTCTCCATCTCGAGCGTGATCGTCGAGTCGTCGAGGAGCAGGATGCGCTTCTTCTCGGCCATCGTTCTCCTCACAGCGCGGCGAGGGCGTACTGCGCGGCGCGGACGAACGCGGCGCCGTCCTCGGGGACGTCCGGATAGTAGCCCAGGAACGCCTGCCGCTTCCCCTCCGGCCGGCGGGCGTGCGCGGCGAGGGCGTTCCGGTAGGCGAGCCGCGCGCGGTCCGGATCGCGCTGCGCCTCGCGGCAGCGCCCGAGCCAGTAGTGCGCGAGCGCGAGGTCGGGGTCGAGGAAGAGGGCCCGCGAGAGCTCGAGCGCGGCCCCCTCGGCCTCGCCCTCGGCGAGCAGGTGGATCCCGAAGAAGAGGTGCGCCTCGGCGCTGAGCGGCTCGAGCTGGAGCGCGGCCACGTAGCACTCGCGCGCCCGATCGGTCTGCCGGAGGACGCCGTACAGGTTCGCGAGCGTGAGCCGCACCGCCAGGTCCTCGCCGCCCTTCTCGAGGAGCCGCTCGAGCAGCTCGCGCGCGGCTCCGAAGCGCCCCTCGGCGAACAGCGCGACCGCGCCGTCGAGGTACTCCTGGGGCGCGAGCGGCGGCTGCGGCGCGGGCACCGGCGCGGGAGTGGGGAGGCGCGGCGGCGCCGCCGGGGGCAGCGTCACGTGGCGGACCAGCGGCGGCGCGGACGGCAAGGGCCTCGCCGGGCGGGTCGAGCGCGGCGCCGGGAGCGGCGTCGTGCGCGGCGTCTCCGGCCGCCGGTAGAGGAACGCCCCGGCCACCTCGGTGAGCTCGAACCCCTCGAAGATGCGGAAGAGGGACTCGGAGTAGCCGAGGAACAGGTAGCCGCCCGGCGTGAGCGCGTGGAGGAAGTGCGTGAGCACGTGCTGCGTCGTGGGCGTATCGAAGTAGATGATGACGTTGCGGCAGAAGATGACGTCCCAGCCGCCCTCGGGGCGCGGCATGACGCCCGAGACCAGGTTGTGCGGGCGGATCGCCGTGATGAACCGGCGGAGGCTCGCGCGCACGTGGTGGCGATCGCCGTCGCGATCGAAGTGACGCTCGCGGAGCGCCTCGGGGATCTCGCGCACGCGCCGGGCGTCGTACGCGCCGCGCGCGGCCTGCGCGACCGCCTCCGGGTTCACGTCGGTGGCGAGGAGCTCGAGGTGCTCGGGCTCCGCCCCGGCGACCTCCGCGGTCATCGCGATGGAGTACGGCTCCTCGCCGGTGGCGCAGCCGGCCGACCAGATCGAGACGCGCCGGCCGCCGCCGCGCGCGCGCGCGACGAGTCCGGGGAGCAGCGCCTCGAGCGCGCGGAACTGGCGCTCGTCGCGGAAGAAGCTCGTCTTGCCGACGGTGACGAGCGGGAGCAGCCGCCTGAGCTCCTCGTCGCCGCTGTCCTGAGAGCGCAGGATCGCCAGGTAGGCGCGGGCGTCCGGCGCGGAGGGCCCGAGCTCCTCGAGCCGCGCGCCGAGCGCGAGGCGGAGCGCAGAGTGGCCGTCCTGGCGCACGTGCAGCCCGACCCGCTCCTTGAGGAGCGCGGCGAGCTGCGTCAGGTCCTCGGGCGCGATCGGCCTCACCGGGTCAGCTCCAGGAGCGCGCCAGGGATCGCCTCGAGCGGCAGCACGCGATCGACCGCCCCGAGCTCGATGGCCGCGCGCGGCATCCCGAACACCGCGCTCGTCGCCTCGTCCTGCGCGATGGTCGGTCCGCCCGCGGCGCGGATGGCGCGCAGCCCCTCGGCGCCGTCACGGCCCATGCCGGTGAGGATGACGCCGCAGGCGCGCGCGCCGTGCTCGCGGGCGGCGGAGAGGAACAGCGGCGTCACCGACGGCTTGAACGTCTCGAAGGGCGGGGCGTCGGAGAGCCGAGCCGCGCCGTCGGCGACGACGAGGTGGCGCCCGGAGGGGGCGAGCACGATCCGGCCGGGCGCGAGCGGGTCCCCGTCCCGCGCCTCCCTCACGTCGAGCCGGGTCTCGGTGGCGAGCCAGGCCGCGAGCCCCTCGGTGAACCCGTCCGCGATGTGCTGCACGATCGCGACCGGCGCCGGGAAGGCCGGCGCGAGCCCGCGCAGGAGCGACACGAGCGCGCGCGGGCCGCCGAGCGAGGCGCCGATGACGACGAGGTCCGTGCCTGCGGTCCGCCGCGGCGGCGGCTCGCCCTCCGCGCGCAGCCCGCGCAGGTGGCGGATCACCTTCACGCCGGCGAGGAGCCTGAGGCGCGAGCGGAGCTGCCGTCCGTACGTCTCGAGGTCGGTCGTCGCGTGCGGCTTCTCGAGGATGTCGAGCGCGCCGAGCGAGAGCGCGCGGAACCCGACCGCCTCGGCGGGGTTCCCGGTGAGGACGAGGATCGGCGTGGGCGTCTCCGCCATGATCCGCGCGATGCCCGCGTAGCCGTCGGCCTCGGGCATGTTGAGGTCCATCGTGATGACGTCGGGCCGGTGCTGGCGCGCGAGCGCGGCGGCGGCGTGCCCGTCGGCCGCGACGGCGACGACCTCGAACCCCGGGCCGTCCGCGACCACGCCGGAGAGGAGCTCGCGGAACAAGGCGGAGTCGTCCGCGACGAGGACGCGGACCCGCCGGGCCTGTGGAGGGGTCACGCCCCGACCCCGCAGAGCCGCTCGAGCGTGGCGGCGAGGCTCTCGGCCTCGAGCTCACCCTTCACGATGTAGGCGTCGGCGCCGGCGTCCACCCCCCGGCGCCGCTCCTCGGGCGCGGAGAGCGAGGACATGATGACGATGGGCAGCTTCACGAAGCGCGGCGTCGCCTTCACCCGGCGGGTGAGGTCGATGCCGTCGAGCACCGGCATCTGCACGTCGGTGACGAGGAGCTGGTAGCTGCCGGTCTGCAGCCTCCGCCAGCCGTCCTCCCCGTCCACCGCCTCGTCCACCTCGTGCCCGAGCGAGCGCAGCAGGGCCGCCTCCGCCTCGCGGGCGATCGCGCTGTCGTCCACGAGGAGCACCCGGAGGCGCCGCCGGTCGCGACCGCGCGCCAGGGCGGGCGAGGCGAGCCGGCGGGCCGCGGCCACGATGTCGGGGGTCGAGAGGAGCAGCGCGACGCGCCCATCCTCGAGCGCGGCGGCGCCGGTCACGAAGCGCATGCCCTTGAGGAACGCGCCGGGCGCCTTCACCGCCACCTCGCGCTCGCCGTGGAGCCCGTCCACGACCACCGCCGCCCCCTCGTTCCCGTGGACCACGTAAGCCACGAGCGGCCGCTTCGAGCGCGGGCCGCCGTTGAGCGACAGGAGCGGCCCGAGCGCGACCACCGGCATGAGCCGCCCGCGGTAGCGCACGGCCCGGATCCCGGCGACCTCCGTCGCCTCCTTGGGGTCGAGCCGGCCGACGCTGTCCACGTCGACGGCGGGGATCCCGTAGACGTCCTCGTCGATGCGGACGAGGAGGACCTTCATGAGCGAGAGCGACTGCGGCATGCGCAGCGTGAACCGCGCGCCCTTGCCGGGCTCGGACTCGACCGTGACCGATCCGCCGAGCGCGGTGACGCGCTTGCGCACCACGTCGAGCCCGACACCGCGGCCGCTGGTCTCGCCCGCCTGCTCGCGCGTCGAGAAGCCCGGCGTGAAGATGAGGTCGAGCGCGTTCCGCGAAGACAGGCTCGCGGCCTGCTGCTCACCGATGATCCCCTTCTGCAGCGCGGAGGCGCGGACCTTCTGCGGGCTGATGCCGCGCCCGTCGTCCGCCACCGTGACGGCGAGCAGGTCGCCGTCGACGCGCGCGGAGATGACGATCTTGCCGGCGCGCGGCTTGCCCGCCTGCGCGCGCTCGGCGGGCGTCTCGAGCCCGTGATCGACGCAGTTGCGGACCAGGTGGACGAGCGGGTCGTTGAGCGAGAGCAGGATCGCCTTGTCGACGCCGGTCTCGCCGCCGCGCACGACGCACTCGACCTCCTTGCCCTGCTCGCGCGCCATGTCGCGGGCGGCGAGGGGGAACGCCGCGAGCACCCCGGAGAGCGGGATGAGGCGCGCCTCGCCGATCCGCTCCGCGAGCATCCCGAACTGCGCCTGGGAGGAGGAGGCTGCCTCGGTCTGGGTGCGCGCGAACCGGAACGTGTCCGAGCGGAGGAGGTGGACGTCGCCCTCGATCTGCTCGACGAGCCGGGCGGTGCGGGCGTCGCGGAGCCGCTCGGCGAGCGCGATCACCCGGTCGGACAGCCGGCCCCACCGCGCGAACAGGGCGTTGAGGTCGCGGGAGCGGCGGATGGCGCGCTCGCCCTCGACGAGCACGTCGCCGGCGAGCGCGGCGATCTCGTCGAGCCGGTCGACGTCCACGCGGATCGACGCCGCGGGCTTGTCGCCGCGGAGCTCGAGCCGGGCCTCCGGCGACTGGGCGGACGGCCGCGCGGGCGCGGCCGGGGGCGCGGGCGGGGACGCGGTCGCGGTCGAGGCCGCCGGCGCGGTCGTCTCCGCTGCGCGCTCCGGCGCGCCTTCCGGTCCGGCGATGAGCGCGCGCAGGGACTCCGCGAGCTTCCCCGCCGCGTCCCCTCCGTCCGCCGTCGCGTCGAGCATCGGCACGATCGCGCCGCACGCCTCGAGGAGCGCGTCGAGCCGCTCGCCGGGGCTGTCCTTGGGGAGCGCCTTGAGCAGGTCCTCCGCCGCGTGCACCACGCTGGAGATGCCGACGAAGCCCATCATGCGGGCCTCGCCCTTCAGGGTGTGCAGCTCGCGCGCGAGCTCCTCGAGCGCCTCCGGCGTGCCGGCGCCGCGCTCGAGCTCGAGCAGCGCGCCCGAGATCTTCTCCACGCGATCCGCGGTGGTCTCGCGGAAGCGGGGGAGGAGCTTCTTGCGGATCTCTTCGGAGACGCCCATGCGCGGCTCGCGGGTACCTTTCCCAGGGAGCCCGGGCTACTCGATCTTGAAGCGCTTCACGAGCTCCGCGAGCCGCTCGGCGAGCTTCGTGAGCTCGGAGGCCGCGCCCGTCGCCTGCTTCGAGCCGGCCTGCGCCTGCCGGGTGACCTCCTCGATCTCCGACATCGACTGCACGACCTGCTCGGTCGCGGTGCGCTGCTGCTGGGTCGCGAGGTGGATCACGCGGGCGGCGTCGCTCGTCTCCTGGATGCCGGAGAGGATGCCCGAGACGCTCGCCATGGCGTTGCCGCCGAGCTTCTCGCCCTCGGAGGCCTCGCGCTTGTTCCCGTCCGACGCCTCCTTGGCGGCGTGCGTCGCCTCGCGAATCTCCGTGATGAGGTTCTTGATCTCCTTCGTCGACTCGAGGACGTTCTCGGCGAGGCGGCGCATCTCGGCGGCGACGATAGAGAACCCGCGCCCCGCCTCGCCCGCCTTGGCCCCCTCGAGCGCGGCGTTCAGGGCGAGGAGGTCCGAGCGGTCCGCGATCTCGTCGATGACCTCGACCACCGTGCCGATGCGCTCGACCCGTTTCGAGAGCTTCGCGATCGCGTCGTCCACCTCGACGGCGTTGTGGCGGACCTTCTCCATCGAGCCCATGAACGCCTTGATCGCGCCCTCGCCCTGCTTCGCGCCGGAGAGGGTCTGCTCGGCGATCGCCGCCACCATCTGCGCGTTCTCCGCGATCTGGTGCGAGGCGCCCTTCAGCTCCTCCATCGTCGCGGTCGTCTCGTGGATGGCCGACGCCTGCGCGCTCGTCGAGGACTCGTTCTGCGTCGCCGCCGCGAGCACCTCGGCGGAGCTCGTCGAGAGCTGCAGCGCCGCCTCGCGCGTCTCGGTGACGAACTTCTTGAGCGTCTCCATCACCTGGCCGATGCCGGCGATGAGCGGCGTGAGCGCCGTGTCGGTCGAGCCCGCGCGCAGCGAGCCGGACAGGTCGCCCTGGATGACGAGGCGGATCATCGCCTCGATGGCCTCGTCGATGCCGGCCGTCACGATCTGCACGCGCTGGTGCGCCTGGCGCAGGTCCTCGACCACCGCGCTCGCCGCGCCGTTCACCGCCTCGGCGATGGCGCGCAGGCCGGGATCGTCGATCGCGTCGGGGTCGACCCGGCCGTCGTAGTTCCCCTCCGCGAAGCCGCGGAGGACGACGGCGATGCGGGCGGCGTCGGCGCCGACGGCGGTGTTCCGCTTCCTCGCCGCCGCGCGTGGCGCGGCCGCGCGGGCCTTCGGCTTCTGCGGGAGGTCGAACGGGTCGCGGGTGCTCATGGCTGCTCCGGGGGAGGCGTCACGCGGGCACGGCGGTCGCGCGCTCGCGGACGAGGGTGGGGAGATCGACGAGGAGGAGGGGATCGCCGTCGAGGAGCACGAAGCCCGTGACGGCGCCGGAGGTGAGGCAGGCGGCGGCGAACGCGGGGAGCGGCTGCACCTGCTCCTCCGGCACGCTCCGGGTGCCGAGCACCTGATCGACCACGAGCGTCAGCTCGACGGCCTCGTCGTGGCTCGCGACGACGATGCCGCGCGCGCAGGCGCTCGGCGTGCCGAGCGCCGTCTCGAGGACGAGCTCCTCCGGCGGGACGTCGCGGACGCTGCCGATGCGGATGGCGTCGTGCACGACCGCCGCGAAGGTCCGCGGGCCGACCTGGAACAGGATGAGCTCGCTCGCCGGGCCGGTCACGCCGAGCCGCTCCCCGCGGGCACGGCGCGCGCCCGGGCCGTCTCGACGAGGCGCGGCAGGTCGAGGATCGCGACCGCGCCCGCGCGGTCGCGGCCGACCGCGGAGAGGAACTCGGCGACGCCGCTCGACTCCGCCGGCGGCGGCTCGAGCTGGCGGCGGGGGATCGCGACGAGCCCCTCGACCGAGTCGCTCACCACCGCCACCTTCCACGGGCCGCAGTGGACGATCGCGGCGCGCGTGCTCGGGCGGAGCGTGACCGAGCCCTGGCCGACGAGCTGGGCGACGTCGAGCACGGGCAGGACCTCGCCGCGGTGGGTGAACACGCCGGGCAGGAAGGCCGGCGCGGCCGGCAGCCGCGTGAGCGGGCCGAGGCGGACCACCTCGGTGACGAGCGGCGCCTCGAAGGCGTAGCGGCCGCCGAGGAGCCTCAGGCAGAAGAACCACGCCTCCGGCGCCGGCTGGGCGCCGGCCTCGGGCTGCTGCGCTTCCTTCGGCTCGGCCATCGGGCGCGGATTATCCGCGAGCCCGGGACGGCCGGGCAAGATCGGTGCTATTTTGGTTCACCGCGAGAGGGGCGACGTGAAGGTCCTCATCTGCTGCGAGAGCGAGATCGTCCTACATCTGACCGGCATGGCCCTCGAGGCCGCCGGCCACCAGGTCGTGCTCGAGCGCGAGCCGCACGCGCTCGTCGCCGAGGCGAGCGGCGCCGCGGCGCTGCTCGTCGACGGGGCGCGCGCGAAGCAGGCGCCGCCGCTCCTCCGCGACCGCGGCTTCCGCGGGCGCGCCCTGCTCGTCGGCGACGGGACGCCGGAGGAGCTCGCGCAGAAGGCCGCGGAGCTGAAGCTCGACGGCGCCGTCCCCTCCTCCCCGCCCGAGGACCTGCCGCGCCGCTTCACCGCCGCGCTCGAGGCGCGCCGGCGCGTGCTCATCGTGGACGACTCCGAGATCGTCGCGCGGCTGCTGAAGGAGGAGCTCGAGGCGAAGGGATTCGAGATCCAGTACGCGCCCGACGCCGAGAAGGCGACCTCGATCATCCTGAAGCGTCAGACCCGCCCCGACCTCATCCTCCTCGACATCAACATGCCGAAGGTGGACGGCGCGCAGTTCTGCCGCTTCGTGAAGAAGAACGAGATGTTCCGCTCGATCAAGGTCGTCTTCTGCTCGGGCGTGGAGAAGGAGCGGGTCGAGAAGCTCGTCGCCGAGTGCGGCGCAGACGGCTACCTCCTGAAGGACGAGCTCCTCGGGAAGTGGATCGTCGACAACGCCTGCTGACGCCCTCGACGCGGGGCGGATCACTCGCCCGGCGTCCCCTCGCCCCCGGCGCAGGCCAGGTTCTCCGCGACGTCCGGGCCGTCCACGTCGATCCGCTCCGCCGCTGCGGGGCAGATCGGCGCCCCGCCGCCCGCGCCGAAGGTGGAGACGACCGCGCCGGCGGGATCGAGGAGGAGGAGGTCCGGCGGGCGATCGTTGGCGATGCCGCCGAGGAGCGCGGTCGCCCCGCAGGCGAGCACTCGCGCCGCGGCCGGCACCGCGTACCGCCCGTCATACGCGCCGCCCACGACGAGCGCCACGGCGCCCGCCGCGACCGCATCCTCGGGCCGCGCGCTCACGGTGCACGACGACAGCGCCCCGGTCGCCGAGCGCTTCGCGAGGCGCCAGCCGGAGAGGTCGAGCGGGCCCGCCCCGCGGTTCGCGATCTCCACGTACTCCCCGCCCGCCTCGGGCGTCGCGGCGTCCGCCCGCACCTCGGTGAGGACCGGCCGCGGCGGCGGCCCGGCCGCGCGCGCCGTCTCGAAGCCGACGACGGACGGCCGCCTGCGGCCCTCGGCGTCGAGCACCGTGCGTCCGTCGGCGGCGTGCACGCGCGACGAGAGCACGAGCGCGTAGGGCGCGAGGGCGCGCAGCGGCCCGACGGGCGTGAGCACCGCGCGCCGGCCGCCGTCGGCGAGAGAGACCGCCGCCGGCACGCGCGCGGCGAGCCCCGCGGCGCCCCCGTCGGATTCGACGGCGTCGAGCGCCTCGCGCAGGTCGGCCGCGGGGACGAGCACCAGCCGTCCACCGTCCAGGATCCCCTCGGGCGCGATCGGCCCCGTGAAGCGGAACTCCGCCGCGACCGCCTCCGGGGCGACGCCCGCGCCCTCCGGCGCGCCGCCCTCCACGCGGACGAACGGGGACGGATCGGGCAGGCCGCACGCGACGGCGAGCAGGAGGAGCGCGGCGCGCCTCACGGCTGCCCCCGCGGCCCGCGGCCGGAGACGAGCGCGTCGAGCTCGGCGCCGAGGCGGTCGATCTCGAGCTCCGCCTGCGCGCGCGCGAGCGCGGTGCCGGGCGGCTCGAGGAGCAGCGCGAGCCGGAGGCGGCGCCGCTCGTAGTAGACGGCGGTGGCGCGCTTCACCGCCTCCGCGCGAGCGCGGGCGCGCGCGGTCGCCTCCGCGGCGGCGGCGACCTCACCCGTCGCGGCGACGAGGCCGCCGAGGTCCCAGGTGGCGCGGAACGTGACGGCGTGGCCCGGTGCGAGCCGCAGGTAGTCCACCTCGCCCGAGCCCTGCAGGCCGACGACGCGATGGCTGCGCTCGTCGCGCTGGTACTCGGCGGTGAGGCGCGGGAGCAGCGCGGCGAGGCGGGCGCGCCGGGCGAAGCCCGCGGCGCCGGGGGCTTCCGAGTCCGCGGCGAGCGCGGCGGCGGCCTGCACCTCCGCGATGCTCGGCTCTCCCGCCGAGAGGAGCGCGAGGGCCCGAAGTGCCCTGGTTTCGGCGGCGGCGTCCGTGGAGGCGACTTCGCGCGCGGGCGCGGGATCGAGGGTGGAGGCGGCACGTGGGGCCGCGGCGAGCGCGGCGGCGACGGCGAGGGGGAGCGTGGTCATGACGCGCGCGTGAGCACGGTCCGCGCCGGTGCATCCCCGCGTGATCCCGGCCGGTTGCGCAGGCCGCGCGCGTCCGCGCTCCGGCCGTCCGGCTCCCGCGCGCCCGCCCCCGCCGCGCCGCGGCGCACGGCCCGGGCTCACCGAACCCGGGGCCCCGGACACCCGCGAGCACGGGTCCGCCCGGTGTCGCGCGCGGAGGCGACCGGGTGCCTCGTTCACGGTACGTCGCCATCGCGCGCTCGCCCGGGCGGGCGCGCACGCACGCGGGCGCCGATTCTCGGGAAAAGGTCGAACCCACACGGCGCGTCGCTCCAGGCGCCGCTGGGGCCCCGCGTGCGCACGGCACCCACCCCGCGCGGTGGTGCCGCGCTTGCACCTGCTCGGGACCTCGCAGCTCGCGCGCGGAGGCCTCCCGTGATGGACCGGAAGAAGATCCTGCTCGTCGACGACTCGTCCACGGTGCTCCTCATGGAGCGGATGATCCTGTCTAAGCATGCCTACGAGGTCGTGACCGCGAAGGACGGCGCCGAGGGCGTCGAGAAGGCGATCTCCGAGCGCCCGGATCTCATCCTGATGGACGTGGTGATGCCGCGCATGGACGGGTTCGAGGCCTGCCGGAAGCTGCGCCAGCAGGAGGACACCCGCGAGATCCCCGTCATCATGGTCACGACGCGCGGCGAGCTCGCGAGCGTCGAGTCGGGCTACGCGAGCGGCTGCAACGACTACGTCACGAAGCCCATCAACGGCCTCGAGCTGCTCGCCAAGGTGCGCAGCTGCCTCGGGCAGTAGCGAGCGCCTCCCATGGCCGATCATCCCCCCCGCGACCGGACCCCTCCCGCGCCGCCCGCCGGCGCCGGCCAGGATCTCCAGAAGATGAGCGAGCGCCTGCGCGAGGTGATCTCCTCGCTCCGCTCCGAGCAGCAGCGGCTCGCCTCCGAGGCCGCGACGCCGGTGCCGTCGCGGAGCGCGCCCCCCGAGACGGGCGAGCTCGAGCGCCGGCGGCTCGCGAGCGAGCTCGCGCTGGCGCGCGAGGCGATCACGCACGCGAGCGTGGAGCGCGACCGGCTTCGCGCGCGGGTGGACGAGCTCGAGGCCGAGCAGCGGAGGCTCTCCGACGACTACGTCGCCGCGCAGGAGCGGACGACGGAGCTCGCGCAGCTCTTCGTCGCGCTGGAGCGGCTGCACGGCGGGCGCTCGCGCGCGGACGTCGTCGCGGCGGTGCAGGAGATCGTCATCAACGTCGTGGGGTCGGAGGAGCTCGCGCTGTTCGAGCGGAACGGCGACTCGCTCGACCTCCTGAAGGCGTTCGGCGTGGACCCCGGGCCCATCCACACCGTCGCGGTCGGCGAGGGGATCATCGGCCGGACCGCGGCGACCGGCGCCGCCTGGATCGCGGGTCGCGATCCCGCCCCCGAGGCGTGCGACCCGGAGCTCTCCGCCTGCATCCCGCTCCGCGCCGGCGACGCGACCGTGGGCGCGATCGCCATCTGGCGGCTCCTCGGCCACAAGCCGGTCCTCGACGAGCAGGACCACGCGGTCTTCGATCTCCTCTCCGCGCACGCCGGCCTCGCGCTCACGCTGCGCGCGCCGCGGGACGCTCGAGGCCGCGAGCGCGCGTGACGGCTCCCACCGCCATCCTCCCCGAGCGGCCGAACCCCGCCGCGCCGGACCTCGCCGGCCGCGCGCAGGTCTACCTGCACGCCGGCCAGCTCGCGACCGCCGCGACCCGGACCGCGATCACCACCGTGCTCGGCTCGTGCGTGGCCGTGTGCCTGCACGATCCCTCGAGCGGCGTCGGCGGCATGAACCACTTCCTCCTGCCTCACCCGGTGGGCCGCGAGCGCTCGGCACGCTTCGGCAACGTCGCCGTGCCCGAGCTCCTGGACGCGGTCGTCCGCGCGGGCGCGGCGCGCGCCTCGCTCGTCGCCAAGGTGTTCGGCGGCGCGAGCGTCATCGGCGCGTTCCGCGGCTCCCGCAACCTCGGCGGGGAGAACGTGGAGCTCGCGCTGCGCCTCCTCGAGGAGGCCCGCGTCCCGGTGCTCGACCAGGACGTCGGCGGCTCGCGGGGGCGCAAGCTGATCTTCGTCGTGGACGAGGGCACCGCGTGGGTTCGCCACCTGTGAGCGGCGACGGAGGAGACATGGACGAGCTCGGCATCGACCGGGACCTCCTCGTGCAGACGTTCCTCGCCGAGGCCGAGGAGACGTTCGGGCGCATGGAGCAGGCGCTCGTCGCGCTCGAGGCGCGCCCCGGCGACGAGGCCATCCTGCACGCGCTCTTCCGCGACGCGCACACCGTGAAGGGCGGCGCCGCGCTCGTCGGCTTCGACGGCGTCCGGGAGCTCGCCCACGATCTCGAGGACGTGCTCGAGCGGCTCCGCGGGCGGAGCCTCGGCGTCACCGACGCGCTCGTCACGCTCCTCCTCCGCTCCGTCGACGTGCTCCGCGATTCGCTCGGGGCGGCCGCGGCCGGCGCCGCGGAGGTGCCCCCTGCGGCGCTCGCGTTCCGGCGCCGCCTGGCCGCCGCCGCGCAGGCCGCCGGGTCCGACCCCGGGGCGCCTCGCTCGCCGGACGGCACCGGCCGCGGCGCGGGTGACGCGTACGAGCCGGCCGGCACCTCCCACGCGAGCGCGCGCACGCTGCGCGTCGACGTGACGAAGCTCGACCGGATGCTCGACCTCTCGGGCGAGATCGCCGTCGCGCGCGGCCGGCTCGGGGAGCTCCTCGAGCAGCGCGCCGGCGCGGGGGCGGAGCAGCTCCTCGAGGCCCACCGCGAGGCGGACCGGCTCTACCAGGACCTGCAGGAGCTCATCATGAAGGCCCGGATGGTGCCGATCGGGCCGACGTTCCACCCTCACGCGCGCACCGTGCGCGACGCCGCGACCGCGCTCGCGAAGCGCGCCCGCCTGGTCGTCGAGGGCGAGGACGTCGAGGTGGACACCGCCGTCATCGAGCACATCCGCGACCCGCTCACGCACATGGTCCGGAACGCCCTCGACCACGGCATCGAGCCGCCCGACGTCCGGCGCGCGCGCGGCAAGGCGCCGATCGGGACCGTGGTGCTGCGCGCCTTCCACGAGGCGGGGAGCATGGTGATCCAGGTCTCGGACGACGGCGCCGGCCTCGACCGCGCGCGCATCGCGGCGCGCGCCGTCGCGCAGGGGCTCGCGCCGGACGCGGCGCGGGTCTCGGACGAGGAGGCCGCCCGGCTCGTGTTCGAGCCCGGCTTCTCCACCGCGGACGCCGTGACGGAGCTCTCGGGACGCGGGGTCGGCATGGACGTCGTCCGCCGCAACGTCGAGGCGCTCCGCGGGTCGGTCGCGATCCGGAGCGCTCCGGGCGCAGGCACGGAGATCACGATCCGGGTCCCGCTCACGCTCGCGATCATCCAGGGCTTCAAGGTGGGCGTCGCCGAGGAGACCTTCGTCCTCCCGCTCGACTCCGTCGTGGAGTGCCTCGAGCTGCCGGTGGAGGAGAGCGCCACGGGCGCGCCCTGCGGGATCCTGAACGTGCGCGGGGCCCCGCTCCCCTACCTCCGCCTGCGCGACCACTTCGCCCTGGGCGGCGCGCGCCCGGCGCGCGAGAACGTGGTGGTGGTCCGGCACGGCGCGCACACCGCCGGCGTGGCCGTCGACGCGCTCCACGGCGAGTGCTCCACGGTGGTGAAGCCGCTCGGGCGGATGTTCGCCGGCGTCGTCGGCGTCTCGGGGTCGTCCATCCTCGGCAACGGCCGGGTGGCGCTGACCCTCGACGTCGGCGGGCTCCTGCGCGAGACACTGCGCCGGGCGGCCAGGGCAGAGGCTCATGCGGCGTGACCGGCCAGCCCCGCAGGGAGGGGCCCCGTCGCGGAGCGACGGGGAGGGACGCAGTCCCTCCCGGCGGGGAACGGTCGCGAACCCGCGCAGCGGGCGCGACCGTTCACGGGCCCCGCCGAGCAGGGGTGGGGCCCCGACGAGCTTCGCTCGGCGGGGCGGGGGCGCAGCCCCCGTCTAGAAGTGCACGGCCGCGGCTCGCGCGGCCTGCGCGCGGAACTTCTCGCGCCACTCCGCTCCGGAGAGCCGCTCGGCGAGCGCGACGGCGAGGTGCTTCGGCTCGACGCCGAGCGCCGCGTTGCGCCCGAGGCCCTGCACGCAGGAGGGGCAGTTCGTCAGCACCACCGCGCCTCGCGGCCGGCCGTCGAGCGCCTCGGCGATCGCCTCGCGCTTGCGGTGGAGCATGGCGTCCGTGATGTCGGGCCTGGAGAGGGCGAGCGTCCCCGCCTCCGAGCAGCAGTGCGGCACCGCCTCGAGCTTGCCGAACCCGCCGATGCGCCCCAGGACCGCGCCCGCCTCGCCGTCGAGCGAGTCGTGGCAGGGCGCGTGGTAGAGGACCGGCGCCGCACCCGGCGCGGCCGCCGAGAGCGAGAGCCCGCGCTCGGCGGCGTAGCGCGCGACGTCGACGATGCGCCCGCCGAAGAGCTTCTCCGCCTCCATGGCCTCGAGCCCCTCGCGGCAGGTGCCGCAGGTGACCACGCAGCCGTCGAAGGCGAGGTAGCTGAACATCTCGCGGATCTGGCTGAAGAGGATGGTGTCGCGCAGCACGGTCCGGGAGTGCTGCTCCGCCTTCGCGTTCGCGTGGGCGGGGAAGCCGCAGCACAGGAACGGCGGCGGGACGACGACCCGCACGCCGAGCGAGACCAGCACGTGGAGCGCCGCCATGGAGACGTGCGAGTACAGCCGCTCCGAGCCGCAGCCCGGGAAGTAGAAGACGCTCCGCTTCGCGTCCCCGTCCTCCGGCTCGAGCACGAGCACCTGGTCCTGCTCGCAGGGCGGGAGCACGTCGCGGAGCGTCTCGGCGGGGATCGGGGGCACCGGCGAGCGGAGCACCTGGAGGGCGTACGGGGCGCGGCGCGCGTCGGCGGGCTGGAGCGGCGCGGCGATGGCGCAGGCGGCGCGCTGGACCGCGCCGCCGAGCCGCACGAAGCCGCCGTGGAACGCGGCGTTCGCGGCCGGCGAGCGGCTGTCGAGGTAGGCGAGCGTCGCGGCCGTCGCCGCGGTGGTGCGCTTGTAGCCCCAGCTCGCGAGGATCTCGCGCTCGAGGACCGACACCTCGCCCGAGTCGATGTCCACCGGGCAGGGCTTCGCGCACTTGTGGCAGATGGTGCAGTGGTCCGCCACCTCCTCGAGCCAGCGGAGGAGCTCGAACTGCGTCGAGCGCTCGCGCTGCGCGTCGTAGAGGAGCGCCTCGATGAGCGCGCCGATGGCGAGGTTCTTGTTGCGGGGGTGGAAGAACATCCCGCGCGCGGGGTGGTAGACGCAGCAGTCCGCCTTGCACTTGCCGCAGCGGACGCAGTGCGCGATGGCCTTCGCGAGCGCCTCGAGCTGCCCGTGCTGGAGGATGCGCGCCTCGAGCTCGAGGAGGTTGAAGGAGGGCGTGAACACCTGGTCGAGGACGTCGAGGTCCTCGAGCTTGCCGGGGTTCATGAGCCCGCCCGGATCGACCTCGCGGCGGTGGGCGGCGAGCTCCCGGATGCGCTCGGGCTCGAGGTACTTGAGCTTCGTGACGCCGATGCCGTGCTCGCCGGAGACGACGCCGCCGAGCGCGATCACCCGGGCCATCACGGCGTCGATGACCTCCTCGGCGCGGCGGAGCATCGGCCGGTCGTTCGAGAGCACCGGCACGTTCACGTGCACGTTGCCGTCGCCGGCGTGCATGTGGGTCGCGAGCACGACGAGCCGGTCGCGCACCTCGCGGTGCGCCTTGTCGAGCGTGGCGAGGAGCCCGGCGTAGCCGCGGACGAGCTGGGCGAGATCGCGCCGGAGCGCCTCGATCGGCTCGAGCGCGCGGAGCGCGCGCGCGTCAGCGCCGGCGAGCGCCGGCCGCGCCGCGGCGCAGCGCGCGAGCGCGGCCGGGATCTTTCGCGCGAGCCACTCGGGGTCGTCCTTGGGTGGCGGGGCGAGGCGCAGGATCTCCTCCGCGCGCTCCACGAACCGCCCCTGCGCGTGCCGCTCCTCCTCGACGTTCGTGGCCTCGATGAAGCGGGCGAACTCGGCGAGCGCCTCGAGCGGGAGGACGACGTCCTCGTTCATCTTGAAGGCGTTCGTCCGGCGGGCGATGGCGCCGAGCTTCTTGCGGTCGGCCCAGAAGCGCTTCGCCTCCGCCGCGTCGCGCGCCTCGAAGAGCTCGGTGTTCGGGTGCTCGTCGAGGATGCGCCGCATCCGGTCCACCCCGCGCGCGGCCTCCTCGGCCGAGTGGCCGACCACGTCCACGAGCAGCACCGCCTTCGGCGTCTCCGGGCGCGGCGCCTTCACCTTGTAGTCGATGGCGCGGACGTACTCGTCGTCGAAGTGCTCCAGCGCGGAGAGGGCCTCCTTGCCGCCGTCGGGGAAGGGGAACGCCCGGGCGAGCTGGAGGATGACGCGCGAGGCCTCGTCGAAGTCGGGCCCGAAGAACTCGAGGCACAGCGTCCGCTTGGCCTCGTACTCGCGGTAGAGGACGAACTCGGCGGAGGTGATGACGCCGTCGGTGCCCTCCTTCTGCAGGCCGGGGACGCCGCCGAGCGCCTTGTTGGTGATGTCCTTCCAGAGCCCCTTCTTGCGGATCTCGGCGCCGGTGAGGGCGATCCGCTTCACCAGGCGGCCGTCGTCCTCGAGGACGTCGAACGTTACCGGGTCCTCGGGCAGGATCTTGCGCAGCCGGTGATCGACGCGCCGCACCGTCCACTGGCGGCCGGAGGGCATCGCGATCCGCCACGACACCAGGTTGTCGATGCAGGTGCCCCACAGGACGCAGTCCTTGCCGCCGGCGTTCTCCGCGATGTTGCCGCCGATGGTGCAGGCCCACGCGCTCGTCGGGTCCGTCGCGAACACGAGGCCGCGCTCGGCGGCGTGCTCCATCGCGCGCTCGGTGACGACCCCCGCCTCGAGCTCGACCACCTTCGCGACCGCCTCGCGGCCGTCGCCGAGCCGGAAGGACCGCTCCGACACGCCGCGGATGCGGTTCAGCTTCTCGGTGTTCACGACGACGCAGCCGGGCCGGAGCGGGACCGCGCCGCCGGTGAGGCCGGTGCCGGCGCCGCGCGGGATCGCCTTGAGGCCGAGCCCGGCGATGGCGGCGAGGAGCGGCGCGACCTGCCGCTCGTCGTCGGGCATCACGACGGCGACCGGGAGGTGGAGGCGCCAGTCGGTCGCGTCGGTCGCGTGCGAGACGAGCGTGAACGGATCGAAGAGGACGTTGTCCTTGCCGACCACCGCGCCGAGCATCCGCACCATGCGGCCGCGCAGGTCGCCCGCGCCCTCGACGTCCGCGCGGAACTCGGCGAGCAGCTTCCGGCAGGCGCCGAGCACCTCCGCCACCCGCGGCTCCCCGTTGGCGTTCCGCCCGACGATGCCGAGGTCCTTCTCGATGTTGCGGAAGAACCGGCGCCGGCGCGTCCCCGAGTCCACGAGCTCCTGGAAGAGGAACGCGTTCCGCCGGTGGATGAGCAGCTCGCCGAAGAACCGCATCAGCAGGCGCGCGCTGCGCCCGGTGACGCGGAGGCTGCGGAGCTCCTCGAGCCTCGCCCACAGCTCCGGGCCGAGGAGCTGGGAGATCGCCGCCCGGTCGTCGGCGGACGTGTAGTTGAAGGGGATCTCCCGGACTGCGGGAGAGGGGGCGAGCGCGGCTTCGAGGATGGGGTGCTGCATGTGAAGCACCCCAAGGTAGCAGGTTTTCCGACGCCCGTCGCCCCGTCCCCTGTCCGCGGGCTGGCGAGGCTCCCGCCTTCAGGGGAATCTCGCGCCCGGCGGGGAAAGAGACAGGAACGAGGAACACCACGAATGGCCATCCAGTGGACTCACGCCCTCGCCGTCGGCGTCTCCGAGATCGACGCGCAGCACCAGGAGCTGTTCCTCCGCGCCGCCCGCGTCGTCGACGCGCTCGACGCGGGCGAGCGCGCCGACGTCGTCGAGCTCGTCCAGTACCTCCACGGCCACGCCGTCACGCACTTCGGGCTCGAGGAGACCTGGATGCGCGAGACCCGCTACCCCGGGTTCGTGCGGCACAAGGCCGAGCACGATCGCTTCGTGGCGGACCTCGCCCAGATCGCGGGCGAGCTCGCGCGCGGCCAGGGCGCCGTGCCGTTCCGCGTCGGCCGGTGGCTGGCGGAGTGGCTGGAGACGCACGTGGGCCAGTCCGACCTCGAGCTCGGCCGCTACCTCGCCAGGCGGAGCGCCTAGCGGCCGGCGGCATGGCCGCTCCTCGGGGCGGCGATGGCGCGGCGCTGCCTCCGCAGCAGCGCCGACAATTCCCCTCCCGCGGCGTCTGCGCGTCCGCGGTGGGGCACGTCGCGTCTCACGCGGAGTCCGAGCGCTGCCCGGGCTTCCGGCGGCTCCCTAAGATGATCGCCGGCTGCCGGCTGGGTCGGACGAGGGGGGCGCACATGAGGGCTCTGGGAGCGATCGTGCTCGTCGCGGCGGTGAGCGGGTGCACGTCGGTCAAGGTGGCGCAGCGGGACGGCTGCTGGGTGCGCAGCACCCACAAGATCTTCGGCCAGGTACGGGAGGAGGTCGGGCCCTGCGCGCGGACCGCCTCGCCCTGGTCCGACGACCGCCTCACCCGCCTCGTCCAGGAGTGCGTCGCCCGCGAGGACTACCGCTGGCAGATGCGGGCGCTCGCGGCGTGGAGCCGCGGTGAGCCGATGCCGGCGGACCGCGAGACGAACGTGCTCGCGGCGTGCACGAGCGACGCCGCGCGCGCTGGCTTCGCCGAGAACGAGGCGCTGAAGCAGAAGCTCGACGCCGCGAACGACCGGCTCTCGGGCGCGAAGGAGCGGCTCGCCGACGTGGCCGGCGACCGGGACTCGCTGCGCAAGCGCTCCGAGCTCGAGCACGACCGGCTGTACGCGAGCCACGAGCAGCTCGCCGCGGCGCTCGGCGAGGCCGCGAAGAAGGCGTCCCCGCCCGCGACCGCGACCGCCACCGCCTCGAGCGACGGGCGCGCGCAGCTGGACAGCAAGGAGCGGTCGGAGAGCACGAGCCCGCAGCCGGCGCCCGTGGCGTTCGCGAACGCGACGCCGTGGGCCGCCCCCGCGCCGCCCACGGTCCTCGCCTGCGCGCCCTCGCAGCCCGCGACGGCCACGCCCGCGAAGCGCGCTCGCGCGCAGAAGCCGGTCGTCGCAGCCAAGGCCCCGGAGTGCGTCCCGCCTGCCACGGCGGCGCCCGCGGGGCAGCCTACGAGCCCGGTGATCGAGGCCGGCACCGCCGTCGCCGCGCCCGCGCCGGGGCAGGTGGTGAAGGCGGCGGAGGACAAGCCCGCGGTCGCCCCCGCGCAAGCGGCTGGCGCGGGGAAGTGAGGGGAGGGGAGCGACGACGTCCGGTCGGGACCCCGACCTCGACCCCGACCTCGACCCCGACCTCGACCTCGACCCCGACCCCGACCCCGACCTCGACCTCGACCCCGACCCCGACCCCGACCCCGACCCCGACCTCCCGATTCCAGAATCACGTCCGCCCGGGCTCCGGACCCCTCGACACATCGCGTCGAAGTGTGCTCCATTGCCGCACGTAGGACGCGCTGGACCGAGCCGAGGCTCGCCAAGCCCGACTTGATCCTCCTCGCAACCGCGCCTGCTCCAGCAGGCCCGGGCGGCCAGCAGCGAACGACACCCGAGACCCCGACGCCCGCGCCGCCGCGACGGGTGGGCGTCCACCGTTCGCTTCGAGGAGCCGCAATGCCCGTCCCGTTCAAGAGAGTCATGGCCGCGAACCGCGGCGAGATCGCCATCCGCATCTTCCGCGCCTGCACCGAGCTCGGGATCCAGACCATCGCGATCTACTCGGAGGAGGACCGGCTCTCGCTGCACCGCTACAAGGCGGACGAGGCGTACCTCGTCGGCAAGGGCAAGAAGCCCATCGACGCGTACCTCGGCATCGAGGAGATCGTCGCGCTCGCGAAGCGGCTCGAGGTGGACGCCATCCACCCCGGCTACGGCTTCCTCTCAGAGAACGCCGAGTTCGCGGAGGCGTGCGGGCGCGCCGGCATCGTCTTCGTCGGGCCGACGCCCGAGATGCAGCGCCGGCTCGGCGACAAGGTGGCCGGCCGCAAGGCGGCGCAGGCGGCCGGCGTGCCGGTGGTGCCCGGCACCGCCGAGCCGATCCAGCACGACGAGGAGGCCCTCGTCTTCGCGCGCGAGCACGGCTACCCGATCATCATCAAGGCGAGCGCCGGCGGCGGCGGGCGCGGCATGCGCGTCGCGCGCAACCAGCGCGAGCTCGTCGAGGGGCTCGTCTCGGCGCGGAGCGAGGCGGGCGCGGCGTTCGGGAACCCGGCGGTCTTCCTCGAGCGGTACATCGAGCGGCCCAAGCACATCGAGGTGCAGATCCTCGGCGACCACCACGGGAACCTCGTCCACCTCTTCGAGCGCGACTGCTCGATCCAGCGCCGCCACCAGAAGGTCGTCGAGTTCGCGCCCTCGCTCTCGCTCTCCGAGGCGCAGCGCGCGACGATCTGCGAGGACGCGCTCAAGATCGCGCGCAGCGTCGCGTACCGGAACGCCGGCACGGTGGAGTTCCTCGTGGACCGCGAGGGGCGCCACTACTTCATCGAGGTGAACCCGCGCATCCAGGTGGAGCACACGGTCACCGAGAGCATCACCGGCCGGAACCTCGTCCAGGCGCAGCTCCTCGTCGCCCAGGGCAAGCGGCTCTCCGACCCCGAGATCGGCATCGCGCGCCAGGAGGACGTGCAACGCCGCGGCTTCGCCATCCAGTGCCGCATCACCACCGAGGATCCGCAGAACGGCTTCGCGCCGGACTACGGGGTGCTGAAGGCGTACCGCTCGCCGGGCGGGTTCGGCGTGCGCCTCGACGCGGGCAGCGCCTTCACCGGCGCCGTGATCACCCCGCACTACGACTCGCTGCTCGTGAAGATCACGACCTGGGGGCTCACGCTCGGCGCGGCGGCGCGCGTGATGGACCGCTCGCTCCAGGAGTTCCGCGTACGAGGGGTGAAGACCAACATCTCGTTCCTGGAGAACGTGGCGCGCCACCCGGTGTTCCTCGCCGGCGACTGCGACACGTCCTTCATCGAGGGGCACCCGGAGCTCATGCAGGCCCCGGTGAAGAAGGACCGCGGCACGAAGCTCCTCCGCTACCTGAGCGAGGTCGTCGTCAACGGCTCGCCCGGCGTCGCGAAGCCGCTCCGCTCGGCGGAGCTGCGCGAGCCGCGCCTCCCCAGGGTGGACGTGACGAGCGCGCCGCCCCGGGGCACGCGCGACCTCCTCCTCGAGCGCGGGCCCGAGGGGCTCGCGCGCTGGGCGCTCGAGGAGAAGCGGCTCCTCTTCACGGACACGACCATGCGCGACGCGCACCAGTCGCTGCTCGCGACCCGGGTCCGCACCGGCGACCTCGTGCGCATCGCCCCGGCCACCGCGCGGCTCGCCGCCGGCCTCTTCTCGCTCGAGCTGTGGGGCGGCGCGACGTTCGACGTGTCGATGCGGTTCCTCAAGGAGGATCCGTGGGACCGGCTCCACAAGCTGCGCGCCGCGATCCCGAACGTCCTCTTCCAGATGCTCCTCCGCGGCTCGAACGCGGTCGGCTACACCAACTACCCGGACAACGTGGTCGAGCGGTTCGTGGAGGAGGCGTCGAAGAGCGGGGTGGACGTCTTCCGGGTGTTCGACTCCCTCAACTGGACGAAGGGGATGACGGTCGCCTGCGAGGCGGTGCGCCGGCAGAAGAACGCCGTGCTCGAGGCAGCGCTCTGCTACACGGGCGACATCACCGACCCGCGCCGTGACAAGTACCCGCTCGACTACTACGTCGCGCTCGCGAAGGAGCTCGAGCGGATGGGCGCGCACTTCCTCGCCGTGAAGGACATGGCCGGGCTCCTCAAGCCCTTCGCCGCGGCGAAGCTCGTGAAGGCGCTCAAGGAGGCGGTCGGCATCCCCGTCCACCTGCACACGCACGACACCTCCGGCGTCGCGGCCGCGACCCTGCTCGAGGCGGCGCGCGCGGGCGTCGACGTGGTGGACGCGGCGCTCGCCCCGCTCTCGGGCCTCACCGCCCAGCCGAACCTGAACTCGCTCGCGGCGGTGCTGCGCGGCGCGGAGCGGGACCCGGCGCTCGACGAGGACGGGCTGCAGGAGCTCGCGGCCTACTGGGAGACGGTGCGCGAGTGGTACGCGCCGTTCGAGTCCGGGCTGCGCAGCGGGACCGCCGAGGTGTACCGCCACGAGATCCCCGGCGGCCAGTACTCCAACTTCAAGCCGCAGGTGGCCGGGCTCGGCCTCCTCGACCGGTGGGAGGAGTGCAAGGACATGTACCGGAAGGTGAACCTGCTCTTCGGGGACATCATCAAGGTGACGCCGTCGTCGAAGGTCGTCGGCGACATGGCGATGTTCCTCGTGAAGAGCGGCCTCGAGCCCGAGGACCTCTTCACCGAGAAGGGCAAGGATCTCGCCTTCCCGGAGTCGGTGGTCGGGCTCGCGAAGGGCATGCTCGGCCAGCCGCACGGCGGGTTCCCGGAGGAGCTGCGCCGGGTGATCCTGAAGGGCCAGGAGCCCATCACGCGCCGCCCGGGCGAGCTCCTCGAGCCCGCCGACCTCGAGCGCGAGCGGGCGCGCGCGGCGGAGCGCGCCGGCGTCCCCGTGGACGACAAGCAGCTCGTGTCGTGGCTGCTCTACCCGAACGTCTGGCCGGACCTCGTCCGCCACCGCGACGAGTTCTCGGACACCTCGGTCGTCCCCACGCCGGTGTTCCTGTACGGGCTCGAGCCGGGGCAGGAGACGTCGATCGAGATCGAGCCCGGCAAGACGCTCATCGTGCGCCTGGTGACGGTCGGCAAGCTCGAGAAGGACGGCACGCGCGATCTCTTCTTCGAGCTGAACGGCGAGGCGCGCACCATCACCGTGCGCGACCAGGCCGCGGCGCAGGCCGGTCAGGCCCGCCCGAAGGCGGACCGCGGGAACCCCGCCCACGTCGGCGCGCCCATGCCGGGCAAGGTCGTGAAGGTGAACGCGAAGCCCGGCGAGGCGGTGAAGGCCGGCGCGGTGCTGCTCGTCACCGAGGCGATGAAGATGGAGACGAACGTGAAGGCGAAGGCGGACTGCACCGTCGCCGAGGTCCGCTTCAAGGAGGGCGACAAGGTGGAGAAGGACGACCTCCTCGTGGTGCTCGCGTGACGCGCGACGCGGGCTGAGGCCAGGCCTGGCCGGGGCGCGGCTGCGCGCCCCGGCGCAAGCCCGAAAGGCGCGCGTCCGGGACGTTGACGGAGCGTCGCGATGGGCGCACTCGTCGGGGCATGCCGCTCGAGTGGAGCCCGTCGCTCGCGGTCGGCGTCGACGAGATCGACGCCGGGCACGTGGAGCTGTTCCGGCGCGCCGAGCGGCTCGTGCGCGCGCTGCGCACCGGCGATCGGGCGGGGGTCGAGGAGCTGTTCACCTACCTCACCGGCTACGCGGAGCGGCACTTCCTCGCCGAGGAGCGGCTCATGGCCGGGGCCGGCTACCCGCGCCTCGAGGAGCACCGCGCCGCGCACGCCCGCTTCCGCGGCGAGCTCGAGGGCCACCGCCGCGCCCATGCGCGCGATGGCGGCAGCGCCGCCGCCGGGCTCGCGCTCCACAACTGGCTCTCCGACTGGCTGCGCGAGCACCTCGCCGGGCTCGACCAGGATCTGGCGCGGCACCTCGCGCGCTGAGCGCCGTCCCCGGCGAGGCCAGAAGGCGCGCGACGCCCCCGGGCGGGAGCGCACCCGGTCGGATGGCGGGTGAGATCGCCGTCACGCCCGAGCGCCCCGACCCCCGCGCCTCAGAAGCTCCTGCGGCCAGATGTCGCTCCCTCTATGAAGCAGATGGAGGAGCGCACGATGGCGTCCCCGGACAGCTCCGTCGCGCCACTGCCGGCCGCCCGGCCGGACGGTGGCGCGCTGGTGAACGACTTCTCGATCCAGATCGCGACCGCGAACGGCTCGGGCTCGCAGAGCTCGAACACCGTGCTCCTGCGGGCGATCTTCCAGATGGGGGTGCCGGTCTCCGGCAAGAACCTGTTCCCGTCGAACATCGCGGGGCTGCCGACCTGGTACACGATCCGCGCGTCGCGGGACGGCTGGACCGCGCGAAAGAAGGAGGTCGACCTCCTCGTCGCGATGAACCCGGAGACCGCGCGCGAGGACGTGCTCGGGCTCCGCGCCGGCGCGGCGGTCGTGTACGACGCGCCGCTCGCGCTCGCGGAGCTCCGCGGCGACCTCGTGTACTACCCGGTCGCGTTCGACGCGCTCGTCGAGCCGCTCACGAAGGAGCCGAAGCTCCGGAGGCTCCTCCGCAACATGGCGTACGTGGGCGTCCTCGCGCGGCTGCTCGCGATCGACCTGGGCGAGGTGGAGCACGCCGTCGAGAAGCAGTTCCCGGGCAAGCCCAAGGCCCGCGACCTGAACGTCGCGGCGGCGCGGGCCGGGTTCGAGCACGCGGCGACGCTCGAGAAGCGCGACCCGCTGGTCGTCCGCCGCATGGACCGGACGGCGGGGAAGATCCTGGTGGACGGCAACGCCGCGGCGGCGATGGGCGCGCTCTTCGCGGGCGTCACGGTCGTCGCCTGGTACCCCATCACGCCCTCGTCCTCGCTCGTCGAGACGCTCATCGGGCACCTGCGCAGGTACCGCATCGGCCCGGACGGCAAGGCGACCTTCGCGGTGGTCCAGGCGGAGGACGAGCTCTCGGCGGTGGGGATGGCCATCGGCGCGGGGTGGGCCGGCGCGCGCGCGATGACCGCCACCGCCGGGCCGGGCGTCTCGCTCATGAGCGAGTTCGCCGGGCTCGCCTACTACGCCGAGATCCCCGCGGTGATCTTCGACGTCCAGCGCGTCGGCCCGTCGACGGGGCTCCCCACCCGCACCGCCCAGGGCGACATCCTCTCGACGGCGTTTCTCTCCCACGGCGACACGCGCCACGTGCTGCTCCTCCCCGGATCGGTCGAGGAGTGCTTCACGATGGGGGTGGACGCGTTCGACCTCGCCGAGCGGCTCCAGACGCCGGTGTTCGTCATGACCGACCTCGATCTCGGCATGAACGTCTGGATGTCCGATCCGTTCCCGTATCCGGCGCGGCCGCTCGATCGCGGCAAGGTGCTCTCGAAGGAGGACCTCGACCGGCTGGACGGCTTCGCGCGCTACGCCGACGTGGACGGCGACGGGATCGGCTGGCGCACGCTGCCGGGCACGCCGCACCCGAAGGCCGCCTACTTCACGCGCGGCACCGGGCACGACGAGAAGTCCGCCTACAGCGAGGATCCGCGCACGTTCGAGCGGAACCTCGCCCGCCTCGAGAAGAAGCTCGACGGCGCGCGCGACCTCCTGCCCGCGCCGGTGCGGGAGGGGTCCGGCGAGGCGAAGGTCGGCCTCCTCGCCTACGGCTCCTCGGATCCGGCGCTGCGCGAGGCGCGCGAGCAGCTCCGCCGCGAGGCGGGGCTCGAGTCCGACTACCTGCGCGTGCGCGCCTACCCGTTCTCGCGCGAGGTGCGGGCGTTCGTGGAGGCGCACGAGCGCGTGTACGTCGTGGAGCAGAACCGCGACGGCCAGCTCGCGGCGCTCCTGAAGCTCGATCTGCCGCCCGCGCTCGTCCCGCGGCTCCGCCCGGTCCCGCACCTCGACGGGCTGCCGCTCGACGCGCGCACGGTGTCCGAGGCGATCCGCGCCGAGGAGGCGCGCTGACATGGCCACCCCTCCGACCCCCGCCGCCCCGCGCACGAACCGGCTCGGCCTCACCGTCGTCGAGTACAAGGGCGGCAAGAGCACGCTCTGCGCAGGCTGCGGCCACAACGCGATCTCCGAGCGCATCCTCGAGGCGATGTACGAGATGGGCGTGCCGCCCGAGCGCGTCGCGAAGCTCTCCGGGATCGGCTGCTCGTCGAAGAGCCCCGCGTACTTCATGAGCCGCTCGCACGCGTTCAACGCGCTGCACGGGCGCATGCCGTCGGTCGCGACCGGCGCGGTCCTCGCGAACCGGCAGCTCCTCGCGCTGGGCGTCTCCGGCGACGGGGACACCGCCTCCATCGGCATCGGCCAGTTCGTGCACCTCATGCGCCGGAACCTGCCCATGCTCTACGTCGTCGAGAACAACGGCGTGTACGGGCTCACGAAGGGGCAGTTCTCGGCCACCGCGGACCTCGGGTCGAAGCTCAAGACCGGCGTCCAGAACGACCTCCCCCCGATCGATCTCTGCACGCTCGCGATCCAGCTCGGCGCGACGTTCGTCGGCCGCTCGTTCTCGGGCGACAAGCGCCAGCTCTCGGCGATGCTGAAGGCGGCGATCGCGCACCGCGGGACGGCGATGCTGGACGTGGTCTCGCCGTGCGTCACCTTCAACGACCACGAGGGCTCGACCAAGTCCTACGCGTACATGAAGGAGCACGACGTGCCGCTGCACGAGCTGCACTTCGTGCCGGCGTTCGAGGACCTCGCGGTCGAGTACGACCCGGGCACGACCGTCGACGTGACGATGCACGACGGCTCACACCTGCGGCTGCGCAAGCTGGAGGAGGGGTACGATCCGCGCGACCGCGGCCGGGCGATGGCGCGCCTCGTCGAGGCGCAGGCGGGCGGCGACGTGCTCACCGGCGTGCTCTTCGTGGACGCCAAGGCGCCGAGCCTCGTCGACCTCATGAACCTGGTGGAGGCGCCGCTCGCGACCCTGCCCACGGAGGCGGTGCGGCCGCCGCGGGCGGTGCTCGACGCACTGATGGACGCGCTCCGCTGATCCCGGGGGCAGCCCCCGGCGCGGTGTCAGCCGCGCTTCGCGCCGGCCCCGCCGCGCTCCACGGGCAAGCCTCGGCTCACCCAGTCCGGCAAGCCACCCGGGTAGACGAGCACGTTCGTATGGCCCATCTCGGCCGCCGCACGGGCGGCCTCCTGGCTCAGCGTTCAGCCACCGCCCCGGCAGTAGAAGACGACGGGCGCGGCCGGGTCCTTCGGGAGGGAGCTCTGGTACGCCTTCGTCCACGCCGCCGGGATGCTGATCGCGCCCGGGAGGTGCGCCTGCGCGTACTCCTCGGGGCTGCGGCTGTCGACGAGGAGCGCCTTGCGCGCGCCGGAGGCGAGCGCCCGGACCTCGTCGGCGCCGACCGTCCTGATCTGGGCCGCGGCGGCACCAGGCAGGACCATGGCGGCGAGGACGGCTGCGACGGCGAATCGGGCGTGGCCCACGGGCATTCCTCCGGCTGCGGGATCGGGAGACGGCCGCGCCGTGAGAGCCTGGGAGGCGCCGGAGGGTTCAGGCCGGTCCGCCGGCCGCGGCGGGCCCTCACCCGCGGGCGAGCAGCCCGGGCCACCAGCGGAACGTGCACGCGTCCTTGCCGGACTGCTGCACCACCGTCCCGTCCCAGCCCTGGTCGAGCGCGCCGGTCGTGCAGCCGGAGCCGGCTTCATGCAGGGTGATGCGGCCGCAGAGCCGCCCCGAGGGCGCGACGAGCTCGATGCGCTGCGCGCAGTCGGGCGACGCCTCGCCAGCGGGCTGGAGCGCCGCGTAGCCCGCGTTGCCGCGCGTGAAGCGGAAGCCCCAGCGCGCGCGGTCCGCGAGCCAGGCCGGCAGCGGCTCCGAGCGCGAGGCGAGCGGCGCGTAGCGGCGCTGCCAGGCGCCGTCCGAGCGGACCGCGAGGCCGCCGTCGAGGAGCGGAGAGAGGTCCACGTCGTGGCGGAGCCCGTCGCCGACGACCGCGGCCGACGTCTCCGGCTCGCTCGCGTCGGCCACGGGCGCGCCCGAGGGCTCGACCCAGCGCGCGCGGAGGAAGGCGGAGTCCTGGAAGAGCATGAGCGCGGCGCCGGTGGTGGAGACCCCGGCGGCCATGAAGTACGGCTCGGCCGCGTCCGGATCGGACGACACCGCGACCGCCTCCGGCCAGCGCGGGGCGCCGCTCGCGTCGAAGCGGAACGCGTCGAGCGCGTTCCAGTGGTTGCCCGCCAGGGTCACCGAGCGGAAGAGGACGACGCTGCCGCCGGCCGGATCCTGCGCGAGCCGGGAGCGGAAGCCGGTGCGCAGCGCCGGGTCCGGCGAGATCGCGGAGGCGCGCCGCACCCGGCCGTCCGGAGCGACGGCGACGTGCTCGACCTCGCCGGCGGCCCCGGCGAGGCCCTGCCATCCGTCCGGTGCGGCGACGAGCGCCTCGGCGGCGAAGGAGCCCAGCGGGCGGCCGTCCCGGGAGGTCGCCTGCCAGGTGAGCGCACCCGCGGCGTCGCGCACGCCGAGCGCGACCGCACCGGTCCCGTCGGCGTTCCCGGCGACGCAGGAGCCGCCCGCCGGGGCGGTCAGCTGGACGGTCACCGGCTCGGGCGCCGAGCTCGGGACGAGCGCGTCGCACTCGGCGGCGGCGTCGAGCCGCTCGACGCTCAGGGAGGACGCGTTGGCCGCGCCAGGCGTCGTCCCGGGGCCCACGGCGGACGGCGCGTCGACCGCGGCCGCGCCCGGATCGGGGGAGGCTGCTGGCGTGGTCCCGCCGCCGCAGGCCAGGAGGGCGGTGAGGGCGGACGAGCCGAGGACGAGGACGAGCGGCCGGTGTGCGAGGACGTGGTGGGCAGGGCGCATGGCGGGGACAGTGTCGGCACGCCGATGGGGCTCCGCCTGCCTGCTCCCCTGATTTTCTCGGCCTCGCTCGCGCCGGGCGGGCCCTGGCGTGCCGCGCCGCCCAAGGTTAGGAGCCGGGCATGCCCAGGGCCATTCGCTTCCACGAGACCGGCGGGCCGGAGGTACTCCGGCTCGAGGACGTCCAGGTCGGCGCGCCGGGTGCGGGAGAGGCGCGCGTCCGCCACACCGCGATCGGCGTGAACTTCGTCGACATCTACCACCGCTCCGGCCTCTATCCGCTGCCCCTGCCGTCGGGCGTCGGAGTCGAGGGCGCCGGCGTCGTGGAGGCGGTCGGCGCGGGCGTCACGCACGTCCACGCCGGCGACCGCGTCGCCTACACCGGCCCGCCGGGCTCTTACTCCGAGGTGCGGCTCGTCCCGGCCGACCGGCTCGTGAAGCTGTCCGACGACATCGCCGATCGCACCGCCGCCGCGATCCTGACGAAGGGGCTCACCGTGCACGCGCTGGTGCGGCGCACGCACGTGGTCCGCGCGGGGGAGACGGTGCTCTGGCACGCGGCCGCTGGCGGCGTCGGGCTCATCGCGGTGCAGTGGCTGAAGGCGCTGGGCGCGACCGTCATCGGCACCGTGGGCTCGGACGAGAAGGCGGAGATCGCGCGCGCAAGCGGCTGCGATCACGTGATCGTCTACACGCGCGAGGACTTCCCCCGGCGCGTGCGCGAGCTCACCGGCGGCGCCGGCGTCCCGGTCGTCTACGACTCCGTCGGCAAGGCCACCTTCGAGGGATCGCTCGACTGCCTCTCGCCGCTCGGGCTCATGGTCAGCTTCGGCAACGCCTCCGGGGCGGTCCCGCCGTTCGACCTCGCCGTGCTCGGGCGGAAGGGCTCGCTCTTCCTCACGCGGCCGTCGGTCTTCACGTACATCGCGCGGCGCGAGGATCTCGAGCGCGGGGCCGCCGCGCTCTTCGAGATGCTCCGGACCGGCAAGGTGAAGGCGCAGATCGGCCGGACCTCGCCGCTCGAGAAGGCCGCCGACGCGCAGCGCGCGCTCTCGGCGCGCGAGACCACGGGCTCGGTGGTGCTCCTGCCCTGACGCGCGGCGTCTAGCGGCCGCTCGTCTGGCGAAATACGATGCCGCCCTTTGCGCGCCGCCGCGCGCGGGAGGCATTCCTTTGTACGCACCTTCCTACCTGAGCGGCCCGTCGTCGGTGCCGCTCCTCGGCGAGACCATCGGCGAGAACCTGCGCCGCACCGTGGCCCGGTTCCCGGAGCGCGAGGCGCTCGTCTCGGTCCAGCAGGGCTACCGCGCGACGTACCGCGAGCTCTGGGAGCAGACCTCAGAGATCGCGCGGGCGCTGCTCGTCCGCGGCGTGCGCAAGGGGGACCGCGTCGGCCTCTGGTCGCCGAACCGGTTCGAGTGGGTGGTGCTCCAGTACGCCTGCGCCCGCGTGGGCGCGATCCTCGTGAACGTGAACCCCGCCTACCGAGTGCACGAGCTGGAGTACGCGCTCCGGCACGCCGGCGTCTCGACGCTCCTGCTCGCGCGCGCCTTCCGCCAGGCCGACTACGTCGCGATGGTGCGGGAGGTGCGGCTCCGCTGCCCGGAGCTGCGCCAGACGATCGTCATCGACGAGGAGTGGACCGACCTTCGGCAGGACGCGCGACGGCTCTCCGAGGAGGAGCTCTCCCGCGTCGAGCGCGAGCTGCAGTTCGACGAGCCGATCAACATCCAGTACACGAGCGGCACGACCGGCTTCCCGAAGGGCGCGACGCTCTCGCACCACAACATCCTCAACAACGGCTACTTCGTCGCGCAGTACCTCCGCTACACGGAGGAGGATCGCGTCTGCATCCCGGTGCCCTTCTACCACTGCTTCGGCATGGTGATGGGGAACCTCGCCTGCACCACGCACGGCGCGGCGATGGTGATCCCGGCGGAGAGCTTCGAGCCGCAGTCGGTGATGCGGACGGTCCAGGAGGAGCGCTGCACCTCCCTCTACGGCGTGCCGACGATGTTCATCGCCGAGCTCGACCACCCGGAGTTCTCCGCGTTCGACTTCTCGTCGCTCCGCACCGGCATCATGGCGGGCTCGCCCTGCCCGATCGAGGTGATGAAGCGCGTCCAGAAGGACATGCACATGCCGGAGGTCACGATCTGCTACGGCATGACCGAGACCTCCCCGGTGTCCACGCAGTCGCGCGTGAACGATCCGCTCGAGAAGCGAGTCACCACCGTCGGCCAGGTCCACCCCCACGTCGAGATCAAGGTGGTCGATCCGACCACCGGGCGCGTCGTGCCGCGCGGCACGCCGGGCGAGCTGTGCACGCGCGGCTACTCGGTGATGGTCAGCTACTGGAACGACGCGCCGGCGACGCGCGACGCGATCGACTCCGGCCGCTGGATGCACACCGGCGACCTCGCCACGGTGGACGCCGACGGCTACGTGAAGATCGTGGGCCGCATCAAGGACATGGTGCTCCGCGGCGGCGAGAACGTCTTCCCGCGCGAGGTGGAGGAGTTCCTCTACACGCTCCCCGGCGTCTCCGACGTGCAGGTGATCGGGGTCCCGGACGCGAAGTACGGCGAGGAGCTCATGGCGTGGGTGAAGCTCCGCCCCGGCGTCACGCTCACCGGCGACGACATCCGGCGGCTCTGCCGCGGCAAGATCGCGACCTACAAGATCCCGCGCTACTACAAGTTCGTGGACGCGTTCCCGATGACGGTGACCGGGAAGGTCCAGAAGTTCCGGATGCGCGAGCAGGCGATCCAGGAGCTCGGGCTGGAGAAGGCGGCCCGGATCGAGACCGCCTAGACGACAGCTCGCGATTCGCGATCACCTGCGGTGTCGCGAATCCCGCCCCCGTGCCGAGGGTCCTGCGGAAGCCCTTCACGCCTCGACGCGCTCGCCGGTCCGGTCGGGGAGGTCGCCGCCGAGCCCGAGGCCGCCCCGGCACGCCGGAGAGGGCTCGATGGGCGCGCTTGAATAGGCGCCCCGGCCCGCGCGTCGCGATCTCGGGTGAGCCGAGACGAAGGTGCACGCTGAGAGAAGGGCTCGCTCCCTCGCGCGCCGTGCGGGCGGATGGCGCGCCGTGGGTGGAAGGGGCGCAGCTGCGTTCGTCCCTGCCCCCCGGCGTGCGTCGACCTCGCTGCGGACGCCAGGTTCCCCGGACGGCGGGAGAGTGCGCACCTTCTCGCTTGCGGGCGCGACGCCCGCCACAGGGAGGGGAGATACACGATGAGAAAGATCGCGATCGTGGGCGCGCTCGCCGCGCTCGCCTGGGCGCAGGGCGTCCGGGCGGAGGACGTGCCGAAGGCTCAGGCCGAGGCGCAGGAGAAGGTCCAGAAGGCGGAGGCCGACGCGCAGAAGAAGACCGCCGAGGCGCAAGCCGACGCGCAGAAGAAGACCGCCGAGGCGCAGAAGGACGTCCGCAAGGAGAAGGCGGAGGCGCAGGAGAAGGTGCAGGACGCGCGCAGGGACGAGACGCGCCACGGCACCGCGGCCGGCGCAGGCACCGGCGCCGGCACGATGGCGGCGCGCGACGAGCGGAAGCACCCGATGTTCGAGGGCAAGGACAACTACGAGGTGAAGGGGAAGATCGAGGCCGTCACGGCGAGCTCGATCACCGTCCGCCGCGACGAGCTGCCGGCGGCGAAGCTGAGCGTCGACCGCAACACGAAGATCGAGCTCGACGGCCAGCACGTCGCCGCGTCCCAGCTGAAGCAGGGCCAGGACGTGAAGGCGTCGTTCAACCTCAAGGACGACAAGCCGCTGGCCGTGGAGATCAAGGCCGAGAAGATGAAGTAGCGCCTCCGACGGACGAGGCACGACGGGGCTCCCCGGAGCGATCCGGGGAGCCCTTCTCGTCTCGATCCGGGTCGCGCGGCGCGCCGGCCACGCGGCACTCTCCGCAAAGGGGGGAGCGGTCCCTCGCCGCGCCGCGCCCGATCGCGCTGCGCCGCCTCCGCCGCCGGGGTAGCTTCGGTCTCGACCAATGAGCGCCGCCCTGGTCCTCCTCGCCTCTGCCGTGCTGTCCTTCGCGTCGCCCGATCTGCCGGCCGGCCCGGATCCTTCGACCGCGCCCACGCCGCCGGACGGCGAGGCGCCGGTCGCCCCCCGCGGGGACGCGCCTCCTCCTCCCACCCCTTCGACGCCTACCGAGCCCGGTGACCGGTCCTCCGAGACCTCCGCCCACCAGGCGGGGCACGTGGCAGCCGCCGAGGCGTCGCAGCGCGGCAGGCGCTGGTTCGCGCTGCCGGTCCTGTTCTGGCTCCCCGAGACGCGGCTCGGCTTCGGCGCCACCGGCGGCCTCCACGTCCACCTCGACGGCGCCCCTCGCCCGAGCAGCTTCTTCGCCGACGCCGTCTACACGCTCGACCGCCAGGGAGCGACGGACCTCGCCGGAGACGTCTATCTCCGGGGTGGCGCGCTCGTGTCCGGGCGCGCGCGGCTCGTCCACTTCCCGGATACGTTCTACGGCGTCGGCCCGCACACGACGACCGGGCAGCGCGAGGACTTCACCCGCCGCTCGGCCGAGCTGGTGCTCACCATGGAGCTCCCGATCGTCTCGCACCTCAGCGCCGGCCCGCGCCTGGATCTCCGGGCCGAGGAGATCCGCGATCGGCGGCCAGGCGGCGCGCTCGCCTCGGGCGCCGTCACCGGCTGGAACGGTTACTCGGCGGTGGCGCTCGGCGGGAGCGTGCGGTGGGACTCGCGCGACAGCGCCTTCTGGCCCCAGACGGGGACCCTGGCGCAGGCCTGGTACGTCTACGCGCCGGAGGGGATCGGCCGGAGCCACGGCTTCGGGCGCGGTGTCCTGGAGGCGAGCCGGTTCCTGCCGCTGGGCAGCGGGCGCGTGCTCGGGCTCGACGGCTACGTCGAGGGCGCCCACGGCGACCCGCCGTTCACGCTCCTGCCGAAGATCGGCAGCACCCGCTTCCTGCGCGGTATCCGCGAGGGCCGCTACCGCGACCGGCTCGACTGGGCGACGCAGGCGGAGCTGCGGGTGCCGGTGTGGCGACGGCTCAGCGCCACCACCTTCGCGGCGGCGGGCGCGGTCGGCCCGGGGCTCGGGGATCTCTCGCTGCGGACGGTGAAGGTCACCGGCGGCGCCGGCCTCCGCTTCCGGCTCACCGACGAAGGCGCCAACATCCGGCTCGACCTGGCGGCGAGCCGCACCGGCGTCGAGCTGTACGTGCTCGTGCTGGAGGCGTTCTAGCGCGGGCGCGCCAGAGCGCGAAGGGCTCCCCGGCGACTATCCGGGGAGCCCCGCTCATCCAACCTGCGCGCGCCGGTCGCTAGGCGGCCTCCTCCTCGGAGCCCTTCTCGTCGCGGGGGGCGGGGAGGGCGCGGACGAGCCGCCCGCGCAGGCCGTCGAGGAGCGCGTAGACCACCGGCACCACGACGAGCGTGAGGACCGTCGAGGCGGCGAGGCCGCCGATGATCGCCCACGCCATGCCGGTGCGCATCTCGGCGCCGTCGCCGCGCGCGAACGCGACCGGGATCATGCCGGCGATCATGGCGATCGACGTCATGAGGATGGGGCGGAGCCGCAGCGGGCCCGCCTCGAGGAGCGCCTCGAGCGTGGAGCGGCCCTCGGCGCGGAGCTGGTTCGTGAACTCCACGATGAGGATGCCGTTCTTCGTCACCAGGCCGGCGAGCATGATCATGCCGATCATGGCGAGCATCGACATGAACTCGTGCGCGAGCAGCAGCGCGGCGATGGCGCCGATCACCGCGAGCGGCAGGGAGAGCATGATCGTGACCGGGTCGAGGAGGCTCTCGAACTGCGCCGCGAGGATCATGTAGATGAGGATGATCCCGAGGAGGAGCGCCATGAGGAACTCGCGCCCGGTGTTCGCGAGCTCCTTGCCCTGGCCCTCGAAGTCCGTCTGCACCTGGGCCGGGAACTCCTTCGCGACGCCGTTCAGGAACGAGATCGCCTCGCCGAGCGAGTAGCCCTTGAGGTTCGCGAGCAGGGTCACCTGGCGCTTCAGCGACTGGCGCTCGATCTGCGACGGCCCCTCGCCGCCCTCGAGCCGCGCGACGCTGCGCAGCTCGACGAGCTCGTTCTTCGGCGTGCGCAGGGTGAGCGCGCCGATCGCGTCCGGGTCCGCGCGGGTCGCCTCCGGCAGCCGGAGCTTCACGTCGTACTGGTTGCCCTTCTCGCGGTAGGTCGTGAACGCGTCCTGCCCGAGGAAGGCCCGCAGCGTCTGCCCGACGGCCGCGGCCGGGAGCCCGACCGCGGCTGCCCGGTCGCGGTCCACCTGCACCGAGAGCAGCGGCCGCCCGGCGCGGTAGGTGGTGTCCACGTCGGTGAGGCCCGGGTTCTTCAGCATCGCCGCCTTGGTCTTCTCCACCGCGGCGAGGAGCGCGTCCCAGTCGTCGGAGCGGATGTTGAACTGCACCGGCTGCGGGCGCGAGCCACCGCCGGCCATCATCTGCTGGTCGGCGACCGAGAACATCCCGCCCGTCCGCACCTTCAGCGACTCGCGCAGGTGCTGCTTGAACTCCTCCTGGCTGTAGCGCCGCTCCTTCAACGAGACGAGGTTCACGGTGAGGTCGGCCTTGTTCACCGCCTCGTCCACCCCGCCGCCGACGAGGGAGAAGACGTTGACGACGCCCGGGACGGCGCGGATCTGCCCGGCGATCTTCTCCACCTCGCCCTGCGTCTCCGCGAGCGGCGTCCCGACCGGCAGCTCGACGCTCACCGTCACGCCGCCCTGGTCCTGCGACGGGATGAACGTGAACTGGAGGAACCTGCCGAGGGCGACCGTCGCGAAGAGCACGCCGACCGCGGCGGCAACGGTGAGGGCGCGGTGCGCGAGCGCCCACTCGAGCGTGCGGCGGTAGCCGCGCTCGATGCCCGTGAAGAACCGCTCGAGCGCGGCGCCGACCCGCGTCGAGCCGTGCCCGTGCTTCGCGAGGATGCGCGCCGACATCATCGGCGTGAGCGTCATCGACACGAAGTACGAGATGGCCACCGCCACCGCGACGGTCACGCCGAACTGGAAGAAGAAGCGGCCGACCATCCCCTTCATGAACGCCACGGGGATGAACACCGCGATGACCGAGAGGGTCACCGCGAGCACCGCGAGCGCGATCTGCCCGGTCCCGTTCAGCGCCGCCTCGCGCGGCCGCTCGCCCTTCTCGAGGTGGCGGACGATGTTCTCGATGACGACGATGGCGTCGTCGATGAGGAGGCCGATCGAGAGGGTCAGCGCGAGCATCGTCACCGTGTTGAAGGTGAAGCCGAGCGCGTGCATGACGGCGAAGGTGCCGATGACCGAGGTCGGCAGCGCGAACGCGGAGACGATGGTGGCCCGCCAGTCGCGCAGGAACACGAGCACGACGAGCACCGCGAGGATCGCGCCGATGAGGAGGTCGTGCTGCACCGCCGAGATCGAGCCGCGGATGAACTTGGAGTTGTCGGTGACGACCTCGAGCTTCGATCCCGCGGGGAGCCGCTGGGTGAGCGCGGCGAGGTCCGCCTTCACGCGCTCCGCCACCTCGACGGTGTTCGCGCCCGACTGCTTGCGGATGACGAGGGCGACCGCCGAGCGGCCGTCGAGCGACGCCGCGGAGCGCGCCTCTCCGGGGCCGTCCACCACGTTCGCGACGTCGCGCACGCGGATGGGGCGGTTGCCGGGGCTCGCCACGACGAGGTCGCGGATCTCCTCGACCGAGCGGGCCTCGGTCTCGAGCTTCACGACGCGCTCCTGGCCCGGCTCGAGCGTCCTGCCGCCCGGGACGGAGACGCTCTGCGCGCGGATCGCCTGGGACACGTCGGTCGCTGCGAGCCCGTAGGAGCGCAGCCGCACCGGGTCGACGACCACGTTCAGCTCGCGCTTGCGGCCGCCGACCACGTCGATGGCGCCCACGCCCTGGAGCCGCTGGAGGCCGGGCTTCAGCTCGTCCTCGGCGATGCGGGTGAGCTCCTCGATGGGCACCGGGCCGGAGAGGGCGAGCTGGACGATCGGCATCGCGCCGAGATCGAGCTTCTGCACGACCGGCGTCTCGATCTCCTTCGGCAGCTTGGAGAGGGTCGCCTGCACCTTGTCGCGCACGTCCTGGGCGGCGACGTCGACCGGCTTCGAGAGCTCGAAGCGCAGGACGACCATCGAGACGCTCTCGAAGTTCTGGGACCGGAGGGTGTCGAGGCCGGAGAGGGTGTTGAGCGCCTCCTCGAGCGGCTTCGAGACGTTCTCCTCGACGGTCTCCGGGTCGGCGCCCGGCAGGATCGTCGTGACGGTGACGATCGGGAAGTCGACCTCGGGCATCTGGTCGACGCCGATGCGCGGGTACGAGAACAGGCCGAACACCACCACCGCGAGCAAGAGCATGCTCGTGAAGATGGGGCGACGGATGAACGTGCGGATGGGGCTCACGTGCGTGCCTCGGCTCTCTCTCGGTTACTGGAGGACGCGGACGGGGGCGCCGTCCTTCAGGCTCGCGCCGTTCTCGGCGACCACGAGCACGTCCGGGCCGACGCCGGACAGGACCCGGACCGTGCCCGGCCCGAGCTTCTCGACCTTCACCGGCTGGCGCTTCAGCCTGTCCGCCTCGACGGTCCAGACGAACTGCGCGCCGCCCTCCTCCGCCACCGCGCCGGCGGGGAGGAACAGCCCCTCGGCGGCGGCACTGCCGCCGAGCGCGATCTCGACGATCGCGCCGGCGCGGAGCTCCTTGAGCGGACCGCCGATGGGATCGGCGCGCACGTCGACCGTGCGCGTCCCCGCCTCGACCACCGCGCCCACCGAGCGGATGCGCGCCTTGAACGGCTTGCCCGACGGGCTCACCGTGGCGGCGAGCTCGGCGCCCGGCGCGAGCAGGTCCGCCACCGCCTCCGGAACGCCCGCGCGCACCTCGAGCGAGCCGAGGTCCACGATCGCGAGGACCGGGGTGGGCGGCACCATCGCCACGAACTCGCCCGCGCTCTTCGTCCGCGCCGTGACGACGCCGTCGAACGGCGCCCTGAGCGCGTGCTTCGAGAGCTGGTCCTGCGCGGCCGCGACCGCGGCGCTCGCCTGCTGGAGCGCGGCGGCCGTCTGCAGCTCGACGGTCTCGGCCCGCTCGACCGCCGCGGGGGACGCGGCGTCGCCGCGGGCGAGCTCGCGCACGCGGCGCAGATCGGACTCGGCGCCCTTGTGCGCTGCCTCGGCGGCCGCGCGCGCGGCCTCGGCCTGCTGGACCTGGATGCGCGCGGTCGAGGCGTCGAGCTCGACGAGCACGTCGCCCTTCTTCACCTTGGAGCCGACGTCGACGAGGAAGCGCTGGATCCGGCCGGAGGTCTCGGCCGAGAGCGTCGCCTCGTGGCGCGCGCGCAGCTCGCCGGTCGCGCGGGTCACCTGGGCGGACCCGGCGTGCGGCTTCACGGTGCGGACGCCGATGGCGTCGGGGTGCGCGTCGCTCGGCGCGGCGGCGGGGAGGGCGGCGCCGCCGCCGCGGCCGCAGGCGAGGGTGAGGGCGGCGAGCACGGCGAGGCGGGGGAGGGTACGGGTCATCTCCGAATCTCCATTCGGCAAATTGAAGCGGCGTTTAGCACGCGGCGACGCTCGTAACAAGGCGTCACGGTGGGTGGGACGGCGGCGGCTCTAGCCGCCGGACGGGCGGCCGACCCCCCGAAGGAAGAGGTCCACGACATGCGCGGCGTGACGGGCGGGATCCGGCACCGCCGCCGTGCTCTCCGTGATCCAGGGCAGGAAGGTCGCCTGGGTGATGCCGAAGAGGACGCGCGCCGCCTCCTCGGGCGGGCAGCGCAGCCGCTCCGCGGCGCCCGACGCGGCGAGGAACTCGGTCATCCGGCGCAGGAGCGCGAGCGGACCGTCCTCGTCGTTGCGGCACCGGTGCCGGGGGCCGAGGTCGAACATGATGCGGAGCGCCTGGCGGCGGGCGAACGCCATCTCGAACTGGCGCTGGATGAGGAGCTCGAGCCGCTGCTCGAAGGTGAGGCCCGCGGGCAGGTGGGCGTCGAAGGTCGCGAGGAACGCGCCCCTGAACTCGTCGACGAGCGCCGCGTAGATCTCGTCCTTGCTCTTGAAGTAGGTGTAGAGCGAGGCCGCCGTGAAGCCGACCTCGCCGGCGATCGCCTGCATGGTCGCCTCGTGGAACCCCGCCCCGGCGAACACCCGCGCCGCCGCATCCATGATGTCGCGGCGGGTGTGCTCGATCTCGCGGGCCCGTCGGGCCGATTTAGAATTCGGTGCCACCGAACGCGTATTTGGCGCAGGTGGGGCGCGGTGTCAAGGGGAACGAGCGGGTAGAACGCATCCGATGCCAGGGAGGGGTGACCGCATGGGGCTCGCGAAACGGAAGCTGGGGCGGCTGGGCCTGGAGGTGTCGGCGCTCGGGCTCGGCTGCATGGGGATGAGCCAGTCGTACGGCGCGGCGGACGAGGCGGAATCGGTGGCGACGATCCACCGCGCGCTCGAGCTCGGCGTCACCTTCTTCGACACCGCCGAGGTCTACGGGCCGTTCCGGAACGAGGAGCTGCTCGGGCGCGCGCTCGCGGGCAGGCGGGATCGCGTGGTGATCGCCACCAAGTTCGGGTTCCGGATCGAGGACGGCAACGTCGTCGGCCTCGACAGCCGGCCGGAGCACGTGCGGGAGGTGGTGGAGGCCTCGCTCCGCAGGCTCCGCACGGATCGGATCGACCTGCTCTACCAGCACCGGGTCGATCCAGCGGTGCCGATCGAGGACGTCGTCGGGGCCATGGCGGACCTGGTGCGCCATGGCAAGGTCCGCTACCTCGGGCTCTCCGAGGCGGGCGCGCGGACGATCCGGCGCGCCCACGCGGTCCACCCCATCTCCGCGCTCCAGAGCGAGTACTCGCTCTGGGAGCGGAACCTCGAGCCGGAGATCCTCCCGCTCCTGCGCGAGCTCGGCATCGGCCTCGTCCCCTTCTCGCCCCTCGGGCGCGGGTTCCTCACCGGCACGGTGCGGCGCGCGGAGGAGTACCCGGAGAGCGACTTCCGGCGCCGCGATCCCCGGTTCCAGGGCGCGAACTTCGACGCGAACGTCCGCGCCGCCGACGCGGTGCGCGCGCTCGCGGCGCGCAAGGGCGCGACGCCCGGCCAGCTCGCGCTCGCGTGGCTCCTGCACAAGGGCGACGACGTCGTGCCCATCCCGGGCACGAAGCGGCGCAGCTACCTCGAGGAGAACGTCGCCGCGGCGAGGCTCTCCCTCGCGCCCGCCGAGCTGGCCGAGCTCGACGCGGCGCTGCCGCCGGGCGCGATCGCGGGGCCGCGGTACGACGAGGAGCGCATGAAGACGGTGGACCGCTGATCCACGGACGCCGTGGATTCCTTTCACGCGCGAGGTACACCATGCCCAGTCTGGAGCTGCTGCCTCTCGGAGTCGGCGACGCCTTCTCGACCGTCCACTACTCGAGCAGCTACGCGCTCCGGGCCGAGGGGCGGTGGCTCCTCGTCGACTGCCCGCACCCCATCCGCAAGATGATGCGGGAGGCCTCCGCGCCGAGCGGCGTCGCGCTCGACGTCGACGCGCTGGAGGCGGTCGTGCTCACGCACCTGCACGCCGATCACGTGTCGGGCGTCGAGGACCTCGGCTTCTTCTCGTACTTCGCGCTCGGACGCCGCGCGCGCCTCGCGGCGCATCCGGACGTCGCGCGGCGACTCTGGGACGGGCACCTCGCGGCGGGGATGGAGCGGCTGGCGGCCTCGGACGGCTCGCTCGAGGCGAGGACGTTCGACGACTACTTCGAGCTGACCCCGCTCGACGAGGCGCGACCGGTGCGGATCGGGCCCTTCCAGCTCGAGTGTCGCTTCACGTGTCACCACGTGCCCACGACCGCGCTCCGCATTCGCGCAGGGGGGAGGGCGGTCGGGTTCAGCGCCGACACGAGCTTCGATCCCGATCTCATCGACTGGCTCGGCGCGGCCGACCTCGTGGTCCACGAGGCGGGGTTCGGGATCCACACGCCGCTCGAGCGGCTCGGCACGGTCCCCGCCGAGACGCGCACGCGAATGCGCCTCGGACATTTCTCGGACGCGCTCGACCTCTCCGAGAGCCCCGTCGAGCCGCTCCAGGAAGGGCGACTGTACGTCGTGTGAGCCGTGCGTGCCGTCCGGCACGCGACCCTCGCGTTCGCCGGACCAGCCGCGCGCCACACGCCGTCCGCGGGAGGAGCCCGCCCTCGCGAACGTGGTGCTCTCCGGGGTGGGGCGGTTACATGCGGCGGGTGCCGTCGGGTCCGCGCTCCGCCGCCTCCGTCCTCGTCCTCGCCTACGTCGCGTTCGTATCGCTGGGCCTGCCGGACACCGTCCTGGGTGTCGCATGGCCGTCGCTGCGGGCGGGGTTCGGTCTCCCTCAGGCCGCGATGGGAGCGGCGCTCACGGCGAACGTCGCGGGCTACTTCGTGTCCGGCCTCGCCGCCGGGCGGATCTCGGCGGCGCTCGGTGTGGGCAGGCTCCTCGCGCTGTCGACGGGCCTCGTCGCCGCAGGGCTCGCCGGCTTTGCCCTCGCGCCATCCTGGCCGCTCTTCGTCGCGTGCGCGGTGCTGGTCGGCTTCGGCTCGGGCGCGGTGGACTCGGCACTGAACACGTACGCCGCGGTGCACTTCGCGCCGCGGCACATGAACTGGCTGCACGCCTGCTACAGCGCCGGCGCGACGCTGGGCCCCGCGGCCATGACCTTCACGCTCGCGGCGGGCGCGTCGATCCGGGCCGGTTACGCGGCGCTCTCGGCCACCCTCGGCGCGATGGCGCTCTCGTTTCTCGCGACGCGTCGCCGATGGGAGGGCCCTGCGGCCGCCGTCGGGTGGGCGGCCGGGAGCGCCTGGGCCGCGCTGCGCCTGCCGCGCGTCTGGCTCCAGCTCGCCATCTTCTTCGCGTACACGGGCCTCGAGGCTTCCGCGGGGCAGTGGGCCTTCACGGTGCTGCGCGAGACGCGCGGCCTCTCGCTGGAGGGGGCGGGGACGTGGACAGCTGCGTACTGGGGCGGCATCGCCGGCGGGCGCGTCGCCGTCGGGTTCGCCGTGGGCCGTCTCGGACCGGACCGCCTGGTGCGCGCGGGGACGCTCGGCGCGCTCGCGGGGGCGGTGATGTACGCGCTCCTTCCGGGCGTCGGCGGCGCGGCGGGGCTCGTCCTGCTCGGCCTCTCGCTGGCGCCGATCTTTCCGATGCTCATGTCGCGCACGCCGGCTCGACTCGGCGCGGCGGTCGCCGCTCACGCGGTGGGGTTCCAGGTATCGGCGGCCACGCTGGGGATGGCGGCGCTGCCCAGCCTCCACGGGGCGCTCGCCGACGCGCTGGGGCCTCGCGCCATCCCCGTCGCCCTCGCCGGCCTCGCTGCGGTCCTCGCGTTGCTCTGCGCGCTCCTCCAGCGTGGCCGCCCTGCTGCTGGATGACGCGCATCTTCGCTCGCAACCCGCGATCGCACCACCGCCCCGACGACCCTGCGGTCGTCGGGGCGATGCGTTCGGCCTCCGCGCGCCGCGCGCTCATTCCGCTTCGGAGCGAGCGGCGATGACCGGAGTGTCCGACCGGTGGTCAGGCCCGCTCGGGAGAGCGGCGAGTACGGTCGTGCAGGCCGACGCGGTTGCCCTCCGTGTCGAGCAGCAGCGCGAAGTGGCCGTGCTCGCCGATGTCCGTCTTCGGCACGAGCACCTTGCCCCCGGCCGCCTCGACGCGCCTCACGCATGCGTCGAGCACGCCGTCGGCGTTCAGGTACACCACCGCCCCGTCCGCGGCCGGCTCGAGGCGCGCGTCCTTCACGAGCGCGCCGCCGACGCCGTCGGAGCTCGGGAAGAATGCCATCGGCAGGTCGCCGTCGTTCACGCGGGCCCCGGCTCCGAGGGGGGTGCCGAGCACCGTCTCGTAGAACTTCCGGGCCCGCTCCAGGTTCTCGACCGGCAGCTCGAACCAGTTGATCGCGCTCGTCATCGCCTCGTCTCCTTGAAAGGACGAACGGGGAATCCGTCGTCCTGGCGGGACGATGCTTGCGCGCAGTGTCACCGTTATGTCAGGTTTCATCCCGAGCCGTCCGTGACCCGACAAGCCCGCCTGTTCGCCATCGCCGAGTACCTCCGCGGCCGCCGCACCGGGGTGACCGCGCAGGCGATCGCCGAGCGCTTCGGCGTCACCGTCCGCACCGTCTACCGCGACCTCGACGCCCTGCGGGCGGGGGACCTGCCGCTGCACGCCGAGCAGGGCCGCGGCGGCGGCTACGCGCTCGACCGCCACTACTCGCTGCCGCCCGTCAACCTGAACGCCCGCGAGGCCGCCGTGCTGATCGCCCTCGGCGCGTACGCGAGCCGCATGCGACTGCTCCCGTTCGGCGAGACGCTCGAGGCCGCGCTCGACAAGGTCCGCGGCGCGCTCTCGGTCTCGGCCCAGCGCGCGCTGCTCTCGGTGGTGGAGGAGCTGAAGTTCGTCGGCGTCCCCGCGCTGCCGGCTCCGGCGGCCGTGCGCAAGGCGGTCGAGGAGGCGTGGTTCACGCGGCGGCCCTTGAGCGTTCGCTACCGGCGCGCGGACGGTGGATCCGGCGAGCGGGTGGTCACGGTGGTCGGGGTGATCATGGAGCGGCACACCACCCTCATCCACTGCGTCGACTCGAGCACCGGCGAGGAGCGCCACCTGCGGCTCGATCGCGTCGAGCAGGCGGCGCTCGCACGAAGCGTGTAGCGGAGGCTCGCGCGGGCGAGCTCGCTGCTCGAGCCCGCGGGGGGCCGGGCGGGGGTGGCCGGGGTGGCCTCGGCGTGCGCCTGCGGCACGTCCAGGAGCGCGGGCGCGTCCGCGGCGGGCGGGGAGCGCGTCGTACGGCCGGCATCTCGCAGCGCGCAACACTCCTTCGCGATCGCGCAAAGCGCGGGACGCAGCCGCTTCCCATGCTCCCGGCCGAGGCACCGTCATGACCCGGATTCGACTCCTCCTGCTCCTCGAGGGCACGAGCTTCGTGGCCGCGGCGCTCGTCCACTTCGGCGTGCTCGCCGCCGGCTACGAGCACCAGAAGGCGGGCACCGCCGAGAGCGTGATCGGCGGCGTGCTGCTCCTGGCGCTCGCGCTCACCTTCGTGAGCTCGTCGCGCACGCGCGCGATCGGCGTCGCGGCCCAGGCGTTCGCGCTCCTGGGGACGCTGGTCGGCCTGTTCACCATCGCGATCGGCGTCGGTCCCCGCACCGCGCCCGATCTCACCTACCACGCCGCGATCCTGTCAGTGCTGGCCGGGGGCCTCTTCCTCACCGCTCGGAGCCCGGTTCGCCCGCTCGTCGAATCACGGGCGTGATCCGGCGCCTCGTCCCGAGGCCGAGGCGGCCCGTGCGAGCGCACCTCGAGGTGGAGGACGCTTCACCGCTCCGCGTGGCAGACTCTCCTCGTGCAAGCTGCTGCGCCGAGGCTCCATGCGCTCGTCGCGACCCGCGCTCCGGTCGCGGCGGTGTTCCGCCGTGGGCCGTCGGGTTGGTGGCACGTGGGCCGCTGGGATCTCGTCTCGGGGGACTACGAGCCCGGAGCGTGGCTGCGCGGCGGCCTGTACCCGCGCCGCTGTGATCTCTCGCCGGATGGGACGCTCCTGCTCGCCTACGTCAGGAAGCGGACCGACGCCGGATTCCTGGAGGCCGAGGCCCCGTCCTTTCCGGACACCTACGTCACCGTGAGCAAGCTGCCCTGGCTCTTCGCGCTCGCAGCCTGGCGGGAGGGGAGCACCTGGGGGCGCGGGTACCGCTTCGTCGAGGGGCCTCCCTCGGCGCGGCCATTCGTCCTCGGCGACCCGGACGCGGGCGACGCGACACCGCTCCTGCGGAGGTACGGCGTGGAGCGTCATCCGGTCGTCCAGTACGCCGCCGAGCGCAGCCGCGGATGGGTGGAGCACCCGGACTCGCCGCCGCGGGCGGCGGGCGGGCCCTGGGACGAGCAGCGGTCCGCGGTCCTCGTGAAGCCTCGGCCGCACGGGCCGGGGCGCCTCGTCCTCCGCGACGCCGGGATGGGCGTGACGGGCCCGAGCGTGGAGGGCCGCGCGCCGGCGTTCGAGCTCGAGCGCGAGGGCAGGCGACTCGCGCTCGAGGACGTCGCATGGGCGGAGTGGGATCCGCAGGGCAGGCTCCTCGTCGCGACGCACGCGGGCAAGCTCGAGCTCCGGGACCCGGACGACGCGCGGCTCGCCGTGATCCGCGCCCATGATCTCGCCGCGCTCCGGCCTCTCCCGCGCCGCGCGCCCGACTGGGCGCAGCGCTGGTGAGCGCGGCGCGCGCGCCGCGCTCGGCGGGTGCGCCTCGGGGCGAGAGCGGCTACCGCCTCGCGATGAGCGCCTTCAGCGCCGCGCGGTCCGGGGCGAGCAGCTCCTTCACCCGGACCTTGTTCACGTCGGCGACGATGATCTCGCCGACCTCCTGCACGACGGAGCCGAAGAGCCCCTGCGCCTTCATCCCCTCCGCCTGGCGCTGGTTGTCCTCGGTCGGCGTCACGAAGTGCACCGAGTCAACCTTGTAGCGGTGGAAGAGGAACAGCAGCACGAGCGTCATAAGGCGCTTCTTGCGCAGGCCGACGTCGAAGTTGTTCTGGTCGCGCACCGAGAGGATGCTGCGCCCGCGCCGGTCGTGGATGCTCGCGAAGATCACGTCGAGCTTCTTCTCCCCGTCGGCCGAGACGAGCGCGAGCTCGAGCAGGTCGGACTCGGCGGTGTGCGGCCGGAGCAGGACCCGCAGCTTGCCCGGGACCGCGTGGTGCTCGCGCCACGCGTCCACCCACTCCTCGAGCAGCTTGGGCGGCACCTCCGTCTGCACGAGGTGCTGGGCCTGCGTCGAGCCCTGCCCCATGGCCTTGGTCGTCGCGGTGCGGCCCGAGATCGACATGAGCCCGGCGTCGGCGCGCGGTCCGCCCACCAGCGTCTGCGGCGTGCGGTAGCCCGACTCGAGCAGGCGGAACTTCCGCTGCAGGCGCGCCAGCGCGAGCATGCCGTCCTGGCGGAGCGCCGTCGCGAACTCCTCCGCGGCCAGGCCGTCGATCTGGTGCCCGCCGTAGGTGATGAAGTTGAAGACGAAGCCCAGCTTCCCGAGCTCCTCCGGGAAGCGCCGCATCTGCTCGTCGTTCATCCCGGTGGTGTCCCAGTTGAAGGACGGCGAGAGGTTGTAGGCCAGCATCTTGTCGGGGAACGCGGCGTGGATGGCGTCGGCGAACCGCTTCGCGTCGTGCAGGTCGGCGGTCTTCGTCTCCATCCAGAGCAGGTCCGCGAAGGGTGCAGCCGCCAGCGACTTGGCGATCGCGTAGTCGATGCCGCCGCGCACCTGGTAGTAGCCGTCCGGGGTCTTCGCGTGCTCGCAGTCCCAGGTCACGTCGAGGCCGATCGAGCGCGCCTTCTCCCGCGCCCGGTAGAACGGGGCGCGCTCGGCGAAGGCGAGCCAGTCCGCCTTGCCCATCGCCGGCGGGTCGCCCTCGTTCTCGCGGAAGGCGATCGCCTCGCCCACCGCCTGGGCGTAGGTGGAGATGACCGCCTCCTGCTGCCAGGCGTCCACGAACGCGTCGAAGACCTTGTCGAGCGCGGCGTCCACCCCGCGGATCGCTGCCCGCCGGTAGTCTGCGGCGGCGGCGGCGATCCCCTTCGCGAACCCGGCCCGCTCGAGCCAGGCGTCGGCGGCCGCGTACTCCTCCTCGCAGAGCGCGTAGAGCTCGTGGCCGGAGAGCTCCTCCACCCCGCCGCGCTGGAACTGCCGCAGGATGGCGAGGAAGGCCGCCTTGAAGGTGGGCAGCGCGAGGTTCCTGGCGCCGAGGATGAAGGGCTGGTCGCGGTCGTCGCCGCGCCCGTCGAGGAGCGTCGCCGACTCGGCGTCGGTGCGGGCGACGATGATCCCGGGCACGCCCATGATGTCGAGCTGGAAGCGCGCGGCGGAGAGGCGCTTCAGCTGCTCGTCCTCGGAGACGAGCACCTTGCCGCCCTGGTGGCCGCACTTCTTCACGCCGGGTTTCTGGTCCTCGATGTGATAGCCGGGCACGCCTACCTCGACGAAGCGCCGGATGAGGTTGCGCACGTGCGCGTCGCCGCCGTGACCGGTGTCGGCGTCGGCGATGATGAAGGGCCGGAAGTCGACCTCGGGCGTGGCCCGGCGCTGCTCCTCGCTCATGCGTGCGCGGGTGTGGAACTGGTTCCGGTCGGCCGTGAGCAGGGCACGGACGATCGGCGCCGCCTCGTCGGGCACCTGGCTGAGCGGGTAGCTCGCGAGGTCCGGCCCCGGGTCCTCGTGCGCGGAGCCCTTGGCGGAGGTGGCCCAGCCGCCGAGGTAGATGGCGTCGATGCCCATCCGTTTCATCGCGACGGCCTGGCCCGGCGAGTAGGGGCCGAAGGTGGTGATGCACCTCTTCTGCTCGAAGAGCTGGCGCAGCCGGTCGTAGAACGCCTCGGCCGCGCCGCGGGCCACCGCGTGGTCCGGCCGGATGGTGCCGCGCTGCTCGACCACCTCGCGCGCCGAGTGGATCCGCTTGATGCCCGCGAACCGCGGGCTCGCGAACCAGCGGCGGAGCTCTGCGACCTCCCTCTCGAGATCCATCTCTCTCCCCCTCGCGCCGCGACCGGCGGCGGACCGTGGCAAACCTTTCTTTAGTGCTCCGCCCGGAGGACGACGACGCCCCTGCGGCAACCGAGGCCGGCTCCGTGAGGTGCGGTGGAAGGCGCGGAGAATGAAGCGGCCGAGCGGGGCGGCGCCCGCGTGGGACCGTCGCCCATCGGCCGTCCCCCCGACGGCCGGGTTCCACCGCTCCGTGATCTCGGGGGTCAGCGAGCGTTGACGCCGCGCCTCGCCGGTTCGCCGTCTAGGTCAGCCCCGCCTCCCCATCGAACGTCTCAGCGGGGAGGAGAAGGGAGCGAGCCATGGCCGTGGACATCAAGCAGTCTCACCGCCGGCTGTTCGAGGAGGCTTGGGCGAAGGGGAACTTCGACGTCTTCGACGAGATCTGCGACCCCAAGTACCTGAGCCACGATCCGGTGACCGGAGACACCGATCTCGAGAAGACACGCGAGTCGTGCCGCCAGTACCGGGCCGCCTTCCCCGACGTGACGCCGACGTTCCTCGGCGCGTACGCCGATCACGACACCGTGGTCACGCGGTGGCGCATGACGGGCACGCACCGGGGGGCGCTGATGGGCATCGAGCCCACCGGGAAGCGCTGCACGGTCGAGGGGATCACCGTGGGGAAGTTCAAGGGCGGCAAGCTCGTCGAGGAGTGGACCCAGTGGGACGCGCTCGGGCTGCTGCGCCAGCTCGGCGTCGCCCCCGCGATGCAGCCCGGCGCCGGAGCGCGCGGCGCGGAGAAGCGGCCGCACGCGTGACGGAGCGGTGAAGCCCGCGCACCGGCCGTGGCCGGGGTGAACCGGAAGGCTCCTCTGCCGCCCGGCTCACGCCCGGCCCCGCCACGGCGCTACTTTGACCGCTCGAGGCTCGCGAGGTCGATGACGAACCGGTAGCGGACGTCGCCGCGCATCATCCGCTCGTAGGCCTCGTTGATCTTCTGGATCGGGATGACCTCGACGTCCGAGACGATCCGGTGCTCCGCGCAGTAGTCGAGCATGGCCTGGGTCTCGGCGATGCCGCCGATGAGCGAGCCGGCCAGCCGCTTGTTCCCGGAGATGAGCGAGAAGGCGGCGACGGGGGTTGGCGCGGGCGGGACGCCGAGCAGCACCATCGCGCCCTTCGGGCGCAGCAGCCCAAGGTAGGCGTCGTAGTCGTGCGGCGCCGAGATCGTGTCCACGATCAGGTCGAAGCGGCCGGCGAGCCTCGAGAAGGTGGAGGCCTCCTTCGTGGACGCGAAGGCGTGCGCGCCCAGCCGGCGCGCGTCCGCCTCCTTCGAGGCCGACGTGCTGAGCATGGTGACCTCCGCGCCCATCGACGCGGCGAGCTTGACGGCCATGTGTCCCAGGCCGCCGAGGCCGACCACGGCGACGCGATCGCCCGGCTTGCAGTTCCACTCGCGCAGCGGGGACCAGGTCGTGATGCCGGCGCACAGCAGCGGCGCGGCGCCGGCGGGATCGAGGCCGGCCGGGACCTTCAGGACGAACCGCTCGTCGACGACTACGCGCGTCGAGTAGCCGCCGTAGGTCCGCGTGCGCCGGTCCATCTCCGTGCCGTTGTAGGTGAAGGCGGCGCCCTTCTCGCAGAACTGCTCGGCGCCGTGCCGGCACGGGTCGCAGACGCGGCAGGAGTCGACCATGCACCCCACTCCGGCGAGGTCGCCCGCGGCGAGCTTCCTCACGGCGTTGCCGACCTGGCGGACGCGGCCGACGATCTCGTGGCCCGGCACCATGGGGAAGACCCCTCCGCCCCACTCGTCGCGCGCCTGGTGGATGTCGGAGTGGCAGACCCCGCAGAACAGGATGTCGATGAGCACGTCGTGCGGTCCGGGCTCGCGGCGCTCGACGGTGAACGGGGAGAGCTGCGCTCCGGCGGAGGGGGCGGCGTAGGCGGGGGTCTCGAGCATCGGTTCCTTTCGGCGGCTCCGGCGAGGAGCTCCTGGGACGGAGGGAATGTGTGCCGGGTCGCTCCGCGAGTAAACGACAAAATCCCGCCAGCGTCGTCCGGGTCCGCTCGCACGATGGGACCCGCGGCTGCCCGGGAGGTGAGCGCCCGCGGGTCGAGCGGGAGCGCGCCGGGCACGTCCGGCGGGCTACGCCTGCTTGATCTCGTGCACGAGCTTCGCGAGCGAGGCCTTCGCGTCACCGAAGAGCATCGCGGTGTTCTCCCGGTAGAAGAGCTCGTTCTCGATGCCGGCGAAGCCCGGGTTCATCGAGCGCTTCAGCACGATGACCTGCTTCGCCTCGTCGACGTTCAGGATCGGCATGCCATAGATGGGCGAGCCCTTGTCCGTGCGTGCGGCGGGGTTCACGACGTCGTTCGCGCCGATCACGAGCGCCACGTCGGCGTTCTTGAACTCGTCGTTGATCTCGTCCATCTCCTTCAGCTTCTCGTACGGGATGTCCGCCTCGGCGAGGAGCACGTTCATGTGGCCGGGCATGCGGCCGGCGACCGGGTGGATGGCGTAGAGCACCGTCCCGCCGTTCTTCTCGATGAGCGCCGCGAGCTCCCGGACCTGGTGCTGCGCCTGCGCGACGGCCATCCCGTAGCCCGGCACGACGATGACGAGCCGCGCGTAGGCGAGCTGGATCGCGGCGTCCTCGGGGGTGATGGCGTGGACGGGGAGCCCCTGGGCGGTCTTCTGCGAGGCCTCGGGGGCGGCGCCGAACGCGCCGAAGAGCACGTTCGCGAAAGACCGGTTCATCGCCCGGCTCATGATGATGGAGAGGATGAAGCCGGAGGCGCCGTCGAGCGCCCCCGCGATGATGAGGACGTTGTTGCCGATGGCGAAGCCCGTCGCCGCGGAGGCGAGGCCGGCGTAGGAGTTGAGGAGCGAGATGACGACCGGCATGTCGGCGCCGCCGATGGGCAGGACGAGCGACACGCCGAAGACGAGGCCGAGCGCGACCATCGCGTAGAACGCGCCCGGGTGCGCCGGATCGGCGATGAGCCAGGCGAAGAGCGCGGCGGCGACGGCGAACATGCCGACCGAGACGAGGTTCTGGCCCTTGAACGTCACGGGCCGCGAGGGGAGCAGCTCCTGGAGCTTCCCGAACGCCATGAAGCTGCCGGTGATGGTGAGCGCGCCGAACAGCACCTCGAAGCCGAGCGCGGCCATCACCGGGCGCGAGACCTCCGCGCCGTTGCCGAGGTGCCAGTACTCCGCCACGCCGACGAGGGTCGCGGCGACGGCGCCGAACATGTGCGAGATCGCGATCCGCTGCGGCATCGCGGTCATCGGCACGTAGACGCCGAGCGGGTACCCGATCACGGAGCCGACGACGAGGCCGGCGATGATCCACTCGTAGCGCACGATCTCGTGGTTCACGAGCGTGCCCACGATCGCGACGAGCATGCCGAGCGCGGCGAGCTGCATGCCGCGCCGCGCGCGATCGGGGATGGTGAGGCTGCGCAGGCCGAGGATGAAGAGGATCGAGGCGAGGAGGTAGGCGGCCTCGATGAAGACGGTGCGGGGGCTCACTTCCGCGCCCCGCCGCGGTCGGCCCGCTTGAACATCTTGAGCATGCGGTCGGTGATGATGAAGCCGCCGACGACGTTGATGGTCGCGCTCGTCACCGCGATGAACCCGAGGATGGTCGGCAGGGCGCCGCGGTCGGCGCCGGCCATGACGAGCGAGCCGACGAGCGAGATCGCGCTGATGGCGTTCGTCGCCGACATGAGCGGCGTGTGGAGGAGGGCGGGCACGCGGGTGATCGTGAAGAACCCCACGAACCCGGCGAGCACGAAGACGTAGATCTCGATGAGCTCCAGGCCTGGCATGGAAGATCCTCCTAGACGCGGACCTGCCCGTCGTGGACGACGAGCATGGCGCCGGTGATCTCGTCCGTCGGGTCGAGGACGAGCCGGCCGTCCTTCGCGAGGTGCTGGAGCAGGGTCGTGACGTTGCGGCCGTACATCTGGCTCGCGTGGAATGGCACCGTGGAGGGGAGGTTCAACGGGCCCAGCACGGTGACGCCCGCCTCGACGACCGCCTCGCCCGCGCGCGTGAGCTCGCAGTTTCCGCCCGTCTCCGCGGCGAGATCCACCACCACCGAGCCGGGCCGCATCGAGCGGATCATCTCGGCGGTGAGGAGCCGCGGCGCCGGTCGGCCCGGGATCTGGGCGGTCGTGACGACGAGGTCCATGTCCTTCACGTGCGCCGCGATCGCGCCGAGCACGCGCTCCTGCTCGGAGGCGCCGAGCTCCTTCGCGTAGCCGCCGGTCCCCTCGGCGGCGACCTGGGGGACCTCCACGAACGACGCGCCCAGCGACTGCACCTGCTCCTTCACCACCGGGCGCACGTCGAACGCCGAGACCACCGCGCCGAGCCGGCGCGCGGTGGCGATGGCCTGGAGGCCGGCGACCCCGGCGCCGATGACGAACGCCTTCGCCGGCGCGAGCGTGCCCGCGGCGGTGGTCATCATGGGGAGGATGCGCGGCAGCGCGTCCGCGCCGACGAGGACGGCCTTGTACCCGGCGAGCGTGGCCTGCGAGCTGAGCGCGTCCATCGACTGGGCGCGGGTCGTGCGTGGCACCTTCTCCATGGCGAGCGCCGACACGCGCCGCGCCGCGAGCCGCTGGAGGAGCGGGCCGCTCTGGTGCGGCGCGAGGAGGGCGACGAGGAGCGCGCCCTCGGGGAGGAGGTCCGCCTCCGCCTCGGTCGGGCGCTGCACGCGCACGACCACCTCGGCGCCCTGGAGCGCGGCGGGGCCGTCCGCGAGCGCGGCTCCGGCGGCCTCGTACGCCGCGTCGGCGAAGCCCGCCGCCACGCCGGCGCCGCGTTCGACGCGGACCTCGTGCTGCTGCTTCACGAGCCGCGCCACGTTGTCCGGCACGAGCGCCACCCGGCGTTCCCCCGGCGACGTCTCCCTCGGCACTGCGATGCGCATGGTTCCCTCGCGCGCCGCGCGGGTCGCGGCGACACGCGCCCGCCCGGCCCCACATGGAGGCCGCACGGTCGCCGGGTGAGCCTCTAACCGGGCAACGGCGCGGCGCAAGGTGCATCGACCCGGGTAAAGCGACGCGGCGCGCGACGAGGAGGAGATCGTGGGAGACGAGCGGAGACCAGGACGGGACGCGCCGGAGGTGCCGCGCGTGCCACCCCCGGAGCCGGAGATCCCCGGCCGCGGCACGCAGCCGGGGCGCGAGGTGCCCGGCATCCCCCGGCCGGAGCCCGAGCTGCCCAGCCGCCGCCCGGAGCGGCCGGAGGCGCCCATGGACCCGAACGCGCCGGGAGAGTGACGGGGACGGCCGCCCGGCGAGCCGGCGCAGGGGCGCCCCGCGCCTCACCGGCTGATGTAGTCCTGCAGCTGCTCGATCACGAACTGCTTCTCGTCGAGCATGAGCTGGATGATGTCGCGCATCGAGACGACGCCGACGATGCGGCCCTCCTCCTCGACGAGGAGGTGGCGCGTGTAGTGGTCGCGCATGAGCGCCGCGCACTCCGCCTCGCTGGCGCTGGCCGGGACGCGCGGCAGGCCCGTCCGCATCGCCTCGCGGATGGGCAAGCTCGCATCACCGCCGCGCGCGAGGACGGTCATGACGAGGTCGCGCTCGGTGACGAGGCCGACCATGTCGCCGGCGTCCTTCACGCCCACCGAGCCGATCCTCCGATCGGCCATGAGCTGCGCCGCCTGGCGGATGGGGGCCGTGGCGTCGAGCGCCACGACGTCGCGGGTCACGTGCTTGTGGATCGAGGCCATGCGCCGCTCCTCTCTCTGGCTGAGGATAGGTCCGTAATGACGGGGTGCGGCGAGGCGCCGCGACGCAGCGTGGAAAAGCGGGGCCCGCCCGCGAGGGGAGGGGGGCGCCTCATCGTCAGAACTTGTCGATCCGCACCGGCCACATGCCGCGCTCGACCCCGGTGTAGCGGTGCACGCAGGGGGGAGCGGCGTCGGGGCGGTCCCACACCATCGGCGCGAACTGCGCGTCGACCTGCTCCCAGCGCGAGTTCGAGTGCATGGGGTCGCCGAGCTTGTAGTGGCCGAGCTCGTGCAGGAGCTCCGCCGCCTCGAAGCAGCCCTCCGCGTCGGGCGGGATCCGCACCGAGAGGGTCTTCTCGAGGTAGTCGGTGCAGCCGTCGTTGTGGGACGCGAGGTAGCAGGCGTACTCGGCGTCGTCGCGGAACTGGATGCGCCAGCCGTCGAGGTTCGCGAGCCCCCAGAACGGCAGCTCGCGGTCGAGCAGCGCGGAGACCCGCTGCTCCGCGTCGGCCAGGTCGGCGGGATCGGTCACGAACTCGACGCACGCGTCGCGGACGTAGAAGTCGCAGTGCCACGGCTCGCAGCCGCCGAGGCACAGCGCCGCCGCGACCGCCGCCGCCCAGATCCGCACGCTGCCCCCGCCCCGCGACGCGACCACGTCTGAAGCTAGCGACGCGGCGCTCGCGCCGCGAACGCCCCGGCCCATCGTGGCCCGCGCCCGGCGGGGCGCTCCGCTCCGTTCACGCTCCGAGAACCGGGACGGCGGTCCCTCGCCCGTCCGCCCGTCCGGGCGTATACACCGGAGGCTCGCGGGTCCCGGCGCCCCGCGCGGAATCCTCCGCTTGCGGGTCCCGGGTGCGATCTTAGAACTGGCAGGAGGTCACGGACGCCGGATGGCAAGCTTCCAGCGAAGGCGCAGCCAGGATCCGCTCTGGTACAAGGACGCGGTCATCTACGAGACGCACGTGAAGTCGTTCTACGACTCCAACGGCGACGGGATCGGCGATCTGCGCGGCCTCGTGGAGAAGCTCGACTACCTGCAGGACCTCGGCATCAACTGCCTCTGGCTGCTGCCGCTCTTCCCGTCGCCGCTCAAGGACGACGGCTACGACATCGCCGACTACCGCGGCATCCACCCGGACTACGGGACGATGGATGACTTCCGCCAGCTCGTCGCGGCGGCGCACGCGCGCGGCATCCGCGTGCTCATCGAGCTCGTGGTGAACCACACCTCCGACCAGCACCCCTGGTTCCAGCGGGCGCGGCGCGCGCCGCCGGGCTCGCCGGAGCGCGCCTTCTACGTGTGGAGCGACACCGACCAGAAGTACCGCGACGCGCGCATCATCTTCACCGACACCGAGAAGTCGAACTGGACCTGGGATCCCGAGGCGAAGCAGTACTACTGGCACCGGTTCTTCAGCCACCAGCCCGACCTCAACTTCGAGAACCCGGCGGTCCTCCGCGAGGTGCTCGACGCCCTGAGCTTCTGGGCGGAGCTGGGCGTCGACGCGTTCCGGCTCGACGCCGTGCCGTACCTCATCGAGCAGGACGGGACGAACTGCGAGAACCTCCCCGGCACGCACCGGGTGATCAAGGAGATCCGCCGCCACGTCGACCAGAACTTCCCCGGCCGCATGCTGCTCGCCGAGGCGAACCAGTGGCCGGACGACGTCCGCCCGTACTTCGGCGACGGCGACGAGTGCCACATGGCGTTCCACTTCCCGCTCATGCCGCGCATCTTCATGGCCCTGCGGCTCGAGGACGTGGAGCCGATCGTCGAGATCATGCGGCGCACGCCGCCCATCCCCGACACCGCCCAGTGGGCGCTCTTCCTGCGCAACCACGACGAGCTGACGCTCGAGATGGTTACGAGCGACGAGCGGGACTACATGTACCTTGCGTACGGCCAGGACCCGCGCATGAAGCTCAACGTGGGGATCCGCCGCCGCCTCATGCCCCTCGTCGAGAACAGCCGCCGGCGCATGGAGCTCCTGAACAGCCTCCTGTTCTCGTTCCCCGGCACGCCCGTCGTCTACTACGGCGACGAGATCGGCATGGGCGACAACATCTACCTCCACGACCGCAACGGCGTGCGGACGCCGATGCAGTGGACGCCCGACCGCAACGCCGGGTTCTCGCGCGCCGACGCGGGCCGGCTCTACAGCGCGCCCATCTCCGATCCGGTCTACGGCTACCAGGCGGTGAACGTGGAGGGGCAGTCGCGCGACCCGTCCTCGCTCCTGCAGTGGATGCGGAACACCATCGCGCTCCGGAAGCTCTTCAAGGCCTTCGGGCGCGGGACGATGGAGTTCCTCCAGGTCGCGAACCGGAAGGTGCTCGCGTACGTCCGGCGCTGGGAGGAGGACGTCATCCTGTGCGTCGCGAACGTGTCGCGCTCGGCGCAGCCTGCGGAGCTCGATCTCTCGGCGTTCGAGGGCTACGTGCCGGTGGAGATGCTGGGCTACACCGAGTTCCCGCGGATCGGGAAGCTCCCCTACTTCCTCACCGTCGGACCGTACGGCTTCTACTGGTTCGAGCTCAGGAAGCCGCACTGACGGAGGCGCCCATGGTCCACCTCCTCGCGTTCCTGCTCCGCCTCGTACTCTCCGCCGGCGTCCTCTGGCTCGCGGTCGCCTGGGTGTCTCCGGCGAACCCCGCGAACACCTTCGGGCGCGCGGTGGCGGTCTCGATCGTCCTCTCGATCGCGTACTACGTCACGCTCGCGAAGTTCCTCTGGTTCCTGCTCCTGCCGTGGCTCCTCTACGTGACGATCTGGCTCGCGGTGATCATGGGCGCGTACGGGATCGGCTTCTGGCGGGCGCTCCTCGTCGCGCTCGCGCTCACGGTCCTCTCTTGGCTCGTGTCGGCGCTGCTGGGGATCCGGACGTTCCGGGCCGGGTAGGCCCGCGGGCGCGCCTCAGCCGCGGCCGTAGAGCCGCGTGAGCTCCGCGAGCCGCGCCGCGCGCTCCGGCGCGAGCGCGTCATCCCGCACCCGCCAGCGCCAGTTGCCGCCGAGCGTCGCGGGCGTGTTCATGCGCGCGGACGAGCCGAGCCCGAGCACGTCCTGCATGGGCGCGATCGCGGTGTCCGCCACCGACGCGAGGATCGCCCGGATCATCACCCAGCTCGGCTCGCGCTCGTCGATCGCGAGGTACGCGCGCGCGTACGCCTTCTCGAGCGCGACTTCCTCCGCGGTGCGGACGCTGTCGCCGGCCCCGCCCTCCCACCAGCCCATCGCGGTGTCGTTGTCGTGCGTGCCGGTGTAGGCGACGAGGTCGCGCTCGTAGTTGTGCGGCAGGAAGGTGGGCGCCTGGGGATCGGTCCCGAAGGCGAACTGGAGCACGGCCATGCCGGGCAGGCGGAAGTGCCGCCGGAGCGCCTCGACCTCCGGGGTGATGACGCCGAGGTTCTCGGCCACGAACGGCAGCGGTCCGAGCGCGGCCTCGAGCGCCTCGAACAGTCGCGCGCCCGGCCCCGGCACCCACCGTCCCTCCTCCGCGGTGGCGGCGCCGGCGGGGATCTCCCAGTAGGCCTCGAAGCCGCGGAAGTGATCGAGGCGGATCCGGTCGACGAGGGCGAGCGCGCCGCGGATGCGCGCGAGCCAGCTCCGGAAGCCTTCGCGCGCGACGGCGTCCCAGTCCCAGAGCGGGTTCCCCCAGAGCTGGCCGCTGGCGCTGAAGTAGTCGGGCGGGACCCCGGCGACGGCCGCGGGCTCGCCCCGGGCGTCGAGGCGGAACAGCTCGGGGCGCGACCAGACCTCGACCGAGTCGTGCGCGACGTAGATGGGGACGTCGCCGAGGAGCGCGATCCCGAGGGCGCGGCAGCGGGCGCGGAGCGCGTTCCACTGGCGCGCGAAGCACCACTGCGCGAACACCTCCGCGAAGATCGATCGCGCGTAGCGGGCGCGCGCGGCGTCGAGCGCGCGCGGGTCACGGCGGGCGAGCGGCTCCGCCCAGGCCGTCCACGCCCGCCCCTCGTGCGCCTGCTTCAGCACCCAGAACAGCGCCCAGTCCTCGAGCCAGTCCGCCTCGCGCGCGCGGAAGGCCTCGAGCTCGGCGCGCGCCTCGGCGCCCGCGCGCGCGCCGAAGGCCACCGCCGCCCGCTCGAGCCGTTCGCGCTTCCAGGGCCCCGCCTCGTCGTACGCGGCGTGCTCGGGATCGGGCGAGGGCGCGCCGGCGAGATCGGCGTCCTCGAGCCAGCCCTCGTTCCGGAGCGTCTCGAGCGAGACGAGCAGGGTGTTGCCGGCGCGCGACGAGAGCGCCTGGTAGGGGGAGTCGCCGAAGCCGGTCGGGCCGAGCGGGAGGACCTGCCACAGCCGCTGGCCGGCGTCCGCGAGCCAGGCGGCGAAGCGATGCGCCCCGCCGCCGAGGTCGCCCACGCCGTGGGGGCCTGGGAGGGAGGTCGGGTGGAGCAGGATTCCGCTGCGGCGGTCGCGGGGCAAGGGGCGCTCGGGGCTAGAGGTGCTGGACCTTGTCCTCGGGGGCGGGCGTCCCCGGCTCGCCCGGCCGAGCCTCCCCGCGGGCCTCGCGGTCGAGCGCGCGCGACACCGCCTCGCGCGCCCCGAGCCCCACCGCGAGCGCGACGGCGAGCACGATGCCGCCCACCACGATCGCGAAGGCGAGCGTGGGCAGCTCCCCGCCGATGCCGACGTGCTCGAGGGCCATCGCCGCGGCGAGGACGAGGACGAGCCACTTCACCGCGAGGGCGATGAGGCGCGCCTGCCGGATCTGCTGGTTCACCGCGTTGATGAGCGCGCTCCGCTCGAGGAAGCGGGCGACGCCGATGCCGACGAGCAGGATGAGCGCGCCGACGACGAGCTTCGGCAGGAACACGAGCAGCGAGAGGCCGAAGGCGGTCATCGTGCTCGCGCCGAGCACCTCGAGCGCGAGGGCGATGCCGGCCACCACCACGAGCCAGAACGCGAACCGCGCCACGATCCAGGAGGGCTCCTGGCGTGGCCCGAGGTCGCGGCGGGTGGTCATGCCCAGCTCGCGCGCGCGCCGATCGAAGCCGACGCGCGTGAGCACCGTCCGCAGGATCGCCCGGATGACGAACGCGGCGACGATCGCGGACACGAGCACGATGAGCATCGCCACGATGCCCGGCAGGTCCGCCGCGATCACCGCGCCGAGCCGCGCGAACGCCTCGTCCAGCACTGCCTGTACCCGTTCCCACATGGCGGTCTCCTCGGGGCCCTCACGGGTTGAAGCGGTCTGGCCAGCGCCAGCGCGAGATGAGGTACCGCTTCTCGTCCTCGAACGCGGAGCAGAGCCGCTCGACGCGCTCGTCCGCCGCGTCGGGCCCGAGCGGTCCCACCTCGTTCACGTAGCTCGCGACCCAGCCCAGGTAGATGGGCGTGAGCGAGCGCAGCAGCTGGCGGCGCTCCATCAGCTTGAAGCGCCACGCCACGGCGAAGTCGTACAGCACGCGCGCCCAGATCGCGTCCGGCATCCGGAACGCCTCCGGGGGCGTGCGCGGGATCCGCTGCAGCGCGAGCAGGGTCTGCGGCGGGAGGATGCTGCTCCACAGGGGACGGAGGTCGCGCCAGCCGAGCGCGAACGCGTCCACGAGCGGCGCCACCGCGGGCGCGCTCGCCGGCTCCTCGGCGAGGCGCTCCTCCCCGAAGGTCGCGACGGCCTCCGAGCCGCGCACCCGCTGCCAGTAGTGCGCGTGAACCTCCATCTCGTGGAAGAGGATGTCGAGCACGCGCGCGAGCGCCTCGGAGACGTCCGACGGCTGCGGCGCAGGGCGAGGTCGCGGGCCGATGAACACCTGCGCGATGCGCACCTCTCGCGCGAGCGCCTTGGTCACGCACCACAGGTCCTCGCCCGCGTGTTCCGGATCCGTCCGCCACTCGGTGTCGGACAGGAGGTGCTGCGCGAGGCGGCGCGAGAGCACGAGCTCGCGCCCGAGCGGCTGTCGCAGGCGCTGCCCGAACAGGGCGCGCGTGAGCGGGTAGACGATGCCGGTGACGAGCACGCCGTCGAGCCGGCCGCGCGCGTAGGACGGCACGACGAGGTCGAAGCCACCCGTGAGCACGGGCTCGAGCAGGGCGCGGAGCCAGCGCGGGTCGCTCGGGCGGGGCAGGGGCTGGAGGAGGGCACAGGCGGGCGCGTCGCGCGCGACCGCGATCTCGAGCAGGGTGGGGAGGGCGGCCTGCGGACCCGTGTGACCTCCGGTGTAGATCGCCGGCGGGTGATCGCGCTCCGCGGACGCGAGCGCCGTCTCCGGGGTCGCCGCGCCGTTCGGATCGCCGGTGAGCACGACGGCCAGCGCGGGGCGCCCTGGGAACGCCTCCTTGAGCCCCGTCTCGAGCGCGAGCGCCGCCTCGGTGGCCGCCATCCGGTCCGGCTCCGCCGGCACGCCGACGACCACGTCGGGCCCTGAGGGCTCGCTGGGACGCGACGACGGCTCGAGCACGAGAGACAACGTACCCCTCCCGACGGATCGTCGCCGCGGGAAGTTCGGGCGTCCGGCGGGGCGCCCGGACGCAGGGCGCCCCCGTCCCCTAATGTAGCGCCTGGGCGAGCTTCATCTCTCGCGCCTCGTGGTCGCGGATGCGGTCGCCGAGGGCGCCGGTGAGGGGCGCGAGATCCGACGCCGTCGCCTGGCCCTTCGCGCGCTCGCGGACCTGCTGCAGGGTCGCGATGAGCTCCCGGTGCTCCTCGATCATGCGCAGCACCTGGGCGCGGTACTCGGGCGAGACCGCGCCGAGGAGCCCGTAGAAGCCCTTCTGGTGCTCCTCGTGCGCGAAGTGCTCGGTGAGGATCTCCGCGAGCGACTCCAGCGCGGCGGTGATCGCGGCGACGTCCTTCGCCTCGGCGAGGCGGTCCACCACGGCCTCGATCCGCCCGTGGTCCTCGTGGAGCGCCGCCTGGACCTGCTCGGCCGCGTGGGTCGCGCCGGTCCTGCCCGCGGCGGTGAACTGCGCGGCCTCGGTGGAGCCCTCGAGGGCGAGGGTCGACGCGGTGCCGCCCGACACCGCGGTGGCGACGAGGTCGAAGTAGCCGGTGCCGACCTCGCGCTGGTGGCGCGTCGCGGTGTAGCCGTGGCGCTCGGAGGCGAACTCGGCCTGCTGCAGCTCGGTGTAGGCCGCCATGCCGCGGTCGCGGTAGCCGCGCGCGAGCTGGAACATCCCGTGGTTCAGGGCGTGGAACCCGGCGAGCGTGACGAACTGGAACCTGTAGCCGATCGCGCCGAGCTCGCGCTGGAACCGCGCGATGGTCGCGTCGTCGAGGTTCTTCTTCCAGTTGAACGACGGCGAGCAGTTGTAGGCGAGCAGCTTGCCCGGGAACTTCGCGTGGATCCCCTCCGCGAAGCGCCGCGCCTCCTGCAGGTCCGGCGTCTGCGTCTCGCACCAGATCACGTCCGCGTAGGGGGCGTAGGCGAGGCCGCGGGCGATGGCCGTGTCGACGCCGGGCTTCATCCGGTAGAACCCCTCCGCCGTGCGCTCGCCCTTCACGATGAAGGGCGCGTCGTACGGATCGACGTCGCTCATGACGAGCTTCGCGCCCTCCGCGTCGGTGCGGGCGACGAGGACCGTCGGGACGCCCATGACGTCGGCCGCGAGCCGCGCCGCGTTGAGCGTCCGGACGAACGTGGAGGTCGGGACGAGCACCTTGCCGCCGAGGTGGCCGCACTTCTTCTCGGAGGCGACCTGGTCCTCGAAGTGCACGCCCGCGGCGCCGGCCTCGATCATCGCCTTCATGAGCTCGAAGGCGTTGAGCGGGCCGCCGAAGCCCGCCTCGGCGTCGGCGACGATGGGGGCGAACCAGTAGGTGCCGCCCTTCCCCTCGGAGTGCTCGATCTGATCGGCCCGCTGCAGGGCGCGGTTGATGCGCCGCACGACCTCGGGGACCGAGTTCGCCGGGTAGAGGCTCTGGTCCGGATAGGTCTGGCCCGCGGAGTTGGCGTCGGCCGCGACCTGCCAGCCGGAGAGGTAGATGGCCTTGAGGCCCGCCTTCACCATCTGCACGGCCTGGTTGCCGGTGAGCGCGCCGAGCGCGTGCAGGTACGGCTCGCCGTGGAGGAGCTCCCACAGGCGGTTCGCGCCGAGCGCCGCGAGCGTGTACTCGATGCGCACCGAGCCGCGGAGCTTCTCGACGTCCTCCCGCGTGTAGCGCCGGACGATGCCCTCCCAGCGCCGCGGGTCGGGGTGGTGCGGCGCGGGCGAGCCGGCGAGGCCCTCCGTCCCGCCGGCGAGCATGCGCGCCTTCTCCTCGCCCTCGGCCTCGAGCAGCTCGTAGGCGGGGAGCGTGATGAACTCGACGAAGTCAGCCTGCGTGCTGATGCGCTCGAAGAGCGCGCGCGCCTCCTCGAAGCGGCCGCCCTGGAACGGGGCGTCGCCGACCTCGAGCCGGATCCGCTCCATCTCGTCGGCGAGCACGGTGCGGAACCGCTCGACCGTGAGCGGCTGGCCGTCGTCGAGCGTCGCGCCGTGGTGGATCCACTGCCACGCGAGCGAGCGGGAGATCTCCACCGTCGCCGCGTCCTCCATGAGGTCGTAGATCGGCACGCAGCCGGTGCCGCCCAGCCACGCCTCGAGGTACTGGACCGAGACGCGGATGTTGTGCCGGAGGCCCGCCTCGGTGCGCGGCCCCTCGGCGACCTTGAGGAGGTCGCGCGCGGTCACCTGGACGTCCTCGCGCTTGCGATGGAGCTGGTTCGGCGTCTTCATGTGCTGGTCGAAGATCGCCCTGGCGATGGGGACGAGGCCGGGGTGCGCGACCCAGGTGCCGTCGTGGCCGTCGGTCACCTCGCGGATCTTGTCGGCCCGCACCTTGGCGAGCGCGGACTCGTTCGCCGCCGGATCGTCCTTGATCGGGATCTGCGCGGCCATGCCGCCCATCGCGTGGACGTTGCGACGGTGGCAGGTCTTGATGAGGAGCTGCACGTACGCGCGCAGGAACCCCTTGTCCATCGTGATGTGCGAGCGGTCCGGCATGACGTGGCTCGGGTCTGCGCGGAACCGCTTGATGGTCGAGAAGATGTAGTCCCAGCGCCCGCAGTTGAGGCCGGCGGAGCGCTCGCGCAGCTCCCACAGGATCTCGTCCATCTCGAACGCGGCGGGGAGGGTCTCGATGAGGCAGGTGGCCTTGACGGAGCCGCGCGGGATGCCGAGCCGCTCCTCGCCGAGGGTGAACACCTCGTTCCAGACGCGCGCCTCGAGGTGGCTCTCGAGCTTCGGGCAGTAGAGGTACGGGCCGGTGCCCTTCGCGAGGAGCCGCCGCGCGGCGTTCCAGAAGTAGACGCCGAAGTCCCACAGCGCGGCGGTGGCGGGCTTCCCGTCCACGAGCACGTGCTTCTCGAGCAGGTGCCAGCCGCGCGGGCGCACCATGAGGACGGCGGTCCGATCCTTCAGCCGGTAGAGCTTGCCCGTCTCGGGCGCGGTGTAGGCGATCGTGCCGTCGACCGCGTCCTTGAGGTTCACCTGCCCCTCGACGACGTTGCGCCAGGTCGGCGAGTTCGAGTCCTCGAAGTCCGCCATGAACACGTTCGCGCCGGAGTTGAGCGCGTTGATGATCATCTTCCGGTCGACCGGCCCGGTGATCTCGACTCGCCGGTCCTGCAGGTCCGGCGGGAGCGGCGCGACGGTCCAGTCGCCGGCGCGGATCTCCTCGGTCGCGGAGAGGAAGTTCGGGCGCTCGCCGCCGTCGTAGCGGCGCTGCATCTCGCGGCGTCGCTCGAGGAGCGCCTCCACGCGCGGCCGGAAGCGGCGGACGAGCTCCGCGACGAGCGCGAGCGCGTCGCGGGTGAGCACCTCCTCAGCGCGCCGGGGAAGGGCGCCGCGGAGCTCCATCCCGGGCGGAAGGTCGAGCTGCGGGGTCTCTGGGGTCGGCATCGGGCGGGCTCCTCCTCGTTGAAGGAAAGGTTGTCGTGATTTCGATCAAGCTCAATACCTCCAGGGATTCCCGTCGGTTCAGATGCCAAAGCTCTGTAAAGGTCCGCCTGTAAGGCCGTAAACGTTGAAAATGTCCCCCTGCGTCAACATGTTCCGGAAAGGCGCTCGTCTGCCCCCACCTGAAGGAGGCGCGCCGTGCGGGATACCTCCCATCTGGGCGCCAAGGTTCGCTCGCTTCGCCGCCAGCAGAGCCTGACGCAGGCGCAGCTCGCGGAGCGGCTCGGCATCTCGGCGAGCTACCTCAACCTCATCGAGCACGGCCGGCGCAGCCTCTCCGCGCCGCTCCTCATCAAGCTCGCCGAGATCCTCGACCTCGACCTCAAGGCCCTCTCCGCCGAGAACCACGCGCGGAGCGTCGCCGACCTGATGGAGGTCTTCGGCGATCCCATCTTCGACGCGCACGACGTGACGAACGCGGAGGTCCGCGACCTCTGCGCCTCCACCCCCACCGCGGCGCGGGCGATGCTCGCCCTCTACCAGGCGTACCGCGCCGCGCGCGAGGCGGCGGACACGCTCGCCGCGACGCTCTCCGACGGCGATCTGGCCGGCGTGGACTCCTCGCACCTCCCCACCGAGGAGGTCTCGGATCTCATCCAGCGTCACATGAACCACTTCCCCGAGCTCGAGGAGGGGGCGGAGGCTTTCTGGCGCGAGGCCCGGATCGACCGGGACGACCTCTACGCCGGGCTCGTGAAGTACCTCGCGGAGCTCGGCGTGCAGGTCCGGATCGTCCGCACCGCCGAGATGCTGGGCGCGGTGCGCCGCTACGACGAGGAGGCGAAGGTGCTCTCCCTGTCCGAGGTGCTCCGCCGGGGCAGCCGGAACTTCCAGCTCGCCTACCAGATCGGCCTCCTCACGCTGGCGGGAGTGATCGATCGCATCGCGTCGGATCCGCACCTCACGAGCGAGTCGGCGCGCGGGCTCGCCCGCGTCGCGCTCGCGAACTACTTCGCCGCCGCCGTGCTCATGCCCTACGGGCCCTTCCTCGAGGCGGCGCGCACGGAGCGCTACGATCTCGACCTGCTCGGCCACCGCTTCCGCACGAGCTACGAGCAGACCTGCCACCGGCTCACCACGCTCCGCCGCCCAGGCGCCGAGGGCGTGCCGCTCCACATGGTGCGCGTCGACATCGCGGGGAACATCTCGAAGCGCTTCAGCGCCTCGGGCCTGCGCTTCGCACGCTTCTCCGGCGCGTGTCCGCGCTGGAACGTGTTCGAGGCCTTCACCACGCCCGGTCTCTTCCGCACCCAGCTCTCGCAGATGCCGGACGGGGCGACCTTCTTCTGGGTCGCGCGGACGGTGAACCGCGAGGGCGGCGGCTACCACGCGCCGCGCTCGGTGCTCGCAGTCGCCCTCGGCTGCGAGGGTTCGCGCGCGAAGGAGCTCGTGTACGCGGACGGCGTCGACCTCGAGAGCCGCGAGGCGGTGGTGCAGGTGGGGATCACCTGCCGGCTCTGCGAGCGCATGGACTGCGAGCAGCGCGCGTTTCCACCCCTGCAGCATCCGCTCAAGGTGAACGCGAACGTGCGAGGGGTGTCGTTCTACGCGCCGGTGTCGGGGAGGTAGAGGGGAGACGACCTCGACCTCGACCTCGGCCCGAGCCGCAGTCCGGCCCGCCCGCTCCCTCGCTCCCCGACCTCCCTCCCAGGTCCGCGCGCCCTCGCGCATTGACGCCCGCGGACGCACGGCGGAGCATCGGCTTGCCGAGGGGCCATGAGCGACGCGCGGCCACCTGTCTTTCGCGCCCGCGGGATCGAGAAGGTCTACCGGATGGGCGAGGTGGAGGTCCGCGCCCTGCGCGGCGTGGACGTGGATCTCTACGAGGGGGAGCTCGTCGTCCTCCTGGGGCCGTCCGGGAGCGGCAAGTCCACGCTCCTCAACATCCTCGGAGGGCTCGACGCACCGAGCGCGGGGACGGTCTCCTGGCGCGACCACGACCTCGCGACGCGCGACGACCGGCTCCTCACCCGCTACCGGCGCGATCACGTCGGCTTCGTGTTCCAGTTCTACAACCTCGTCCCCAGCCTGACCGCGCGCGAGAACGTCGCGCTCGCGGCGGAGATCTCCGAGCACCCGCTCCGGCCCGAGGAGGCGCTCGAGCGGGTGGGGCTCGGCGATCGGCTCGATCACTTCCCCGCGCAGCTCTCGGGCGGCGAGCAGCAGCGCGTCGCGATCGCGCGCGCGGTGGTGAAGCGTCCCGACGTGCTGCTCTGCGACGAGCCCACCGGGGCGCTCGACGCCGCGACCGGTCGGCTCGTCCTCGAGGTGCTCGACCGCGTGAACCGCGAGGTCGGCACGACGACGGTGCTCATCACCCACAACGCGAGCATCGCGGACATGGCCGACCGCGTGATCGCGCTCTCCGACGGGCGGATCGTCCGAGAGCGGGTGAACGCGACGAAGAAGCGGCCGGCGGAGCTGTCCTGGTGAGGGCCCTCGAGCGCAAGCTCCTGCGCGACCTCCGCGGCCTGGCGGTGCAGGCGGCCGCGATCGCCGTCCTGGTGGCGTGCGCGGTCGCGATGTTCGTGGGCTCGGTCGCGACCTGGCGCGCGCTCGCGCGGAGCCAGGCCCGCTACTACGAGACGCACCGCTTCGCGCAGGTGTTCGCGGAGGCGCGGCGCGTCCCGGAGCCGGTGCGGCAGCGGCTCGCGGCGATACCCGGGGTCGCGACGCTGGAGACGCGCGCGACCGGCGCCGCGACGGTGAGGGTCCCCGGCTCGGACGAGCCCGCCAGCGCGCGCGTCCTCTCCCTCCCGCCCGACGGGGCGCACCTCAACGTGCCCTACGTCCGCGCGGGACGCACGCTCGCGCCCGGCGCCGCCGACGAGGCCCTCGTGTCGGAGGGCTTCGCCGGCGCGAATCGGCTCGCGCCGGGGGACGTCCTCGACCTCGTCGTGAACGGGCGGCGCCAGCGGGTGCGGATCGCTGGGATCGCGATCTCGCCCGAGGTGGTCTATGCGATCCGCCCCGGCGACGTCTTCCCGGACGATCGCCACTACGGGATCCTCTGGCTCCCGCGCGAGGCGCTCGCGGCCGCGCTCGACCTCGAGGGCGCGTTCGACGAGGTGTCGCTCACGCTCGCCCCGGGCGCGCGGGAGGAGGCCGTCGTGGCGGCGGTGGATCGCGTCCTCACGCCCTACGGCGGGCTCGGCGCCTACGGCCGGGACGAGCAGGTCTCGCACCGCTTCCTGACCGACGAGATCTCGCAGCTGAAGACCATGGCCGCGGTGCTCCCGGCGATCTTCCTCGGGGTGGCCGCGTTCCTCGTGTCCCTCGTCATGTCGCGCCTCGTCGCGACCCAGCGGCAGCAGCTCGGGATGCTGAAGGCGGTCGGGTACTCGTCCGCGGAGATCGGCCTCCACTACGTCGAGCTCGTGGTCCTCGTCGCGGGCGCCGGGGCCTGCCTCGGGGCGATCGGCGGCGCCGCGATGGGCCAGGGGCTCGCGCGGACCTATGCGGACTTCTACAAGCTGCCGGTGCTGGTCTTCGAGGGGGACGCGGCCGTCGTGGCCATCGGCGCGGCGCTCGCGGTGGGCGGGGCGGTCGCGGGCGCGCTCGGGGCGGTGCTGCGCGCGGTGCGGCTGCCGCCCGCGGAGGCGATGCGTCCCGCCGCGCCGCCGAGCTACCGGCGCGCCGCGATCGAGCGGCTCGGCCCGGTGCGCCTCGTCTCGCCGGGCGCGCGCATGGTGCTGCGCGACCTGTCGCGTCGCCCGGTGCGCGCGCTCCTCTCCGCGCTGGGCCTCGCGCTCGCCATCGGGATCCTCGTGGTCGCGAGGTTCGCGGGCGACGCGATGGACCTCATGTTCACTCGGGTGATGGGCGAGGCCCAGCGGCAGGACGCGACGGTGACGTTCACGCACACGCTCACGGACGCGGCCGCGACCGAGCTGCGCGCGCTCCCGGGGGTCCGCCGCGTCGAGCCGTTCCGGGCGGTGCCGGCCACGCTGCGCAGCGGGCACCTGCGCCACCGCACCCCGCTCCTCGGCGTCGACGTCGACGCAGCGCTCACGCGGCTCGTGGACGCCGACGGCGCGGTGGTGCCGGTGCCGCCGGGCGGCGTCGTCCTGTCGAAGAAGCTCGCCGAGCTCCTCGCGCTGCGCCCCGGCGACGCGCTCGACGCGGAGGTGCTCGAGGGGCGGCGGCCGGTCCTGCGGCTGCGGGTGGCCGCGACGGTCGAGGACTACCTCGGCGTGCAGGCGACGGTGGCCCGGCCGTACCTCGCCGCGGCGCTCGGCGAGGGCGCGCTCGCGTCCGGTGCCCACCTCGCGCTCGATCCCCGCGCGCTCCCGGCGCTCCAGGCGGAGCTGCGCGCGCGGCCGAACGTCGCCTCGGTCACGCTGCGGGCGGCGACCGTCGCGGCGTTCCGCGCCCTCATCGCCGAGTTCCTCGGGATCTACCTCGGCGTGGTCGCCGGGCTGGCGCTCGCGATCGCCGCCGGGGTCGTCTACAGCTCGGCGCGCGTGACGTACTCGGAGCGCGAGCGGGAGCTCGCCACGCTGCGCGTCATCGGGTTCACGCGCGGCGAGGCCTGGCGGATCGTGGCCGGCGAGATCGCGCTGCACGTCGCGGCGGCGGTGCCGGCGGGGTGGCTCGTCGCGCTCGCCTTCGTCGTGTACACGGCGGGCGCGGCGAGCACCGACCTCTACCGCCTGCCGACGACGATCGCGCGCCCGACCTTCGCGACGGCGGCGCTCGTCGTCGCCGGCGGCTCGGCCCTCGTCACGCTGGTCGCGCGGCGCTGGATCCGCCGCCTCGACCTGGTCGAGGTGTTGAAGTCCCGGGAGTGAACATGGCCGCCTCGCGCAAACGGATCGCGCTCCTCGCCGTGGCCGCGGCGGTCGCCGTCGGCGTGGTCGCGCTCGCGCTCCGGCCGGAGCGGGTCCGGGTGGACGTCGGCGCAGCGTCGCGCGGCCCGATCCGCGAGACCGTCGACGGCACCGGCAAGACCCGGGTCCGCGAGCGGTTCGTGGTCTCGGCGCCCGTGCCTGGGCACCTCGAGCGCGTGGCGCTGCGGGCGGGCGACTGCGTGGCGGCGAGCGCGGTCGTCGCGGTGATGGCGCCGGCGGGGTCCGCGCCGCTCGACGCGCGCACGCGCGCGGAGCTCACGGCGCGGCTCGCCGCCGCTCGAGCGGCGCTGGAGGAGGCGCGCGCCGGCGCGAGCCGGGCGCGGGTCGCCTCCGAGCAGGCGGGGCGCGATCTCGCACGCACGCGCGCGCTCGCCTCGGGCGGCTCCGCGCCGGCCTCCGAGGTCGAGGCTGCGGTCGCCCTCGCGCAGGGGAGGGCGGAGGAGGCCGACATGGCGGAGCACGCGGTGCGCCGGGCCGCCGGAGAGGCGGAGGCGGCGCGTGCCGCCCTCGCCGGGGCCGCGGCCCGGGGCGGGGAGCGCGTCCCGCTCCGTGCCCCGGCGGAGGGGCGCGTGCTCGAGGTGCTGCGCGAGAGCGAGGGGCCCATCGCCGCCGGTACGCCCATCCTCGAGCTCGGCGACCCGCGCGTCCTCGAGGTCGAGGTGGAGCTCCTCACCACGCAGGCGGTCCGCGTCGCGCCGGCCGCGCCGGTGGAGGTCGTGCGCTGGGGCGGGGAGGGCGTGCTCGCCGGGCGGGTGCGCAGGGTCGAGCCCTCCGCGTTCACGAAGGTGTCGGCGCTCGGGGTCGAGGAGCAGCGCGTGTTCGTGCTCGTCGATCCGGTCGGTCCGGGATGGGAGCGGCTCGGGGACGGCTTCTCGGTGGAGGCGCGCGTCGTCGTCGCCGCTCGCGAGGATGCGCTCCAGGTGCCGGCGTCGGCGCTGTTCAGGAGCGGCGACCGCTGGGCGGTGTTCGTCGTGGAGGGTGGACGGGCGCGGCAGCGGGAGGTCACGGTCGCCGAGCAGGGCGAGGTCGCCGTCGCGATCGCGTCCGGGCTCACCCCCGGCGAGCGCGTGGTGCTGCACCCGACGGACGCGATCGCGGACGGCACGCGCGTCGCGCCGCGGTGACGGAGCGGCTCCGCCAAACGACAGCGCGATGCGCGACACCGGAGGTGATCGCGAATCGCGAGCTGTCGTCTCAGCCGGTCACGCCGAGCCGCTCGGAGGAGCGCTCGAGCCTGCGCACCGGGCGCACGAGCGCGTCGTGCGTCGCCTCGCTCGCGAGGCGCAGGAAGACGTAGCGGTCGAGCTCGAGCGCGCCGGCGAGCGACTCGGCCAGCCGCTCGAGGCGGCGGGCCTCGAGCCGGCTGCGCTCGCTGGCGGCCCGCTCGGCGTTCACGGCGCTCTGCTCGAGCGCGCGGATGCGGCGCCGGGCCTCGGCGCGGTCGGCCTCGACCCGCTCCACCTCGGCGCGCGCCTGATCGACGATCTCGATCCGGCGCGCGCGCTCCGAGACGTCGCGGGCGAGGGCGCGATCCCAGGCGAGCGCCGCGTCGAGGGCCGCGTCGCGGCTGGCCTGGAGCCGCGTCGCGACCCGGACGAGGAGCGCGCCCGCGAAGGGGACGATGGCGAGGAGCGCCACGTGGGCGAGCCGGTTCGGGGCGGTCGCGGCGGCGGCGACGCCGCCGGCCAGGAGCGCCGCGAGGAGCGCCGCGGTGCCGACGAGGCCACGGCGGGGCGCGCCGTCCGGCCGGTCGAGCAGCGCGGCACGCTCGAGCGAGACGGCCGCGAAGGCGAACACGGCCGCGGCGGCGCCGAGCGCGAAGATGAGCGCCATCCCCACCGGGACGGGCGAGGAGTTCAGGGCCTCGACGACGCGCGACGGGTCCACGCCCTGGGCGGACAGGATCGGGCCGGAGAAGAAGAACGCCTCCGCGACCACGAGCGCGAGCACGAAGCCCCGCAGGATCGCGGCCGGCGCCGGCGACGGGACCGGCGGGCGTCCGAGCTGCTCGGGCGTCGCGTCCACCGTGGAGGGCGCCGGCACCTTGCCCGCGGCGAGATCGTCGGCGAGGGTGCGCGCGAGCGCGTCGGCGCGGCTGCGGGCGGCCTCGGCGCGCGCGTCGAGCGCCGCGAGCGCGGCCAGCGCCTCGCGGATCTCCTGCGCGGCGAACGGTCCCTCGCGCTCGACGAGGGACTTCATCCAGCGCGCCTGGTCGTCCGTCCGGGGCTGCGCGGCGTACGACGCGCCGTAGGCAGCCGGGATCGCGGGCGCCGCGGCGACGCGGGCGTGCACGACCGGCTCGCCGCCCTCGACGTCGACGACGACCGGCAGATCCTCGAGCGTGACGGGGAGCCGCGACGCGTACTTCGCGAGGCGGTTGCGCAGGAAGTCCTCGAGCCGGACGCCCGAGCGGACCGCGAGCCGCGCCTCGAGCGCGACGTCGAGCCGCGACCGGGACACCCTCACGTCCGGCAGCGGCTTCGGCGCCTTCGCCGCAGCGCGGGCTGCGGCGCGCCGTCGCGACGCCTCGACGGCGAGGTCGAGCGCTCGGCGCCAGGCCGGCCCCTTCCGCCGCTTGAACTCCGCCACGAGGCCGACGTTGTCGTCACCGACGTGCATGGACTCGATGCCTCCGTTCCCCACCCGTCGCCGAACCTATGGAGGGCAAGCGAGCCCTGGAAGCGAACCCGGCGGGGCGAGCCTGGAGGGGCTCGGTGGAGAGGCGTACGGGCGGCGCGGGAGGGTTCGAGATCCGAGCGTGGCCTCGCTCGGAAGGACGCCCGGCCCGGGAGGGAGCCGTGCTCACGGAAGTCCTGCGGCGCAGCGCGATCGCGAGGTGAATCCCCCTCGCCTCGGGGGCGGCCGATCGGCGGGACCTGCAACGGGCCCTCGCCGGCGTCCTCGCCCTGCCAGGTTCACTGCGAGCGCCAGTCCGGTGGTGCGTAAAGTTGGGGACCGAGCGGGCGGTCGCTGGGGGTCGGCGAGAGGGGGGACGACGCGCGGGGAGCGGCGACCCGACCCCGACCCCGACCTAGACCCGACGCGACCCGGACCTCCCAAAAACCGCGCCCCCGACCCGGGCCAGCCGGGCGGGGGCGATCATTCGTCGCGGACGCGGCCGAGCGCTACCCGCGCGCGTACACCTCGAGCGCGGCCGCCGTCGCGGTGCCCGGCTTCGGCGCCTTGCCCTGCTTCGCGAGCGCCTGCTCGATCGCGGCGAGCACGACGAGCACGCTCTCCTGCCGCGAGCCCTCGCCCATGAGGCCGATGCGCCAGACCTTGCCCGCGAGCGGGCCGAGGCCGCCGCCGATCTCGATGCCGTGATCGGCGAGGAGCGACTTGCGCACCGCGGCCTCCTCGATCCCCGCCGGAACCTTCACGCAGTTCAGCGTCGGGAGCCGGCGACCCTCCTGCGCCTGCGGCGAGCACCCCAGCGCGGCGAGGCCCGCCATGAGCGCGGCCGCGTGGCGGCGGTGGCGCGCGAAGCGCGGCTCGAGCCCTTCCTCGTGGACGATCCGGAGCGCCTCGCGGAGCGCGTAGACCATGCTGATGGGCGCGGTGTGGTGGTAGGCGCGCTTCCCCTCCGCCCAGTAGTCCGCGATCATCGACGCGTCGAGGTACCAGCTCTGCACCTTGGTCTTGCGCGCGCGGACCACGTCGAGCGCGCGGTGCGAGAGGGTGAGCGGCGCGAGCCCCGGGGGGCAGGAGAGGCACTTCTGCGTGCCGGAGTAGCAGGCGTCGATCTCCCAGGCGTCCACCTCCACCGGCACGCCGCCGAGCGAGGTGACGGTGTCCGCGACGAGGAGCGCGCCGTGCGCGTGGCAGAGCTTGCCGAGCCCCTCGAGCGGCTGGTGCGCGCCGGTCGACGTCTCGGCGTGCACGATGCCGACCGCCTTCACCTTCTCCTTCTTCAGCTCCTCCTCGATCCGTCCGAGGTCGCAGGTCTGGCCCCACGGGATCTCGATCTTCACGAGCTTCGCCCCGCAGCGGCCGACGATGTCGGCCATGCGGTTGCCGAACACGCCCGCCGCGACGACGACGACCGTGTCGCCCGGCTCGACGACGTTCACGAGCGCCGCCTCCATGCCGGCGGAGCCCGTGCCCGACACCGCGATCGTGAACGGGTTCTGGGTCCGGAAGACCGCGCGGAGCTGGCCCTGGACGTCGTTCATGATCTCCAGGAACTTCGGGTCCAGGTGGCCGAGGAGCGGCGTCGACATGGCGCGCAGCACGCGCGGGTGGACGGGGCTCGGCCCGGGGCCGAGGAGGAGGCGGGCGGGCGGAGACAGCTCGGGGACGTTCATGTGCGGGACCTCGTGGGTTACGGGCGCGCGGCGGTGGTGCACGCCAGCTCGAGAGCGCGAGTCGAGTACAGATACACCACGGGGTTATCCGCGGCCCAGGGGTCATGGGGGCTCTCCGGGGCCGGTCGTCCGGCCGGGGGAGAGGCCGCACGCGGCAGGACGGGCGCGGCGCGTAAAACGGCCGATCGGAATTTCGCGATCAGGCGAGCGAAGCGAGCCCGCCGGGGCGCCGCCGCGTTCGCGGCGAAGCCGCCACGCGGTGGCGCAGGGGACCCGGCCAGCAGGGGTGGGGCCCCGACGACGGCGGCCAGCCGTCGGCGGGGCGGGGGCGCAGCCCCCGCTTAGATCGACGCGCGCCCCGCACCCCGGAGCCAGAGCTCCACCTGGCCGACCGCGTAGGGCACCGCCGCGTCGACGCGCAGCACGCGCGGCCCGAGCGAGAAGGGCGCGAAGCCGCGCGCGCCGAGCGCGTCCGCCTCGTAGGGCGTCCAGCCGCCCTCCGGACCGATGGCGACGCAGGCCCGCTCGGAGAGCGGCGTGAGCGTCTCGAGCGGCGCGCTCCCGGCCGGGTGCGCGAGGAGGCGCGATCGCGCGGGGAGCGTCGCGTCGAGCTCGTCCTCCACGAACGGCTTGAAGAAGCGCCGGAGCGACACCTCGGGGAGGATCGTGTCCTTCCCCTGCTCGAGGCCCAGGACGAGCTCCGCGCGGATCGCGTCGGGCGCGAGCAGCGGCGAGCCGAAGTAGCTCTTCTCGACGCGGTAGCTGCCGAGGAGCACGAGCCTCTTCACGCCCATGGAGGCGACCGCCTGCAGGACGCGGCGGAGGATCTTCGGACGGGGCACGGCGGCGAGGAGCGTCACCGGCGAAGGCGGCGGCGGGTCGCGATCGAGGCGGGGCGCGATCACCACCTCCGGGCCGGAGGCGTGGAGCACCTCCGCCTCACCCATGCGACCGCCCACGACGCCCGCCTGGATCCGATCGCCCGCGACGGCGCGCAGGACCTCGCGCACGTGCAGCGCGCGCCGGCCGGCCAGCCGGGCGGTCCCGTCCGCGGAGAGCTCGGAGGGCTCGAGGAGGAGGAGGTTCACGGAGGCGGAGACTACACCGCGCCGAGGCCGCCGCAGCGCACCTGGCCCCCCCGCCGGGCGCCGGGCCGTACGACCGGGTACAATCCGCTCGATGCCTGCGGATGCGTCCCAGTCCTGGACCCTCATCTCCGTCCTCTTCTCGTCGATCCCGCTCTCGCCGTCGCTCGCCGCGACGCTGCACGAGGCCGCGGTGGACCTCTACAGGCGCGACGACTCCGTGGGGCAGGTCGCGGGCGACCTCATGAGCGGGCGAGTCGTGAATTTGAAGAAGACGATGCAGCTCGGCGCGATCACGGGGCCCGCGTTCGAGGCGAAGCTCGACACGGAGCGCGGCGCCGGGACGGTCCGGTACCTGCTCACGCGGCAGGGCCTCGAGCTGCTCGGCCTCTCCGGCGAGCGGTCGCGCGAAGGCGGCTATCTCAACTGATGTCGGCGGGCGGTGGCGCTCCGCCCGACATCTGCGCACCGGCACGCCTGAGCCGTCCCTCGGTCGTGCGACCGGGCCGCGCGCGCGTCCGGGGTAGGCTCGCGCCGATGCCTTCGAGCAGGCGAGTCCTCCTCATCGAGCAAGACACCGCGGTGCGCGCGTCGCTCTCCGCGGCGCTCGCCGGCCGCGGCGCGGAGGTCGTCGTCGCGAGCGACGGCGCGGACGGGCTCGCCCGGCTCGAGGACGGCGCCGCGCCGGCGGTGGTGCTCCTCGGCCTCCGTCAGCCCCGGCTCGGGAGCGAGGCGTTCGTGACGGCGATGCGCGCCGATCCGCGCTTCGCCGACGTGCCCGTGATCACGATGGCCGGCGACGGTCACCACCGTCACGGCCCGACGCCGTTCGACGTCGACGACGTGCTCGCGCTCGTGCTGTCGCTCTGCGACCCCGATCGCCACGCCTGAGCGAGCGCACGGCGGTCGTGGAGGTCGCCGCCGGAGTGGACGCGCCGCGCGCACGCTCGCGCTGCGGCCGAGAAACCCTCGTTGGGCGTGACGACCCGTTACGGGAATGCCCTTCGGGAGCGTCGCTCCCAGCGTGAGCACCGGGAGGGGAATCCCCGATGAAGGGTGGTCGTCTCGCGCGGTTCGCCCTGGTGGGGCTCTCCGGTGTCCTCGTGAACCTCGCGGCGCTGCACCTCTTCGCCGGGGTGCTCGGGGTCCAGGAGGTCGTCGCCTCCGCCCTCGCCATCGAGACGAGCATCGTCACGAACTTCGCCCTGAACGACGCGTTCACCTTCCGCGATCGCCGCGCGCTCGGCGCGGGGGTCGTGGGCCGGATCGGGCGCTACCACGCGGTGAGCCTCGCGGGCGGCGTGGTGCAGCTCGTCACCTTCGTGCTCGTCGCGCTGGCGCTCGTGCGGACCCTCGGCCGGGCGGAGCTCGGGGGCCTGCGGTACCTCGCCCAGGGCGCGGGCATCGCCGTCGCCTTCGCGGTGAACTATCTGGGGAGCCTCCGCTTCGCCTGGGGGCCCGCCGGGGCGTGCGCGCCGAAGCCGGCGCTCTCGATGCGGCGCCCGGGGGCCTGGATCGCGCCCGCCATCTTCGCCGGGATCATCGCCCTCCACGTCCTGCCGATCTGGCTCGTGCACTACTTCCCGACGCAGGATGGGCCGCTGCACGTCGAGAACGTCCTCTCGCTCATGCGCTACCGCCACTCGCCGCTCCTGCAGCACTGGTACGTGGCGAACTGGGGCGCGCAGCCGAACTGGCTCACGCAGGCGCTCCTCGCCGGGCTCCTGCAGGTCGTCGGCCCGCTCACGGGCGAGAAGCTCGTGCTCACCGGCTACACGGTGCTGTTCCCGCTGGGCTTCCGGGCGATGCTTCCGCCGGGGCGCGACGGCTGGTGGGCCGCCTTCGCGGCGTTCCCGTTCGTCCACGCCTTCCCCTTCCAGATGGGCTTCTGGAACTTCTGCTACGGGCTCGCGCTGGCGCTCCTCACGGTGGGGTTCTGGATGCGAAGCCGCGGCCGGCTCGGGATCGGCCGCTGGCTCGTGCTCGCGGTGCTGTCGGTGCTCCTCTTCCTCGCCCACTCGGTCGCGTTCGCGGGCGCGTTCGTCGCGATCTGGACCCTCCTCGCGTGGCGGCTCGCCCTCGCGCTCACGCGCTCACGCGGGCAGCCGGGGCGCCGGCGCGCCGTGGTCCGCGCTTACACGGCGCGTGCCGGCGGCGCCGCGCTGGCGATGCTGCCCGGGGCGGTCCTGCTCGGCGCGTGGCTCGTCGCGCACGCGGATCGCGCGTCCTCGCGCATCCCGGTCTACGAGCTCGCGGCCAAGCTCGCGACCGCGTACGCGCTCGTCTCGATCGATCGCCGCGAGATCCTCCTCGCGTGCCTGGTGTCGCTCGTCCTGTTCATCGGCGTCGTGCACCTCGCCCTCGTGCGTGCCACCTCCACGCGCGCGTTCCGGCCGCACGACGGCTGGCTCCTCGCGGCGGTCGCGTTCGCCGTCCTGTACTTCGTGATGCCGGAGGTCGTGGCGTCGGGCGCGCACGTCTCGGACCGCTTCGCGCTGCTCACGCTCCTCAGCGTGGCCGCCTGGATCGCCACGGGCGCCGCGCCGGCGATCGCGGTGCGGCGACTCGCCCTCGCGCTCGCCGGCATCGCGGTCGTGGCGACGGGGATCCGCTACGACAAGCAGCGCCACCTCTCCGGCTACGTCGAGGAGTACGTGGCGGCGGCGGCGGGGCTCGGCCCGGACCGCGTGCTCCTGCCGATCGCGATCTCGCCCCACGGGCCGGTCGACGCGAACGGCCGGAACCTCGGCTATCGCGTGAAGCCGCTGCTGCACGCGACCGGCTGGATCGTGGCGAGCAACGGCGGGGTGGATCTCAAGAACAGCCAGGCGTTCACCGATCACTGTCCGCTGCGGTTTCCCGCCGACAACAACCCGTTCCTGATGCTCGCCGGATCGCTCGCGAAGATGGAGGGGATGCCACCGTGCATCGACCTGCGCGCGGCCGTGACCGCGCGGGTCGACTACGTCCTCCTCTACGGCCTCACCCCCGACGCGCTCGCGAGCCCGTGCGGCGCGCGGATGGCGCGCGAGCTCCGGTCCCGCTACGAGCCGGTCTCCCGCTCGGCGAGCGGCATGCTCGAGATCTGGCGGCCCAGGCCGGAGGGCACGCAGCACGCGCAGTATCCCTGACGTGACCGCGGCACGGCCCCCGCGGACGACGAGGCCCCCCGGCGCGGCGCGCCGGAGGGCCTCGGACGGCTCACGAAGAGCGGACGGCTACTTCTTCGCGGGCGCGGCCGCGGGCGCAGCGGCCGCGGGCGCAGCGGCGCCGTTGCGCTGATCCATCGAGCTGAAGATCGCCGCCTTCTTCGCGACGACCTTCCCATCGGCCTTGGCGGAGTGGCAGACGGCGCAGAACGCGTCCATGCTCTGCCCCTTCGCCGTGTCGACGCGCAGGTACTTGTAGTTCGCGTTCGACGGGTGCGGGTCATGGCAGCCGACGCACTCGAACCGGCCGCCGCGGAGGAGGTCGGCGGGGACGTTCGCGACCTTCGGGTTCACCGAGGTGAGGCCGTACGGGTGGCTCATGTGGCCGGAGACGGGGGCGTAGCCCTGGCCGCCCTTCGAGGTCTCCTCGTGGCAGCCGAGGCAGAGCGCCGTCGAGCCGGTGTACGCGGCCTTCGTGCGCGGGTTCTGCGCGACCTTGTTCGGGGCCACGGCGAAGATGACGTCGCCCTTCGCCGTGTGGATGCCGTGGCAGCCGTTGCAGCCGACGCCGTCGTGCCCGCCGAAGGCGAACGCGGAGAGAGGCAGCGCGGCCGCGAGGGAGAGGACGAGGATTCGAACGCCGTTCATGTGAAGAGCTCCTGATGCTTACCGCGGGTTGACACCCTCGATGGGTGCGAAAGCCGCGGGACTCTACGCAAACGGGTCGCTCGGCTGCCTTGACGAAGAGCAACCGGGCGAGCGTGCGTCAGGGGCCGTGGTCGGGTTCGAACGCGCCGGTTCGCCAGCCGAGCCGGATCGAGAGGAGACGTACCATGAACGCGAGACCTATCCCCCCGATCGCCGCGGTCTCCTCGGGCAGGTGCAGCCCCGCCGCGAGCGCGATGAAGGCGAGCACGCCGGCGAGGGCGGCGAGCGCGTAGAACTCGCCCGGCTTGAAGATGAGGGGCTCCTCGCGCACCAGGACGTCGCGCAGCATGCCGCCGCCCACCGCGTTCACGCAGCCGACCAGCGCCACCGACACGAGGGGGAGGCCTGCGGCGAGCGACTTCTGCGCGCCCACCACCCCGTATACGCCGAGGGCGAGCGCGTCGACGATCTCGATCGCGAGTCGGGCGCGCTGGACGTGCCGGCCGAAGAACGCGCCGGTGAGCCCGCCGCCGAGGACGCCGAGCAGGTAGCGCCCGTCGGTGAGCACGGCCGCCGGCCCCTGCTGGAGGAACAGTCCGTCGCGGAGGAGCGCGCCGCCGAGCCCCGTGGCGAACGAGAGCACGAGGATGCCGACGAGGTCGTAGCGCTTCCGGACCGCGGAGATCGCGCCGGTGACCGCGAACAGGAACGAGGCGGCGACGTCGAAGAAGATGGGGAGGTGGAAGCCGCCGTGGAGCACGCGCGCTACTTAGCACGACCCCAGCCGCCGCGAACGCGCGAGCTCACGGCGGCACGGCCTCGCGAGAGCCAGAGCGCCCGCTCCCCGCTCACGGGGCGTGGAGCGCCGGGTCGCGCGCGTGGCGGAGCACCTCCGCGGCGAGCGCCGTGCTCGCGTTCGCGATGTCCTCGACGGAGAGCATGCCGGCGAGGTGCCCGGTCCCATCGAGCACGATGAGCCGCCGCACCGCGCACGCCTCCATCGCGTGCGCCGCCTCGGCGAGCTCGTCCTCCTCGGTGCAGGCGACGACCTGCGGCGTCATCGCCTCACGGACCCGGGTGCGCCGGGGATCGGCGCCCGCGGCGGTCGCCCGCACGGCGAGATCGCGGTCGGTCACGATCCCCGAGAGCGTGCCGTCCTCGAGCACGGGGAGGGCGCCGACGCCGAGCTCCTTCATCTTCCGCGCAGCCGCGACCAGCGTCTCGTCGACGCCGATGGTCACGGCGTTCCGCGTCATCACCTCGCGCACTCGCATCGCCCACCTCCGCGTCCATCGAACCTCACGCGCTCGCGTCGCGCGAGAGGGACCGTCGGGGCGCTCCCGTGGAGGCGGGCAGCGCGCCGCGCCCACCGTGGCGCCGGCCGAGCGGGCGGGCGAGGAGGCGTCGTACGATGTCGCATGGCCGAAGCGAAGCCCCTCGTCGCCGCCCCCGTGCGGATCGTCCTGCTCCGCCCGCGCAACCCCGAGAACCTCGGCGCCGTCGCCCGCGCGATGAAGAACTTCGGCCTCGGCGACTGGGCGATCGCCGAGCTCGGCACGCACGACTTCGCGACCGCGCGCAGGGTGGCGGTGCACGCGGAGGACCTCCTCGACCGGCCCCGGCTCGTCCGGACGCTCGACGAGGCGGTCGCCGACTGCGCCTGGGTCGTCGGCACGAGCTCGCGGAGGGTCCGCGGCAAGCGGCGCCTCGCTCCCGCGGCGGTCGCGCGCGAGGCTCTCGAGCGCGCCCCGGCCGGGCGGACCGCGATCGTCTTCGGCGACGAGCGCAGCGGGCTCACGAACGACGAGGTCCACCGCTGCCACGACCTGTCGGCCATCCCGACGGACGAGGCGCAGCCGTCCGTGAACCTCGCCCAGGCGGTGCTCCTCTACGCGTACGAGCTCCGGCGGGCGGCGCTCGAGGCGCACGAGCGGGCTCCCGCGCCCGCGCCGGCGGGCGCGACGGACGAGGAGCTCGGCAACCTCGAGGAGGCGCTGCGGACCGCGCTGCGGACCGGGGGCTTCCTCGCGGGACCGGAGCGGCACGCGGTGCGCGACCTCGTCGCGCCGCTGCGTCGCGCGCGGCTCACGCAGCGGGAGGCGAGGCTGTGGGCGGCGGCGCTCCGGACGCTGGGGAGGGAGGGGTAGAACTCGACCGCGATCGCGACCTCGACCCCATCAACCCGCGATCACGGGCACCCGGCCCGCGCGCTCCGCCGCCTCTCCGATCCGCGGCAGCATCTCCCCTCCCACGCCCTCGACCACGATCGACGCAGCCGCCGCGCCGAGGCGGGCCGCGTCGCCCGCGTCGGCGCCGCGCGCGAGCGCGAGGAGGAAGCCGGCCGCGAACACGTCTCCGGCGCCCGTCGGATCGACCTCGCGCGTCGGGAACACGCCCACGTGGAAGGTGCGGCCCCTCGCGGTGACGGTGCAGCCGGCGGCGCCCCGGGTGAAGACGACGATGGGCACGGCCGCGGCGAGGCGCGCGAGGAGGTCGTCCTGGCCGGCGAGGTCGTCCTCTCCCACGAACGCGGCGGTGACGCCGGAGAGCTCGGCCGGCGCGAAAGACCAGCGCGGCTGCACGACCGCGCCGTCGGGCGCGACGGCACGCACGAGTCCCTGGACGCCCAGGCCGACGATGCGTGCGCCGGCGGCGTCCGCGAAGGCGCGGGGCGAGATCTCGCCGAGGACGGGCGCGAGGTGCAGCACGTCCGCCCCGCGCCATGCGGCGGGGAGCGCGGCGGGATCGAGCGGCGGGGCGGCGGCCTCGACCCGCTGCCGGCGGCCGCCGCCGGGCGCGTGCACGTTCACGAAGAGCGTGGTCCGCGCCGCCGCCGCGATGCGGGACTCCATCCCGGCGAGCGCGCTCTGCGGGTAGTCGGGGCCGGCGGCGGTGAGCACGCGTGCCTCGGCGCCGAGCCCGCGGAAGGTGTGCGCCGCGTACCACGCAGAGCCCCCCGGGACGAGCCGCCCGGCGACGCGGTCGAGGGTCACGAGGCCGCAGACGACGGCCGCTGGACGCGCGAGGGAGGAGTGCAGGTCGAGCATCGCGCCGAGCCTAACATCCGTCCCGCCGGGCGCAGCCTCGCGAGCAGGATCCGGCGGGGCCCGCCCCGACGCGCCGAGGGTCAGGGCAGGATCTCGAGCACGCGCGCCTGCCGGACCGGACCGTCCTCGATCTCCACCGTCGTTGGGACGTCGTAGGACGCCCGGACGACGAAGCCTTCGCGCGGCGCGTAGGTGCGGCCCGCGTCGCCGGCGAGGACGCGCACGCCGAGCGCGGCGAGCCGGTGGAACCAGGCGAGGCTGCGGGCGGCGAGCGACCGCTCGTAGAACACGTCGCCGGCGAGCAGCACGTCGACCGCGGGGAGCGGCGCCTCGATCGCGTCGCCCGCCCGGAACTCCGGCGCGACCCCGTTCAGCCCTGCGTTCACGCGTACGGCCGCCTCGCAGAACGGATCGAGGTCGAGCGCGAGGACCTTCGCCGCGCCGGCGCGGAGCGCGGCGATGGCGACGAGGCCGCTGCCGGTCGCGAAGTCGGCGATCGAGCGCCCGCGGACGAGCTCCGGGCCATCGAGCACGTACCGTGCGAGCGCCTGGCCTCCCGCCCACGGAAAGGCCCAGAACGGCGAGTCGTCCCATCCGGCCAGCTCGGCGGCCGTCGCGTGCCACAGCGGAGTGAGCTCGCTCGCCTGATGGAGGACGAGCTCCGGCGCGAGCGGGACGGGCGCGGGGTCGGTCCGCTCGCGGACGAATTGGACGAGCTCCTCGAGCGTTCGCAATGGCACGCACCAGACCACGCAGTTGCCGCCTCACGCAACCCGGACGGGCGGGCGCCGCCCTCCTTGCCGCACCCGGAGGCGGCTCCCCTTGGGGCACTTGGTGGCTCGGCTGCCGTGACGGAGGTTCGCCGCAAGGGTCATGTGGACGGTCATTCGCTTCGCGCTCTCGGGCGCCGATCTCGCTCCGTACCGCGCCGCCTTCGAGCTGCTCGGGCGCTCGGGCTTCCAGCCGCATCGCCGCCCTGACGCGGCAGCCGCCTGCGAGGTGTTCCCCGCCTCGGTGGTCGCGGACCTCTTCCAGGATCCGGGGGTCGTCGCGCGCGCCATCTTCGAGGCGCTCGCCGGCGCCCGGCTTCGCCCGGTGATGGTCACGGGCGCGCACGTGGAGGTGCGCGCTCGCGCACGCCCCGAGCCGCCCGTTGCGCCGCGCTGATCCCTCGGGCGAGGTTCGACGGACGAACGTCGTCGGCCCTCCAGCGGGCCGCGCGCGGAGGTCCTGCATGGACGCACCCGACCGGCGGCGGTTCTCGCGCATCCCCTTCCACGCCGGCGTCGAGCTGCACGTGGAGCGCGGCACCGCGCCCGCGCGGCTCCTGGACATCGGGCTCAAGGGCGCGCTCGTCGAGGTGGGCGAGGGGCTCGAGGTCGAGCGCGGCGACCCGTGCGCGCTCGCGCTCCGGCTCGAGGGCGGCGAGGTGGTGATCCGGATGGACGGCGCCATCGCGCATCGCGAGGGGACGCGCCTCGGCGTCCGCTGGTACGCGATCGACCTCGAGAGCATCGCGCACCTCCGCCGGCTCGTGGAGCTGAACGTCGGCAGCGACGTGCAGGGCGAGCTCGCGGCGCTGGTGGGGGGCGCGTAGGGGCCCGACCCTCGACCTCGACCGCGATGGACCTCGCGGGCGAGCTGGCCTCGATTCATCACATCTCAGGGTCGACCGCCCGGAGGGCCGTACGCCGATGGATTGGCGTATGGATGCGCGCATCGGACTCGGGCATCAACGAGGTGGGATCGCGCTCTCCGGGCACGGTTCCGAGCGGCCCGGCCGGAGTGGCGGGTTCAGGCGAGCGTCTCCACCGAGAGCGTCTTGCCGTGACCGCTCGCGCCCACGCGCGGCGGCGAGCCCGGAAGAGGCGCACACCAATTCACTAATCGTGACAACTATCGCCAGAGGAAGCGCCGGTCGTCGTACGGGCTTCCTGACGATATGAACAATCCGTCCCAGTTGCGGTGCGTAAAGAACGTCCTTGACTGCTCCCGCCGAAGTTCCGCTCCGGGGTTCGAGGCGGCGCGATAGGGCCGCTCCAGCGCGCGCAGCTGGGCCTGGCGCGCGAGTTCGACCGCGGGAGGGGGTTGCCGAGAGGAGGCCGAGAAAAGCCGCGCTCGCGCGAGCCTGGAGCGCCTCCGGAGCTCCCGAAATCGCGTGTTACGAAGGGTGCATATGGAGGTGCACCTTATGTCTTCGTTCGCCCCCGCCTCACTCGACTCGGACGCCCTCGCCGTTCGCTTGCGCCAGCTCGCCGGAGAGGAACGAAACGTCCAGGTCGACTTCCTCCTCCACCTCGACGAGTTCGACCGACGGCGCGCCTTCGTCGAGGCGGGGCATGCCTCGCTCTGGGCCTATTGCCTGAAGGTCCTCCACCTCCGGGAGGGGGCCGCCGGCCGCCGCATCCAGGCCATGCGCGTGCTGCGCCGCTTCCCGAGGCTCGAGGCGCCGCTGCGCGATGGGCGCGTCTGCCTGTCTACCGTGACGCTCCTCGGCCAGGTTTTCACCGAGGAGAACGTGGACGACCTCCTCTGCCGCGCCGCGTACCGGACCCGCGCCGAGGTCGAGCACCTCGTCGCCTCCATCCAGGCGCGCGCCGCGCCGCGCGCGGGGATCCGCAAGCTCCCGGAGCGCGAGCCCGCCCAGGCGAGCGCGGCGCTGCCGCTAACAGCGCCGGAAGCTGGCGGGGAGCGCGCCGAGCCGTCGGAGGGAGCACCCGCAGCGCCCATGCCCGCGAGCCCGACAGACGGCGCGTCCCCGGCAACCCGCGAAGTCCGGAGCGAGAGGCCGAGGCGCAGGTCGGAGACCGTGGCGGTCACCGAGAGCCACTGGTCCCTCCGCGTCACCCTCGACCGCGCCTGCAAGGAGGACCTCGAGACGCTCCGATGTCTTCTCTCGCACAAGATCCCGGACGGTGACCTGGCGGCGGTGCTCCACGAGGCGATCCGCTGCGCCATCGAGAAGCACGGCAAGCGCAAGGGCGCGGTCGCGCCGGAGCGAAAGACAAAGCGCCCGGAGCCGACCGCGGCGGCGTCCCCGGAGCCGACGTCCACGATCCCAGCGATAGTGCGCCGCGCGGTGTGGAAGCGCGACGGCGGGCGCTGCGCCTGGGTCGGTCCGGACGGGTGCCGCTGCAGCAGCCGCTGGAAGCTCGAGCTCGACCACATCCAACCCGTCGCGCTCGGGGGGCCCTCGACGATCGACAATCTACGGCTCGCCTGCCGAGCTCATAACCTGCTTCACGCCGAGAGGACCTTCGGACGCGAGCACATGGAGCGCTTCCGCCGCGACCTGGCCGAGGGCACGACGCCGCAGGAACGCGCTGGCGTCGCGCCCCTGCGCCCCGTCCTGCAGCTAGGAATGTGGGCGCAGTGAGACTTGCGGGCCGGCACGGCTGCGCCGGCGCCCCGCGCGCGGACGGCGCCTCGCCGCCGCGGCGGCACCCAAGCGACGGCTCTCCAGCTTCGGTCGGGCCGACGTCGCGGCGCGGCGCCTCCGCCAGGCGTTCGACCTCTCGGCCCGGGTCCCAGCAGTCAACGCTCGCCGCGAGCTTGCCGCTCGCGTACCGCTCCGAAGGGCGCGTTCCGGGCCGCACGGGCTCACCCCCGTCGATGCCCCACCGGTCCGCGCGCTGGGCCGCTCGTCGAGCGGCAACCGCGTGCACGGTTGCATCACCAGGACGCGATGAATGATGAGCATCGGCGCCCGCCGCGGAGGCGGCCACAGCGCGAGATCCGTCGCGCGGCGGCGGGTGGGCCCGTCAGCGCGCGGGCGTTCCGCGCGCGGGGGCGGGGCCGCCCGGGAGCTCTCCCGTCGAGGGCTCCTCGCCCGGGACGGGATCCACGCGGCGCAGGATCCGGGCGATGGCCCGCTCGAGATCGTCCGCCAGCCAGCGCGGCGGGTCGTAGGGGTCGCGCCGGAGCCGCCGGAAGAGCGCCTCGAGCGCGCGCCGCTCGCCGCGCGCGAACTCCGCGACGATGCCTGCCCGCGCGCCCTCGCCGGCGTCGACCGCGATCGCTCCGCGCCGGGCGTGGGTGCGGCGGACGACGCTGTCGTAGTGGAGGAGCGCGCGATCGAGCAGGACCCACGGGAAGTTGGGCTGCGCGTGGGGTCCGATCCGGAAGCGGCGCGCGCCGGACCAGTAGCGCTGGACGTCGAGGAGGAGGCCGGGGATGCCGGGCGGCCCGATCGAGCGGACGCGCGCGTAGCGCCTCCCGACGCCGTACAGCGCGCCGCCGCCGCCGAGCGCGCCGCCGAGGACGGTGCCCGCGAAGATGCTCGCGCCGCCGACCGCGGCGTCCACCGCGCCGCCGATCGCCGCGCCGGCGAGCGCGCCGGCGGCGACGAGCTGTGCGGGCGAGAGCCCGAGCATCTTCCACGCCTCCTCGGCGAAGAGATCCTGGCGGTACACCGGCCGCTCGAGGCCGGGGCCCTCGTCGAACCGCGCCTCGCGGTGACCGTAGAGCGCCTCGACGCGACGGCGCGCCTCCTGCTCTCGCGCGCGGAGCGCGTCGTGGAAGCTCCGCTCGAGCCGGTCGCGCTGCTCCTCGATGGCGGCCTCGTCCTCGACCGCGAGCTCCTCGGTGTGCGTGAGCGCGTCCACGAGGAGGCTGGAGACGAGCGCGGCCGCCTCCTCCCGGCGCCGCCGGCGCTGCGCGACGAGCGCGGCCACGGCCTCGTCCACCGCTGCGCGCCAGTCGGGCCGGAGCTCCCGGAAGACCTGCAGGAGGTGCACGCGCTCCTCGAACGAGACCGAGAACGCGTCGAAGTCGCGCACGATCTTGAAGTGCTGATCGAGCGCGCGGCGCCACTCGGCCGCGTGGTCCTCCGTGCCGATCCGGTTGACGAGCGCCATCCCGGGCCGGCCCGTCCAGCGGAGGATCTCCATCTCCGCGTCGTAGTTGGGGCGGTACGGGTGCGTGCCGTCGACGACGTACAGCACGCTCGCGCCGGCGAGGATCGGCGCGAGCAGGCGGCGCTCCTCGACGAACTCGGAGGTGCCCTCGAAGGCGCGCAGGAGCTCGGCGACGCGCGCCGGCCGCTCCGCGGCGCTCACCTCGCGCGCGCGGAGCCAGGCGAGCGCGCGCGGCGCGTCCTCGAACCCCGGCGTGTCGACGAGCACGAACAGCGTCCGCCCGTCCACGCGGACCGGGAACTCGCGGACCTCGGTGGTGGTCCCCGGCCGCGCGTCGATGCGCACCGAGTCGTCCTCCGCGAGCGTCGCGACGATGCTCGACTTCCCCTTGTTCACGCGGCCGACCACCGCGAAGCGCGGCACCGCCGGGATCACGGCGCCCCCCGGAGCGGCTCGACGGCGAGGTACGGATCCTCGAGCCGGGCGAGCCCCTCTCGCCAGGTGCGGACGGTCGCGTCCGCGGCCGGGCCGACGCGGTCCTCCCTCACCTCCGCCACGAGCACGAGCAGGTGCCGGCGGGGGCCCAGGGCGGCGCGCAGGTCGCGCACGAGCCGCAGCGCCGCCCGATCCGGCGCCTCGAAGCCCTCGGCGACCACGACCACCGGCTCCGCCCCGTCCACCGCGGCGAGCCAGCGCGCGCCGAGCTCGTCGCGCCCCTCACGCCCGCCGGCGGCGTGCACGTTCGCGATCTCGCACCGGACCTGCCGCGCGATGGCCGCCGCGAGGCCCGGGTGCTCCGGCACGTCTCGCCAGAGCACCACCGCGCAGCGCGTCCCCGCGGGCGGCGCGGCGGCGGGGACCGGACCCTGGAGCGCCCCGGAGAGCGCGGGCTCGGGGACGACCGCGCCCGTCTCGACGAGCGGGCCTGCGAGCCGGGCGAGGACGCGCGAGATCTCGGCGTCGTCGAGCGGCAGGCGGGCGAGGAGGCGCGCGGCGCGGAGGCGGGCGACGGCGAGCGCGAGCGCGCGCGGGAGGAGGCCGTAGGTCGCGACCGCGGCGAGGAGGAAGCGCCACCACCCGCCGACGAGGGCGAGATCCGCGGCGCGGCCGGCGCCTGCGTGCAGGTAGGCGCCCTCGAGGCGCGAGTAGCGCGTCGCCTCCACCAGGGCGAGCGAGGGGGCGGCGTCGGGCCAGAGCCACGCCCACGGCCGCGCGAGCGCGGAGACGAGGGCGTGGAAGCGAGGCGCGTCGAGGTCGACGAGCGTCGTGCTCCAGGCGAAGGCGATGTCGGAGAAGACGACGAGGCGCAGGCACCCGAGGAGCGCCCCGACGTTGAAGGCGACCCCGAACGTCTGCGTCGCGCCGAGCAGGAGCCAGGGCTCCACGGCGTGGTACAGCGAGCGGCGGCTGCGCAGCCGGTGCCAGAGCGCGCGCCACTCCTCCGCGCGCGCCGTTCCCGCGGCGCGCCTGGCGAGGCGCGGGTAGAGCGCCCCGACCGCCTCGCGGAAGACGCCCACGAGCGGCGCCCCGAGCGTCGCGAGAGGGAAGAGGAACGCGGAGAGGAGGAACAGGAGCAGGAGCACCTGCACGCCGACGAGGACGAGCAGCACGTCCCACACGTTCACGGGGTGCTCGCCGGTGTAGTGCAGGAGCGCGGTGGCTGCGCCCCAGCCGAGCGCGAGCCCCAGCGCCGCCAGCGCGAGCCGGACGCCGGCCAGCGCGCGGGACACCGTGCGCCCGGGGAAGAGGAGGCCCGGCTCGCGCTCGCGGAGCGCGGCGAGCCAGCGGCCGAGCAGCTCCGCCCGTCCGCCCGCGCGGGAGTCCTCCCGCAGCGCCTCGCGATCGCGCCGCTCGAGCGCGCCGGCGGGCGCGTCCCGATCGCGGGCGAGCTGGGCCTCGAGGTCGATGAGGTCGGCGAGCGTCACGGCAGGTCGCGGAGGGAACATAAGGGATTGGCGCGCCCGGGTCCCGGCCGGCGGGTGTGCTCGACCTCGGGTCGGCCGGGCCGGGCCCGTCCGCCTGCGGCGGCCGCGGAGCCCTATCCGCCCGGGTCCCAGGATCGGCGGCAGCTTGGACCCCCGCTTCTTGACGGTGCGCGGATCCGCCACAGGCGGCCTCCGTCCTGCATTCGGAGGACGGTCGAGACGTCCTGTCCGGGTAGGTGAACGTGATGAAGCTGCGGCTCAGTGGGAAGGTGCTGGGACTCCTCGTCGTGGCGGTGATCTTCGTCGCGCTGGTCGGCGGCGCCGGTCTCCTCGCCACGTCCTCGATGGGCGGCGTGGTCGGCGACTACGCGCGCGCGAAGGTGCCCCAGCTCGTCGCGGTGTCGCGCCTCGCCACGGCGGTGGGGCGCGCCACGGGCGCGGCCTCGGCGGTCGAGAACGGCACCCTCGAGCCGGCGGTGCACGAGGCCGCGCTTGCGCTGATCGCCGGCCAGCTCCGCGAGGCGGTGGACGCCGAGCGGGGGTTCGAGGCGGCGCGGCGTGGCGCGGACGCCGGGGCGCCCGCGATCGCGCCCGCGCTCGACCGCTGGAAGCAGGATCTCGCGCAGCTCGACGCCGCCGCGCGGGCGAGGCAGGAGGCGGGCGCGGCGGGCCAGTTCGCGGAGGAGGCCGGCGCGCAGCACGACGTCACGGACGCGTTCGAGCGCCTCCGCGTCGACGCGCAGCGGCTCCTCGAGGTCGTCGACGCGAGCGCGGCGGAGACCCGCGCCGCCGCCGACGCGAGCGAGGCGCGCGCCCGCGACGCCGAGGCCGAGGCCCGGCGCGACATCGCGCTCGTCTTCCTCTTCGCGACGACGGCGCTCGCCGCCGCCGGGGCGTTCCTCGTCCGCGCCATCCGCCGCGGCCTCCGCTCGGTCGTGCAGGCGGCGGAGCGGATCGAGGCGGGCGACCTGCGCGACGCGGTGGAGGTGACGAGCCAGGACGAGCTCGGCGACCTGCAGGCCGCGATGCGCCGGATGGGCGCACAGCTCGCGCAGGTGATCGGCGACGTGCGCTCCGGCGCCGCCGCGCTGGCCTCGGTCGCGGGCCAGGTCTCCGCCACCTCGCAGCAGCTCTCGCAGGGCACCGGCGAGCAGGCCTCCAGCGTGGAGGAGACCTCGGCGCTGCTCGAGGAGATGAACGCGTCCATCGGCTCCAACGCGGCGAGCAGCCGGGACGTGGAGCGGATGGCGGGCGAGGGCGCGAGGAACGCGGAGCGCAGCGGCGCGGCCGTCGCGGAGACCGTGAACGCGATGCGCGCCATCGCCGACCGGGTCTCGATCGTCGAGGAGATCGCCTACCAGACGAACCTCCTCGCCCTGAACGCCGCCATCGAGGCGGCGCGGGCGGGCGAGCAGGGGCGGGGCTTCGGCGTCGTGGCGACCGAGGTCCGAAAGCTCGCCGAGCGCAGCCAGGCGGCCGCGAAGGAGATCGGCGAGCTCGCCGCCCGCTCCGTCGGCGTCGCCGAGCGCAGCGGCGGGCTCCTCGCGGAGCTCGTGACGACCATCGCGACGACCGCCGAGCGGGTGCGCGAGGTCTCGGCGGCGTCGCAGGAGCAGTCGGCCGGCGTGGGTCAGCTCTCGAAGGCGATGACGGTCGTCGATCAGGTCACGCAGCGGAACGCCTCCGCCGCCGAGGAGCTGTCTGCCACCGCCGAGGAGCTCTCCACCCACGCCGACGCGCTCCGCGAGCGGGCCGCCTTCTTCACCGTCGCGGACGACGGCCCCGCGAAGGCGCCGGACGCCCACCCGCGCGCGCTCGCCCCGGCCGACCTGCCCCGCCTGCGCGCCGCCGGCGCCCGCTGACCCGGGGCCGCCCCGCGACGCTCCACCCGCCGACCCGATCTCGCACCCCGATCCTGGAGGATCCCGCATGAAGAAGCTCCTCGCCGCCGCCCTCGCCGCCGTCGTCCTCGGAGCGTTCGGGCAGGCCGCCGCCGCAGAGCCGTACGCCACCAGCAAGGACGCCGAGCTGCTCGTGCACCGGGCGGCGCTGTTCATGAAGAAGGAGGGCAAGGAGAAGGCGATCGCGACCTTCAACGACCCGCACGGTCCGTTCATCTACCGGGATCTGTACGTCTTCGCGTACGACCTCGACGGCACCTGTCTCGCGCACCCGACGAAGCCGGAGCGCGTCGGCAAGAACAACATGAGCGACAAGGACCCCGACGGGCGGGAGTTCGTCCGCGAGCGGCTCCAGCTCGCCCGGAAGCACGGGAAGGGCTGGCAGCAGTACAAGTTCAACAACCCCGTCACGAACAAGGTCGAGCAGAAGGTGGCGTACTTCGAGCTCGTCGACGGCGTGGTGCTCGTCGCCGGCGCCTACAAGAAGTAGGCGCGCCGCCCCTCGGGCCGAGGGCTCCCGCGCGGTCCGAGGCGCCGGTCGCCGTCAGGAGGCGGACGGCGCCGCAGCCGCGCGAGCGAGCCCGGCGCCGGACCCGGGTCCGGCCGCCCGGAGCGCGGCGAGCCGCCCGTCGAGGCGCGGCAGCACCTCCTCGTGCGTGTAGCGGAGGAGGTGCTCGCCGAGCACCGCGAGCGTCACCGCGCGCGGGACCGCCGCGGGGCCGAGCCGCAGCGCCTGGGCGACGAGGCGCCAGAAGTGCCGGCGGCGCGATCCGCGCGCGCCGAGGCGCCAGACGATCCGCGCGAGCGCGGCGAGGGACCCCGGCCTGAGCGGGCTCGGGCGGGCCGGCGCGAGCGCGAGGTGCAGCGCGCAGCGGCGGAAGTACGCGTCCTCGTCGTAGAGCTCCGCGAGCAGCCGGCGGTAGCCCTCGAGGAGCGGCAGCTCGCCCATGGCCGGCTCGAAGTTCGTCTCGCCGAACTGGTCACCGCTGGCCTCGGCGCGCAGCCGACCCTCGCGCGCGAGCCGTCGCCACAGCGCGGTGCCGGGCAGGGCGGTCAGCGTCCCGACCATCGCGCGCGGGATCGGGAGCGCCTGGATGAACGCGCGCTGGCGCGCGAACGTGCCCGCGTCGTCGGCGTCGAAGCCCACGATGAACCCGGCGAACACCTCGAGCCCGGCGGCGGTGAGGCGCATCACCGCCTCCGCCGGATCGACGCGCAGGTTCTGGCGCTTGCCGGCCTCCTGGAGGGCGGCGCGATCGGGCGTCTCGATCCCCACGAACACCGCGGAGAAGCCGGCGTCGATCATCGCGGCGAGCAGCTCCGGGAGCGTCGCGAGATCGAGGCTCGCCTCCGTGTAGAGGTCGAACGGCCGCCCGTGCGCCTCCTGCCAGCGCGCGATCTCGGGGAGGAGCCGGGCCGCCGCGCGCCGGTTGCCGATGAAGTTGTCGTCGACGAGGAACAGCGGCCCGCGCGCTCCGAGGCGGCGGAGCGCCTCCAGCTCGGCGAGCACCTGCGCCGCGGTCTTCACCCTCGGCGTGCGCCCGAAGACCTCGATGATGTCGCAGAACTCGCAGCTGAACGGGCACCCGCGCGACACCTGGATCGCGTGGCTCGCGTAGCGGTCGAGGGCGAGGAGATCGAAGCGCGGGACCCGCGCGAGCGCGAGATCGGGCCGCTCCTCGCCGGCTGGCGAGAGGACGCGGTCGTGACCGCCGGGGTGCTCGAGCGCTTCGACGAGCCGCTCGAGCCGGCCCTCGGCCTCGCCCTGGAACACGTACCCCGCCTCCGGGAACCGCTCCGGCAAGGTGGTGGGGGCGGGCCCGCCCGCGACGGTGACCTTGCCGAGCGCGGCGGCGCGCGCGAGGGTCGCGCGCATCGACGGAGCCTGCACGAGCATGCCCGACACGAGCACCGCGTCCGCCCAGCGGAGGAGCTCGTCCGGCAGCGCCTCGAGGTGCTCGTCGTGGAGCCTGAGCTCCCAGCTCGCCGGCAGGTGCGCCGCGAGCGTCGCGAGCCCGAGCGGCGGGAGCGCCGCGTCCTTGCGGATGAACGGGAGGCTGTGCCCGTAACCCCAGTACGTCGGCGGCGTGGAGCCCTGCACGAGGAGTGCACGCATTCGCGCGGTTTACGCCGCGCGGGTCATCCGTGAGTCACGAGGCCGAGCCTTCGGTGGGGTGACCAGGCCGAGGCGGTCGCGCGGCCCGGGTCGAGCCGCCCGAGGGGCCCGCGCAGGGCGCACGTCCTCCCCAGCACGGGGCAGCCGGCCGACACGCTCGGGGCGCAAACGTCCGATCCGGCCGCGAGGGGTTGCGGCACGACGCCGCGGTCGTCATGAGTTGCGCAGGCTCCGCTCCGGGGGCCCGAACGAAGGAGTGATCCATGAAGCTCGTTCTCCGCGCCGCCGCTGCGCTCGCGATCCTCGGCCTCGCGACCCCTGCCTTCCCGTGTGGCGAGAAGCAGATGACGACCGCGTCCTCGTCGTCCTCGACCACCGCCTCGACGAAGGGCAAGGAGGCCGTAGCGAAGACCGAGAAGAAGGCCCAGACGAAGACGGCCAAGGCGGCGCCTCAGAAGGCCACTGCCACCAACTAGTTTCGAAGCGCGGGCCCCCCGCATCGCCACGGGGGGTGGGCGCCGCCGGGCTCCGGGCCGGCGGCGCTCTTTTTTTCTCCCGCCGCCGTCAGGGCGCCTTGTGCTTCGTGAAGTCGTGACCGCGCAGCGCGAGGCACGGATCCTCACGCTCTGCGGCGGGCGTGAACACGACGAAGTCGAAGGGGAGCGGCCCCGTCCCGAACTCCGCGGCGTAGAGCGCCGGGTCGAGCTTCCCGGGCGAGACCTCGAACAGCCCCACCGAGACGACGCGCCGGCCCGGGCGCTCGCGCGCGAGCGCCGCCGGGACGCCGCGGTCGGTGCGGGCGTGGCCGTTGCCGGTCACGAGGATGGCTCCGCCGGCCGCCTCGCCCGCGGCGGAGAGCCGGCGCGCCATCTGCGCGTCCCGGGCGCGCTGCGCGAGCGCGAGCCGGTCGAGGATCGGGTCCGGCATCGGCGCGTCGCAGTGCGCGGCCTTCATCTCGGCGCGGAGCGAGGTGACGACCTCGGGCGGGAGCGGCTCCTCCTTCTCGAGCGCGCCGCGGAGCTCCGGGGTGAGCGCCTCGGAGCCCTTCATGGCGATCGCCTTCGCGAGGGGGACGGGCAGGTTCGCGCCGACGATCGGCATGCCCGCCTCGAGCCCGGCGGCGAAGATCGGCCGGTACGTCGCGAAGTCGTACCAGCCGCTGTGATTCCAGTCGACGGCCCGGGCGATCGCGTCGGGATCGCGGGGGGCGCGGGCGATCGCGGCGTCGATGGCGGGCTGGTCGTCCTCCTCCATCATCTCGAAGGCGAGGGCCGGCCGCTTCCCCGCCGCGCCGATCGCGCGCACGAGCCGGGCCTGCAGCAGGTGGTGGTCGAGGTTGTCGTGCATCTCGCCGAGCATCACGAGATCGGCCCCGTCGACCGCGCTCGTGAGCGTGGCCTCGTCGACGAGCCGCCCCGCGCGCGCGTCCCAGATCTTCCCCACGAGGGGGTGATCGCGGAGGCGCTCGGACACCCAGGTGCGCTCGGTGGAGATCGGCTCCTGCACGAGCTTCGGGTTCGGGCGGCTCGCGCAGGCGGCGGAGAGGAGGGCGAGGGCGGAGGCGGCGACGACTCGGTTCGGGCTCACCCCTCGACAGATAGCGCGTCGCGGCGAGCGACGCTCGTGTCCGGTGGGGCCGCCACGCACCTCGCGTGATGCGGGCCGGCCTCCGCCGGCTCCGGGCCCGCCGCGTCAGCGCGCCGCGGCCGACGGCGCGGCGCCCGCGTCCTCGAGCTTCACCGCGACGTCGAGCCGCTCGGTGCCGAGATGGCCGCGCTCCACCACCTCGCCGCCGCGCCACACCGTCCAGCCGGGCAGCCCGCGCTGCCAGGCGTGGGTCATCTGCCAGAGCTGGAGGCGCGAGTTCGCGAGGTACACGTAGAGCCCGCGCCGCGGGTTCCACGGGTTCCGCAGGGCGACCGCGAGCCCCTCGTCGGCGCGCCCGTGGAGCGTCCCGTCCCACCGGAAGAAGCCGCGCCCGGCCTCGAACGGCAGCTTGCCCTCGCGCGCGAGCCGCGCGACGAGCGCGTTGTCGGCGACGCCGCCGAGGACCACGAGGTCGTGCGCCGCGAGATCGGCGTCCGACACCTCGGCGTCCGGCGACAGCGACGGGAGGACCTCGGTGAAGGCGTCCGCCACGGTGTCGCGCCAGACGATCGCGAGCGAGTGGCCGGCCTCGACCTGGCGAGACGAGCCCCACACGAAGAGCGCGCCCGGGAAGTCGTCGAGGAGGTTCGGGAGCACGAACGGATCGTCGCGCCCCACGGCGGCGTCACCCGCGAGGGCGACGCGCAGCGGACGCTCGGGGAGCTCGAACGTGAACTTCTGGGAGGCGGCGGCGGGGATCTCGATCCGCTCGTACCGGACCGTCTTCTCGCCCCGGATCGCCAGCGTGGACACGAACGGCCAAGGGTCCCCGCGCTGCGCGACCTCCACCACGAGCCGGAAGCGTTCGCCCGCGCGCGTGGCCACGGCGGAGAGCGCGGGGTCCGGGAGATCCGCGCGCTCGATCCACGGTCTCACGAACGGAGCGACGTCGCGGCCCGCCGCGGCGGAGAACGTGCGCAGGAAGTCCTCGGTGCGCATCGGCCTCCCCGCGTAGCGCTCGTGCACCGCGCGCATGCCCCTGGCGAACGCCACGTTCCCGAGGAGGAGCCGCAGCTGGTGCAGCGCGAACGTCCCGCGGATGCGCGGGATCTGGTACGGGCCGTAGCGATCGTAGGCGAGGGAGAGCCGGGCCGGGGCGGCCGCGCCCTCGCGCAGCGTGAGCCAGGCGAGCCGCGCGGACAGGTCGTCGAGGCCTCCGCGGAGCGCCTCGAGCGCCTTCGCGGGCTCCTCGGGGAGCTTCGCGAGCAGGGCGTGGTACGCGGCCGAGCCGCTCGTGAACCACGCGTCCGCGTCGGTCGCGGGGAACACCGTGTCCTTCCAGAGCAGCTTCGGGTCGTAGGCGAGCGCCGGGGCGATCCCGGCGAGCTCCGGCTTCGGCCGCGCGTCGGGCGCGGGCGCCGCGCCGGACCCGGGGCGGGCGGCGTCGCGCGCCGCGCGGGCGCGGGCGAGGCCGTCCGCCACGACGATCGGGCTGAAGGCCGTGTAGCCGAGCGTGAGGTGCGGGATCGCGTCCGGGAGGTCGGCGGGGATCCACCGCCCGCCCACCCACTTCTCGCGGAGGGTCGTCTTCCCGTAGTGGGCGAGGAACACGAGCTTCTCCGCCATCTCCGCGGTGGTGAGCTTGCCGTCGCACGCGTGCGGACGGTTCAGGGGCGACGATGCCCAGAGCCGCACGCCCGCCTCCAGGTCGATCCCGCCCCGGCCGTGCTCGCGGTAGAACTCCTGGAAGGCGATGTCGCGGTTCCAGGCCGGGAAGTTGACGTCCACCGGGGCGTCGCCGGGCCCGAGGGTGAGCTCGCGCCTCACCGCGGGATCGCGGGCGTTGTTGTTGGCCCACACGAAGTCGCGGAGCCCGCCGGGCGTGTCGCCGCGCCGCCCGCGCGCGCCGGTGCGCCAGAGGCGGCTCGTCCTCGTCCCGAGGAGCAGGCACGCGCCCTCGTCCGTCTTGGCGTCCGCGATCGTCCAGTCGTTCGAGTAGAGCCCGTTGTTCCCGGTGCGCAGCAGCGCGGCGACCTCGTCGATCGACGACCCGTACTGCGCCGCCTTGCGGATCCGGTTCGACTGCGGGGTCCCGTCCGGAGCGAAGGGCGTCTGGCCCACGGTGGTCTCGCCGATCACGATCCCTGCGCCGTTCAGGTACCAGTCGGACCCAGAGTGGATCCCGCCGGGGAAGGTCTGCATCACGAGCCGGTGGCCCTTCGCCGGCAGGACGTCGAGCACCACGTCCCAGTGCACGCCGGTGTAGCCGTTCCACATGAAGAGCTGGCCCATGACGAAGCGGCCGCTCCGCGTCGCCGAGCGGGTGGCGACGAACGAGGAGCAGCGATCGCCCTCCGCCTGCGCCGTCTCGTCCTCCGCCTTCACGAAGCTCCGGCCGCTGAGCGGCGTGCGCGAGACCTGCAACGCGTCGTCGAGCTGGCCGAGGTCCACTGCCGAGTTGAGCGCCGCCACGTCGAGGAGGTCGAGCGGGCGGCCCTTCCAGCGCGCTCCCGCCTTCGCGGCGCCATCGGCGATGCCCTTCATCTCCTCCAGGTACTCGGCGTCGTACTTGCGGAGCATGAGCGCGTCGGTGAGCCGGCGGAGGTCGTTCCAGCCGCGCTCCGGGTCGGCCTTGTCGTGCAGCGTGGCGACCTTCGCGAGGAAGCGCGCGATCTCGGCCGAGACGAGCTCGCCGTACTGCGCCCCCCGGGCGTACGGCTCGCCCTCCACGTGGACGAAGATCCAGCCGCCGTCGTCGTAACGGAACCCCTTGCCCGCCCAGCGCACGGTCTCGAGCGGGACGTACTCGGTGACGTCGGCCACCGGCTCGAGCCGCACGTCGTCGAACACCGCCTCGCCGGTGGCGCGTCCGTTCCGGCCGAGGTGCAGCGCGACGCGGTCCTCGGGCGCGAGCGCGAAGAACAGGAGCGAGAGCCGCCCCTCGCCGCTCGAGGCCGCCGGGGGCGAGCAGTTGGTGAACGGGGTGCTCGCCATCGCCACGCACGCGCCGAGCGCGGTGGGGTAGCGGGCGAGCGGATCGGCGCGCACGCCGCGGGTCCGCACCCAGGCGGACAACCGGTAGAGCTTGCCGACCTCGAGCCGCACGGGCGCGGAGGCGACCGTGACCTCGGCGCCCGCGGCGGGAGCGGTGATCGCGAGCGCGCGGGTGCCCTCTGCGCGCACGGCGTCGGTGACGGCCACGCGCGCCCCTTCGCTCGCGCGGACGGTCCAGGCCGGGGGCGGCGCGCCGGGCGCGCCCGCCTCGAACCCGGGGTCCTGGAGGGAGAGGAGCGCAGGCGCGGCGGCGAGGGCCGAGGCGAGCAGGGCGGAGACGGGCATGCCGCGATTGTCGCGGATGCCCGCCCCGCTCGCCAGCGCGTGCGCGCGCTCGGGCCTACTTCGCGCTCTTCAGCTGCTCGAGCTGGGTGCGCGCCTGGATCGCCTGCCCGCTGCTCGGGTCGGTGGCGACGACCTTCTCCCACGCCTCGATCGCCTTCTTCGGCTGCTTGAGGTCGTACGCGTAGACGACGCCGAGGTTGAAGAGGCTCTGCAGGTGGCGCGGGTTCGCCTCGTTCGCCTTCTTGAAGTTCTCGACCGCCTTGTCGAACTGGCCCAGCGCCCGGTACATGACGCCCTGATCGGTGAGGACGTCCGAGTTGTTGGGCTGCGCCTCGAGCACGTGGGCGTAGGCCTCGACCGCCTTCTGCGGCTGGTTCGTGTCGAAGTAGTCGTTCCCGAGCTGCGACCAGGCCTGGACGTTCTTGGGGTCCTGCGCGACGGCCTGCTGGAGCATGGCGATCCGCTGCTGGGCGTTCACGCCTCCCGGAGCGCCGGGCATGCCGGCCGGCGCGGGCGCGCCGGCGGGCGCGGCGACGACCGGCGGGCGCGAGCTCCCGCCCCCCATGCTCGAGCCGACCGAGTAGCCGATGATGAGGCCGGCGAGCACGCCGACGAGCAGCGCGATGACGGTGTTCTTGTTCAACGGACTTCCTCCTCATTTGCGGACCGGCGGGTCCGGACGTGCGATTCTCGCACAGGAGCGTCCCGCCAGGTACGCCACCTCGCCCGGTGCGGCCCGGCGGCGCAGCGAGGCGGCGGTCGAGGGGCGCGCGGGTGCACGGAGCGGTGCACGGTGAGGTGAACCATGCGGAGCACGTCCCTCGAGCCTCTCGTCGTCGCCGCCCTCTGTGCGGCCCTCCCGGCCTTCGCGGCGGCGGCGCCGCCGGCCGGCGAGTACCGCGTCGCCGCCACCGTGCGTGTCCACGCCGGGGGCGTGCTGGATCGCGAGGTCCGCGAGGACGCACGGGCGGTGCTCGCCCCGGCCTCGGCGGGGCGCGTCCGGGTCAAGCTCTCCGCGCGGGGCAAGACCTGCGAGCTCTCCGCCCGCGCCGGCGAGCAGGGCGAGCTCACGTTCGCCCCGGGACAGCGCTGCGCGCTCGCCCTCGACGAGGAGGACGTTCGGGGGCGCGTGGAGGCGACGCTCGGCTCCGGCACCGGGCGCGCGCAGGGAGACGCGCTCACGCTCGCGCTCGACTGGCAGCTCGTGGGCACCGTGAGCCTGCGCATGGGCGGCGAGCGGATCGAGGTGATGGGGAGCGAGATCGCGGTCCCGGCGGGCTGGGCTCCCGAGGTGCCCGTGCGCGGCACGGCCGACGCGCGCGCGCAGGGCAGGCGCTCGGGGGCGCGGTAGCCGCCGGCTACCGCCGGAGCGGCAGCCGGATCGCGAACACCGTCCCGCGCTCCGGATCCGAGCTGAACGAAACCTCGCCGCCGAGGACCTGCTCGCCGAGGAGCTTCATGCCGTAGGTCCCGAGGCCGCGGCCGCGCGCGGCCTTGGTGCTGAACGAGCGCTGGAAGATCCGCGCCTGCACCTCGGGCGGGATGACGCCGGCGTTGTGCACCTTCAGCGTGGCCTCGCCGCCCGCTGCCCCGCACGCGACCCGGACCTCGCCGCCGGAGGGGCTCGCCTCGAGCCCGTTCATGACCATGTTCACGAGGACGCGGAGGAGGAGCGACGCGTCCGTGTGCAAGACGAGCTCGGCGGGCGCGGGAGCGATCGCGAGCCGCCGCTCGCGCGCGGCCGCGTGCGACGAGAACACCGCCTCGAGCTCGGCGAGCAGGTCCGAGGCGCGAACGGGCGCGGGCTCGAGGACGAGCAGGCGGCGCTCGGCGAGCAGGAGGGCGCGGTGATCGCGGATCTCGCGCTCGAGCTGGCCGGTCAGCTGGTCCATCCGCTCGAAGGCGGCGGCGGGCTGCACGGTGCCGCGCCTGACCCGCGCCGCCCAGCCGCGGAGCCCGGCGACGGTGTTGAGGACGTCGTGCAGGAAGAGCTGCTCGAGCGCGTCGCGCCGCTTCTCGGCGGAGACGTCGCGCAGGGACATCGCGGTGAAGCGGTGGCCCTCCACCTGGAGCGGCGTCGCGCGGACGTTGAGCTCGAGGGCGGCCCGGCCCGGCAGCTCGCTGCGCAAGAGACACTCCGCCTCGAGCGAGCGCGCCTCGCGCTGGGAGCACAGCATGGCGGTGAGCGCCCCGCACTGCCGGCACGCGGGCGACGCGCCGCAGTCCCCCGCCGCGCGCGCGTTCACGCAGCCGAGCGCCTCGCCCATCCGGAGGCCCGCGAGCGCCGCGGCGTCACCGGCGAGCTGGCCGCGATCGTTCGCCGCGACGATCTGGCGCTGCGCGTTGACCACGAAGACCGCGCCGTCGGCGGCGTCGAGCACCGCCGTCACGACGGGGCTCCGGCGCGCGAGCTCGATCTCGCGGAGGACCTGCTCCGGCGGGGCGCGGCGCGCGTCGGGGAGGGCCATGGGCCCGGAGCTCTGGTCGCACGCGGCGCTGTCGAGATCCGAGGACATGAAACGGCGAGGATAACCGGGACACGGCCGGGCCGTCTCCCCCCGCCCGCGACCGGGTGCTCGCGGGTCCCGTCCTCTAGGGACGCCGCGCTTGACCGGCGCGGCGGGCTCTCCGCAAGCTAGCGGGATGAAGATCGCAACACCCGCCCCCGTCGATCTGTTCCAGGTGCAGGACCGGCTGTCTGACGAGGAGCGACTCGTCCGCCGCGCCGTCGGCCGCTTCGTGGACGAGAGGTTCCTCCCGCTCGTGCAGCGCCACTTCCGCGCCGGGACCTTCCCCCTCGAGCTCGTGCCCGAGATGGGCGCGCTCGGGATCTTCGGGATGACGCTCGAGGGCTACGGCTGCGCGGGCGCCTCGGCGATCGCCTATGGCGCGGCGATGCAGGAGCTCGAGCGCGGCGACTCGGCGCTGCGCAGCTTCGCGTCGGTGCAGGGCGCGCTCTGCATGTACCCCATCCACGCGTACGGCTCGGAGGCGCAGCGCGCCCGCTTCCTGCCGCCGATGGCGCGGGGCGAGCTCATCGGCTGCTTCGGCCTGACCGAGCCGGACTTCGGCTCCGATCCGGGCGGGCTCCGCACCCGCGCCGTGCGCGACGGCGACGCGTACGTCCTCGACGGCGCGAAGGCCTGGATCACGAACGGCAGCCTCGCCGACGTGGCGGTGATCTGGGCCAAGGTGGGCGGCCCGGACGCCCGCGCGATCCGCGGCTTCCTCGTGGAGAAGGGGACGCCCGGGTTCACCGCGCGAGACGTCGAGGGCAAGCTCTCCCTGCGCGCGTCGGTCACCTCGGAGCTGCACCTCGACGGCGTGCGCGTCCCCGCCGAGAACGTGCTGCCGGGGACCGAGGGGCTCGGGCTCCGCGCGCCGCTCTCGTGCCTCTCGAAGGCGCGCTACGGGATCGCGTGGGGCGCGGTGGGCGCGGCGATCGCCTGCTTCGAGTCGGCGCGCGCCTACGCGCGGGAGCGGATCCAGTTCGCACGTCCGATCGCGTCGTTCCAGCTCGTGCAGGAGAAGCTCGTGGACGTGTGGGAGGGGATCGTGAAGGGCCAGCTCCTCGCGCTCCGCCTCGGCGAGCTCGAGGACCAGGGCGGCGCGACCGCCGCGCAGATCTCGATGGCGAAGCGCGCGAACGTGCGGATGGCGCGCGACGCGGCGCGCACCTGCCGCGAGATCCTGGGCGCGGCCGGCATCGTGGACGATCACCCGCCCATGCGGCACATGGCCAACCTGGAGTCCGTCTACACGTACGAGGGGACCCACGACGTGCACACGCTGGCGCTGGGGAGGGCGGCGACGGGGATCGACGCCTTCACCTAGCTCGGCGAACGATACCGGGCCAGCGGCGGGCGTCCTCGCTCCTTGCGCCTGCGGCGCACTGCCAGGCGCCGCTGTGCGCGGCTCGAACAAGATGAGCGCCTCGGCGCGCGTCGCTGCGGGTGCCCGCCTCGGCGCCTGCGGCGTACGGTCTGGACTCCGCTCCCGCCCGGGCCGTCGCGCCGGGCGCGCGCTCCGTTACTCGATCCGGCGCGGTCTTCCCTCTCCCCGGAGCGCGCCGATGCCCCACCTCTCCTTCGACCTGAACTTCGCACCCACCGCCGAGGAGAAGCGGCGCTTCGCGGAGGCCGTCGTCGGCCACTTCGCGAGGGTCATGGACACCGGCACCGATCACATCGGCATCACGCTCCGCTCCTACGGCCGGGACGACCTCGTGTTCGGGCGCGCGGAGCAGCCGGAGAGGGGCATCGCCTTCCTCGACGCGGACATCCGGCGCGGGCGGACCGCCGATCAGAAGCGTCGGCTCGCCCTCGCGATCATGGACGAGCTCGAGCGGACCTGGCGCGTGCCGAAGCGCAGCGTCTACGTCGTGTATACCGAGCACGACGGCGAGAACTTCCAGCTCGAGGACCGCGTGCTGCCGTCGTGGTCCGAGGGCGAGGACCCGCTCGCAGGCTGACCGCCTCGGCGAACGGCACCGGGCCTGCGGCAGGCGTCCTCGCGCCTGCGGCGCTCCTCTTCTACGTCCCCCAGTCCAGCACGACCTTGCCGGACTGGCCGCTCCGCATCACGTCGAAGCCGCGCTGGAACTCGTCGATCGGGAAGCGGTGCGTGACGACGGGCGAGATGTCGAGCCCGCTCTGGAGCATCGCGACCATCTTGTACCAGGTCTCGTACATCTCCCGGCCGTAGATGCCCTTCAGGAGGAGGCCCTTGAAGACGACCTGGCTCCAGTCGATCGCCTCCTCCCCCGGCATGATCCCGAGGAGCGCGAGCTTGGCGCCGTGGTTCATGACGTCGAGCATCTGCCGGAACGCGCGACCGTTGCCGCTCATCTCGAGCCCGACGTCGAACCCCTCCTTCATCCCCAGGTCCTTCATCACGCCGCGCAGATCCTCGCGCGCGACGTTCACCGCGCGCGTCGCGCCCATCTTCCGCGCGAGGTCGAGCCGGTAGTCGTTCACGTCGGTGACGACGACGTGGCGGGCGCCGACGTGGCGCGCGATCGCGACCGCCATCACGCCGATGGGGCCCGCGCCCGTGACGAGCACGTCCTCGCCGACGAGATCGAACGAGAGCGCGGTGTGGGTGGCGTTGCCGTAGGGATCGAAGATCGAGGCCACGTCGTCCGGGATGTCGTCCGGGATCCGGTACACGTTGCTCGCCGGGATCACGAGGTACTCGGCGAACGAGCCGGGCCGGTTCACGCCGACGCCGACCGTGTGGCGGCAGAGGTGGCGCCGGCCGGCGCGGCAGTTCCGGCAGAACCCGCAGGTGACGTGCCCCTCGCCGGAGACACGGTCTCCCGGCTTGAAGGCCTCGATCTCTGCGCCCACGGCGTCCACCACGCCCACGTACTCGTGCCCGACGATCATCGGCACCGGGACCGTCCGCTGGCTCCACTCGTCCCAGTTGTAGATGTGGACGTCGGTCCCGCAGATCGCGCTCTTCCGGACGCGGATGCGCACGTCGTGGACGCCGACCTCCGGGACGGGCGCGTCCCGCACCATCCAGATGCCCTCGGCCCGCTCCGACTTCATCAGCGCCTTCATCGATGTCTGCCCTCGTTGCCTGTCAGCGGATGACGCCGAGCGCGCGCCCGACCTTGGAGAAGGCGGCCACGGCGAAGTCGAGGTCCTCCCGCGAGTGCGCGGCGCTCATCTGCGTGCGGATGCGCGCCTGGCCCTTCGGGACGACCGGGAAGAAGAAGCCGATCGCGTACACCCCCTCGTCGAGGAGCCGCCGCGCGAACTCCTGCGCCAGCGGCGCCTCGTGCAGCATCACCGGGATGATCGGGTGCTCGCCCGGGAGGAGCTCGAACCCGAGCTTCGTCAGCTCGGCGCGGAAGTACGCCGCGTTCTCGCGGAGCCGCCGGCGGAGGTCGTCGCTCTGCTCGACGAGGTCGAGGACCTCGAGGCTCACCGCCGCGATCACCGGCGCGAGCGTGTTCGAGAAGAGGTAGGGCCGCGCCTTCTGCCGGAGCCACTCCACCACCTCGCGCGAGCCCGCCACGTAGCCGCCCGACGCGCCGCCGAGCGCCTTGCCCAGCGTGCCCGTGACGAGGTCCACCCGGCCCATCACCCCGAAGTGCTCGGGCGTGCCGCGGCCCTTCTCGCCGATGAACCCCACGGCGTGGCTGTCGTCCACCATGACGAGCGCGCCGTGCCGCTCGGCGGCCTCGCAGATGGCCGGCAGCTTCGCGAGGTACCCGTCCATCGAGAAGACGCCGTCGGTGACGACGAGCTTGAAGCGCGCGCCCCCGGCGTCCGCCTCGGCGAGCTTCGCCTCGAGATCGGCCATGTCGCCGTTCGCGTAGCGGTAGCGGCGCGCCTTGCACAAGCGGATGCCGTCGATGATGGAGGCGTGGTTGAGCGCGTCCGAGACGACCGCGTCCTCCTCGCCGAGCAGCGCCTCGAACACGCCGCCGTTCGCGTCGAAGCAGGACGAGAACAGGATCGCGTCCTCGAACCCGAGGAACCGGGCGATGCGCGCCTCGAGCTCCTTGTGGACGTCCTGGGTGCCGCAGATGAACCGGACCGACGAGAGGCCGAAGCCGTGGCGCGGCAGCGCCTCCTGGGCGGCCTTCACGAGCTCGGGCCGGCCGGCGAGGCCGAGGTAGTTGTTGGCGCAGAGGTTCACGACGCGCCGCCCGTCCGCCTCGACCCAGGCGCCCTGCGGCGTGGTGATGATCCGCTCGCGCTTGAGCAGGCCGTCGGCCTCGAGCTGGCGGAGCTGCGAACGGAGGTGGTCGGTGAAGGCGGCGTTCATGGGGACCCTCGAACGGTTCGGGCCCCCGGTTTAACCGATTTCCGGCTGGGGCGCCTCTCCGCGCGCGTCACCCGCCTGGAGGGGGCGAGCGGTCGGGCGTGTCGGGCTCAGACGCCGCGCGCGGAGGCGGCGAGGACCGCGCCGAGCTCCTCGAGCGAGACCGGCTTCGCGAGGTGCCGGTCGAACCCGGCGCGCGCCGCCTTCTCGACGTCGTCCGGCAGCGCGTAGCCGGAGAGGGCGACGAGGAGGGTCGTGGCGAGCTCCGGGTCGCCGCGCAGGGCGCGGGCGACCTCGTAGCCGTCCATGAGCGGGAGGCCGATGTCGCAGAGGACGAGGTCGGGCCGGGTCGCGCGAGCGAGCGCCACGCCCGCGCGCCCGTCGGGCGCGATCTCGACCTCGTGCGCCGCCCCGGAGAGCAGATCGCGCAGCATCTCGGCGGCGTCGGCGTTGTCCTCGATGACGAGCACGCGCCGCGGCTGGCCCAGGGCGAGCGGGTCCCGGGGCGCCTCCGGCGCGGGGGCGTCCTGGGCCGCGAGCGGCAGCGCGAGGGTGAACTCCGCGCCGCGGCCCGCCCCGCCGCTCGTGACCTCGACCGAGCCGCCGTGCAGCTCCACGAGGGATCGCACGAGGTAGAGCCCGAGCCCGAGCCCGCCGCGCGCGCGGTCGAGCCCGGCGTCCGCCTGCACGAACGGGGCGAACAGGCGCGGCAGGAGCGCCGGGTCGATGCCCTCGCCGTCGTCGGAGATGGACAGGAGCGCCCGGTCCGCCTCCTGCCGCAGCGCCACCGTCACGCTGCCGCCGCCGTGGGTGAACTTCTCGGCGTTCGCGAGGAGGTTCCCGATCACCTGCGCGAGGCGCGTCGGGTCGCCGTCGACGTGGAGGGACGCGCCGCCTCCCTCGATCCGCAGCGCGACGCCCTGCGCCGCGAGCAGGTCCGCGTGATCGTCGGCGGTCTGGCGCGCGAGCGCGGCGAGATCGACGCGCTCCCGCCGGAGCTGGATCTTCCCGTGCGCGACGCGCGTCACGTCGAGGAGGTCGTCCACGAGGCGCGCGAGGTGATCGGTCTGCCGGCGGACCACCTCGCGCGCGCGGATCGCCTCGGGTCCCCCCGGCGTGGCGCGATCGAGGACGGCGAGCGCGGTGCGCACCGGGGCGAGCGGGTTGCGCAGCTCGTGAGAGAGCATCGCGATGAACTCGCTCTTGCGCCGGTCCTCCGCCCGGAGCGCCTCCTCGGCGGCGACGCGCTCCGTGGTGTCGACGCCGGCCTCGACGAGGTGCCAGTGGTCGAGCGGGAAGATCGACGTCAGGTAGTGGCGACCGTCCCACGCGAAGCGGCGCTCGAAGGTGCGGCCACAGCCGCTCGCCATCACCTCGCGAGAGGCGTCGAGGTCGTCCGCGATCGCCTCCGCGCCGAAGAGCTCCGTCGCGCGCCGGCCGGCGACCTCGTGGAGCGGCGCGCCGAGGAGCCGGAGCGCCTCGCGGTTCGCGTCGGAGAGCACCCAGTCGACGATCCGGCCCGCGCCGTCGCGGACCACCGTGTAGACGAAGACGTGCTCGCGCAGCTCGTCGAAGAGGCGGCGGTAGCGGGCGCCGCCCTCGAGCCCGGGCCCGGGCGCAGCCTCGGCGGTGACGTCGCGCAGCGCCAGGAGCCGGCCGAGGCCGCCCTCGAGCGGGACCGCGGTGACGCGCCCCTCCCACCACGCCTCGCGTCCGTTCACGATCCGCGGCCGTCGCGGCAGCTCGCGCCGCTCGCCCGCGGCGAGCGGCTCGCTCAGCGCGCGCGTGAGCGCGCGGTCCCAGGGGAGGAGCTCCGCCACCTCGCGCCCGAGCGCCTCGTCGGAGAGGTGGCCGGTGACGCGGAGCCACTCGGGGTTGGTCCGGAGGACCTTCCCCGCGGCGCTCACGAGGCAGAGGCCGATGGCGGCCTGCTCGAACAGCGCCTCCACGAGTCCGTCCGCTGCGGTGCCCCCATCGCTGCGCACGTTGGAACACCTCCGCTGCAGGTGTAGGGCGGATGATACCCGGGGGGTGGGTCGCCGTCACATTCCGGGCCGTCCCGCGAATCGGGGAAGGGCAGTTGGGGGCCTTCGACGTCGCTCCGCCGCGGGCGCGGCGTCGCGGCGCACGGGATGAACGGCCTCTCGGTCCGTCGCGGTCGAGGTCGAGGTCGGGCCGCTCGCCAGTGTCCCCGATCCCGGCGTGCGTCCGCCGGGATCGCTCCTTACGCTCAACGACCATGAGCGACACGAACCTCGAGGCGGGCGGGCTCGACGTGCGGCACGAGGAGCAGGGCGGCCGCGGCGCGTTCTACGTCGAGCAGGGCGGGCGGCGCGTGGCGGAGCTGACGTACGCGGGCGAGGGCGGCGGTCGAGCCGTGATCGAGCACACCGAGGTGTCCGACGTGCTGCGGGGGCAGGGCGTCGCGCGGAAGCTCGTGGACGCGGCCGTGACCTGGGCCCGCGCGAGCGGAACGCGCATCGTGCCGATCTGTCCGTACGCGCGGGCGGTCTTCGACCGCGACGCCTCGCTGCGCGACGTGCTCGTCTGATCACGGGCCGCGTCGCGCGGAGACGCTGCGCGACCTCGCCGGTGTCTCTGCGCGTGACGAGCGCGTGGCTCGATCGGGGCCCCGCATCCCTCGTTCCCGCGTCGCGCCACGCCTGGGAAGCCGGTGGCGCGCGCGAGGGCGGCTAGATTTCCCAGGTGAGCGGGCCGCACCACCTCCTCCTCGTCCCAGGCTTCTTCGGGTTCGCGAGCCTCGGCGACTTCGCCTACTTCGGCCACGTCCGCGAGTACCTGTCCGAGATCGGGCCCGCGCTCGGCATCCGCGGCGAGGTCCGGGTCGTGCGGACGATCCCCACCGCGTCACTGCGGATCCGCGCGGCGCGGCTCGTGGAGAGCATCGACGAGCTCCTCGACGAGAAGGGGGGCGCCGTCAGCGTGATCGGCCACTCGAGCGGCGGCCTCGACGCGCGCCTCGTGGTCACGCCCGACGTGTCGCTCCCGTCGCCCCTCGACGTCGAGCGCTGCGCGCGTGCGGTCCGCACGGTCGTGACCGTCTCCGCCCCGCACCACGGCACGCCGGTCGCGCACCTCTTCAACAACCTCCTCGGCCAGCAGCTGCTGCGGCTCCTGTCGGTCCTGACGATCTACGTCATCCGGGCCGGCCGGCTCCCCATCGGCCTCGGCCTGCGCGTCGCCCGTCTCCTCCGGCGTCGCGACGCGGCGCCGGGCAGCCTCGTCGACCAGCTCCTGAAGGAGCTCCTCGCCGACTTCTCGCGCGATCGCCGCGAGGAGATCGAGTCGTTCTTCTCGAGCCTCGGAAAGGACCAGGATCTGGTCGGCCAGATCACCCCCGGCTCGATGGACGTGTTCAACGCTGCGACGCACGACCGCCCCGGCGTGCGCTACGGCTGCGTGGTGACGCGCGCGCGGCCGCCGGGGCTCCGCTCGGCCATCGGCGCCGGCCTGAACCCGTACGCGCAGACGACGCACGCCGTCTACGTGGCGCTCTACCGCGTCGCGTCCCGCACGCCCGTCGCGCACCAGCCGCGGCTCACCCGCGCGCAGGCGGCCACCCTGCGCCGCGCGTACGGGTGGCGCACCGACGCGCGCGCGAACGACGGGATGGTCCCGACCCTGAGCCAGGTCTGGGGCGACGTCATCCACGCGGCGTGGGCCGATCACCTCGACGTCATCGGCCACTTCCACCACCCGACGCACGTGCCGCCGCACTTCGACTGGCTCACGAGCGGCAGCGGCTTCGACCGGCAGCAGTTCGAGCGCGTCTGGCGAGAGGTCGCGGCGTACGTGGCCGCGGGCATGTGAGCTACGGGCGGACGGCGCTCTGGCGTGCCACCGCGACCGGCGCCTCGACGCCGCGCGCCGGGAGGCGCGTGCGGAGGAAGAGCCAGAGCGGCGCGGCGAGGAGCGCCGCGCCGTAGCCGAGCTTCCCGGCGCCGGAGGCGAGGCTGAGGTCTCCCGCGGCGTGGAGCGCCGCGGACAGGGCGAGCCCGCCCGCGAGGGAGCCCCACGCGCCCCGCCCGCCACGCGCGACGGCAGCGACGCCGAGGCCGATGGGGAGCGCGAGCATCGCGTGCGCGGCGGGGCCGAGCGCCACGCGCGCGAGCGCGACCGGCGAGTCCCAGCCCTGGAGCGTCGTGAGCGCCTCGAGCGCCGCGAACCCGGCCGAGACGCCGACCGCCGCGCCCATCACGGTCCGCGTCCGCCACCCCCGCTCCACGACGAGGAGCAGCCCCGCGAGCTTCGCGCCCTCCTCGACGAGGCCGATCAGGCCCGCGAGCGGCGCGGCCTCGGCGAGATCGGCCCCGGCGAGCCGCTCCCACTGGACCCGCGCGCCCACCCCGTCCAGGAGGTCGTAGGCGATCACGGCGAACCCGAACGCCGCCGCACCCCCGAACAAGGAGTGAAGGGCGAGGCCGCGGACCACCCCCGCCCGTCGCGCCGCGAGGGAGGCCCAGACGAGGGCCGAGGACAGACACGCGGCGGCGAGGAGGAGCTCCCACGGCATGGAGCCAAGGTGGGAGCAGGGCGGACGTCCGGGCGAGCCCCCGTGCGGACGTCGGCCCGGAGAGGGCACGCGGCCTGCGGCCGCATGATCTCACCGGGGGCTGCTCGCGAACTGCCCCGTCGCTCAGGGCGTGAACGTGGAGGTCAGCGTCGTCGCGTCGCTGCCCACGTTGGAGGACCGGTTGGGCGCGGTGTCGAGCTGCTCCGGCGTACGCGCGTACGCGGTGATCTCGACGTAGTACGTCTTGCCGGCGACGACGAGGCCCGCCGGCAGCGTGATCGAGCGGCCCGTGACGGCCCAGGTCGCGACCGCCCGCGTCGCGCTCGCGGTCCCCGCGGCGTACAGCTCGCGCAGGGTGACGCCGTAGCTCGAGGGCGCACCCACCGTCGGGGCGGACCAGGCGATCGTCGGGGTCGTGCCGACGGCGCCGAGCGGGCCGAGGGCGTCGAGCCCGTTCACGAGCGGCGCCTGGACGGGGCCGACCGCCGGCACGATCGGCGACGGGGGCGCGGGCAGCATCGGCTCGCGCCGCGCGATGGTCGCGAGCGCGTCGAGCGCGGTGACGGCGCCCGGCGCGGTGTAGCTCACGCGGGCCGTGAACGTGGCCGCTCGCGACTCCGACCAGAGCGCAGAGTCCAGATACCGGCCGTAGACGATCGGCGGAGTGAGCGCGGTCAGATCCACGTCCGCGGTGGCGGCCGGCTGGACGAGACGGAAGAGCTCGAGCGCGCCGCCGGCGGCGACCGGGGCCGGGCTCGAGAGCGCGTAGGGGTGCGCACGGACGACGAGCGCGTGCGGGTTCGAGGCGGGCTGGGCGCCGGGGCCCATCGACGCGAGGAGCCCCTCGAACTGGCTCGTGCGCCAGTCGATGGTGAGCGTCCCGGTCTGCGTCGTCGTGCCGAGCGGCGCGGTGAGGCTCGCGGCGACCCCGCTCGTCATGTCGGCGCCGAACGTCGTCGCGGCATAGCGGGTCACCGCCTGGTAGGCGAACGCGCGGACCCCGCTCGTCACCGTCGAGGTCGAGAGCTGGTGCACCCAGACCGCGTCCGTCCCGCCGACGAGGTTCAGCGCCCGCCCGATCGAGCTCGCCGACCAGTCCTCCACGACGCTGCCGCCCACCTCGCCGGCGAGGATCTCCGCGCCGGTGATCGGCGCGTCCCACGCGTCCACGTCGGGCGCGGCGAGCTGCACGTCGTCGCTGTCGATCCAGCCGGAGAGCCCGGAGACCGAGATGGTGACCGGCGTCGGGGCGCTCGCGGCGGTGGCCTCGCGGCCGAGGACGTCGTAGCCGAGGTCGACGGTGCTCGCGGAGGTCTCGTAGAAGTGCGTGACGCCGGCGCCGTCCGTGAACGCGAGGGTGTACGCGCCCGGGGGAACGCCCGAGATCGAGAAGGAGCCCGACGGCGAGAACGAGCCGGGGTAGCGCGTGCCGTCCGGCCCGATCGCCTCCACCTGCGCGGTGAGCGAGACGACGTCCGGCGCGACCGTGGTCGTCTGACAGGGCGCCGCCGTCGAGCAGCCGAGGCCCGTCGTCCAGCGCGTGACGAGCCGCGTGCCGCTGACGACGCGGATGCACGATCCCGACCGGCAGACGAGGTCCGTGCCGCAAGTGGCGCCCTCGTTCGCCGCGACCGTGCCGTTGTCGCAAACCTGCGCGCCCGTCGCGCAGGAGGTGACGCCCGCGACGCAGATGTTCGGGTTGGTGGTGCAGGCGGCGCCCGCGGTGCAAGCGACGCAGCTCCCGCCGTTGCACACCTGGTTCGTGCCGCACGAGCTGCCGTTCGCCTTCACGGTGGTCGTGTCGGCGCAGGTGAGGGAGCCCGTGGAGCAGGACTCGACGCCGTCCACGCAGGGGTTCGGGTTCGTCGAGCACGCGCCGCCCGCCGCGCAGGCCACGCAGGCGCCCGCGTCGCAGACCTGGTTCGTGCCGCAGCTCGTGCCGTTCGCGAGGTTCGTCGTCGTGTTCTCGCAGGTCTGGGTGCCGGTCGAGCACGAGGTCGTCCCGGCGGCGCACTTGTTCGTATTCGTCGCGCAGGCCGCCCCCGCGGTGCACGCGGTGCAAGTCCCGCCGTTGCAGACCTGGTTCGCGCCGCAGGTCGTGCCGTTCGCGAGCGGGGTGGTCGTCGCGACACAGGTCTGGGTGCCGGTCGAGCACGAGGTCTGGGACACGACGCAGGCGCCCGCGGGCGTGCAGTCCGTGCCGGCGACGCAGGAGCTGCAGGTGCCGGCGTTGCAGACGAGGTTCGTCCCGCAGGTCGTGCCGTTCGACTTCGGCGTCGCCGTGTCGACGCAGGTCTGGGTGCCGCTCGTGCAGGAGGTGGTGCCGTCGAGGCACGGGTTCGGGTTCGTGGTGCACGGCAGGTTCGCGGTGCAGGTCGAGCAGACGCCTCCGTTGCACACCTCGTTCACGCCGCAGGTCGTGCCGTTCGCGAGGACCGTCGCCGAGTTCTCGCAGGTCTGCGTGCCGGTCGTGCACGAGGTGGTGCCGGCCCGGCACCGGTCGGAGTTCGTCGAGCAGGCCTGGTTCGCGGTGCAGGCCGAGCAGGCGCCGCCGTTACAGACGAGGTTCGTCCCGCAGAGCGTGCCGTTCGGCTCCGCCGTCGCCGTATCCACACAGGTGGACGTCCCGGTGGAGCAGGAGGTCGTGCCGGTGTGGCACGGATCGGGGTTCGTCGTGCAGGCGACGCCCGCCGTGCAGGGCGAGCAGACGCCGGCGCTGCAGAAGAGGTTCGTCCCGCAGCTCGTGCCGTTCGCGAGCACCGTCGTCGAGTTGACGCAGGTCGAGGTCCCGCTCGAGCAGGAGGTCGTGCCGGCGAGGCACGGGTCAGGGTTCCCGGAGCAGGAGAGCCCGGCGGTGCAGGCGGAGCACACGCCGCCGCTGCAGACCTGGTTCGTCCCGCAGGCCGTCCCGTTCGTCTTCGGCTTCAGCGGATCGTCGAGGCACGCCTGGGTGCCGGTCGAGCAGGAGGTCGTCCCGCCGAGGCACGTGCTCGGGTTCGTCGCGCAGTCGAGCCCCGCGGTGCAGGAGCCGCACACGCCGCCCGAGCAGACCATGTTCGTCCCGCAGCTCGTCCCGTCGCCCTTCGGCGTCGAGTCGACGCAGACCTCGGCCCCGGTCGAGCAGGACGTCACGCCGTTGAGGCAGGCGGCGCCCGGGTTCGTGGTGCAGGCGGTGCCGGCGGTGCAGGCGGAGCAGGCGCCGGCGCTGCAGACGAGGTTCGTGCCGCAGGAGGTGCCATTCGTGACGGCCGTCGAGGTGTTCTCGCAGGTCTGCACGCCCGACGAGCAGGAGGTGAGGCCGGTGACGCAGGGGTTCGAGTTCGTCGAGCAGGCGGTTCCGGCCGTGCAGGCGGTGCACGTCCCCGCGTTGCAGACCTGGTTCGTGCCGCAGGTGGTGCCGTTCGGCGCGGGCGTCGCGGTGTCGACGCACGTCTGCGAGCCGGTCGAGCACGACGTCGTGCCGAGGAAGCACGAGCCCGGGTTCGTGCAGGAGAGGCCCCCGGTACAGGTGGTGCAGGCGCCGCCGTTGCAGACCTGGTTCAGGCCGCAGCTCGTCCCGTTCGGCTTCGCCGTCGAGTCGAGGCAGGTCTGGGTGCCGGTCGAGCAGGAGGTGACGCCGTCGTGGCAGGCCGCGTCCGGGTTGGCGGTGCAGGCCGCGTTCGCCGTGCAGGCGCTGCACGCCCCGCCATTGCAGACCAGGTTCGTGCCGCACGTGGTGCCGTTCGTCTTCGCGGCGCCGTCGATGCAGGTCTGGGTGCCGGTGGCGCACGAGGTGACGCCGTCGTGACAGGCCGTGTCCGGGTTCGTCGTGCAGGCGAGGTTCGCCGTGCAGGCGGAGCAGACGCCGCCGCTGCACACCAGGTCCGTTCCGCAGGCGGTGCCGTTCGCCTTCGCCGCGCCGTCGACGCAGGCCTCGGTGCCGGTCGAGCAGGAGGTGACGCCGTCGTGGCAGGCGGGATCCGGATTCCCGACGCAGGCGGTGCCGGCGGTGCAGGCGGAGCACGTGCCGCCGCTACAGACCAGGTTCGTGCCGCAGGTGGTGCCGTTCGGCTTGGGCGTCGAGTCGATGCAGGTCTCGGTGCCGGTCGAGCAGGACGTCACGCCCGTCAGGCAGGCGGCGTTCGGGTTCGTCGAGCAGGACAGGCCCGCGGTGCAGGCGAGGCACGCCCCGCCGTTGCAGACCAGGTTCGACCCGCAGCTCGTGCCGTTCGGCTTGGGCGTCGAGTCGACGCAGGTCTCGGTGCCGGTCGAGCAGGAGGTGACGCCCGTGAGGCACGCGGCGCCCGGGTTCGTCGCGCAGGCGAGGCCCGCCGTGCAGGCGCTGCACGTCCCGTTGAAGCAGACCTCGGGGACGCTCGGGTTCACGTCGCAGGTCGTGCCGTTCGCGATGATCGTCGTCGTGTCGATGCACCGCTCGGTGCCGGTGGAGCAGTCGGACACGCCCGCGACGCACTTGTTGGGGTTCGTCGAGCAGGCGGTGCCAGCGGTGCAGGCGGAGCAGGTCCCGCCGTTGCAGACCTGGTTGGTGCCGCACACGGTGCCGTCCGGCAGGTTCGTCGCCGTGTTCACGCAGGTCTGGGCGCCCGTGGAGCAGGAGGTCGTGCCCGCCACGCAGTTGTTCGGGTTCGTGGAGCAGGACAGCGCGGCCGTGCAGGCGATGCAGGTGCCGGTGCCGTTGCAGACCTGGTTCACGCCGCAGGTCGTGCCGGCTGCGATGCTCGTCGCCGTGTTCTCGCAGGTCTGCTGGCCGGTGGCGCAGGAGAACGTGCCCGCGACGCACGGGTTCGCGTTCGTAGAGCAGGTGCCCCCGGCCGTGCAGGCGTTGCACGTACCGTTGAGGCACACCTCGGGGACGCTCGGGTTCACGTCGCAGGTCGTGCCGTTTGCGATCGGCGTGGTCGTGTCGACGCAGAGCTCCTGGCCGGTGGCGCAGGACGTCGTGCCGGCGACGCACTTGTTGGGGTTCGTCGCGCAGGCGGTGCCGGCGGTGCAGGCGGAGCAGGTGCCGTTGTAGCAGACCTCGGGGACGCTCGGGTTCACGTCGCAGGTCGTGCCGTTGGCGATGTTCGTCGCGGTGTTCTCGCACGTCTCCGCGCCCGTGGCGCACGAGGTCGTTCCCGCGACGCACTTGTTCGCGTTCGTGGAGCAGGCCACGCCCGCCGTGCACGCGATGCAGGTGCCGGTGCCGGTGCAGACCTGGTTCGTACCGCAGGAGGTACCGGCGGCGATGGGCGTGGCCGTGTCGACGCACACCTCCTGCCCGGTCGCGCAGGAGGTCGTTCCGGCAACGCACTTGTTGGGGTTCGTCGCGCAGGTCACACCGGCGGTGCAGGCGACGCAGGTCCCGGTGAAGCAGACCTGGTTCGTGCCGCAGGTCGTGCCGTTCGCGAGCGACGTGCCGGTGTCGGTGCACACCTTGAAGCCGGTGTCGCAGGTGATCCCGCCCACGTGGCAGACGTTGGTGGGCGTGCACGCCTCGCCGACCGTGCACGCGTTGCACACGCCGTCGCCGCAGACCAGGTTCGTCCCGCAGTACGTGCCGTTCGTGACGTTGCCGTTCTCGACGCAGAGCGGGAGGCCCGAGTCGCAGCTGATCGCGGCGGTCTTGCAGATGTTCGTGGACTGGCAGACCTCTCCCGGCACGCAGCGCTCGAAGTGCCAGTCGGCGTCGATGGTGCCCTGGGTCCCGCAGTCGATGCGGTACTGGCCGAGGACCTTGTCCGTCTGGATCACGGGCGGCGCGAGGTAGGCCCGCGCGCACTGGAGATAGTTGATGCCGACGTTGTCGAAGACGACGTACGAGAAACCCGGCACCTGCGTGCCGGTGTCCGTGGTGCAGGCGGTGTCCCAGACCCCGCTCGCGCCCCAGCGGAAGCGGGTCGGGTTCGAGAGGATCTCGGCGATGTTCGGCCCGACGTCCTGCGTCGCCGCGGTGGGGGTGCAGGTGGCGCCCGGGATGGAGATGGGCGAGTCGACGGTGATCCGGCCGGACTGGAGGTAGTAGTTCGAGCTCGAGTCGCCGCTCTCGAAGTAGAGGCGCGAGATCCCGTGCGCCACGACGCCGTCGCGAGTCGAGGAGATCTGGAACACGCCCGAGAGGTCGCGATCGGAGGGGGCGGGGATGAGCGCCCAGTCGCTGAAGTGCGTGGTGGTCGCGACGACGGTGTGCGCGACCGGATCGCGCCGGACGCCGGGGACCCGGACCCAGAAGCCGGAGGGATCCTGGGTCGCGACGGCGAGGTCGAAGACGGACACGTCGGGATCGACGCGGAAGATGAGCGCGACGGGCGCGGAGAACTTCGTTCCCTCCGGTCCGAGCCGGTAGGCCGAGCCCGTGCCGTTCGGCGCGTGGTTCGTGATCTCGGTGATGGTGATGTCGATGGGCGACGCGATCGCGCCCGCCGGGACCGCGACGACGAGCCCGCCGCCGCGCGCGGTGACGTTCCCTCCGACCGGGCTCACCGCGCCCTGGGTCCCGTCGCTCGTCGGCGTCCCGGGCGTCGTGGGGGAGGGGGGCGACGCGGCTTCGCGGGTGCCGCACGCCGCCGAGATGAGCAGCGCGGCCGCGATCGCCCGGGCGAGGAAGCGGGTGCGGAGCATGTGGCCGGAAACTATCACGCCACTCCTTCGCGGGGGCGGGCGCCACCAGGCCGAGCCTACTGGCCGCGTGGCAAAACGCCGCGTGTAAGGCACTCCGGTTCAAGGCCGGCGGAACCCGCGCCAGCCCGGACTCTCGCTGAACGATGGATGCGCTCGACTTCTTCCGCCGGGTCGCGGGCGGGTCCGACCGGTTGGGTCGACGATTGACACAGCGTGTCGCCGCTGGGAGGCGCGCGGCGCGACGCGGGCTTCAGCCCATGCCCGGTTCCGAGGTCGTCTTCTTCCCCCCTTCCTCCTGGGGTGGCCCCTGGAATGGACCGAGATCGTCGTCACCTTACATGCCGATCCTCATCCCGCTCCTTCGGCCACTTCGCGAACGACCCGCTGCTTCCCCGTCCTGCTCGTGTCGGTGAACCTCAAGACCGCGTTCCTGTCGCCGCCCGTCGCGATGGCGGGGGTTTGCCTGAAGGGGGCCACGGCGATCGTGCCCTGGCTCCCGGAGGCGCTCGACCCGTGACTGCCCGGAGCGCAGCGGGGGAGGCGGCCCGACGGGAAGGCGTCGGCGCACGGTCCCTCGCTCGCCAGCTCGCCGGGATCGTGGGGCCGCGGAACGTCGTCGTCGATCCCGCGGAGCTGCTCGTGTACGAGTGCGACGGCCTGACCCACGGGCGCGTGTGCCCCGAGCTCGTCGTGCTCCCGGGCTCGACCGAGGAGGTCGCGGCGGTCGTCCGGGTGGCGCGCGACGCGAACGTACCCCTCGTGCCACGGGGCGCGGGGACCGGCCTGTCCGGCGGGGCCCGTCCGGTGCCGGGCTGCGCGGTCGTCTCGCTCTCGCGCATGCGGCGCATCCTCGCGCTCGACCTCGAGAACGGCTGGGCGCGCGTGGAGCCCGGGGTCATCAACCTCGACGTCACGCGCGCGGTGGCCGGCGACGGCTTCTACTACGCGCCCGATCCCTCGTCGCAGAGCGTCTGCTCGATCGGCGGCAACGTCGCCGAGAACTCCGGCGGCGCCCACTGCCTCAAGTACGGCTTCACGACGAACCACGTGCTCGCCGCCCGGGTCGTCCTCTCCGACGGCGCCGTCGTCGACCTCGGCGGCCCGGCGCCGGACGCGCCGGGCTACGACCTGCTCGCCGCGCTCGTCGGGAGCGAGGGGATGCTCGGGGTCGTCACCGAGGTCACGGTGCGGCTCCTGCGCAAGCCCGAGACCACGCGGACCTTCTTCGCGACCTTCCCCTCCACCGACGAGGCGGGCGCGGCGGTCTCCGGCATCATCGCGGCGGGCATCCTCCCCGCGGCGATCGAGATGATGGACCGGCTCGCGATCGTGGCGGCCAAGGCCGCGACCGGGCTCGACTGGCCCGACGTGGGCGCGGCGCTGCTCATGGACGCGGACGGGCCGCGCGCAGAGGTCGAGCACGTCTCGGCGCGGGCCATCGAGATCGCGCGCGCGGCGGGTGCGCTCGAGGTCCGCGTGCCGCGCGACGAGGCGGAGCGGCAGCTCATGTGGAAGGGGCGCAAGTCGGCGTTCGCGGCGGTGGGCCGCATCAGCCCGAGCTACCTCGTCGAGGACGGTGTCATCCCGCGCTCCGAGATCGCGCGCGTGCTCCGCGACATCGCGCGCCTCGCCGACGAGGCGGGGCTCCGGGTCGCGAACGTCTTCCACGCCGGGGACGGGAACCTCCACCCGCTCGTGCTCTACGACGCGCGCGTGCCGGGCGAGGAGGAGCGCGCGGCCCGGCTCGGCGGCGAGATCCTGCGCCTGTGCATCCGCTACGGGGGCTCGATCACCGGCGAGCACGGCGTCGGCGCCGAGAAGGCGGCGTACATGGCGGAGCAGTTCGGGCCGGACGATCTCGACACGATGCAGCGCGTCCGCTGCGCCTTCGACGGCGCCGCGCTCATGAACCCGGGCAAGGTCTTCCCGACGCCGCGCCTCTGCGGCGAGAAGCCCGGCCCCTACCGCCCCCACCCCGCGGAGGTGGCCGGGCTCGCGGAGCGCTGGTGAGCGGCGTACGCGCGCCGGTGGACGGCGACGCCGTCCTGGGCCTCTCCCCGCGGGTGGCGCTCGAGCCCGCCTCGCTCGACGAGGCGGCCGACGCGATGCGCGCGCTCGCCCGCGACCGGGCCGCGGTGACGTTCGTCGGAGGCGGCACGGATCTCGAGCTCGGCGCGCCGCCGGCGCGTCTCGACGCGGTGCTCCACACGAGGCGGCTCGACCGCGTCCGCGAGCACGCCCCCGCCGACCAGATCGTCGCGGTCGAGGCGGGCATGACCGTCGCGGCGCTCCAGCGCCACCTCGCGCCGCACGGGCAGCGGCTGGCGCTCGACCCGCCGCATCCGGAGCGCGCGACGGTGGGCGGCGTCGTCGCCGCGAACGCGTTCGGCCCGCGCCGCACGCGCTTCGGCACGGTGCGCGACCTCGTCATCGGGGTGACGATCGTCCGGGCGGACGGCGTCGTCGCGCGCGGCGGCGGCAAGGTCGTGAAGAACGTGGCGGGGTTCGACCTCCCGCGGCTCCTCTGCGGCTCGCTCGGCTCGCTCGGGCTCCTCGCCGAGGTGGTCTTCCGGCTCCATCCGCTGCCCGAGGCGTCCGCCACGGTCGCCGTCCCCGGCCTCGCTCCGGCGGAGGTCCGCGCCCTCGCGCGCGCCGCGCTCGACGCGCGGCTCGATCCGGTCGCGATGGCGGCGCTGCAGGAGGGCGACCGGTTCCGGCTCGCGATCCGCTTCGAGGGGTTCGGCCCGGGCGTGCACGAGCAGGCCGAGCGGCTCCTCGCCCTCGACGCGCGGGGCGAGCGGATCGAGGGCGCCGACGAGGCGGCGCTCTGGGCGCGGCACGACGCGCTCCGCCTCGCGGGCGACGTGCGGGCCAAGGCCGCCTTTCCGCCCGCCGCGCTCGAGGGCGCGGTGCGGGCGCTCGAGCCCGTCGTCGCGACGCTCGCCGCGGGGGCGCTCGTGCTCCACCCCGCGCTCGGGATCGCGTTCGTCGCGGGAACGCTCTCGCGCGCCGAGGCGACCGGGCGGGCCATCGCCGCGGCGCGCCCCGCGCTCCGGCCGGGGAACGGCTCGCTCGTGCTCGCCGCCGCGCCGGCGGCGCTGCGCGCCGTCGCGGATCCGTGGGGCGACCCGCCGCCCGCGGTCGAGGTGATGCGCAGGCTGAAGCGTGAGCTCGATCCGGACGGGCGGCTCGCGCCCGGGCGGCTGGCGGGAGGGATCTGATGGCGACGGCAGACGACGCGCGCATCGCCACGCAGCGGACCGTCGCCCGCGACGCGCGCGGCGTCCCCGCCGAGGACCGCGGGACGAGCCGCAGCGGCGGCGAGCCGGCGCGCGCGCGGAGCCCCGCGGACGACTGCGTCCACTGCGGCTTCTGCCTGCCGGTCTGCCCCACCTGGCAGAGCTGGCAGGAGGAGATGGACTCGCCGCGCGGCCGCATCGACCTCTTCCGGGCGCTCGAGGACGGCCGCGTCGCGATGTCGCCCATCGTCGCCGAGCACTTCGACCGCTGCCTCGGCTGCATGGCGTGCATGACCGCGTGCCCCTCGGGCGTGCGCTACGACCACGTCATCGAGGCCGCGCGCTTCCGGGTGGAGCGCGAGCTCAGGCGCACGCCGGCGGACCGGCTGCACCGCGCCGGCGTCTTCGCGCTGTTCCCGCGCCCCGCGCGGCTGCGCGCCGCGGCGCTCCTCCTCTGGGCGTGGCGCGCGAGCGGCCTGCAGCGGCTCGCGCGCCGG
>NZ_JALCYY010000039.1 GCF_022690685.1 Anaeromyxobacter terrae | reverse complement strand
TCCTCACCGCGGCGCGCCTCCTCCTCCTGGCTTCGCGCCTCTGCGTGGGCGCGGGCCCGCTCCTCGGCGCGCGCGCGCGCCTCCGCCTCGCGCGCGCGGGCGGCCTTCTCGACCGCCACCCGCTCCGCCTCGGCGCGCTGGGAGGCCTCCACGGTGGCGCGGTCCGCCTGGCGCGCGCGCGCCTTTCGCTCGGCGAGGTGGCGCCGCTCGGCCTCCTCCGCGCGCCGCAGGAGCGCCTCGAGGCCGTCCTCCTCCGCGGCATCGGAAGCAGCGGACGGAGCGGCCGTGCGGCGGAGCTCGTCGGCGCGGGCGCGGAGAGCCTCCGCCGCGGCGCGGCGGGCGTCCGGGGCGGCGGATCTCGCGGAGGGCGCCTGCGGGCGCGAGGCCGGAGTCGTCGCGGCTCGGGTCGGGTTCGAGGTCGCGGGGGGCGCGGTCGGGGTGCGGGTCGAGGTCGGGGTCGAGGTCGAGGTGCGCGTCGGGGTCGCGGTCGCGGTGCGGGTCGCGGTCGCGGTGCGGGTCGGGGTCGCGGTCGCGGTGCGGGTCGGGGTCGCGGTCGAGGTCGAGGTCGGGTTCGTCCCTCGACTCCGTGTCTCCGCTGTCGCGGAGGCGCCACGCTCGGGAGGAGCGGCCGCTCGACTCGGAACCATCGGGTTCGGGGCGCTGGCCGCGGCTGACGGCGTTGCGCTGCCGCGCGCGGGCACGCCCGCGGTGCCCTTGGGCGCGCCCGCCGGGAGAGGGACGGCGACGTTCCGTCGCGCGGCGCTCGCCGCGGGGGCCGGCGGCGCGCCCGCCGCCGCGGCGCGGGCGAGGGCCGCGGTCACCTCCTCCGCGAGCTGTCCGGGATCCACCGGTCGAGCGAGCTGCGGCGCGCCGGCGGGAGCGCCGTCGTCGCGGCCGAGGAGGATGAGCGGCAGGAGCGGGGCGCCGTCGCCCGCGGCGAGCCGGTGGGCGAGGGCGAGCGCCTCTCCGGCCTCGCAGGTCGCGCCCACGACGGCGAGGGTGGGCAGCGCCTGCGCCATCACCGCGAGCGCGTCGGACGCGTTCGTCGCGAGCACGGTCTGGTGCCCGGCGCGCATGAGCACGCGCTTGACCGCCGAGATCTCGGCGATGTCGTCGTCCACGAGGAGGATGCGCGCCACGTCGCGCGATTATGGATCGCGCCCAGCAGGGGACCAAGCGGGCGCCTCCGTCGCCGGGTGCGATACGGCCGCTCACAGCATGGAGTGCGGGTCCATGTCGAAGCGCACCTCGGCCCCTCCGGGCGGCCGGTGCGCCACGCGCGCGAGCGCGCCGTGCACGCGGAACAGCGCCTGGGGCGAGCTCGCGCGGAAGAGGAGGTGCCAGCGCGTGCGGCCGCGGATCCGCTCGATCGCCGCGGGCGCGGGCCCGAGCATCGCGACCTCGCCGCGGAGCGCCGGTCGGGCCGCCTCCGCGAGCGCCTCCGCGGTGCGGCGGGCGCCCGCCTCGGAGCCCTCGACCCGCGCGGCGAGGAGCCTGCCGAAGGGCGGGTAGCCGTGGCGCCGGCGGCGCTCGAGCTCGCCCGCGGCGAACGCCGCGTAGTCGTGCCCCGAGGCGCAGGCCACGGCGGGCGTCGCCGGGTTGAAGGTCTGCACGATCACCCGGCCCGCGTCGGCGCCGCGGCCGGCGCGGCCCGCGACCTGCGCGAGGAGCTGGAACGTCCGCTCGGCGGCGCGGAAGTCGGGGAGGGCGAGGGCGGTGTCGGCGAGCACCACCCCGACGAGCGTGACGCCCGGGAAGTCGTGCCCCTTCGTCACCATCTGCGTCCCGACGAGCACATCGAGCTCGCGCCGCGCGAAGCGCGCGAGCAGCTCCGCGGTCTCCTCGGCCGTCCCGACCGCGTCGCGGTCGAGGCGGGCGACGCGCGCCTCCGGGAGGAGCGCGCGGACCGCCTCCTCGACCTGCTCGGTGCCGACGCCCACGCCGAGACGGGCGCCGCCGCACGCGGGGCACCGCTCGCCGACGCGCTCCGTGCGGCCGCAGTAGTGGCAGAGCAGGATCCCGCGCCGCGCGTGGTGCGTGAGGGAGACGGCGCACTCGGTGCAACGCGCCTCCTCGCCGCACGCCTCGCAGACGACGAGGGTCTCGTAGCCCCGGCGGTTCAGGAACAGGATCGCCTGCTTCCCGGCGGCGACGGTCTCCGCGAGCGCCTCGGCGAGGCGCGGTGACACGAGCCCCGGGCCGAGGTCGCGTCCGGGGCGGCGGAGCTTCGAGAGATCGACGAGCTCGACCTCCGGGAGCGGGCGGTCGTCGATGCGCGCGGGCAGCTCGAGGAGCCGGTAGCGGCCGCGCCGCGCGTTCTCGAGCGTCTCGAGCGAGGGGGTCGCGGAGCCCAGCACGACGACCGCGCCCTCGAGCTTGGCGCGCACGACGGCGAGATCGCGCGCGTGGTAGGCGGGACCGTCCTCCTGCTTGAAGCTGCCCTCGTGCTCCTCGTCGACGACGACGACGGCGAGGTCCGGCACGGGCGCGAAGATGGCGCTCCTCACGCCCACGCAGATGCGCGCCTCGCCGGACCGGAGCCGCTGCCACTCGGCGTGGCGCTCCGCCGGGGAGAGTCCGGAGTGGAGCAGCGCGACCTCGTCGCCGAAGCGCGCCCGGAACCGGCCGGCGAGCTGCGGCGTGAGCGCGATCTCCGGGACGAGCACGAGGGCGCCCTTGCCCGCGGCGCGCGCCCGGGCGATGGCCTGGAGGTAGACCTCGGTCTTCCCGGAGCCGGTGATGCCGTGGAGGAGGAACGGCGTGAACGCGCCGAACGCCCCCGCGATCGCCTCGAGCGCCGCCGCCTGGGCCGGGGTGAGCGCGAGCGGCGCGGCGGAAGCGGGGAGGAGCCCGCCGCGCGCGACCGGCACCTCGCGCTCGAGCCGGACGAGCCCGCGGCGCGCGAGGGCGCCGAGGGCGGGCCTTCCCGCCGGGAACGCGGCTCGGAGCTCCTCGACCGGGATGCGCCCGCGCGCGAGCAGGTACTCGAGTACCGCGCGCTGGGCGCGGGCGCGCGCGAGGGTGGGGAGGGCGTCCGCGGCGGAGGCCTCCGGCGCGGCGTACTCGACGCCGCGGCGCACCGGCGCGGCGGCGCCCTTGCGCGTGTTGAGACCGGGAGGGAGCGCGGCGCGGAGCAGCTCGCCCGCGGGGACGAGGTAGTAGTCCTCCGCCCAGCGGATGAGCTCGACGAGCTTCGGCGTGAAGGGAGGGACGCGGTCGAGCACCGCGGCGACCTCGCGCAGCGCGACGCCCTCCGGCGCCGAGGCCGGGAAGCCGACCACGTAGCCGGTCGCGCGCCGGCTCTTGCCGAACGGCACGGCGACGCGCTGCCCGAGCGCGATCTCCGGAGCCAGCGCGGGTGGGGCGCGGTAGGTGAATGTCCCGCGCACCGCGGCGGCGACGGCGACCTCGACGAGCACGGCGGGAGTGTAGCAAGCGATCCCGCCGCGCGCCCCGCGCGGTAAACTCCGCGGCACCGCCCCCGCCTTCCGTTCCCGAACCGAGGAGAATCCCGATGCGCTCCCGCACGCTTCCGCTCGCCCTCGCCCTGCTCGCTGCCGTTGCCTGCGGCGAGCGCAAGGCCGAGCCACCCGCGCAACAGCCGGCCCCCGCCGTCGCCCCGCAGCAGCCGGCCCCGGCCCCGGCCCCGGCCCCGGCCCCGGCCCCGACCCCGACCCCGACCCCGACCCCGACCCCGACCCCGGCCCCGACCCCGGCCCCGGCCCCGACCCCGACCCCGGCCCCGGCCCCGACCCCGACCCCGACCCCGACCCCGACCGTGAAGCCGGCTCCCTCCCCGAAGCCCGCCGCCGAGGCCAAGCCCGCCCCGGCCGCGTCGCCCGCTCCTGAGGCCGCCCCCGCCGCGCCCCAGGGAGCGCAGCACGCGAAGGTCGGTGACTCGAAGTGCAAGATGTGCCACCGCGTCCAGCACCAGTCGTGGGCCGCGAGCCCGCACGCGGCGAAGGGGCTCGACTGCGAGGGCTGCCACGGCAACGGGGCCGACTACTGGCCCGCCTCGGTCATGCGCGACCGCGAGAAGGCGGTCGCGGCCGGGCTCGTCCTGCCGACGGTCGCGACCTGCAAGCGCTGCCACGCGAACCCGGACGCCGCGCTGCTCGCGAACGTCCACGCGCACAAGGCGAAGTAGCGGAGCGCCCGGGGAAGGCGCGCTCCTCCCGGCGCTCACCCGCCGAGGAGGAACGCGCGCGCCTCGTCGAAGATCCGGTCGAGCGACGCCGCGAGCTCGTGGCCGTCGTCGACCGCGACGAGGCGCGCGGTCGGGGTGCGCTCGACGAACGCCTCGACGTCCTCGAACGGGACGGTGTCGTCGCGCATGCCGGCGATGCAGAGCGTCGGGACGCGGACCTCCGGGAACGCCGGGTAGGCGCCGGCGTCCTCGAAGAACTGGAAGCCGATGCGCCGCATGCGCCCGGACGCGTAGTGCATCGTCTCGAGCCCGTTCGCGCGCCAGTCCTCGAGCGCCCCCGGCCCGAGCCGTGCGCGCCACCGCTCGAACAGCCGGAACGCCGGCGCGAGCAGGACGAGCTTCTCGACGCCGGGATCGCGCGAGGCCGCGAGCGCGGCGAGGTACCCGCCGAGCGAGCTGCCGATGATCGCGTGCGGCGGCGCGGCGCCGTCGAGCGCGGCCTCGGCGATGCCGAGCATGGACGACGGCGAGGAGCGCTCGAAGCCCTCCGCGCCGGGCGTGAGATCCGGGACGTGGAGGGGCGCTCCGAGGGCGGCGAACCGCTCCGAGAGGATGCGCGCCTTGTGAGAGGAGGGGCCCGACGCGAAGCCGTGGAGGTAGAGGATCACGGCGCCGAGCCTAGCGCGGAGGCACGGGGCGCGCCCGCTCGAACGCCACGTTGAGGGGGCGACGCGATCGCGACCCCGACGTCGACCGCGACCCCGACCACGACCACGCTCGTGGTTCGACAGGCTCACGACGAGCAGAAGATATCGTCCGCTCGCCCTGAGCCTGTCGAAGGGCGAGCGGTTCCGATGGCGACGAGGACAGCGGCAACCGAGGCCAAGCCCCACCACTCACCCCGCCCCCAGCGCGCCGCCCTAAGTGGCGGGACCTCGCGCCCGCAGGCGGGCCACTGGACGCGGTAGGCACCGCCCCGACCCACGGACCGCAATGCAACGCGGTTGGCCACGGCGACCTCGCCCATGCGCAGCCCCCGCCCGCAGCCCCGCGTTGCCGGCGGCGTCTGGCGGACGGCACCGCCCCCTGTACCTTGTCCCCGTCCATCGTGGCCCGCCGAGGACGTGAGGTCCCGTCCAGGCGGCGCGCCAAGGTGACCTCGGTCGCGGGAATGCCGGACAACCCGACCCGACCCCCAACCCGCCGTCGCCCCCGCGACGCGCCCGCCGATCCTCACGCCGCGGACGAGCCCGCCGCGTGCCGATTCGCCCCGGCCGCGCCATCCACTCCGGGCTTCACGCGCCGCCCGCCGCCGCCCGAGAACCCGCGCCGAAGCGCCCGCACCACCCCCTCCTCCCGCCACCGCGAGAGCTCGCGCCGGAGCGCCCGCGCCTCGCGGTCGCGCTCCTCGCGGAGGACGGCGAGCGTGGCGCGCGCGGCCCGGCGCTCGCCCCGCCCGCCCCGCCGGGCGAGGCGCTCGAGCCGCTCGATCCGCACGTCCGTGTCGTGGAGGTCGCCGAGCCGCTCCTGGAGCGGCACGAGCGCAGCGAGCATCCGCGTCGCGGCGTCCGGGAAGCCGCGGTCCACGAGCTCGGCGGCGTACCGGAGCTTCTTGGCCGCGATGCGGAGCCGGTGCACCTTGCGCGGCGACCGCGCGTCGTGCGCGTCGGCGAGGCGGCGATTCACGGTCCTGAGCCGCCTCGTCACCTCCTTCGCGAGCCGCTTTCCCTCGAGCCGTCCCTTCCCTGCCGCGTCCTCCGCCGCGCGCGCGATCGACGGCGCCACGGCGCCTTGCCACGCGCGGAGCGCGCGCCGCAGCCGCTTGGCAGCCTTCGGCAGGCCCGCGCCGGCCCACGTCGCGAGGCGGCCGGCGCCGCCCTCCTTCCTCGCGTGGCGCGCGAACCAGCGCCGCTGCACCTGGCCGTCGCGGACCTCGCCGAGGGCGTCCTGGAGCGCCTTCACCTCGCCCTCGAGCGCGGCGAGCTCGCCTCGGCCGAAGAGCTGGATCGCGGCGCGCAGCCGCCGCGTCGCGATGCGCATGTCGTGCACCGCGTCCACGTCGGGCTCGCCGTCCCCCTCCCCCAGCGCCGCGGCCTCGTACCGGCGCACGTCGTCGAGGCGCGCGCGGACGAGGAGTGGCCCGGCCACGGAGACCGGGGTGCCGGGCTCGAGCCCGGGGATCTCGGTCGGCTTCGCCACCCGCTAGCTCCCCGCGAGGAGGCGCTCCGCGTCCTCCGGCCCCTGCCACCCGAGGATGCGGGGGTTCTTCGGCTCGAAGAACACCGACGAGGTGAAGAAGTGCTCGATCTCCTCGAGCACCCGGCGGTCGAGGTCCGCGTGGGTACGCAGCGCCGCGCCGCGGGAGTGGACGAGGGGGAGCGCCAGGATCCGGTCGTTCCGCTCCCGCCCGCCGCGCTTCGCGTCCTGCTCGAGCGCGAGCACGCCGAGCGCGCGGCAGCGGACGACGACGCCGGGGTAGCTCGAGACGTCCCAGTACACGAGCGCGTCCACCGGGTCGCCGTCGGAGGCCTTCGTGCCCGGCACGAAGCCCCAGTCGTACGGATAGGCAAACCCGAGCGGCAGCGGCCGGTGGCCGATCATCACGTCCAGCGCGGGGTCGTGCTTGAGCTTCAACGTCGCGCCGCGCGGCGCCTCGACGACGACGTGAAAGCCGCCCTCCGCGCGGGCGGGAACGGAGGAGAGGGGCATGCCTCGAATGTGCGATCCGGCGCCCGTCCCCGCCACGGCCTGGCGAGCCGCCGAGCGCCTGGCGCCGTCCGGGCCGCGGCTCACCCCTTCGCCTCCCGCGCCCCGAGGAGCCTGAGGACCTTCGCCGTCGCGAGCCAGCGCAGGCGCGCGCCGCCCGGGCGCGGCGTGCCGTCGAGCGTGAGGAGGCACGCCCCGCCCTTGCGGAACGTGAACAGCGGCTCGGGGTCGCCGGCGACGAGGAGCGCCGCGAGGCGAGAGAGGTGCGGCTCGTGCCCGACGAGCGCGACGGTCCCGTCGCGGCGCCGAGCGCACAGCCACGCGATCACCTCCTGCGGCGGGCGGTCCGGCGCGAGCGCCGGGAGCCCTTCCTCCGGCGTGAGCCCGTACGCGTCGGCCACGATGCGCGCCGTCTCGACCGCCCGGACGAGGGGGCTCGGGAAGACGCCGTCGAGCTCCGCGACGAGCGCCGCGAGCCCGCGCGCGCCCCGGACCATGCGCCGGCGGCCCTCGGCCGTCAGCGGTCGGCGCGCATCCGCCGACTCGCCGCGCGAGGAGGTCCGCGCGGCGATGGCGTGGCGGACGAGCAGGAGCTCCATGTCCGCTGAGTATGGCCCGGGGCCGCGGCGGCGGAAGGGACGAGCCCCGCGGCGGGCCGGCAGGGCCCGAGCGAGCCACGGTCCCTCCGGGCTCCTCCGCTCGCTCGCGCGCCCGACCGGGTGGGGAGCGTGGGTCGAACGCGTCGCCCGACCGGGACTTCGGTGGCGGCCGCGACCCGCGCGCGCATATGAGCTTGGGAAGGATCGCTCAAATGCTCAGAGGCACGGGCGTGTCGCCGGGAGTCGCGCGGGGCAAGGCCCTCGTGATCGCCTGCGGCTACCGATCGGCGGCGCCGCGGCGCAGCATCCAGCCGTCGGAGGTCGAGGGCGAGCGGCTGCGCTTCGACGCGGCGCTGGCCACCGCCGCCGCGGAGCTGGCCACGCTCCAGGACGACGTGAACGCGCGGCTCGGCAAGAGCCAGGCGGACATCTTCGGCGCACAGGCGCTCGCGGTCGACGATCCGGAGCTGCGCGACCGGGTCCTCCGCCGCGTCCGCGAGAAGCTCATCAACGTCGAGGCGGCGCTCTCGGAGGTCATCGACGAGTACCTGCGGATCATCGAGGCTATCCCCGACGCCTACCTCCGCGAGCGCGCCGCCGACGTCCGCGACGTCGGCCGCCGCGTCCTCTCGACGCTCATCGAGCGCCGCGGTCCCTCGAGCCTCGTCATCCCGCCGGGCGCCATCGTGGTGACGGAGGAGCTCCTGCCGTCCGTGACGGCTCGCCTCGAGCTCGACCGCGTCGGCGGCCTCGTGACGGAGCGGGGCAACCGGTTCTCGCACAGCTCGATCCTGGCGCGCTCGCTGGGGACGCCGGCCGTCGCCGGGGTGCCGGAGGCGTCGCTCCGGATCCGGACCGGCGACCGGCTGATCGTGGACGGCATCGCGGGCGTGGTCTTCGTCGACCCGGAGCCGTCGCTGGAGCGCGAGTACGATCGGCTGGAGGCGGAGCTCCGCGCCGGCAAGGAGGAGCTCAGGCACCTCGTCGGGCTGCCCTCGGTGACGCGCGACGGCACGTCGGTCCCGCTCTACGCCAACGTGAACAAGCTCGCGGACACCGAGTCCGCGCTGCGCTTCGAGGCCGAGGGGATCGGCCTCTACCGGACCGAGTTCGCGTTCGCCATCCGGCCCGCGTTCCCCACCGAGGAGGAGCAGTACGAGTACCTCTCGCGCGCGGCGGGGCGGTTCCACCCGCGGAAGGTGGTCTTCCGCCTGCTCGACCTCGGCGGCGACAAGGTCCTGCCCTACTTCCCGATGCCGCCCGCCCGCAACCCGTCGCTCGCGCAGCGAGGCGTGCGGCTCCTGCTCCGCCACCTCGACGTGCTGAAGCCGCAGCTGCGCGCGTTCCTGCGCGTCAGCGCGGACCACCCGGCCTCCATCCTGCTCCCGGTCGTGGGCGGGCTCGAGGAGGTGCGGGAGGCGCGCGCGATCGTGCGCCAGGTGCAGGCGGAGCTCGCCGCCGAGGGCCAGCGCTTCAACCCCGAGATCCCCCTCGGCGCGATGATCGAGGTCCCCTCGGCGGCCCTGATGGCCCGGACGCTGGCGCGAGAGGTCGACTTCCTGAGCCTCGGGACGAACGACCTCGTGCAGTACGTGCTCGCGGCCGATCGCGAGGACGAGACCATCGCCCCCTACTACCAGCCCCTGCACCCGGGGGTCCTGCGCCTCATCCGCTCCGTCGCGGAGGCCGCGGAGAGCGCTGGGCGCGAGCTCACCATCTGCGGGGAGATGGGGGGCGACCCCGCCCACACGGAGCTGCTCCTCGGCCTGGGCCTGCGCGCGTTCAGCGTCGCGCCGGGCGAGATGCTCGAGGTGAAGAACGCGATCCGCGAGACCCGCCTGGACGAGGCGCGGGAGCTCGCGCAGCAGGCCGTCGAGCTGGGCTCGGCCGCGGAGGTGGAGGCGTTGCTGGGCGAGCGGCCCGCGGCCGCGCCGGACGCGAGCTGAGCGCGCGGGGTCACGCCGCGATCGCGCGGCCCGCGCGAACCGCCGCGACGGCGCGGAGCAGGTCGGCCGCGGCGTACGGCTTCGCGAGGTACCCGCTCGCCGCGAGGGCGCCCGGGTCCGCCGAGGACGTGACGAGCACCGGCACCCGGGCGAGCACCGGATCGCGCAGCTGCTCGCGGCGGAACTCCCAGCCCGACATGACGGGCATCTCGAGGTCGAGCAGGATGAGCTCCGGCGTGACCTCGGCGTCCTGGAGTCGCGCGAGCGCCTCGCGCCCGTGCCTCGCGGCCACCGCCTCGAAGCCGGCGTCCTTCAGGACCCCGACGACGAGCTCCCGCAGATCCTCGTCGTCGTCGACGACCATCACGACGCCACCCGTCCGCTCGACCATGCCGTCCTCCCGTCGGACGCCGACTCCACGCTACGCCGCGCTCCATGGCCGTCGAGCTTTCGGCGCCCGGGAACGTCAGCTCTCGTGGGTTCGGCCGACGGGAGGAGCGGCGGAGGCGCCTGGTCGCCAACGGCAGGGGCAGGGACCGTTCACCTGCGCCAGGGGCGCCCCTCGCTCGGGGGTTCAGGCCATAATCCCGCCCCTTCCTCGAGGAGAACCCCATGCCGCTCGTTCGCATCTCGCTCAGAGCCGGAAAGCCCGCCGCGTACCGCGCCGCCGTCGGCGACGCCGTCCACCGCGCGATGGTGGAGACGATGAACGTCCCCGCGAAGGATCGCTTCCAGGTCATCACCGAGCACGACGCCGCCGGCCTCGTCTACGATCCGTCGTACCTCGACATCGCCCGGACCGACGAGCTCGTCGTCGTGCAGATCACGCTCAACGCCGGGCGCACGCTGGAGATGAAGAAGGCGCTCTACGCCCGCATCGCCGAGCTGCTCTCCACGTCACCGGGGGTGAGGCCGGAGGACGTCCTCGTCTCGCTCGTCGAGGTCACGAAGGAGAACTGGTCGTTCGGGAACGGGATCGCGCAGTACGCGTGACGCCCGGCGCGGGTGGCTCGCCCGCGCGCCGCCTCGGGCCGGCGACCCGGCGTGAACGCGCCGGTACGCTCGAGTGTACCGGCGCGTACGGAGCCGTTCGCGCACAGCGCCGCACGCCGAGCGCCGACGTGGCCGCGGGACGGCGCTCGGGAGGCCCCACGTCTCGCGCGCTTGCACGCGAGAGACGGGCGCTCTTCGCTGTCCGTGACGCTTGCGACGACGCGGCATTCGCCTTGCGTACGCGCGTCATCTCGTCGCAGGGCCAGTAGGCCACGCCGGCCGAGGCGCCTGCGGAAAGGGAGCTGTATGCCGCGCACCACGCCACGCGCGCTCGCGTGCTTCGTCGCGCTCTCGCTCATCGCCTGCTCGGGCGGCTCGTCCGATCCCGCCGCTCCGCCCTCCCCCTCCGCGCTCGTCGTCACGACGACCTCGCTCGCGAACGGAGTGGTCGGCGCCGCGTACGCGGCGACGCTCACCGCGGGCGGCGGCACGCAGCCGTATTCCTGGAGCCGGGCCGGCGGCTACCTGCCGCCCGGGATCGCCCTCGCGTCGAACGGCACGCTGTCCGGAACGCCGAGCGTCAGCGGCACCTACGTCTGCACGGTGCGCGTGAGCGACGGCTCCTCTCCCGCCCAGGCAGCGACCGCGAGCCTGGGCATCACCGTGCTCGCGGACGCCGGGAGCGCCCAGATCACGACGGCCTCCCTGGCCGGCGGCACCGTGGGCTCCGCCTACTCCGCGACGCTCGTCGCGGCGGGCGGCACGGGCCCGTACGTCTGGAGCGTGGCGGCGGGGGCGCTGCCCCCCGGGCTGACGCTCGGAGCGGACGGCGCGCTCTCGGGCACGCCCACCGAGACGGGCAGCGCCACGTTCGTCGTCCAGGTCGCGGACGGCTCGACGCCGCCCGAGCTCGCGCAGAAGCAGTTCACCATGACCATCGGTACCGCGCCGCTCACCGTCACCACGGTCTCGCTGCCGAAGGGGGTGCTCGGGGCTCCGTACGCCGAGGCCGTGGCCGCCAACGGCGGGGCCGAGCCCTACGCCTGGAGCGTCGTCGCCGGCACGCTGCCTCCGGGGCTCGCGCTCGACGTCGTCACGGGCGCCCTCGCCGGCAGCCCCACGGCGACCGGCGGCTACACCTTCACCGTGCAGGCCGCCGACGCCTCGACGCCGCAGAAGGTCGCGTCCCAGGCGTTCAGCGTCACGATCGCCGCCGCGTCGAACGCGCTCGTCATCACCACCACCGCCTTCGGCGACGGCGTCGTGGGCGCGCCATACGCGGCGCACGCCGCGGCGATCGGCGGGACCGCCCCGTACACCTGGTCCGTGAGCGGAGGCGCGCTGCCCCCCGGGCTCGCGCTCGACGCCGCGACCGGCGAGCTCGCCGGCGTACCCACCGAAGCAGGGAGCCACAGCTTCACGCTCCGGGTCCTCGACGCGTCCGCGCCCCAGAAGAACTTCAGCGCGCCGTTCACGCTGCGCGTCTTCGCGCCGCTCGAGGTCACCACCGAGAGCCTCGCGGACGGCGCCGTCGGAGCTCCGTACTCCGCGGCGCTCGAGGCGGCCGGCGGCCTCCCGCCCTACGCGCTCTCGCTCGCCTCGGGCAGCCTGCCGCCCGGGCTGACGCTCGGCACGGCGGGCGCCATCGAGGGCACGCCGACTGCGAGCGGGATCTACGGGTTCGCGGTCCAGGTGACGGACAGCGCGAACCCGAAGCAGACCATCAGCGTCAACCGCTCCATCGCGATCCCGTGATCGCGCGCCCGCGTGGCCCCTGGCGATTCTCGCCCGCCAGGGGCCACGGGCGGGTACGTCCTGGCGGCGATCAAGGCGCCGCGACGCTCCAGGCGTCCATCACGCCCTGCCCGTTCGTGTCGCCCGGCTTCTTGTCCCCGACGAAGGTGTAGAGCGGCTTGCCCTTGTAAGTCGTCTGCTTCTTGCGGTCCTCGCGCGTGATCGTCTTGAAGTCGGCCGCGCTCGCGCCGCCGGCCGGCTCGACCTTCTCGCGGTGGTAGATCGGCCAGTTCGTCACGCAGGCGCCGGCGCAGGCGCTCTTCCCCTCCGAGTCCTTCTTGAAGACGTAGAGCGTCATGCCCTTGTCGTCGGTGAGGTAGCTCCCGGCCTTCTCGCTCTTCGCCACCTTCACCGCGCCGTCGGCCGCCCGCGCTCCAGGGGCGAACCCCAGCACCGCGGCGGAGACGATCGCCGCCACGATCCCACGCTTCGAAGCTCGCATCTCGAAACCCTCCCCGCCCGTACGGGCGCGATGAACGTAGGGCACGGAGCCCCGCGCGATCGCGGCTCGCGCGGGGCCACCGCCGGCGGGTGCGTCATGCCCTGGCGGGAACCGCGCCCGGGTCCCGCCTCGACCCTTCAGCCGACCGTCAGGGCGCCGCGGCGCGATCCACGAGCCAGAGGACGGAGCCGTCCGTCGGCCGGACGCGCCCCGCGGGGAGCGCCCCCGCGCCGCTCGCGCCGGAGAGGGCGCGCGCGAGCGCGGGCGCCTTCGCCGCGCCGGAGACGAGGAACACCACGCGAGCCGCCGCCTGCAGCGCCCGGAGGGTGAGCGTGATCCGGGGCGGACCCGGAGCCGGCGCGGGGGCGGCCACGACGAGGTGCGATGGCTCCTCGAGCGCGGGGCTCCCCGGGAAGAGCGAGGCGGTGTGACCGTCGGCGCCCATCCCGAGCAGCAGGAGGTCGAAGCGGGGGGCGCCGCCGAAGAAGGCGCGCAGCGCGTCCTCGTATGCGCGGGCGGCCGCCTCCGGCTCGTCCTCCCCTCGGATCCGGTGGACGTTCTCCGGCGGGAGCGCCACGGACGCGAGGAGCGCGTCGCGCGCCATGCCGTAGTTCGACTGCGGGTGATCGGGCGGCACCGCCCGCTCGTCACCGAAGAACACGTGCGTGCGCGCCCACGGGAGGGCGTCGCGGTACGGCGCGGCCGGGTCGGCGAGCAGCGCGTAGACCGCGCGCGGAGTCGAGCCGCCCGAGAGCGCGACCGCGAAGCGGCCGGACGCGGCCACCGCCGCGAGGGCTCGCGCGCGCCACTCGTCCGCGGCGGCCGGGGCGAGCGCGGCGGGGTCCTCGACGACGCGCACCTCCGGCTTCGCCGTGTCTCGCTCGGCCGCCATGGCCTCCCTTCAGCCCACCACCCAGCGGCGCCCGTCGCGGCGGAGGAGCTTGTCCGCGGCCGGCGGCCCCCAGGAGCCGGCGGGATGGTTCGGGAAGTCGGGTGCGGGCCGGCTCGACCACGCCTCGAGGATCGGCGTCACGATCCGCCACGCGGCCTCGACCATGTCCGCGCGATGGAACAGCGTCGAGTCGCCCACCAGCGCGTCGTAGAGGAGCCGCTCGTACCCCGTCGCCGCGCACCCCTCGCCGATGCTCCGGTAGTCGAAGGAGAGCCGCACGTCCTCGACCCGGATGGCGGCACCCGGCGCCTTCGCCTTGATGTCGAAGGAGATCGCCTCGTCGGGCTGGATGTGGATGTGGAGCCGGTTCGGCTCGATCTCCCCGACCCCCGACTGCTGGAACAGCATGAGCGGAGGCCGGCGGAACTGGACGACGATCTCGGTGCAGCGGCGCGCGAGCCGCTTGCCGGACCTGACGTAGAAGGGGACCCCGGACCAGCGCCAGCTGTCGATGTCGAGCCGCACGGCCGCATAGGTCTCGATCGTCGAGTGCGGATCCACGTCCGGCTCCGACCGGTAGGCGGGCACCTGCACCCCCGCGATGGTGCCCTCCCCGTACTGCCCTCGGACGGCTCCCGTCGCGCGGATCGCCTGGAGCACCTTCACCTTCTCGGCGTGGACCGCGTCGGCGGCGAGGCTCGTGAGCGGCTCCATGGCGACGAGCGTGACGAGCTGGAGGACGTGGTTCTGCACGACGTCCCGGAGCGCCCCGGCGCTCTCGTAGTACGCGCCGCGCCCCTCGACCCCCAGGTCCTCCGCCACCGTGATCTGGACGTGGTCGACGTAGCGGCGATTCCAGATCGGCTCGAACACCCCGTTCGCGAAGCGGAACACGAGGATGTTCTGGACCGTCTCCTTCCCGAGGTAGTGGTCGATCCGGAAGATCTGATCTTCCCGCAGCACCGCGTGCAGCTCAGCGCCGAGGGCCTTCGCCGAGGCGAGATCGCGGCCGAAGGGCTTCTCCACGACCACGCGCCGCCACCCCTGCGCCTCGCGGGCGAGCCCCGCGGCATCGAGGCGGCGGACGATCGTCCCGAACGCGGTGGGCGGCGTCGCGAGGTAGAAGAGCACGTTCCCTCCGGTCCGATGCCGCGCGGAGACCTCGGCGAGGCGGGCCTTCAGCCACCCGTAGGTCGCGGGGTCGTCGAACGCGCCCTGCACCACGAAGATCCGCTCGAGGAACTGGCCGAAGCTGCGGTCGTCCTGCGGCGGGCACGCCCCGAACCGGCGCACGCTCGCGCCGATCTCCTCGCGGTACGCGGCGTCCGAGGCGATCTTCCGCCCGACGCCGATGACCGCGACGTCCGCGGGCAGGAGCCCGTTCGACCACAGGTTCCAGAGGGACGGGAACAGCTTGCGGCGGGCGAGATCGCCCGTGCCCCCGAAGATCACGATCGACGCGGCGTCGGCCGGTCGCTCGAGCGGAGCCGGCCCCGGCCTGCCTCCTGCCTCGGGGGCGGCTGGCGACCCGGGATCCGTCGTCATGGCCGCCCCTTGGAGGCCGCCGGAGGGCCCTGCGGCGAGCTCGCCGGCGCCTCCGCGTGACCGCCGAACTGCCGCCGCATCGCCGACAGGAGCTTCTCTCCGAACGTGTGGTCCTGCCTCGAGCGGAACCGGGCGTACAGCGCGGCGGAGATGACGGTCGCCGGGACCGCCTCCTCCACCGCGGCCTGCACGGTCCAGCGCCCCTCGCCCGAGTCCGGCACCCTGCCCGTGAACCCGACGAGCCCGGGATCCCGCGCGAGGGCCGCGGCGGCGAGGTCGAGGAGCCAGGAGGAGACGACGCTGCCGCGCCGCCAGACCTCGGCCACCTCCGCCAGATCGAGCTGGTAGCGGAGCTCCTCCGGCACCTCGTCCCCCGCGGCGCCGCGCAGGATGTCGAACCCCTCGGCGAACGCCTGCATGAGGGCGTACTCGATGCCGTTGTGGACCATCTTCACGAAGTGCCCGGCCCCCGCCGGGCCGCAGTGGAGGTAGCCGTCGTCGGCGGTGCTCGTCCGGCCCTCCCGCCCGGGCGTGGCCGGCACCGCGGCGCGCCCCGGCGCGAGCGAGCGGAAGACGGGCTCGAGGAGGCGGACCGCCTCGGCGTCCCCGCCGATCATGAGGCTGTAGCCGCGCTCGAGCCCGAAGACGCCGCCGCTCGTCCCGGCGTCCACGTACCGCACGCCCTTCGCTTCGAGCCCCCGCGCCCGCCGCGCGTCGTCCTTGAACCAGGAGTTGCCGCCGTCGACGATCACGTCGCCCCGCGCGAGCCGATCCCCGAGCGCCGAGACCGTCTCCTCGGTGGGCGCTCCCGCGGGGAGCATGACCCAGGCCGCGCGCGGGGGGTCGAGCCGGCGGACGAGGTCGTCGAGCGACGCCGCGGCCACCGCTCCCTCACGCTCGAGGGCCGCGCCCGCCGCGCGATCGCGGTCGTACGCCACGACGCGGTGCCCGGCCCGCAGGAGCCGCCGCGCCATGTTCGACCCCATCCGCCCGAGCCCCACCATCCCGAGCTGCATCGCGCCGCCTCCCCTCACCGGGCCGCGGGGGCGCCGAGCCCCGCGCGCCGCGCGTCGATCGTGGCCAGGAGCGCCTGGAACGGCTCGGCGAACTTGCGCACGCCCTCCGCGAGCACCTCGTCCGTGACCGCGTCCATCGAGATCCCGAGCGCCTCGAGCGCGGTGAGGTCGGCGTGGGCCCCCGGAACGTCCTCCTCGAGGGTGGGGCGCACCGTGAGGCCGCGACGGAGGGCCTCGAGCGTGTCCGGAGGCACCGTGTCCACCGTGTCCGACCCGATGAGCGACTCGACGTACATGAGCTCCGGGTAGCGCGGATCCTTCACGCTCGTGCTCGCGAAGAGCACGCGCTGCGTGCGAGCGCCGCGGGCCGCGAGCCGCTGCCAGCGCTCGCTCGCGACGAGGGCCGCGTAGTCCTGGTAGGCGAGCTTCGCGTTGGCGATCCCGGCCTTGCCGCGGAGCGCCTCGATGCGCTCGCGCTCGCTGGGTCCGGCCGCGCGGCCGGCGTGCGCGTCGAGCCGGCGGTCCACCGCGGTGTCGATCCGCGAGACGAAGAAGCTCGCCACGCTGGCCGCCCGCGAGAGCGTCTCGCCCCTCGCCGCGCGCGCCTCGAGCCCGGCCATCCAGGCCTCCGCGGCCAGGCGGTACGCCGAGCGCGCGAACAGCAGCGTGACGTTCACGTTCACGCCGTCGGCGGCGAGCGCCTCGATGGCCGGCATGCCCTCGGGCGTGCCTGGGACCTTGATGAAGACGTTCGGCCGCGAGAGCGCCTTCCACAGGCGACGTCCCTCCTCGATCGTGCCTCGCGTGTCCTGGGCGAGGAGCGGAGAGACCTCCAGGCTCACGAACCCGTCGCGCCCGTCCATCTCGTCGAAGACCGGGCGCATGAGGTCGGCCGCGCCCCGCAGGTCCTGGATCGCCAGCGTCTCGTAGACCGCCTTCGCGTCGAGGCCGCTCCCCCCCACCGTCGTGATGTCGGCGTCGTAATCCGCCGTCCCCGCGATCGCCTTCTCGTAGATGGACGGGTTCGTGGTGAGGCCGCGGACGCCGTCCTCGATGAGCCGCGCGAGCGACCCGGTGCGGAGGAGGTCCCGCCTCAGGCCGTCGTACCAGATGCTCTGCCCGTACCTCGCGAGCTCACGGATGGGCTCGATCATGTGCGTCTCCTTGCAGCGCGCGCGCCTCGATGCCGCGCGTCTTCGAGATCCGGCGGCGGTGCCGCTCCTCGCCGGAGGGGCGGGCGGCGAGGAAGGCCCGGAGGATCTCCTCCGCGAGCGCCACTCCGACGACGCGCGCCCCGAGCGCGAGGACGTTCATCGCGTCGTGCTCGACGCCCTGGTGCGCCGAGTAGGTGTCGTGGCACACGCCCGCGTAGATCCCGGGCAGCTTGTTCGCTGCGATGGCCACTCCGACGCCGCTCCCGCACACGAGGACGCCGCGCTCGGCGCCGCCGGACCGCACGGCCTCGCCCACGAGCAGCGCGTGGTCCGGGTAGTCGTCCTCGGGCGCCGGCTCGCGCGGGGTGAGGTCGACGACCTCGTGCCCGAGGGCCGCGAGGCCGTCTCGCAGCGCCTCCTTCAGGGGGAAGCCTGCGTGGTCGGCGGCGATGGCGACGCGCACGGCCTAGCCCTCCCCGCGCGCGAGGAGCGCGCTCGCCGTCGAGACGATCGCGTCCGGGGTGAACCCGAAGCGCGTCTGCAGCGCCTTGAGCGGCGCGGAGGCGCCGAAGGTGCGCATGCCGACGACTGCGCCCGCGCTCCCCACGTAGCGGTCCCAGCCGAAGGTCGAGGCCTGCTCCACCGCGACGCGCGCCTTCACCTCCGGTGGCAGCACGCTCGCGCGGTACTCCGGCGGCTGCTGCTCGAAGAGCTCGAATGACGGCATGCTCACGACGCGCACGCGGACGCCCCGCGCCGCGAGCGTCTCCCCCGCCGCGAGGGCGAGGTGCACCTCGCTGCCGGTGGCGAGGAGCAGGAGCTCGGGGCGACCGCCGGGAGCGTCGGCGAGGACGTAGGCGCCGCGCGCGAGGCCCGCCGCGGAGGCGTAGCGCGTGCGGTCGAGGACCGGCACGGCCTGCCGCGTCAGCACGAGGGCCACCGGGCCGTAGCGCCGCTGCATCACCACGCGCCAGGCCTCCACCACCTCGTTCGCGTCGGCCGGGCGGATCGTGACGAGGCCCGGGATGGCCCGCAGCGACGCGAGGTGCTCGACGGGCTGGTGGGTGGGACCGTCCTCGCCGAGCCCGATGGAGTCGTGGGTGAAGATCGCGATGATCGGCAGCTCCATGAGCGCGGAGAGCCGGAGCGCCGGGCGCATGTAGTCGCTGAAGACGAGGAAGGTCGCCTCGAAGGGGCGCAGCTTCGCGAGCGAGAGCCCGTTCGTCACCGCGCCCATGGCGTGCTCGCGGATCCCGAAGTGCAGGTTCCTGCCGCCCGGCGTGTCCGCCTCGAGGTCGCCGGCGCCGTCGACCGTGAGGCGGGTCTTCGTGGAGGGCGCGAGGTCGGCGGCGCCCCCGAGGAGCCAGGGGACGTTCGCGGCGACGGCGCTCGCGACCTTCCCGGACGCGTCGCGCGTGGCGACCCCCTTCGCGTCCGGGGAGAACGCCGGGAGCCCGCGGTCCCACCCCTCGGGCAGCTCGCGGCGCTGCATGCGCTCGATCTCGGCGGCGAGGTCCGGGTGGCTCGCCCGGTACGAGGCGAACATCCGCTCCCACTCGCCGCGCAGTCGCGCGCCGCGCGCGCCGATCCCGGCGCGGAAGTGCTCGCGGACGCCGTCGGGCACGAGGAAGTGGGCGTCCTCCGGCCACCCGTAGCGGCGCTTCGTGGCGCGGACCTCCTCCTCGCCGAGCGGCTCCCCGTGCGCCTCCGAGGTGTCCTGCTTCCGCGGCGCGCCCCAGGCGATGTGGCTGTCGACGACGATCAGCGTCGGCCGATCCCGGGTGGCGCGGAACTGCTCGAGCGCGCGCGAGAGCGCGTCGAGATCGTTCGCGTCGCCCACGCGCGTCACGCTCCACCCGAGGGCGATGAACCGGCAAGCCACGTCCTCGCTGAAGGCGAGCGCGGTCCGGCCCTCGATGGTGATCCGGTTGTTGTCGTAGATCCAGCAGAGGTTCGGGAGCCGGAGGTGTCCCGCGAGCGACGCCGCCTCCTCGGAGACCCCCTCCATGAGGTCGCCGTCCCCGCACAGCGCGTAGACGTCGTAGCCGAACGGCGCGAGGCCGGGGCGGTTGTAGCGGGCGGCGAGCCAGCGGCCGCCGATCGCGAGGCCGACGCTCGTCGCGACGCCCTGCCCGAGCGGACCGGTGGTCGCCTCCACGCCGCTCGTCCACCGGTACTCCGGGTGGCCGGGGCACTTGCTGTCGAGCTGGCGGAAGCGCTCGATGTCCGAGAGCTCGACGGCCAGCCGGCCCAGCGTCTCGTAGTCCGGATCGACCGCCTTCACGCCCGCGAGGTGGAGCAGGGCGTAGAGCAGCATCGACGCGTGCCCGTTCGACAGCACGAACCGGTCGCGGTCCGGCCAGATCGGTTCCTCGGGATCGTAGCGGAGGAAGCGCTGCCACAGCACGTAGGCGACCGGCGCGAGCGCCATGGGCGTGCCCGGGTGCCCGGAGCGCGCCTTCTGGACGGCGTCCATGGCGAGGGTGCGGAGGGTCGCCACCGAGAGCTGATCGACATCGCGGTCCACGTCGGTCCTCCTGATCTGGATGCGCCGCGCGCGGCAGGCATCCCCTCGGGCTCGCGAACGGCGCCGCCGGCGAGCGCGGCGAGCGGCCGGACGAGAGCGTGCTCGGGCGCGACGCCCTCAGCCCCCGAGCTCCTCCATCGCCCGCCGCGCGGCGCCCAGGAGGCCCGCCAGATCGTCGAGGATCACGTGCACCGGGATGTCCTCGAGCAGCGCGCCGAGCCGTCCCTTGTCCACGAAGACCTCCCGGAACGACGGCCGGCGGAGCCACGCCAGGACGTGGGGCGCGATGCCGCCGCCGAGGAAGACGCCGCCCGTCGCGATCAGCCGCAAGGCGAGGTTCCCGGCCTCGGCGGCGTAGGCCGAGACGAAGAGCTCGAGGGCCTGCGCGCAGACGGGATCGCTCCCGGCGAGCGCCGCGGACGACACGACCACCGCGGCGTCACCCTCCGCCATCGCCCGGGCGAGCGCGGGCGGCTCCGGGTCCCCGCTCCGCTCGCGGAGGAAGCGGTACGCGTCGCCGAGCCCGGGGCCGGAGAGGACGCGCTCCCAGCTCACGCGGCCGTGGCGCACCCTGAGCCAGCGGAGGAGCTCGATCTCGAGGTCGGTCCGCGGCGCGAAGTCCGCGTGGCCCCCCTCGCTCGGGAGCGCGACGAAGCGACCGGCGACGGGCACCAGGGCGGCCTCGCCGAGCCCCGTGCCCGCGGCGAGCACCGCCCGCGCCGCCGCCCGGTCCGGCCGGCCCGAGTGGATCGTCCCGAGCTGGTCCGCCTCGAGCACGTCGAGTGACCACGCGAGCGCCTCGAGGTCGTTCACGAGCACGACCTTCCGGAGCCCGAGCACCGCCCCCAGCCGGTCCGCGTCGACCACCCACGGCAGGTTCGTGGTGACCACGGCGCCGGCGCGCAGCGGCCCGGCCACGCCGATCGCGGCAGCCTCGATCGCGCCACCGACCTCGCGCAGGAAACGCTCCAGGATCTCCTCGAGGCCGGCGAAGCGGTCGCTCGGGTAGATCCGGAGCGCGCGCAGCGCGGGACGCCCGCCCAGGACGTCGAAGGTGGCGAGGCGAGCGTTCGTCCCGCCGATGTCCCCGGCCAGGATCACCGGCCTCTCCGAGCCGCCTCGATCGCGCGGGCCTCGCTCATCGCCGCTTCCCATGCCACGCCTGGTGGCGCGCGGCTCGTCTCGGGCGGGCCATCCGGGCCCTGCGCGCTCCTGGCCTTGCGCACGGAGAGCGCGGGGTCAACGATCCCACACCGACGGGCGGTCCCGGCCATGCCCGACAGGATCCTGGTCCTCAACGCGGGCTCGTCGTCCATCAAGTTCTCGCTCTTCCGCGAGCGCGAGGGAGCGCTCGCGGCCGACGTGCGCGGCCAGATCGACGGGCTCTCGGCCGAGGGCGAGCCGCGCTTCGTCGCGCGCCGGGCGGATGGCGCGCTGCTGGCGGAGCGTCACTGGCCGGCGAACGCGTACCTCGGCCACCCCGGCGCGGTGAGGGTGATCCTCGAGCTCGTCCGCGGCGCGCTGGGCGACGGGGCGCTCGCCGGCGCGGCGCACCGGGTGGTTCACGGCGGCGCCGTCTTCGCCGGCCCCGAGCGGATCGACGACGCCGTACTCGCGCGGCTCCAGACGTTCGTCCCGCTCGCGCCGCTCCACCAGCCGCACGGCCTCGCGCCCATCCGGATCCTGCGCGACCTCGATCCGTCGCTCCCGCAGGTCGCCTGCTTCGACACCGCGTTCCACCGCACCCTGCCGCCGGTCGCCGAGCGCTTCGCGCTCCCCGAGGAGCTGCACGCGGCCGGCCTGCGGCGCTACGGCTTCCACGGCCTCTCCTACGAGTACGTCGCCTCGACGCTGGGGGCGCTCGACCCAGCCGCCGCGCGCGGGCGGAGCGTGGTCATGCACCTCGGCAGCGGCGCCAGCATGTGCGCCCTGCAGGACGGCCGCAGCGTCGCGACGACGATGGGCTTCAGCGTGCTCGACGGCCTCTGCATGGGGACGCGGTGCGGCGCGCTGGATCCGGGGGCGGTGCTCTGGCTCGCGAGCGAGCGCGGCCTCGACCCGCGCGCGATCGAGCGGCTCCTGTATGACCAGTCCGGCCTCCTCGGAGTCTCGGGCATCTCGAGCGACCTCCGCACGCTGCTCGCCTCGTCCGACCCGCGCGCGCGGCTCGCCGTCGACCTCTTCGTCTACCGGATCGGCCGGGAGCTGGGGTCGCTCGCGGCCGCGCTCGGGGGGCTCGACGCCGTCGTGTTCACGGCGGGCATCGGCGAGAACTCGGCCGTGATCCGCGAGCGGGTCTGCCGCGACGCCGCGTGGCTCGGCGTCGAGCTCGACCCGGCCGCGAACGCCGCGGCAGGCCCGCGGATCAGCACCGAGCGGAGCCGCGTCTCCGCGTGGGTGGTCCACACCGACGAGGAGCTGATGATCGCGCGGCACGCGCGCCGGATCCTGGCGCACGCGGCCGCCGGGGAGGGACGAGCCGTGAGCGAGCAAGCGCCGAGGCTTTCGGGAATCGCCGAGCTGTCCGCGTTCGGGCCGGCGCGCTCCACGGTGCGCGGAGCGCCGCTCACGCCCGAGGAGGTGGGCCGGATCGAGGCCTTCTGGCGCGCCTGCAACTACCTCGCGCTCGGCATGATCTTCCTGCAGGACAACCCCCTCCTGCGCGAGCCGCTCCGCCCCGAGCACGTGAAGAACCGGCTGCTCGGCCACTGGGGGGCGAGCCCGGCGCTGTCGTTCGTCTACGCGCACCTCGACCGGATCATCCGCGCGCGCAACGTGGAGATGCTCTTCCTCGCGGGGCCGGGCCACGGCGCGCCCGGCGTCCTCGGCCCGGTGTACCTCGAGGGCACCTACTCCGAGGTCTATCCGGACAAGAGCCTCGACGAGGAGGGGCTCCGGCGCCTCTTCAAGCAGTTCTCGTTCCCGGGCGGCGTCGGCAGCCACTGCACGCCGGAGCTCCCGGGCTCGATCCACGAGGGCGGTGAGCTCGGGTACGTGCTCTCGCACGCCTGCGGCGCCGCGTTCGACGACCCCGACCTGATCGTCGCGGCCGTCGTGGGCGACGGCGAGGCCGAGACCGGCCCGCTCGCCACGTCGTGGCACGTGAACAAGTTCCTGAACCCGATCCGCGACGGCGCGGTCCTCCCGGTGCTGTCGCTGAACGGCTACAAGATCGACAACCCCACCCTGCTGTCCCGCATCCCCTCGGACGAGCTCACGCGGCTCCTCTCCGGCTACGGCTGGACGCCGTTCCTGGTGGAGGGCTCCGAGCACGAGTCGATGCACCAGGCCATGGCGGCCACGCTCGATCGCTGCGTGGAGCTCATCCGCGGCGCCCAGGCCGAGGCGCGGCGGACGGGGGTCGCCACCCGCCCGCGCTGGCCCATGGTCGTGCTGCGCGCGCCCAAGGGCTGGACCGCGCCCGCCGAGCTGGACGGCCACGCGCTCGAGGGCTCCTGGCGCGCGCACCAGGTGCCCATCCCCGGCGTGAAGCAGGACCCGGCCCGGCTGGCGCTGCTCGAGCGCTGGCTCCGGAGCTACCGGCCCGAGGAGCTCTTCGACGCCGCGGGCGCGCCGGTCGCCGCCGTGCGCGAGGCGGCGCCCGCGGGGCCGCGCCGCATGGGCGCGAGCGCGCGCGCGAACGGCGGCCTCCTCAAGAAGGCGCTCCGCCTGCCAGACTTCCGGGAGTACGCGGTGGCGGTGGACTCACCGGGCGGCTCGCAGGCGGGGAACACCGGGCCGCTCGGCGCGTTCCTGCGCGACGTGCTGCGGGCGAACGCGAGGAACTTCCGCGTCTTCTCGCCGGACGAGACCACCTCGAACCGGCTCGACGCGGTGTACGAGGCCTCGGGGAAGCTCTGGCTCGGCGAGACCTTCCCGGAGGACGCCGACGGGGGCCGGCTCGCCCCCGACGGCCGCGTCGTCGAGGTGCTCTCGGAGCACACGCTGGAGGGGATGCTCGAGGGCTACCTCCTGACCGGTCGCCACGGGCTCTTCGCGTCGTACGAGGCGTTCGTCCACATCATCGACTCGATGTTCAACCAGCACGCGAAGTGGCTCTCGATCTGCAACCGCCTCTCGTGGCGCGAGGAGATCGCCTCGCTGAACCTGCTCGTCACCTCGACGGTCTGGCGCCAGGACCACAACGGCTTCACCCACCAGGACCCCGGCTTCCTCGACGTGGTGGTGAACAAGAGCGCCGAGGTCACCCGCATCTACCTCCCGCCCGACGCGAACTGCCTGCTCTCGGTGGCGGACCACTGCCTCCGCAGCGAGAACTACGTCAACGTGATCGTCGCAGACAAGCAGCTTCACCTCCAGTACCTGTCGATGGACGCGGCCATCGCGCACTGCGCGAAGGGGATCGGCATCTGGGACTGGGCGAGCAGCGACGAGGGGCACGAGCCCGACGTCGTCATGGCGTGCGCCGGCGACGTCGCGACGCTGGAGGCGCTGGCCGCCACCGCCATGCTGCGGCCGGCGTTCCCCGACCTGAAGCTCCGCTTCGTGAACGTCGTGGATCTCTTCAAGCTGCAGCCGGAGACGGAGCACCCGCACGGCCTCTCCGACCGGGACTTCGACTCCCTCTTCACCGTGGAGGCGCCGATCATCTTCAACTTCCACGGCTACCCGTGGCTCGTGCACCGGCTGGCCTACCGCCGCCGGAACCACCCGAACCTCCACGTGCGCGGCTACAAGGAGAAGGGCAGCATCAACACGCCGCTCGAGCTCGCGATCGAGAACCAGATCGACCGGTTCAGCCTGGCCATGGACGTGATCGACCGCGTGCCGCGGCTGCTCGGCCCGGGCGCTCACGCCAAGGAGCGGTTCCGCAACCAGCAGATCCAGTGCCGGCTTCACGCCCAGGAGCACGGCGTCGACCCGCCCGAGATCGTGGGCTGGCGGTGGCCGGCGGGGGGCGCCGTTGGCCGCGGTTAGCCCGGCCGAATCGCCTCCTCACCGGCTCGCGGCGGCGGAGGTCGTCGCCGGGCTCGCGAGCGACGCGCAGCGCGGGCTCCCTGGGGACGTGGTCGAGGAGCGCCTCCGGCGCCACGGCAGGAACGAGCTGCCCTCGCCAGCGCCGGTCCCGGCCTGGCGGCGCTTCCTCGCCCAGTTCCGCGACGTGCTGACGATCCTGCTGCTCGTCGCGACGGTGGTCTCGTTCGTCGCCTGGTGGATCGAGCGCGAGACGCCGCTCCCCTACGACACGCTCACCATCCTCGCGATCGTGCTCCTCAACGGCGTGCTGGGCTTCGTCCAGGAGAGCCGGGCCGAGCAGGCGGTCGCGGCGCTCCGGGCGATGTCCGCGCCGAGCGCCCGCGTCCTGCGCGACGGGAGGCAGCAGCTCGTTCCGACCGCCGAGCTCGTCCCGGGCGACGTCCTGCTCCTCGAGGAGGGCGACACGGTCCCCGCCGACGCCAGGGTGCTGCAGTCGATCGCGCTCAGGGCCGCCGAGTCGGCGCTCACCGGCGAGAGCATGCCCGTCTCCAAGGACAGCGCCCCGCTCGCCGCGGAGCTCGGCCTCGGCGACCAGGAGAACATGGTCTTCAGCGGCACGGCCATCGCATCCGGCCGCGGCCGGGCGGTCGTCACCGCCACCGGATCCTCGACGGAGCTCGGCAGGATCGCCCGCTCGCTCCAGACGACCGAGGAGGTCGAGACTCCGCTGCAGAGGGAGCTCGACCGCGTCGGCAAGCAGCTCGGCGCGGCGGTCATCGCGATCGCGATCGTCATCAGCGCGACGATCCTGGTCGTGGAGGAGCTGCGCTCGCTCACCGACGTCGTCGACGTGCTCCTGCTGGCGGTCTCCCTCGCGGTGGCCGCCGTGCCGGAGGGGCTCACGGCGATCACGACGATCGTGCTGTCGCTCGGGACGCAGCGCATGGCGGAGCGCCACGTGATCGTGCGCAAGCTCGCGGCGGTCGAGACCCTGGGCTCGACGACGACGATCTGCTCCGACAAGACCGGGACCCTCACCAAGAACGAGATGACCGTCCGCACCGTCGTCACCGCGAGCGGCACCGTCGACCTGACCGGCACCGGGTACGAGCCGACCGGCGAGGTGCGCCGGGACGGCCGTTCGGTCGAGGATCCCGTGCTGCTCGAGGAGGTCGAGAAGACGCTGGAAGCGGGCCAGCTCGCGAGCAACGCCGTGCTCGTCGAGCAGGACGGCCGTTTCACGATCCAGGGCGATCCGACCGAGGGCGCGCTGGTGGTGGCCGCGCGCAAGGTGGGGCTCGCCCTGGAGGCGCTCCAGGCGCGCTACCCGCGCCTCGGCGAGGTGCCGTTCTCGTCCGAGCGCAAGCTGATGAGCACCGCCCACGCCGACGCCGAGCAGGAGCGCGTGCTGGTGTTCACGAAGGGCGCGCCCGACGTCCTGCTGGCGCGCTGCACCCGGGAACGGATCGGCGAGGAGACCCGGGCGCTCGGCGAGGAGCGCCGCGCGGAGATCTCGGCCGCCGTCGACCGGCTGGCCGCGGCGGCGCTGCGGACGATCGGGGTCGCCTACCGCACCCTCGATGCCATCCCCGGGGAGCTGACGGACGAGGTCGAGCAGGAGCTCGTGCTCCTCGGCGTGGTCGCCATGATCGACCCGCCGCGCCCGGAGGCCCGCGCCTCCGTCGCCGACGCGCGGCGGGCCGGCGTCCGCCCGGTGATGATCACGGGCGACCACCCGATCACGGCGGCGGCGATCTCGGCCGAGCTGGGGATCGCGGCCAGGGGCGGCGCGGTGCTGACGGGCGCCCAGCTCCAGCGGCTGGACGACGAGGGGCTGCGCGCGGCCGTCCGCGACGTCTCGGTCTACGCCCGCGTGGCGCCGGAGCACAAGCTGCGGATCGTCCGGGCGCTGCGTGCGAACGGCGAGGTCATCGCGATGACCGGGGACGGAGTGAACGACGCGCCTGCGCTGAAGGCGGCCGACATCGGCGTGGCGATGGGCATCGCCGGCACCGACGTCGCGAAGGGGGCCGCCGACATGATCCTCACCGACGACAACTTCGCCTCGATCGTCGCCGCCGTCGAGGAGGGGCGCTCGATCTTCGCCAACATCCAGCGCTTCCTGCGCTACCTGCTCTCGTCGAACATCGGCGAGGTGCTCGTCATGTTCCTCGGCGTGCTGCTCGCGGGGGTGATCGGGCTCCAGCCCGAGGAGGGCTCGGCGGTGGTCGTGCCGCTGCTCGCGACCCAGATCCTCTGGATCAACCTCTTGACCGACTCGGGCCCCGCGCTGGCGCTCGGCGTCGAGCCGGCGGACCGCGACCTCATGCTCGAGCCGCCGCGCGACCCGCGGAGCCGGGTGCTCGACGGACGGACCTGGTTCGACCTCGTCCTGGTCGGCGCGGTCATGGCCGTCGGTACGCTCGCGGTGATGGACGGGGCGCTGCCCGGCGGGCTCATCGGCGGCGCCGGCCCCTCCGCCCCGGGGCGAGGCCTCCGGCACGCCCAGACCCTGGCGTTCACCACGCTCGTCCTGTTCCAGCTCTTCAACGCCTTCAACTCCCGCTTCCCCGCCCGCAGCGCCTTCCACAGGCCGTTCGCCAACCGCTGGCTCTGGCTCGCGGTGCTGATCTCGGCGGCCCTGCAGGTCGCCGTGGTCCACGCCCCGTTCCTCCAGGGCGCGTTCCGGACCGTCCCCCTGACCGCGGGGGACTGGCTCCTCTGCGTCGCCGTCGCGAGCTCGGTGCTCTGGGTGATGGAGCTGAAGAAGGTGCTCACGCGCCTCGTCGCCGCGCAGCCGCGGCCCGGGCGCCTGCCACGCACCCGCCCGGCCTGAACGCTCCGGCGCCGCGCCGCGCGGCGACGGTCACGCCGGGATCCGCCCGCGCAGGGTCGCGGCGGCGTGCGGGCCCGGCTCTGCGATGAGGGCACGGGCGGCGTCCATCGCGCCGAAGACGCCCCAGGTCAGCACGCCGAGCACCCTGCCCTCCGCGAGGTAGTAGACGACGCCCCTGCGGAAGGGCTCCGCCCAGTCGGCGACGACCTCGAGGCGCGCGTCGAGCACGCCCACGGCCTCGTACCCGAGGTCGAAGAGGTCCGAGTAGAAGAAGGGCAGGTGGCGGTACGCGGTCTCCGCGCCGGCCATCGCCCTGCCGGCCGCCCACCCCATGCGGTTGGCGTTGTCCTCGTGCTCGACCCGGATCCTCTGCCCGAGCGCCGGGCTCCAGAAGCGCGCGACGTCACCCGCGGCGAACACGTCGGGGTCGGAGGTGCGCAGCGTCTCGTCCACGACGATGCCGTCGTCGACGGCGAGCCCGGCGCCGGCGGCGAGGGCGTCGTTCGGGACGATGCCGAGCCCCGCCACCACGAGGTCGGCCCGGAGCTCGGCCCGGGAGGTCGCGACCGTGAACCCGGAGCCGTGCGCCGAGATCCCGGTGACCTGCTCGACCGCTCGGACCTCGACGTCCCGCTCCGCGTAGTAGCCGTTCAGGTGCAGCGCGAGGTCCCGTGGGAGGAGGCGCGCGCAGATGCCGTCCTCGGGGAAGACGAGCGTGACCCGGTAGCCGGCCGTCGCGAGCGAGGCCGCGAGCTCGGAGCCGATGAAGCCTCCGCCCACCACCGCGACGTGCTTGCCCACCGGGAGCGCGTGGACGCGCCGGAAGCCCGCCACGGTCCGGTAGTAGACGACGCCGTCGCCGCCGAACGGCAGGCGCCGCGGAGTGCCGCCCGTCGCGAGGAGGAGCCGCTCGTAGCCGAGGGTCTCCCCTCCCTCGAGCGCGACCCGGCGCCGCGCGCGGTCGATCGCGACGACGCGTACGCCGGTGAGGAGCGAGACGCCCTTCACCTCGGGCAGCCAGATCGCCCCCTCCTCCTTCCCTGCCCAGAGCCCCTTGGTGAGCGGCGGGCGCGCGTACGGCGGGACCGGCTCCTCGCCGACGAGCGCGATCGACCCGCTCGCGTCCGCCGAGCGGATCCCCTGCGCCGCGGCGTGGCCCGTCATCCCACCGCCGACCAGCACGTACTTGAAGTCGGGCATGCGTCCTCCGGTCGCCGCCGAGGACTCCTGCGACCGTCCATTCGATGCCGTGGTCGCGGTCGGGGTTACGGCCGGCGAGGTGGCGCTCGATCTCGCGCCAGCGCCGGATGGCCTCCTCGTCCCTCCAGGACGAGACCGTGATGCTCGTCGGCGCGTCATCCCCTCGGCGAGGCCCAGACATGACGAGCGAGCGGCGCGCTGCCCGCACGACCGGTTCCCGCCGCGCCCCGTCGAGGCCCCGACACCGCGGTGTCCCCTCCGCATCGGAGAGGGAGCTCGACGAGGAGGAACGACAATGGCCCCGACTCGCCCCGGGTTCCGCCTGGGCATCTACGTGTTCAAGGACGCCGAGATCGTCGACTTCGCGGCCCCGCACGGCGTCTTCTCGGTGGCGCGCCGCTACGATCCGGAGCTGGACGCGTTCCTCGTCGCGGACGCGATGCGCCCGGTGCAGGCGCAGGCCGGCTTCACGGTCCTGCCGAACTACGGCTTCTCGGACCGCCCTGCGATGGACGCCTTCCTCATCCCGGGCGGCTACGGCACGCGGCAGGAGCTGCACAACCGGCGGCTCCACGAGTTCGTCCGCAGCCAGCCCGAGGAGACGCTGCTCGTCTCGGTCTGCACCGGCTCCTGGATCTACGGAGCGATGGGCCTGCTCGACGGCCTCCCCGCGACGAACCGCAAGAAGCCGGACCGCGCCGAGGCGGCGCCGCCGGGCCTCGTGCCGCTCGAGCGGCTCGCGCGGATCGCGCCGGCGTGCAAGCCGAGCCGCGCCCGCGTCGTCGACGCCGGCCGGATCATCACCGCCGGAGGGATCACCTCCGGCATGGAGCTGGGCTTCCACCTCCTCCGCCGCGCCGGCTATCCGGAGAGCTTCATCGCCGACGTCGCGCGGGTGATGGAGTACACCGCGGCGTACGAGCTGTACCGGGACGATCGCGAGGAAGGGCGGAGCTGATGGCCCTCGCCGCGCGGTTGCGCCCCGGACCGGCGGGCGCGCAGACGACGCGGGCCCGGGCTCGCCGGTCGTGCCGACCGGCGGGCCCGAGCCCGTGAAGCTTCAGGATCGACGCTCCCGGCGCGGCGGACCGCGCCGGGAGCTGACGTCGCCTACAGGCAGGTCGCCGCGCACGCCGCCGCCGGCGTCGCCGCCTTGAGCGCCTCGTCCGTCGCCTGCAGCACCTCGAACACGAACGTCGGGTTGTGGATGGCGTTCGACCCGTCGTCGACGAGGCCGAGGTTCCACAGCGAGCGCGAGAGCACGCCGTCCTTGTCGGCGAGCGCGAACGCGCCCGTCGCGTCCTTCACGTTCGCGGCCGCGCAGTACACCGTCGACGTCGAGATCGTCCCGGCCGTCGGGAAGGTCACGTCGATCGGCGCCGTCAGGCTGAACACGATCGTGGTCCCGCTGACGTCGATGCTCGCGATGCTCGCGAGCGGCAGGACGAACGCCGTGCCGGTTTCCGCGCCGTGCTCCAGGCTGTAGACCGGCGTGACCGTGAACCCGGCGGTGCCGGCCACCGCGGCCTCGAGCGTCGCGCCGAGCTGCGCGATGACGCGGGCGCGCGAGTCCGTGTACGCGGTCTCGATCGCCTCACCGTTCACCTCTTCACCGTGGCACTCCTTGCAGATCGACTTCGCCATGTCGACGCCGCTGTCGTTCGTGAAGCCGAACGTGTGGTTCGTGATGGTGTAGCGGAGGCCCTCGACCGCGGTCTTCATGTGGCAGCCGACGCAGGTCTCGGACACGGCGGCGTGACCGGAGACCTTGTAGCCGTTGGCGTCGCCGATGAAGTACGCGTTCATGCCCATCAGCACCTCGGCCTGGGTCGGCGGGTGCGGGGTCGTGAACGACGTCATCGGGATGGCGTCGCCACGCAGGCCGCGGCGGCCGTTGTGGCAGGTCATGCAGAGCGCGCCCGTTCCGGCGCCGGAGACCGTGAAGCCCGCGGCGACGTAGACGGGGGCCTTGCCGTCGATGCGGACGGTCGTCGAGTGCGAGTCGTGGCAGGCGGCGCAGGTCTGCGGCTGGACGGTCGCCTCGGTGGCGCCGCCGTCGACGGTGGCCTGCGTCGTGTCCGAGGCGTACTTCACGAAGCCCTGCGCGGAGTGGCAGCGCGCGCAGCTGTTCGCGACGCCCGGGTCGTTCGTGCCTTCCGCGAGGGCCAGGCCGGTGTTCGCGTGGCCGGACCGGCGCCACAGCGCGACGCGGTCGTGGTTCGTCGGGCGGTCGTGGCACACGGCGCACGCGGCGACGTTGTACTCGCCCACCGGCTTCGAGCCGCCGTTCGCGGCGTGGCGGCCGAGCGGCCCGTGGCAGCTCTCGCACTGCATGCCGGCGTAGGCCTTGGCGACCGCGGGGACGAGGTCCCACGCGCCGTACTGCGGCTCCGGCGTGACGAGGTCGGGGGGAGTGCCGGTGAGACCGGTGAAGTACTTCGTGAAGTCGGGGAAGGTCCAGCCCGCGTCCCTGGCGACGTCGTCGAAGCCGTTGTTCTGGATCGCCGCGTTGTAGCCGGTCGTGTGGCACGCGACGCAGTTCTCGCCGTAGTGCGTGCCCTCGGCGCCGGTCATGCCGTACTCGAACGTCGTCATCGCGCCGGGCTCGGTCCAGAACACGGTCGGATTCGCCGTGGGCGCCGGGATCGGCTTGCCGTCGGGGCCGGTCTTCCAGACCAGCACGCCGTTCGCGTCGTACTCCATGTACTTGAAGAAGTGGTTCCCGTGCGCCGAGTTGCTCCACTTCTTGAACTTCAGCGCCATCGCCGCCTGCTTCGCGGGGGTCATGAGGTACTCGTGGCATCCGCCGCAGCTCGGGTTCGAGCTGACGTAGTTCGAGACGGCGACGCGGAGCCCGTCGAACTGGTAGACGCCCGGCGCGTCCGCGATGAACCAGGGGAACGCCGTGTCGGCGTCGTTCAGCACGGCGCTCGAGGCGATCGGCTTCTCGCTGAACGCGAGCGCGGTGGCGTTACCGGGGACGCTGGCGATGACGAGCGTGCCGGTCGGGACGGAGCCGTTGCCCTGGGCGAGCGTCGCCGGGACCACCGCGACGGTCACCTTGCCCTCGAAGCCCATCTGGTCGGTGACGACGACGTCGAAGTTGTAGGTCATCTCCGTGAGCTGGCGGTTGCTGACGCCCAGGAACTCGGCGCGGAAGGGGTTGCCCTCCTCGTCGAGCGACGGGCCGAACCCGATCACCTTCTTGTCGGCGGCGACGATGTCGGCCAGCGCGCCGGTCGTGAAGGTCGGGGCCGCGACGTCATTGGCGGACAGCGTGACCGCCGTCGGGTTCGCGGTCCGCGGCGTCCACTTGTACGTGTAGGGCGGCGTGCCGCCCGTCACGGTGACGCCGAGGGTCACCTCGCGCTCGAAGCCGGCGGGGTTCGGCGTCTTCGCGGCCTTGAGGACGATCGGGCTCACCGCGGTGAGCTCACGGTTCAGGATGTACTCCTTGCCCGCGGCGATCGAGATGTTCGGCACCTCGAGGGTCTTGAAGCCGTTGCCGGAGAAGACGATCGTGTACACGCCGATCGCGCAGCCCGAGCCGAGCTCGTACTCGCCGTTCGCGTCCGACGTGGCCGTCCCGCACCAGTCCGGGATGCTCGCGACGGTGACGTTCGTCGCCGGGTACTCCTTCCCCGCGACCTTGAACGTCAGCCGGCCCATCACCCCACCGGTCGACCTTCCGTCGGCGCCGTCCTGGCCCCCCGGCCCCACCGGTCCCTGCGTACCGTCCTGGCCGTCGTGACCGTCCTTGCCGTCCTTGCCGTTCGAGCCTCCGGAACAGGCGGCGAGCGCCAGGACCATCAGCAGCGAGAGCACGCGATGCTTCGTCGCATCCATGAAGGGATTCCCCCTGATTACGTACCGTGAACAATGAATTGAAGAGACGCCTCCGGCCACACGGCCGGCGGTGCCCGCGCTGCACGTGCGAAAGCCGGGCCGCTCGCTCGACGCTCGATCGCACTCGGCGTGTACCGGGTCGCCTGGACACGCCCGCACGGGAACCCCGGGTGGGCGAGCTCCGCGCGCGCGAGGCGTTCGCTGCGAGTGATCCCGTGGCCTTGAGCCCCCCGGTTCCTGCACTGGGTCCGGCCCGCCGATCGGGCGGATTCCCGGGAGGACGGCCTGCCGCGCCCCGCATGCGCCCACATGCGTGGCAAGGTCGCACGGGTGTGGTCTTACCCTGCGTGATTTCACCCGCGCGTTTTCACCCAGCGGCGCTGCAACCGCGCGTCAACATGCCGAAATGCGAGGCGATTTATCGCACTCTTTGGCAGTTCCACGGATGGTCCGCTACGACCCCATGCGAACCCGGACGGGATCCGATATCCACATGTCCGCACGATGCGCGGCCCGGCGGCGTGCCGGTCCGAGAGCGACCCTGCGTGAAGGTCGGCTCGCGCGGATGCTCGGCGCAGGACCCCGGCGCGCGCTCGACGTCATGGCGCTCATCGCTCGCGTCGACCCCGCCCAACGCTCGCCCTTCGACACAGGCTCAGGGCGAGCGGTCTTCGATCCGCTCGTCTGAGCTCGTCGAAGCACGAGCGGGGGAAGATCGACGCGAGCGGCCATGGCCATGACAGCGTCGTTCGCCTGGGTGGAGCCCGCTCGCGTTCGGCCGGGCCCGGGCTCCCGGAGGCGCCGGGCCACGCCTCGGCCCTCCGCCCAGGAACGCGAGGCTCCGCTCGATGGTTGACAACGGAGGCTGCGGCGGCGTTTCTGGGCGCCCAGCGGGCATCCGGACGAGGGCTTGTGATGAGAACACGACTGTCGACCAGCGTCGCCGCCATGTGCTTCTTCGCGTCCGGCGCGGCGGGCCTCCTGTACGAGGTGGTCTGGTTCCGGCTCCTGAGCGTCACCTTCGGTCACACGGTCTACGCCGTCACCACGGTGCTCGCCGCGTACATGGGCGGGCTCGCGCTCGGGAGCCTGCTCCTCGGGAAGCGCTCGGATCGCTCGCCCCGTCCCCTGCTCCTCTACGGCCTCGCCGAGCTGACCATCGGCGCCTACTGTCTCGCCACCCCGCTGCTCTTCCGCGCAGCGGACGCCCTCTACGTCAGCCTCTTCCGGCGGCTCGAGCCCGGGGCGGTCGGCTCGACGCTGCTCCAGTTCTCGCTCTCCGCCCTGCTGCTCGTCCCCGCGACCGCGCTCATGGGGGCGACGCTGCCGTTCCTGAGCCGCGCCGTCGTCGAGCGGTCGGGCACGACGGGCTCGCGGGTCGGTCTCCTCTACGCCGTGAACACGTGGGGTGCGGTCCTCGGCGTCGTCGGCACCGGCTTCGCCCTGCTGCCGGCGTTCGGCCTGCGCACGACGGTCTGGATCGGCGTGGCGCTCAACCTCGGGGTCGGCGCGGTGGCCCTCCTGCTCGATCGCAGGTTGCGCCCCCTCCCCGCCGGCGACACGGCCCCCGAGCCGCACCCGCCCGACGAGGCTGCGGGGGCCGGGGCCGCGGAGGAGCCCCCCCCGGTTCCGCGGAGGACCGCGACCGCCGCCCTGGCGGCGATCGGGATCTCCGGGGCCGCGTCGATGGCGTACGAGGTGGCGTGGACCCGCGCGCTCTGCCTCGCGGTCGGGAGCTCGACCTACGCGTTCACCGCGATGCTGGCGTCGTTTCTCGTGGGGCTCGCCGCGGGCGCGTTCGTCGCGTCCCAGGCGCTCCGGCGGTGGAAGCTCCGGCTCACCACGTTCGCCGTGGTCGAGTGCGTCATCGCGGCGCTCGCGATCGCCACGCTGCCGCTGCTGGGGAGCCTCCCGCAGCTCGTCCTGCAGCTCCTGTCGCGCCTGGGGCTCTCCTACGAGAGCGCCCTCGTCGCCCAGTTCAGCGCGAGCTTCCTCGTGATGCTCCTCCCCACCGCCGCCATCGGCGCCACGTTCCCGCTGGTGCTGGCGGGCCTGACGCGCGGGCTCGCCCGCGTGGGGAACGACGTCGGCCGCGTCTACGGCGCGAACACCATCGGCACCATCGCCGGGTCCGTCGGCGCGGGGTTCCTGCTCGTCCCGCACCTCGGGATCCAGGGCACCGTCGTCGCCGCGGCGGCCGCGAACCTGGCTGCGGGCGTCGCGCTCCTCCTGCTCCTCGAGGCCTCGCGCTCGAGGAGGATCGCCGCGCTCGCGCTCGTGCCGGTGTTCGCGATCGCCGCCGCGGCCGTGCCGCGCTGGGATCGGCTCGTCATGACGAGCGGCCTGTCCATCTACGCCGCGCGCCACCTCGGCGCGGACGCGGGGGCACAGTCTCCCCGCGAGAAGCCGGCGGACCGCGCCCTCCTCTTCTACGCGGAGGGGCTCACCACGACCGTGTCCGTGACGCGCTCCGGCGAGCACCTGTTCCTCGCCGTCGACGGGAAGACCGACGCGAGCACGAACGGCCTCGACATGAGGACCCAGCTCCTGCTGGGCCACCTCCCCGCGCTGCTCGCCCCCGACGCGAAGCGCGCGCTCGTGATCGGGCTCGGCAGCGGCATCACCGCGGGCGCGCTCGCGCAGCACCCGCTCCGGGTCATCGACGTCGCCGAGCTCGAGCCGGCGGTCATCGAGGCCGCGCAGCTCTTCGCGCGCGAGAACCACGGCGTGCTCCGCGACGAGCGGCTCCGGGTGATCGCGGGGGACGGCCGGCACATCCTCGCCGCGGCGGCGGAGCCCTACGACATCATCGTCTCGGAGCCCTCGAACCCGTGGATCGCCGGGGTCGCGAACCTCTTCACGCGCGAGTTCTACCGCGCCGCGCGGGAGCGCCTGTCCGACGACGGCGTGATGGTGCAGTGGCTCCAGTCGTACGCCATCTTCCCGGACGAGATCCGGATGGTCGTGCGGACGTTCCACGAGGTGTTCCCGAACGCCACCGTCTGGCGCGGCGGCGCGGGGGACTACCTGCTCGTCGCGGCGAAGCGGCCGCTGAAGGTCGATCTCGACGCGGCGGTGCGGCGCGTCGCGGAGTCGGCCTCGACGCGCGCGGACCTGGCGCGGTTCTGGGGCGGCCCCGAGGACGTCATGCAGCAGTTCGTGCTCTCGGAGGAGGACGCGCGCCGCTACTCGGAGGGCGCGGCGATCAACACCGACGACCTGCCGCTGCTCGAGTTCGCCGCCCCCCGCGCGCTGTACGCCTCGAACGACGAGGACAACGATCGGTTCCTCCGCTCGTTCCAGCGCGCCGCGGTGCCGCCCGCGGTGGGCGCCGCGGCCGCGCGGCTGACCGGGTCGGAGGGACGCATGCTCACCGCTCGCGCCGCGTGGCTCCGCGGCGAGCCCGAGCTGGCGAGGAACCTCCTCCAGCAGCTCGAGCCCGACGCCGGGTCCGGCGCGCAGATCGAGCGCGCGCGCCTGCTCATCGCGCTCGGCCGCCCGGGAGACGCGGTCCAGGCGCTCGATCGCGCGCCCAGCGGCGACCCGCGTGTCGAGCGCTACCGCGCGGCGGCGCGTTACCTGGGCGAGAACGGCCTCGGTCGTCGCATCACCCACGAGGTGGGACCGTGGCGCCTCGAGTCCACGGGGCCCGCCTGGGCATTCCACCGGCTCGGGAGCCTGCTCTTGACCGTCGCCGTGTCGCAGCGCGCGCCGGTGCTGCTGCCGGTCGCCCTCGAGCAGTTCGACGCGGCGACCGCGCTCGAGCCCGCCTCCGCCGCCTTCCACGTCGGCGCGGGGAAGGTGCTGCTCGCGATGCAGAAGCTCGACGACGCCGCCGCGGCGTTCCGGAAGGCGGTCGACGCCGACCCGCGGAGCGCCGACCCCCATTACTTCCTCGGGCTCATGTACGAGAACGCCCGCTGGCAGGTCGAGGCGGCGAAGGAGTACCAGGAGGCGGCCCGGCTCGCCCCGGCCTGGCAGGCGCCGCGCGACCGGCTGGCGGCGCTCGGCACCGCCGACGCACGTTGACGAGGGAAGGGCCCGGCTCGGCGGCAGGCTGGGCGCTCATCCCCGCGTCGTCGGATGCCTCGGCACCTTCCCTCCGGTGCCGGCGTCCTCATCGTCATGCGCGGAGGTGCCGCACATGACGAACGAATACGGAGAGCGACCGCGCGCCCGGACGAATGCTCCGGCGAAGCCCGCCAGCACGACGGAGAAGGCACCGGCTCCTCGGCGCGACGAGCACGAGGAGAAGGTGCCCAGGCGGGAGGCGAGCGACGACTACGGCGTCGGAGGCGACCGCATGCCGAAGGGCGCGGGCGAGCCGGGCGCCGGGCTGTGATCGACGTGACGTCTCGCGGCGCGTCGCGCGTGCCTACGCGCCGCGGGCGTCCCGCGGCGTCAGCCGTCTGAAGGCTTCGCGGTCGGCCTCGCTCGGGATCTCGAGCGCGAGGAGCTCGTACAGCTCGCGCTGATCGCGGGCGCGGGTGCACACCCGCCCGACGACGATCCGTGCGAGCGGGCCGAGGTAGGCCGCCAGATCGCGCCGTGCGCGCGCGAGGACGGCGGGATCCCAGGCGGCCGCGGGCGTCGTCGCGGGCGCCTGGGTGGGCGGCCGCTCGCGCGCCGGCGCCACGTGCAGCTCGGCGCTGCACCAGGCGAGGAAGGACCTCCGATCCTCGTCCGACGGGAGGTACCCCGCGAGCTGCTGGCAGAAGTCGTGAGGCGTCGCCGCTCCGAGGCCGACCTTCTTCACGAGGTAGGGCGCCACGGGGCCGAGGAGCGGCGCGATGCGATCCTCGACGCGCTTCGCGAACGAGGCCGTCTTCCCCGCCGCCGCCTCGCTGGCGCTGTCGCGGCGCGGGACCGTGGGCCGGGAGCGGGTTCGCTCGGCGCGCGGGGTCGTCTTCCGCCCCTCCGGAAGGATCTCCCGCGTGCTCGCAGGCGGCGGTGATGCCCGCGCGGGCGCCGCTCCCGACCGCGGGGGCGTGGAGCGCCGAGGGGTCGCCTCCGGTCGCGACGGGTCCCCACGGGGAAGGACCTCCGTCGCGAGCCCCTGCTCCATGTCGTCGTCCTCCGCCAGCGAGAGCGCCGCGCCGAGGAGCTCCTCGCGCATCTCCTCGGCGCTCTCCGGGCGCTCCTCGCGGGCGGCCGACAGCGCGCGCACCACGAGCGACTCGAGGTCGGGCGACACCGGCCGCCCCCTGCGCTGGCTCGGCGGCGGGATGGGCTCCGAGAGCTGCCTGTGCAGCATGTCCATGGGCGTCTGCGCGTCGAACGGCAGCTTGTGCGTCAGCATCTCGTAGAGCACGACGCCGAGGGAGAAGAGATCGCTCCTCGCGTCCACGTCGCCGCCCCGCAGCTGCTCTGGGCTCATGTAGCCCGGTGTCCCGCACACGAGGCCCGCCTGCGTGAGCGTGGACGCGCCCGCCCCCACCGCGAGCATCTTCGCGATGCCGAAGTCGAGGACCTTGACCGAGTCGAGGACGTCGCGCCGCCGCTCGATCATGACGTTCTCGGGCTTGAGGTCTCGGTGGAGGATGTGGTTGGCGTGAGCCTCCGCGAGCGCGGACAGGATCTGCGCGCCGATGTGCACGACGCGGCGCTCGGTGAGCGGCGCGTCGTCCGCGATGACCTGCGCGAGGCTCTTCCCGGCCACGTACTCCATGACCATGAAGAGCACCCCGGCCTCCGACTGCCCGAAGTCGGTCACCGCCACGACGTTCGGGTGGTGCAGCCTCGACGCGGCGCGCGCCTCCCGCTGGAACCGGTGGACCATGGCCGAGTGCGCGATCAGCGCCGGCTTCACGATCTTGAGGGCGACCGGCGACTCCAGCTGGCTGTGGATGGCCTTGTAGACGTCGCCCATCCCGCCGCTGCCGATCTTCTGCTGGATCAGGTACCTGCCGCTGAGCGTCTGCCCGACGAAAGGATCGACCGGCGACTGGCTCGAAGGACCCGCGACGAGGCGCGACCCGCACGATCCGCAGAAGAGCGCGCCCGGGCTCCCCTCTTCACTGCACGTCGGGCAGGTCGACATCGCAATGCGTCTACATAAGGCCTCGGCCGCGATCACGCCCCTCGCTTCGGTCGGCCGTGACCCGTTCCACGGCGAGCTCGGTGCACGGGACGGGACGATGGGGTCACCCCGAGCTCGGCCCCCTCTCCGGTCGGTGCGGCCGCCCCGCTCCGGGAGCGAGCGCGCGTCCTCCGGCCGCATCCCCGGTCGCCGGGGCGGCGCGGCCGGTCACCGGGCCCGCTAGCCGTTCGCGAAGACCACCTCGAGGAAGGTGCTCGGCTTCGAGCTGAGGCTCGCGCGCAGGCAGCGCAGGTAGCAGCGGGCGCCGTAGAGCCGAACGATCGTGAGTGAGTGCCGGAACACGTCCTTGCCAGTGATCACGCCGCGCATACCGTCCTCCTGCCCGTAGGACCGGACGCGCGGCCGAAGCTGACGCTCCGGCGCGAGGTGGCGGCACCGTTCCGTGCTCGTCGGGGATCGCGGACGGGGGACCCGGCGGCCGGGGTGACGTCCGCCGGGCGTGCACAGCCCGTTCAGTCGCTCGGCTTGCCTGCGGCCGCGCTCGCCTTCGGGAGCTCGGCGAGGAGCTTCTTGGCGCGGGCCGCCGCCGGCGTCCCTGGGTATCGCCGCGGGATCTCGACCAGCAGGGTCGCGGCGTCGTCCTTCAGGTCGAGCTGGAGCATCGAGTCGGCTGTCCGGAGGAGCGCCTCGGGCGCCCGCTCCGAGCGGGGGAACTCTCGCGCGACCTTCCCGAACTCGACGATGGCGTCGCGGTATCGGCGCTCGCCGAACGCCAGCTCGCCCAGGCGGAAGCGGGCCTCGGCGGTGGACGGGTCGGACGGGAACTCGGTGGCGTACTGCTCGTAGAGCTCGCGCGCGACGGTCTTCTCGCCCTTCAGCTCCTGCTCACGCCCGAGGGCGAGGTAGTCCGTCTTGCCCGGAGCAGCCTGCGGGACCTGCGGGACCTCCCGCATCGCGGGCTTCTGCGGCTTCTGCGGCGCGACGTGCCTCGGCTCGGCCACTCGCTCCCCGGCGCCGCGCGGCGCCTGGGCGAGCGTCTTCTCCACCGCATCGAGCCGCTGCGCTTGCTGCTCGAGCATCCCGCGCAGGCGCTTCAGCTCCTCGGCGAGCTCACTCTCCGGAGGCGAGGGCTTGGCTCCGGCTTTGCTCGCGGCCTCGCGCGCCTCGAGCGCCTCGAGCCTGGTCTTCACCTCCGCCAGCATCACGTCGACGCGCCGGGACTGCGCCTCGATCGCCGCGGCTTCCGCGCCGGTCTGCCCCGGCGCCGGGGCCTCTCCCTCGATGCGGTCGACGCGTTGTTCCAGACGCGCGCCGCGTTCCTTCGGGTACCAGCAGGCGCCGAGGAGCAAGGCGAGCGCGACGACCTCGCCCCGCCGGCGGAACGTCGTCGACTCACCGCGCGATCCGCCGGGCGCTCGAGCACGGGGGAGAAGCATTGTCCCTCCCTCGTCCCCTTCCCACGGGGACTCGAATCATTCGTGCTCCGTACGTTGCGACGCCCCGACCTCCCCGGCGTCGCGCAAGACGAGCGCGCCCCAAGAGAGCGCTGTCCGGTCCTCCGGGGAGGGAAATCCATCCGACCGTTCCAGCCGGCGTGGACCCGCTGGCGCCACCGTCGCGCCACCTGCGCCCGGGTGGCAGCCGGGCGTCGCGCTCGATCGGGAGGGGGAATGCGACTGCTCGCGAAGTTCAGCCTGATCTTCGTCGTGGTGTTCGGCATCGGCCTCGGCGCGGCCGCCTACCTGTTCTACGGCCTGCTGCAGCGAAACGCGCGCGATCAGGTCCTCCACAACGCCCAGCTGATGATGGACACCGCGCTCGCGATGCGGAGCTACACCATCAAGCAGGTGAAGCCCGCGATCAACGACAGCTTCACGCAGAGCGCGACGGCCGATCACACCGACGACGTCTTCCGCGAGCTCTGCGCCAAGCGGGGCTTCGCCGCGAAGCGGGTGTTCCGCCCGCAGACCGTCCCCGCGTACTCGGCGACGGAGATGTTCATGGAGCTCCGGAAGAAGTACCCGGACTACCTGTACAAGGAGGCGACCCTCAACCCGACGAACCCGCGCAACCGCGCGCTCGACTGGGAGGAGGATCTCATCAAGAACTTCCGGAACCGTCCCGAGCTGGCGCTCTTCGACGGCGAGCGGGAGACCCCGCTCGGTCGCGCGCTCTACCTGGCGAAGCCCTTGCGCGCCCAGTCGGACTGCATGGAGTGCCACTCGATCCCCACCGCCGCGCCGAAGGAGATGATCCAGCTCTACGGGCCGAACAACGGCTTCGGCTGGAAGGAGGGGGACGTGGTGGCGGCGCAGATCATCTCGGTGCCGGTCTCCGTCCCCGTCCAGATGGCGAACCACGCCTTCCAGCGACTCATCGTCTCGCTCGTCGCCGTGGGCTTCCTCACCCTGCTCGTCCTCGACGTGCTGCTGTACGTGACGGTCATCCGGCCGGTGAGCCGCTTCGCGACCCGCGCCGACGAGATCAGCCGGGGTCAGCTGGACGTCCCGGAGCTGCCGGTGCGCGGCAAGGACGAGATCTCGATCCTCGCCGCAGCGTTCAACCGCATGCACCGCAGCGTCGTCGCCGCGATGAAGATGCTCGAGGACGAGCCCGAGCCGCCGCCCGAGCGGGACGAGGAGTGACACGTCGTTCGCTGGGGTGGGGCGAGGTGCCTATTCCTCCTCCGCCTGCTTCCTGACCATCTCCGCGAGGCGCTTCTTGATCCGCTCGAAGCGCTTCATGAGCGTGAGGGCCTGCACGGGCTCGCCTCCGGCGGACAGGATCTCGGCGGTCTCCTCCCACGAGAAGCCGCGATCGAGCCGCAGCGCGAGCAGGGACTGGTCCTCGGCCGAGAGCGCCTGGCGCAGCTTGTCGAAGGCATCCTTCTGGCGCGCGACGCGCACGACGGTCTTCGTGCGGATCTCCTCGGCGAGCGCGGACGCCTCGCCGGTGGCGAAGCGCCGGCCCTTGCGGTGCCACGCGTCGTTCCGGAGGGTCAGGGCGGAGTTCCAGGCGATGCGAAAGGCCCACGTGCGGAGGGAGGACTGACCCCGGAAGCTCGAGAGCCCGCGCCACAGGCGCTCCGCGAAGTGCGAGAAGGCGTCGGCGGCGTCCTCCTCGTCGCGGAGCACGGAGCGGAGGAACCGGAGGATCTCGGGGCCGAGCGCGCGCAGCGCCTCGGTCGCCGCCGCCGACGTGTCCCCGGCGTCGATGTGCTGCTGGACGGACTGCTGAACGGACGCTGGCGTGGGGCGCTCGTGTTCCACGACGTGGAAGTACCGGGCCGGCCGGCGCGCGGCCACGGCGTGAAGGTGGCGCTCCACGAGAGACGCCGCTCCCGGGCGAAGGGAGCGGGGGTGCGGACGCCTCGTCGGACATCTGGCGCCGGGAGCGCGAGGTCGCTCGACCGGGACCACGCTCGGCCTCGCCCCGTGACCAGGACGTCCCTCGACGGCGCACGTCGGACATCGCGTTCCGGCGCCGCCGCGACACGAGCTCGTTCCGGCGCAGCGCGCGACTCCATCCGCGGCTCGACCGTATCGCGGAACGCCGACCTCGGCTCGACCGCACCGGTGCCGCGTGCGGCCGAGCGCGAGGTCGGCGATTCCGTGCCTGGAGGAGACGAGACGCGCCAGGCTCGCGTCCTGCCGCTTGCGACTACGCCGTCTGGGACGCGGTCTGGCTCTGGTCGCCGAAGGTGATCGTGAGGCTGGCGTTGCCCTTCAGGATCACGTCGCCCCCGACGTCCACGCTCTGGTTCTGGTTCTGGTCGAGCGACTGCTCGACGTGCTTCCGGTAGTACCCCTTGCCCTTGTGACCGCCCGACACCGCGAACAGCTCCTCGTCCCCGAGCACCATCAGCTTGCGATCCATGTCTTCGTCTTCTCCTGGTCCTGCGTTCGAGTGATTGCTGCGTGATGGGCGGAGGCTCGGCTCGGCCTGTCCTCACCGTCCCTCAGCCCGTTCGACCGAGAGACTCGCCGCGAGCGGAGACCTGACGTCCCCGAGCGGGTCTCGCCGTCCCGAGAGCCACCTTCCCCGACGCCAGCCGGTCAGATCGACGCGCCTCGCCCGTCCACCTTCGCGGGAGGTCGCCGTGAGCGGGGTCAGGACCGGCAGGAACGCCCAGGCAACCGTTTCGGAGGCTGCGCGGGCGCGCAGGCGGGCGGCGTTCATCGCGTCGATCCGCCAGGCGTCGCAGGCGGAGCTGGCGACGACGCGGGCGGAGGAGCGAAGCCGGAAGCGGAAGACCGTCGAGGTCGAGGTCCGCCCGCGGCCAGCGCGCGCGACCGTGCAGACCGTCGCCCGGCGAGATCGCGAGCCGGCCCCCGAGGTCGAGCAGCCGAAGCCCGCGCCGCGCCTGTTTCGCGATGAGGCCCTCAAGCACCGCCTCGCGTACGAGGAGGGGAGAGGCCTCGTCCGCGTGTCTCCTCCGTGGACGTGGGCGCTGCTGTGGATCGTGGTCGCGGGGCTCGTCGCGGCGCTCGCGGCGTCGTTCGTCGGCCAGGTCGAGGTCACCGGCCGGGGGCGGGGGATCCTCCGCCCCGCGGCGGGCGTGCGCGCCCTGACGGCTCAGCTCGGCGGGACCGTGACGCGCGTGGAGGCGCGCTCCGGCGATCGCCTGCGCTCCGGCGCCCCGCTCCTCCGGATCGAGTCGCCTGCCGTCCAGGCGCAGCTCCTCGAGGCCGACCGCGAGCTCGATGCCGTTCGCACCCAGTACTCGACCGTCTCCTCGCAGCAGGACCACCACTACACGGAGCAGATCGAGAGCCTCCGCGCGCGGGCCCAGCGGATGGGCGAGCAGATCGCGAGCCTGAAGGGCTCGGCGGCCCTTCACGCGCGCCGCGTCCAGGCGGACCTCGGGCTGCTCGGGAAGGGGCTCCTGAGCGAGATGGCCGTGGCCGAGTCGCGCGACGGCCTCGCGCAGGCGGAGCGCCAGCTCTCCGCCGCCGAGCAGACCCTCGACCAGACGCGGCAGGAGCTCGCGTCGCTGGAGAGCCGGCGCCAGGAGGAGCTCTGGAACCGCCAGCAGCTCGTGGCGACCGCCCAGAACAAGCGCGACGCGCTCGCGCTCGTGCTGCAGCAGAGCGTGATCCAGGCTCCCGACGACGGGACCGTCGAGCTCCTCGTGAAGCCGGGCGAGGTGATCCAGCCCGGGCAGGTCGTCGCGAAGCTCGTCCCCGTCGACTCCCCGCTCCAGGGCGTCTCCTTCCTGGCCGAGCGCGATCGCGCCTTCGCGAAGGCCGGCGACGAGGTCCAGCTCGAGCTCGACCAGCTCCCGCACGCGCAGTACGGGACCGTGCGGGCGCGGGTGACGCGCATCAGCGACGATCTCGCCTCGCCGGCGGAGATCCGGGACGCGCTCGGCGACGAGCAGAGGAACGTCCCCCCGAGCTACCGCGTCGAGCTCGAGATCACGGACGCCGCGGCGGCGGAGGCGGCGCACGTGAAGCTCCGCACGGGCGCGCTCCTGAACGCCCGGTTCACGCTGCGGCGGCAGCGGCTCGTGACGCTCGTCCTCAAGCCCCTCCAGAGGTGGTTGCCATGAAGCTCCCGTTCGGGCGACGCGTGCGTTTCGTCCCGCAGATCGAGGTCACCGAGTGCGGCGCGGCCTGCCTCAGCATGATCCTCGGCCACTACGGGCACCACGCCCCGCTCGCCGAGGTCCGCCAGGCCTGCGGCATCTCGCGGGACGGCGCGGACGCGCTGGCCCTCGTTCGCGCCGCGCGCGAGTACGGCCTCACCGTCCAGGGGGTGCGCGTGGAGATGGACCAGCTCGCCCAGCTCGCGCTCCCGGCGATCCTGCACTGGGACTTCGATCACTTCCTCGTCCTGGAGCGCCTCACGTCCACCCACGCCGTCCTGGTGGACCCGGCCATCGGCCGGCGCTCCATCCGCCTCGACGAGCTGGGCCGGCACTTCACCGGCGTCGCGCTGATGCTGTCGCCGTCGCCGTCGCTCGAGCGTCGGGCGCGCACGCGGCCGAGCCTCGGCAAGTACCGCGAGATCTTCCGCAGCTCGCTCCCGAGCCTCGGCCAGATCCTGCTCGCCTCGCTGGGGCTCCAGGTGGTCGGCCTGCTGTTCCCGGTCGCCACGCAGATCCTGGTGGACGCGGTCGTGGTGCCTCACCAGCCGGCCTGGCTCTGGGGCCTCGCTTTCGCGCTCGGCGCCGCCGTGCTCACGAAGGCGCTCCTCGCGCTCGTGCGGAGCTTCGTGGTGCAGGGCCTGCGCAACGTCCTCGACTTCACGCTCATGACGCGGTTCCTCGGCCACCTGCTGCACCTGCCGCTCGGCTTCTTCATGCAGCGGGAGGCGGGCGACCTCGTGCAGCGCGTCCACAGCAACTCCGCCATCCAGAACCTGCTCGGGAGCCAGTCCATCTCGGCGCTCCTCGACGGGCTTTTGCTCGTCGGGTACGCGGGCCTGATGATCGCGTTCGACTGGAGGCTCGGCCTCGTGATCATCGGGTTCGGGGCGCTGCGGGTGGTCCTCCTCCTCGTCTTCCGCGGGCGGAGCCAGCTCGCCATGGCCTCCGAGCTCACCTCCGCCGGCCGCGAGTTCGGGGCGCTGCTCGAGGCGATCAGCGGCCTCGAGACCACCAAGGCGAGCGGCGCGGAGAGCCGGATGATCCAGCGCTGGTCTCACCGGATGACCGGGCGGGTCAACGGGGCGCTCGAGCGCCGGAGGCTCGGGATCCACGCCCGTCAGGCCACCGTCCTGCTGCAGGGGCTCGGCACCGCCCTCGTGTTCATGGTCGGCGGCGAGCAGGTGGTCGCGCAGCGCATGACGCTCGGGACGTTCGCCTCGTTCCTCGCGCTCCAGGGCATGTTCATGTCCCCGCTCGAGTCGCTCCTGGAGACGGTGAGCCAGCTCCAGTACCTCGGGAACCACCTCGAGCGGCTGGACGACGTGCTCACGACGCCCGCCGAGCCCTCGGGCAGCGAGGACCCGGGCCGGCTCCGGGGCGCCGTCGACCTCGAGGACGTCAGCTTCGGGTTCTCCCCCGCGGGCCCCCCGACGCTCCTCGACATCTCGGTGCGGATCCGCCCCGGCGAGAAGGTCGCCATCGTGGGCCCTTCCGGCGCGGGAAAGTCGACGCTCGCGCGCCTCCTCCTCGGGATGCACCTCCCGTCGAGCGGCACGATCGCCTTCGACGGCCGCGACCTGCGCATGCTCGACCTGCAGAAGGTGCGGGCGCAGATGGGCGTCGTCCTGCAGGAGACCTTCCTCTTCGACGACACCATCCGCGCGAACCTCAGCCTCACGGACGAGGAGCTCCCGCTCGAGCGGCTGCGGACCGCCGCGCGGCTCGCCTGCGTCGACGACGTCATCGAGGGCCTGCCCCACGGGTTCGGCACGCGGCTCGGGGACAACGGGAGCGTCCTGTCCGGCGGGCAGCGCCAGCGCCTCAACCTCGCGCGTGCCCTCGTCCACGACCCCGCGATCCTCCTGCTCGACGAGGCGACCAGCGCCCTCGACCTGGAGACCGAGCGCCGCGTCCACGACAGCCTGGCGAGCGTCGGCTGCACTCGGATCCTCATCGCCCACCGCCTCGCCACGGTGAAGGACGCCGACCGCATCCTCGTGCTGCAGGCCGGCCGCATCGTCCAGGAGGGCACGTACGACGAGCTCTCCCGGCGTGACGGCCTCTTCCGTTCGCTCGTCGAGGCCAGGGAGTTCGCCGATGCCTAGCGCCGCCGCCGTCTCCGACACCGTGCTCGCCGTGAGGTCCGCGGCGGCCCCCGCCGCGCTCCCCGTCGACGGGTTCGACGCCGTCGAGGCCGTGTGGCGCCTCCTCCGCCTCCACGGGCACGACGGAGGGCTCCAGGCCTTCCGGGAGGCCCACGACCTGCGCGGCACCGCGGAGTCCCTGGCCGAGCCGCTCGAGCGGGCGGGCGTCCAGGCCCGGCCGGCGCTCGTCGCCGCCGACGAGCTGGCCTACCTGGACCTCCCCACGCTGCTCCAGCTCCGCGACGGCACGTGGGTGGTGCTCGTCGATCGCGAGCGGGACGCGCTCCGGCTCGAGGGCGCCAGCGGCGGCACCTCGATGGCCGCGGCCGAGCTCGGGCCGTTCCTCTCGGGCTACGTGCTCGACGTCTCCCCTTCCCTGCCCGACGGAAAGGGGCTCTGGTCCCGCCTGCTGGCCCTGCTGCTCCACCACCGGCGGACGCTCGTGATGCTGGCGCTCGCGAGCCTCCTCCTGCAGCTGCTCTCGCTCGTCGGCCCCGAGATCACCGGCGCGGTCATGAACCAGGCCCTGCCCGACCGCGCGCGCTCGACGCTCCACGTGGTCGCCCTGGGCGTCGTCCTCGTGGCCGCCTTCCAGGCCTGCACCGGCCTGCTCCGCGATCGCGTGCTCCTGTTCCTGGTCACGCGGATGGAGGTCTCGGCCGAGCGCGGCATCCTCCAGCACCTGCTCCGCCTGCCGTTCCCGGTCCTGGACCGGATGACGCTCGGCGAGCGGCTGCAGGCGATCAACGGCGTGAGCAGCGCGCGCGAGGTGATCGCGGAGCGCGCGCTCGCGACCGTGCTCGACGGCGTGATGGCCGTCACGTTCGTCGCGGCCATGGCGGCCAAGATGCCGGCGGCCACCCTGCTCGTCGTGGTCGTGGCGATGGTCATGGCCGGGCTCGCCCTCCTCGTCGGGTCCGCCCAGGCGCGCCACCAGCGTCGGGAGATGGAGGCGCAGGCGCGCGAGCGCGGTCTCCTGTCCGAGCTCATCACCGGCGTCGGGACGATCAAGGCGGCGGGGGCGGAGCCGCAGGCGCTCCAGCGCTGGGTCCGGCGGTTCAGCGCCGAGCAGGACCACGCGCTGCGCCGCCAGCGGCTGGGCCTCTTCAGCGACGTGGGGCTCGAGACGATGCGACAGGGGCTCTACGTGGCGCTGCTCGTGTGGGGAGGGAGCCTCATGCTCCAGGGAGAGCTGCTCGTGGGGACGCTCCTCGCCTTCGTCCAGCTCAGCTCGGGGTTCCTCGGCTCGGTCTTCAGCCTCGTGCGCGTCTACCTCTCGGTCGCCGTCCTGCGGCCCCAGCTCGAGAGGACCCAGGAGATCCTGGGCCACGCGCCGGAGCGGCGGTCGACGCGCCGCGCCGCCCCCGGCGCGCGCGGCGTGCCCGTGGTCATGGAGGGCGTCTGGTTCCGCCACGCGCCCGACGCTCCGTGGATCGCGAAGGGGTACTCGAGGCGCTTCGAGGCAGGCGCCAAGGAGGTCATCTCCGGGGCTTCCGGGTTCGGGAAGAGCACGCTCATCCGCATGCTCGCGGGGCTGTACGCGCCGGAGGAGGGGGCCATCCACGTCGGAGGGACGAGCCCGCAGGCGGCCGCGGGCGACATCCTCTACCTGCCGCAGTTCGTGAGCCTGTTCTCCGGCTCCGTGATCGAGAACCTGCGGCTCCTGTCCGGCGGCGCGCCGGTGGCGCGCCTCATGGAAGCCGCCGAGCAGACCGGCCTCGCCGCGCTGGTCGCGACCCTGCCCATGGGCTACCAGACCGTGCTCTCGCCGGGAGGGAAGAACGTCTCCGGCGGGCAGCGCCAGCTCATCGCCCTGACGGCGGCGATCGCCTCGGATCGCAAGCTGCTGCTCCTCGACGAGGCGCTGTCGAACCTGGACCCGATCCGGGCCCGGTCGATCCGCAAGATCCTCGACGCCCTCCCTGCGACCATCATCGAGGCGCGCCATGCGGCGTGAGCGCGCGGCGCCCTACATCCCCCCGCCCACCGCGCGGTTCAGGTCGGCGCGGGCGACCACGAGATCCACGACGGTGCTCACCCACGCGAGCCTCGCGTCCGAGAGCTTCACCGTCGCGTCGCGCACCTCGAGCTGGCTGCCGACGCCGGCCTCGAGCCGCTCCCTCGCGAAGCGGAGCGCAGCCTCGGCGGCCTTCACGTTCTCCTGCACCGTCGCCGCCGTGTCGGCGAGCGCCGCGGCCTGCTCCCGGGCGACGGTGACCTCCGCCGCGACCGTCTGCTCCTCCTGCTCGAGGAGGACCCAGGCCCGGCGGGCCTCCACCTCTGCGCGCTCCACGCCGGCGCGCGTCGAGCCCCCGGCGAAGAGGTTCCACGCGAGCGTGACCTGCGTCGCCGCCACGTACTGCTTCGACGGATTCCCGAACAGCCCGAACTGCCCGCCCAGGTCGGGAGATGCCTTCTGGTAGCTCGCCTGGAGGCCGACGACCGGCCAGTACGCCCCGCGCGCGCGGGCGATCTCCAGGTCGCCCGCCTCGCCCGACAGCTTCCGCGCCGCGAGGACCGGCCGCCGCTTCCGAGCTTCCGTCAGCAGCGTCGGGAGCGGAGGGAGCTCCTGCTGAGCGGGCAGGAGCGGCCCGGTCACCGTGCCCGGGGGGACCACCTCCAGCCCCACGGCGGAGCTGAGCCCCAGGACCACCGCGAGCTCGGCCCGGGCGCTCTCGAGGACGGCGGCCTGGCTGCGCACCGCGATCCGATCGTTGCCGAGGTTCACCCGGGCGCTGTAGGTGTCGGCCTTGGTGCCTCGGCCCGCCGAGAAGAGCGCGTCGGCTCGCTGCACCAGCTCCTCCGACAGGGCCGCCGTCTCGCGCCGCACCTCCAGCGCACGCTGCTGCTTCACGACCTCGTAGAACCGGCGCGTCACCTCGAAGGCCACCCGGAGCGACGACTCGTCGAGCAGCCGCTGGGCCGCCTCGGAGCGGGTGCGGGACGAGGAGATGAGGTTCCAGCTCGCGAGGCCGTCGAAGACGGTCCAGCTCGCGGCGAGGCCGTACTGGTGCGCGCCGAAGTCATTCGACGGGTACGTCACGGGGACGCGGACGAAGTCGGGAGGTGGGGTCGGGTTGGGGACCACGTTCACCTGCTGCTGCTCCCCCTGGTACTGATGACCGAGGTTGCCGGTCAGATCGAGGCGGGGCAGGACACCCTGGTAGCTCTGGCGGACCTCCACCCGGGCCGCCTCCTCGTCGAGCCGGGAGATGGCGAGCTCGGCGTTCCGCTTCGTCGCTGCGGCGAGCGCGTCGTCGAGCGTGAGGGGCGCCGCGCCGGCGAGGCACGCGGAGACGAGGAGAGCCAGGGTGCCCATGCGTTCCCCCAGATCGAAGGGCCGGAGGGCGCGCACGGGCGCAGGGCGAGCATCACCCTCCGGAACGGATCTCCATCTGCCGCGGTGCGACGGGACCGGCTCGCTGCCTCATGGGGTAGCTCCGAGGTGCACGGACGGAAGGGGGCATCCGCGGCGCCCGGTCACCGGAGCAGCTCGTAGAGGAGCACGCCCGCGGCCGCGGTGATGCCGGCCGCCACGAGCGCGACGCGCCACTCGATCCGGCTCGCCCACCGCCGCGCCATGTCGATGGGCGACGTCTCGACGGGCCTCGGGCGATCGAGCCGCTCCTGGATCGCGAGGAGGGCGGCGAGCCACTCCGCCCCGTCGCGCGGACGCTCTGCGGCGTCGGGTGAGAGCGCGCGCCGCAGGAGGTGCGCCAGCTCCTCGGGGACGCCGGGCGCCTCCACGCTGGGGCGAGCCCCCGGCTCGAGCGCCGCGCTCCAGTCGCGAGTGACCCGGTACGGGAGCCGGCCCGTCACGAGCTCGCACAGGATCGCGGCGGCCGCATAGACGTCGGTGCGCGGCTCCTGCTGGCCCATGCGCCACTGCTCGGGCGCCATGTAGGCCGGCGTCCCGACCGCCCGGACGTCGCCGCCGCCGAGCACGCTCGCGATGCCGAAGTCGAGGACCTTGACCGCGCCCGTCGAGCAGACGAACACGTTCGCGGGCTTGAGATCGCGATGGACCACGCCCGCCGCGTGGGCGTGATCGAGGGCCCAGGCGATCTCGATGGCGACCTCGATCGCCTGCGACAGCCCGAGCCGCGAGCGCCGCATCGCGTCGTACAGGGTCTCGCCGCGCAGGAGCTCGAGCACCAGGTACGGGCCGCTCTGGCAGGTGCCCGCGTCGTAGAGGGTCACGATGTTCGGGTGCGTGAGCTGCGCGATCGCCTCCGCCTCCTTCTGCAGCTGCTCCTGGCGCAGCTGGACCTGCGAGGTGCGCCCGGGGCGGACCGCCTTGAACGCGACGCGCCTCCGGAGCTGGCGGTCCTCGGCCTCGAACACGACCCCGAAGCTGCCTCGCCCGATCTCGCGCACGAGCTCGAACCGTCCGATGACCGAGCCGGGGAACAGCACGTCCTGCCACGCCTGGTCCAGGGTCGGCGCGCGGGCGATCTGCTGCATGACGGCGGTGATCCCGCCGGGACGGATGACCGACGGTGAGGCGGACTCCAGCGCGGCGTCCTCGCCGCCCGTCGCGAGGACCGGCGCCGCGCCGGGGAACGTGAGACGCAGCGAGCCGATGAGGAGCTCCGCTCCGGGCCCGAGCGGGACCGCCACGCGCGGGGCGAGCTGCGCGCCGTCGAGCACGCTGCCGTTCGTCGAGCCGAGATCCGTGTAGCTGCGCTCGCGGGGGGAGAACTCCACGAGACCGTGCGAGGCCGACACGAAGCGGTGATGCAGCGGGAGGTCGTTGCGTGCGCTGCGCCCGATGCGGACCGGCGAGTGCGTGAACGTGTACTCGACCGTCGAGTGGTCGCTCGTGTCCTCGACGCGGACGACCAGGGGCGCCGGAACACCCTCCCCTGCGCGCAGCGACCGAGCCGTGCCCACGCGAGAGCACGTTGCCCCTGCGTGACCCACGGGCAACGCCCGGGTGGGGACGGCGAGGCCCCGTCGCCCCGGGCCGCCGAGCCCCGACCTTCCCACCGGGACGCCCGCGCGCTCGCCGCGGGGCTCCGCCTCCGTGGATCCCTCGCTCGAGCATGGCGGGCTACCAGAGGTCGATCACGATCGGCCCGCGGGGGCGCTCGGGCTCCGGGCGCTCGCGGCTCACGGGCTCGGACGGCACCTCGATCCAGAGCTGCGGCCGCTCCTGCTCCTCGCGCTCCCTGCGGCGCCTCTCCAGCTCCTCGATCATCCATGTGGGCGGGATCATGTCTCGTCTCCTGCGTCTCTCTCCGTCTTGCAGACGCGCGAGGCGCCACAGGCTGACATCCCCGACCCGGGTGCTCGCGACGACCGGCCGCCAGGGGCGCGGGCCCTCGAGCGGCCGCGCGACGCAGCCGTGCGCCAGGCCCTCGTGGCGCGGGTGTCAGGGACGGCGATCCGCGCAGTCGACCCGGCGGAGGGGGCCATGTTCCATGAGACGCGCGGTGTCGTGATGGTGGTCGACGACGACGAGGACTGGCGGGAGCTCGTCGTGCACTTCCTGGAGGGCGTCGGGTTCGAGGTGCTGGAGGCGCGTGACGGGCACGAGGCGCTCGCGCGCCTCCGCTCCGGTGCTCGCACACCCGATCTCGTCCTGACCGACCTCGAGATGCCGGTGATGACGGGCTGGGAGCTCCGCCGCGAGCTGCTGCGCGATCCGGTGCTCGCGCGCGTGCCGGTGATCGTCGCGTCGTCCGCGGATCCGGGCGCGATCGTCGCGGACTTCTTCCTCCCGAAGCCCTACTGCGCGACCGATCTGCTCCGCACGGTCTCCTCGGCCCTCGCGCTCCTCCCTGTCGAGTCGATCGCCGCGTGAGTCAGATCGTTCGCCGCCCGAGGTCAGACCTCCCGGAGGCGCCACCGACGGACATCCCCGCGGTCGGCTCACGGGACCATGAAGACCACGATGAAGGCGGTGATGCTCCTCGCGTGCGTGCTGCTCCTGGGGGCGACGGTCCGCATGCAGCACGCGACCTTCGCCGAGCGAGCCGCTCGCTCCGAGCTCCAATGCCGCTCCGCGAGGCCGACGAGGGGAGCCGAGCTGGCGTCCGCCCGCGCCCCGGGCACCCGCCGCCTCTGATCTTACCGGGGGCTGCGCCCCCGCCCCGCCGAGCAGAGCTCGTCGGGGCCCCACCCTGGCTCGCCGGGTCCCATGCGCCACCGCGCGCGGCTTCGCCGCTGTCGCGGTGGCGCC
>NZ_JALCYY010000038.1 GCF_022690685.1 Anaeromyxobacter terrae | reverse complement strand
GGTCGAGGTCGAGGTCGAGGTCGGGGTCGAGGTCGGGGTCGGGGTCGGGGTCGGGGTCGGGGTCGAGGTCGAGGTCGGAGTCGAGGTCGGGGTCGGGGTCGAGGTCGGAGTCGAGGTCGGAGTCGAGGTCGGAGTCGAGGTCGGGGTCGGGGTCGGGGTCGGGGTCGATGTCGAGGTCCCGGTCGCACCCGCCTCCGCCGGCGCACGCGGCGCCGACACCTCGTTCCGCCCGATCGCGCACGCGAGCAGCGCGGCGACGGCGATGCCCAGGGCTCCGCGGCGCCTCACGACTCGAGCCGAGCGTCCTTCTCGGCCGCGAGCGCGTCCAGCGCAGCGGCGGCGGCGGCCCGTGCCTCCGGCGCAGCGGCGGGATCGCGGAGGCAGGCAGCGGCCCGGGCGAGCTCGTCGCGCTCGCGCGCCTCGCGGTCGCGGAGGGAGTCGATCATCGCGCCGACGTCGTCTGCGAGATCGACCAGCAGGTCGCGGGCGCGCAGAGGCCGGATCGGCGCGAGCCGCCCCGCGGCGACGTCGCGGCAGGCGCGGCTCAGGACGAGCGCGGGCCCTGCGATCCGGTGCGTCACCACCACCGCCGCGACGAGCAGGCACGGCAGCGCGGCGGCGAGCACGACGGCGACGAGGCCGATGCGCCCACGGTCCTCCGCCGCGAGCGCCTGCGCGAGCGACTCGCCGGCGAGCGGATCGCCGAGGGCGACGACCCGGCTCGTCTCGCGGTACGCAGTCCAGAGGAGCCAGCCGAGGCCGCTCGAGAGCGCGACCGCGACGGCGAGCAGGTAGCTCGCGAGCCGGAGCTGCAGCGCGCCGTCGAGGAGGTAGTTGCGGAGCCTCCGGCGCGGGGGCTCTGCGGGCGGCACCACCGGATCGGGCGCGCCGGCCGTCTGCGGGGCGCCGGGCGAGGGCGGCGGAGTGGGATTGGGCCGGCCGGTCGCGGAATCCATCCCCTCCGTTTACCTCCCCCCGAGGCGCGCCGCGAGATCCTCGCACAGCGCCCGGGCGGCGGCGTCGAGGGCACGCGCCGCGTACGCGGCGACCTTCGCCTCGGGGATCGCGCCCGCCGCGGACAGGCGCGCGCCGCTCTCGAGCATCGCCGCCATTCGCCCGTCGCCGTCCACCGCCACGAGCGCCGCCCTGACGGCGACGACCGTACGGCCGGCGCCCGCGTCCACGTCGACGCGCAGCACCGTCGGCTTCAGCACCACCCCGCCGCGCTCGAGGACCTCCCAGCCGTGCGCCGTGATGTGACGCGCGATCGCCTCCCGCAGCGCGCTGCGCGCGGCGGCGCCGCCGGCGCTCCCCCCGGGCTCGTCGATGGAGAACGCGAGGCCGAGCACGTCGAGCGCGCGGGCCGCGGCGGCCCGCACGGCCCGATCCGCATCCGACCGGCGCGCCGCCTCGAGCTTTTCCCGCGCGCCGCGGCCCCCGAGGCGCCCCAGCGCGCCGGCCGCCGCGATGCGGACCGCGGGCGCGGCGTCGGACGCGAGCGCCTCGGCGAGCAGGGGGACGGCCTCGGCGTCGCCGCGCTGGCCGAGCACGATCGCCGCCTGCGCGCGGACCTTCACCGAGCCGTCCTCGCGGAGCGCGCGGGCGGCGTCATCGTGGGTGTCGGCGCGGGCGAACGCGGTGAGCGCGAGGAGGACGGCGCAGACTGCGATCCGTGGCATGCGCCGGCGAGTGTACGCTCGCCTCCTGCGATCGGGGGAGGCGATTCCTCCGCCTACCTGCGCACCCTCAGTCCTACAGGTCCGCCCGCGAGGCGGCGGAAGGCCTGGTGCAGCCGATAGGTGACCGGCCCCGGCCGGCCGCCGCCGACGGCGCTGTCCCCGAGCCGCGTGACGGGGAGGATCTCCCGCACGGTGGAGGTGATGAAGAGCTCGTCCGCCCTCTCCAGATCTTCCGGCCGGAGCGGCACCTCCTCGACCGGGACGCCCTCGGCTCCCGCGAGCCGGAGCACCACCGCCCGCGTCACGCCCTCGAGGATCCCGGCCGCGATCGGCGGCGTGAGCAGCCGGCCGCCCGCGACCGCGAAGACGTTGGACGACGAGCCTTCCGTGACGAACCCCGCGTCGTCGAGGAGCAGCGCCTCCTGCGCCCCCGCCGCGCGAGCCTCCCGGACCGCGAGCACGTGCGTGAGGTGCGCCCCGGTCTTCGCGGAGGGGTCCACCGCCTGCGGGGAGGCGCGCCGCACGCCCACGATCGCCGCGGGGATCCCGTCCGCGTAGGCGCGCGCCGGCGGTCCGACCAGCGGCTGCACGATCACGATGGCGAGCGGATCGACCGCGAGCGCGGGATCGAGCCCGATCTCTCCCGCCCCGCGCGTCATCACCACGCGGACGTACCGCTCGCCCAGGTTCCAGGGCGCCGCCGCCGGGTCCACCGCCTCGGCGCCGCGCGCGGCGGCGAGGGTGCGATCGATCTCCGCGGTCGTCCGGTGCGCGTCCCAGCGCGGCACGAGCCCGATGCGGGCCGCGGAGTGCGCGAGCCGGGCGAGGTGAGCCTCGAGCTCGAAGGGCCGGCCGCCGTAGGTCCGGATCACCTCGTACACGCTGTCGCCGTAGAGGAAGCCTCGGTCGAACACCGAGACCCTCGCCTCCGCCGGCGCGACGAGGGAGCCGTCGAGGTTCACGAGCGTGCGCATGCCCCAGTTCTAACCGGGGAGCGACCCGCGCGGTGGAGCGCACGAGTCCCTCACGCGCCGCCCGGGCCCCCGACGGATCCGGCCCGATTTCTTGACCCTGGGATCCCCCGGCGATATCCCGGGAAATCGATGGATGCCGCGGTCGAGTGCACGCACTGCAAGGTCCTGATGACGAGCTGGTCCGCGCCGGGCAGCGCGATCCGCTACTACCAGTGCCCGTTCTGCGCGCGGACGCACTCCTCGCTCTACGGCGAGGTGTTCAGGCGCCGCGCCGGGGCGCGCGTGGTCGAGGCCCCTGCCCGGGCCTCCGCGCCGGCCGAGATCCCGATGGCGAGCCCGGAGGACATCCGCTGGGCTCGCGTGAAGGCGAGCGCGGCGCAGTGGTTCGCGCGCGTCGAGGCGGACGAGCGCGCCTGCGCCCCGCGCGCCGCGACGGTGACGCGCGTCCCCGCTCCTGCCGTTCCCAAGCTGGCTCGCGCCCGCGCGGTGGCGGCAGTGCGCGCGAAGCGCAAGCCGTGACCGCCTCTCGCGGGGCGAGAGTTTCGCCCTCCGCGCAACTGCGGTGGCGCCCGCGGGGAAAATCGGTAACCTTGCCCGCGCCCGCGCGACCTGCGCGGCCGAGTCGCACGAGGCGCTAGCTCAACTGGCAGAGCATCGGCCTTTTAAGCCGGTGGTTCTGGGTTCGATTCCCAGGCGCCTCACTCCAACTCCCCCAGCGCGGTCGTCAGCCCGCCCCGAGCCGGCGCACGCCCCACCCGGCGACGGCCACCGCGGCGACGGTCGCGAGGATCGCCCCGCGCCGGAGCTGCAGCCACATCGAGAGGCTCCTCGCGTGCGCCTCGCGGTCGAACTCGCCGCGCGCGCCGGGGTCGCCCGGGACGGGCGCGTCGACGTCGTCGGGCCGGCCCGCCTCCGGCGGGAAGTCGGTCTGCTGCGCGCGGTAGCCGATCCTCCCGAGGTAGCGATCGAGGAGGCCGGGGATGACGAACTGGCCGAGGATCGCCCGCGCCGTGGGCCAGCCGAGCCAGAGCTCCCGCACCGGCCGGCGCGCCACGCGGAGCACCGCATCGGCGATGAGCTCCGGCTGGTAGATGGGCGGCACCGGCTTCGGGTGCCCCGGCAGCCTCGTGCGGACGAGGTCGAACTGCGTCGTGTTCACCGCGGGGAGGTGGATCATCGAGAGCTTCACCCTCGAGCGGTCGTGGTGGAGCTCGCAGCGGAGCGCGTCGGTGAAGCCGCGCGCCGCGGCCTTGGCGGCGCAGTAGGCGCTCTGGAGCGGGATGGAGCGATACGCGAGCGCCGAGCCGATCTGGATCACGTGCCCGCGATCGCGCGGGAGCATGTGGCGGAGCGCGGCGCGCGTGCCGTGGACGACGCCGAGGTAGGTGACCTCTGTGACGCGGCGGTACTCGTCGGCGGTCATCTCCATCACCGGCGAGAAGACGCTCACCATCGCGTCGTTGACCCAGAGATCGAGGGCGCCCCAGGCGCGCACCGCCGCGTCGGCCGCCGCGGCGACGGCGCGGTCGTCCGCGACGTCGGCCTCGAGGACCAGCGCCTCGCCCCCGGCGGCGCGGATCTCCGCCGCGGCGTTCTCGAGCGCCTCGCCCCCGCGCGCGAGGAGCCCCACCCGCGCCCCCTGCGCCCCGAACGCCCGCGCGATGGCGCGGCCGAGCCCCGCGGCCGCCCCGGTGACGACGACCACCCTTCCCTCGAACCTGCGCCTCACCCTTCGCCCCCGCGCTTCGGCGGGCGCCGGGCGGGGTGGTGGCCGTGCTCCACGGGCTCGCCCTTCCGGTTCTCGACCTCCTCGTCCCGGGGCTCGAGCGCCCCCTCTGGCGGGTAGCCCGGCGAGCCGTCCCCGAGGATGCGCGGCGTGCCATCCTCGAACCCGGGCGGCTTCGGCCCTGGCCCGCCCGCGAGCCCGGGCTCGGTCCCCTGCTCGTCCTTCGGCTTGCGATCGTCCGGCATGGAGCATCCCCCTCCTCCTCAAGGTGGGTCGTCCGCGCCGCCGGCGCGATCCTCACGGCAGGCGGAGGTCCAGCACGATCGGCTGGTGGTCGGACGCGCGCTCGATGTAGCTCCCGTGCTCCACCTCCGCGCGCACGACCGCGCCCGCGTCCGCCCGCGCGACGAGCAGCGCGTCGAGCCGCTCCGCGCCAGCGCCCGTGGACCAGGTCGTCACCCCGGGCGGGAGCGGATCGACGTACGCCCCGTCGGCGGAGAGCGGCGCGAGGGCCGGCGCGGAGGGCGGATCGTTGAGATCCCCGCCGGCCAGCACGACGGCGTCCGGATCCGCGACGGCGAGCGCGTCGGCGATCTCGCGCATGCGGGTCGCCTGCGCCGCGCGCCGCGTGCCGTCGTCGGAGAGACGCGAGCTGAGATGACTCACCACCATCGCCAGGCGCCGGCCGCCCGCGGCGAGGTGGACCTCCACGCAGTCGCGCGGCCAGAGCAGCCGACCCGCCGCGTCGCGCTCACCCGCGTGGCTCACGTAGCGCGCGATCGCCGGGCGCGAGAGCACCGCGACGTCGATGCCGCGCGGATCGTTGCCCTCGACGAGCCGGGCGTCGGCGTAGCCGGCGCGCGCCGCGAGCGCCTCGAGGAGCGGGAGGTTCTCGACCTCCTGGAGGAGCACCACGTCGGCGTCGATGCGGACGAGGACCGCCGCGAGCGCGCCGAGCTTCGCCTCGACCGCGGCGGGCGACGGGACCTCGTCCTCTGCGCCGGGCGGGAGGAGCCGGTCCTCGGCGTCGAAGAGATCGTGGACGTTCCAGGTGGCGATCCGCAGCGCGGCTCCGCCCGGCGCGCGCGCCGGCACGTCGAGGAGAGGTTGGCAGCTCGTGAGGAGCGCCGCGGCGAGCGGGGCCAGGGGGCGTCGCATGGGGCCGCCACGATGCAAGCGCGGCGCCTCGGCAGCCCGCGGGAGGGAGGAGCCGGCCCGAACGTTCGGGGACGCGCGGCGGGCTCCGGTGCGCGCCGCGGCCGGCGGACAGCGGCGTCGTCGCGATGTCTCCCTGAGTGCGAGTCCCGCTCCTGGCGCCGACGCCAGCCTCTGCTTGACAGGAACGGCGTCCGCTTTTAAAGATGGCGTCCGTTATAGCGGACACCCGCTTCCGGGGCCGCTCGCGGAGGAACACGGATGCGCATCGCGGACGACGTGACGAAGCTCATCGGCAACACGCCGCTCGTGCGGCTCAACCGCGTCATGGACGGCGCGCGCGCCACCGTCGCCGCCAAGCTCGAGAGCTTCAACCCCTGCTCGTCCGTGAAGGACCGGATCGGCGTCGCGATGATCGAGGCGGCCGAGCGCGACGGGCGGATCAAGCCCGACACGATCCTCCTCGAGCCGACGAGCGGCAACACCGGCATCGGCCTCGCCTTCGCCGCCGCGGCGAAGGGCCTCCCCATCGTGCTCACGATGCCCGAGACGATGAGCATCGAGCGGCGCAAGCTCCTGCTCGCGCTCGGCGCGAAGCTCGTGCTCACGCCCGGGCCCGAGGGCATGAAGGGCGCCATCAAGAAGGCGGAGGAGCTCGCCGCCGAGGACCGCCGCTACCTCGTGCTGCAGCAGTTCGAGAACCCGGCGAACCCGGAGATCCACCGGCGCACCACCGCCGAGGAGATCTGGCGCGACACCGACGGCCGCATCGACATCCTCGTCGCGGGGACGGGCACGGGCGGCACGGTCACCGGCTGCGCCGAGGTCCTGAAGGCGCGCAAGCCTGGGATTCGCATCGTCGCCGCCGAGCCCGCCGACTCTCCGGTCCTCTCCGGCGGCAAGGCCGGTGCGCACAAGATCCAGGGCTGGGGCCCCGGGTTCGTGCCGAAGGTGCTCAACGCGAACCTCATCGACGAGGTGATCACGGTCGGGAACGATCCGGCCGGCGAGATGGCGCGGCGCCTCTGCCGCGAGGAAGGCATCCTCTCCGGCATCTCCTGCGGCGGCGCCGCGTGGGCGGCGCGGGAGGTGGCGCGCCGGCCGGAGAACGCGGGCAAGCTCATCGTCGTGGTGCTGCCGGACACCGGCGAGCGCTACCTCTCGACCTGGCTGTTCGAGGAGAGCGCCCGCTGACGCCCCCGCCGCGCCCGCCCTCCGAGGGCGGCCCCCGCTGACGCGCTGCGGGATGGCATCTCCCGCGGCGCGTCCCGTTGCGACGCGGACGGCCGCCTCCTACCTTCCAGGAAGCAGGGCTCTCCTGCGTCCGACCGGAGGCAAGGCGGCACATGACGCACGCGTCGCGCGAGGAGCTCCGCGCCGAGCTCACCGGGCGCATCCCGAAGACGTACTCACCCACGCTGCACCTCGCGCTACCGACCCTCGGAGGCCTCGCGCTCGCCGGCCTCGCGCTGTCGCGCGTCGAGGGGCTGACCGCCTGGCAGCTCCTGCTCGTCCCGGTCTTCTTCGCCTTCGGCAACGCCGTCGAGTGGCACGTGCACCGCGGGCTCCTGCACCGGCGCGTGCGCTGGCTCGAGGTCTTCTACACGCGCCACACGCCGCAGCACCACGCGGTCTTCGTCGGGCAGGACATGGCGCTCCGCAGCGCGCGGGAGCTGAAGCTCGTGCTCCTCCCCGCGTACGCGGTCTTCGCCATCGTGGTCCTCACCTCCCCGTTCGCGCTCCTGTTCCTCCGGCTCGGCCAGCCGAACCTCGCCGCGCTGTGGGTCGCGACGGTCGTGCTGTACGTGCTCTCGTACGAGTGGCTTCACCTCGCCTATCACCTGCCCGAGGACAGCCCCATCGGCCGTACCCGCGCGATCGGGTACCTGCGCCGCCACCACCAGCTGCACCACGCGACGAACCTCATGCAGCGCTGGAACTTCAACGTGACGTTCCCGCTCTGGGACCACGTCCGCGGCACCGTCTACCGCCCGCGCGCCGCCCCGGCCCATCCCGCCGCCGTCCGGCGCGTCTGACACGTCGCCGCGGCGACCGCCGACCCTTTGACAGACGGCGCCTTGTCGGGTACTAGACCGCCCGACCCCATCGTCTAGAGGCCCAGGACTCGGCCCTTTCAAGGCCGCAACCGGGGTTCGAATCCCCGTGGGGTCACTGCGTAACGCGGCGCCGTCGCTGGCCTCTTCGGCGCCCCCCTCCCGTCTCTCTACAACGTCCCCCGCTCCAGAGCGGGTCGCGTCGCGCGGCGCAGCTTCACGTAGCGCTGGGTCGTCTCGCGGGCTCGCGCGGCGCTCGGCGACGTCGATCGGCCACCTCACATGCGAGCGCCTCGGGCGGTCGAATCCCGCTCGCAAGCGCCGAGGTGATCGCCGATCACCTCACCGTCCGAGTGAGTGAGCTCCGACGACCGAACGCCGACCTGCGCGTTCTCCTGTAGTACGGACGTGTCAGGCGTCGCGGGGTGCGCTGCGCGACATCCTCTCACCGGGAGGGCGGTTCATGCTTCGGAACTGTGTGTCATCCGTGTTGCGTGCCGCGACATGGTCTCACCAGGCGACGGATGCAGATTACCGCCGCCGGGAGGAACCGATGACATACGCAGACGTCAGCAACGGGCTCTCCTCGCCTGGGCGCGCGTTCACGAGACCTGTGATCGCGCCTGGCGAGCCCGCGCGGAAAATCGATGCCGTGCAGCGGCCGACCCTCCGCCGCATCCTCGGCCGCGATCTCGCGATCGCTGCCCTGTCCCTCGCGGCGCTCGGTGTGGCGCCTGCGCTGGCCGAGGATGACCTCCCGCCCTACGCCGGCTCGCACGATGACGCGTCGTACGGCGGCGTGACGCACGCCACGTACACGCTGGAGCTTCCGCGCGGCGACGGGGCGCTCTCGCTCGCGACCCGGTATGACGACACCTCTTACGGCGCCGGCGAGGAGGCGAGGCCCGAGCAGCGGCAGGCGCTCTCGTCGCGCGAACACGCGAAGCCCACGGTGCGCCTCGCCAAGTTCGTCATCAGCCCGTCCGCGAATTCGCAGAGCACGCCGTTCGAAACCTCGTCCGATCACGTGACCGCGATCAACGGCGTCCCGGGTTCCTCGCTGGACGTTCGAGAGGGCGCGCCGGTGCGAGCAGCCTTCGACGAGGCCATGGCGCACGCCGCCCGCGCGCAGGATGACGATCTCCCGCCGTACGCTGGCGCGCATGACGACGCGGCGTACGGGGACGCGTCGCACGCTCCGTTCTAGGGAGCGCTCCCGGCGTCGCCAGCACCTGGACCTCCACCATCCGCAGCGCGGGCGCTCGTATTGGCGCCCGCGCTCGCGACGTGCGGGATCCCTCCCGCGAGGAGCTTCGGCGCGCTCGACGCGGACTGACGGCTCCTGAACCCAGGCTGGCCGCGCCGGCGGGCTGCACCCGATCGCGAGCACGCGCTCACAGGTCCGCTCAAGCCGGGCGGGCACCGCCGAAGCCGGGATCGCACGCCGACACCCCGCGCGTCAGCGATTCCGCGCGGGAGTCGCCGGCCACGCGGGCACGGAGCGCACCGAGATGACGCTCGAGCCGGCGCCGGAGCTGACCGCGCGCGGTGATCACGCACGGCAGGACATCGTCGCCGGGCAGGAAGGAGCCCCGGTACAGCGCGACCGCGCGCTCGGTGAGCGCGAGCGCTTCGTCCAGCGCGCCGCGCTCGAGCCGACCGCTCGCGCGTTCGACGAGGCGCACGACGACGAGCGCATCCACGAAGCAGCGCTTCGGATCCAGCGTGAGCGCCCGCTCTTGCGCGGTGACGACGTCTGCGCCCACGAGCCGCCGCAGCCGGTAGAGAGTGGTCTGCAGCGCGTGGACGCCCGAGTCGCCGTCGGCGTCTGGCCAGAGCGCCTCCGCGAGCCGCCCCTCCGACACCTGGTGGCCCCCGAGCGCCACGAGCGCCTTGAGGAGGTCCAGCGGCCTGCGCTGGACCTTGCTCCGGAACCGGACCGGCTCACCGTGCAGCGCGACCTCGAACGCGCCGAGGGTGCGGACGCGGACCGGCCACGGCCACCCCTCGAGCAGCTCCACCCCCTGCGGCGCTGGCAGCGCTCCGCTGCGGACGAGCACGCGCGCCTCGTCGGGGTCCAGGCCCCGCTCGATCGCGGCGGCGCAGAGCTCGGCCAGGATCTCCGGCGAGACCCACGGCTCGGTCACCGTGCCGTGTGCGCGCGCGCACGCGAGGGCACGCGTCACGAGCTCGGGCCCGTGCGCGTCCCCTTCGCGCAGCGCCCACACGGCGCGGGGGACGAGGCAGCAGAGCTCGAGGAAGGGGCTCTCGAGCTCCCGGGCGAGCCGCTCCGCCTCCCCGAGGCGGGCGCGCGCCCGCTCGAGCGCTCCGTCCAGCATCCAGCCGACACCGGCGATGATCCGGCCGGAGCACTGGTACAACGGCACCCCGGCGCGCTCCGCGAGCATGATCGCCACCTCGCCGTGCTCGCGCGCACCGCGACCGTCGGACCTCCGGAGCGCTATGGCCGCGGCGACGTGCCGGAAGATGCAGGCGCTCATCCGCCGGCCAGGGACGGACGAGGCGCGCATCGCCGCCGCGTGCCGTTCCGCGAGCGCGAGGTCGCCGGCGGCGCACGCTGCGGAGGCGGCGACCGCGTGGATCATGAAGTCCCACACGTGCACCCCGGTCTCGCGCGAGAGCCCGAGCGCCCCGTCCAGCGCGGCGAGCGCGTCCGTCGGTCGCGCCGCGAGCCACGCGTTGAGTCCCACGAGCGCGAGCCCGATGATGCGCGTGAAGGGCTCCACTCCCGGGTTCAGGAGGTCGGCGCGGACCACGGCGATCACCGCGTCGCGTCCCTGCTCTCCCCACCACTGGTCTTGCAGGACGAGCACGCGCGCCGCCCGGGCGCGCACCGCCGGGTCCGAGCTCTCGAGCGCCACCTCGCGGACGTGATCCATCGATCGGGCCCGGGCCGGGCTGGCCGGCTGCCGGTACATGAGGGCCTCGGCGAACGCGATCGACACGAGCTCGGCCGTCGCGTCGTCCGGGAACTCAGGGTGGCGCCGCCGCAGCTCGTCGAACTCCGCGATCCAGCGGTCGAGCGGAGCGAAGTCGTGCCACTCGAAGAAGTACGCCTCGAGGACCGCCGCCCAGGCACGGTACTGTCCTGTGGCGTCAGCCGCCTCGACGAACGCCGCGTACGCACGCTCGAGGTGGGCGCGGGCCGCCGACACGTCACCCTCCATCGCGCTCAAGCCCTGCCAGAACAGGAGCCACGGCCGCCGCTCGCGGACGGGCTCGGGGATGCGGCCGATCCAGCTCGCGAGCGTCCTGCCCCGCCCCGTCCGGAACAGCTCGGGCGCGTGGCGCACGACGAGGTCCGCCAGCTCGAGCGCGTCCTCGCTCGCGGAGAGCAGGCCCACCGCGTCGTCGACGAGCCCGCGTGCGTCCAGGAGGGCCGCCGCGCGCACGCGCACGCGACGTCGCCGCTCGGGCGTGAGCGCGCTCGCGCCGCGGGCGAGGAGGAACTCCCGGAAGAGCGGGTGGAAGGCGTACGTCGGCTCCGCGTCGTCGGAACGGGAGGTGAAGTACCCGCGCCGCGCGAGGTCCGCCAGGATATCGGTCGCGGCGGCGACGCCGGTCAGGGATTCGGCGCTCGACGCCGGGATGTTCGGGAGGAGCGCGGCCTCGAGCAGCACCTGGCGCGTGACCGCGTCGGCGCGGTCGAAGACCTCGCCCGCGAAGTAGTCGAACACCGCCGAGGGTGTCTCTGCCGTCCCCCGTCCGTTACCGCGTGACCGGCCGGCGAGCATCAGCACGACCCCCGCCGCCCAGCCCTTGGTACGAGCGCGGATCCCCTCTATCCGTCCGTCCTCCTCTGCGGCGCCGCGGAGGCGCGCGAGCGCCGCGACCTCATCGGAGGCGAGCTGGAGGTCCTCCGCGTCGATCACCTCCAGCGCGCCGTTCGCGCGCAGCCTCGCGAGCGCGGGCGGGGGCGCCTCGCGCGCGAGGAGGAGCGTTCGCGCGCCCTCGGGCAGCTCGACGAGCGCCTCGCACAGCAGGTCGGGGAGCTCACAACCGGGCGGTACCTCGTGAAGGCCGTCGAGCACGACGGCGAACGGCACGTCGAGCCGGCCCCACAGCTCGCGGAAGAAGCGGCGCGCGAACGTCTGGAGCCCGCCGTGATACTGCGCGGTGAAGAGAGGAAGCGGGCGCCGGAACCCCGGTGCGGCGCGCCGCGACGCCTGGGCGAGGTAGTAGAAGAAGGTCGCGGGATCTGCGTCGCCGGAGTCGAGCTGGAACCAGAGGCAGCGCCGCATGCGCGCCGCCACGTAGCTCGCCGCGAGCGTCGTCTTGCCGGCGCCCGGAGGACCGGCGATCCAGATCGCCGCCGGCGCGGCGTCGAGCCGCGCGAAGAGCCGCACGCGTGGGACGATGGCAGGCAGCCGCGGGCGCGAGATCTTTGCGAGCGAGGCCATGCTTTCGTCGCTGAGGCGGCTCCGCCCTTGACGTGACCAGCACGCGCGTGATGCGCAAGGACGTCGACCGAGTCACCCCGCGTGACCGCGACGCAGGTCGAGCTGCCGCTTCACGAGAGAGCGGGAGCCGAGATGCGGCGCGAGGCTCGTCCGCCACGCCCGAGGGGCGACGGCGGGCGGCGCGCTCGCCGACCTCGGCGAGGCGGCGGTCGCTGCCGCCATGCGACGACCCGCAGGGCGGCGTTGGCATTCGGAGCGATACCGAAGAAGAACGACCGCCCTAGGACGGAGCGCGTCCCTGGATGCCGGGCGGCTAGCTCGGCTTCTCGTGACCCGCCCCGCAACATCCACTCCAGCGCGAACTGCTGCATGTCGCGTGAGCCTCGCCCGCCGAGCGGGGCACGTTGGCTTCAAGCGCTCCCGCGCGAGCCGGCTCACTTCTTCTTGGCTGCCGTCGAGCGCGCTCCAGAGTTGGCCGCCACCGCGGCGCGGATGAGCTGCTTGAAGGCAGCTTCGTCGAGCTCCTCCCCTTCGCGGAGGTCGATCGCACGCCGCGTGTTCCCTTCCAGGCTGGAGTTGAAGAGCTTCTTCGGGTCCTTGATGGAGGCTCCGCGAAAGAAGGTGAGCTTCACGACCTGCTTGTACGACTCCCCGGTGCAGACGCCGCCGTCATGCGACCAGACCGGGGTTCCCATCCATTTCCACTCTTCCTGGATGTCGGGGTCCGCATCGTGGATGATCTGACGGACACGAGCGAGGGTCTCTCCTCTCCAATCCCCCAGCTCCTGAATCCGCTTGGTGATGTTCGCTGACGCGGCCTCGCCGTTCGGACGACTCGTCGGCTTCATGGTCTCTTCGTTCCCTCGCTGCTGCTCGGCCTAGCTCGCCGGGTCGTTGCTCGGGGAGGCGGAGCCGCTCCCGTTCCCGCCCCGGCGCGCGCCACTTCGCGAGGCCACCCCTCGCGCGGCAGCGGCCTGGCGGCTCGGGAGCGCCACCGTGAACGTGCTCCCCATCCCCGAGGAGGACGACAGCTCCACGCGCGCGCCGATCACGGCGGCGAGATCCCTCACCACCGCGAGGCCGAGGCCGAGGCCAGGGACGTACTGCTCGGCGGCGCGGGCGCTGCGCTCGAACGGCTCGAAGAGCCGCGCCCGATCCTCCGGCGCGATGCCCGGCCCGGAGTCCGTCACCTGCACGCGGAGCTCGTCGCCGCGGCTCTCGATCCCGACCTCCACCGCGCCCGCGGCGGTGAACTTGATGGCGTTCCCCACGAGGTTCGCGAGGATGAGGCGCAGGAACCGGGGCTCCGTCTCGATCCACGGCACGTGGTCGGGCGCGCGGAGGGAGAGCCCGAGCCCCTTGTCCTCCGCCTGCGGCCGGCTCTCCTCGACGACCTTCGCGACCAGCGCCCCGAGGTCGACGTCCTCGACCTCCGCCGCGAGCCGCCCGCTCGCGAGCTGGGCCTGGTGCAGGAGCGCCTCGACGAGCCCGGTGAGCCGCGTCGCGGCGAGGGTACCGCGGCGCAGGATCACGCGCTGGTGCTCCGGGAGCGGGTGCTCTGCGTCCCGGGTGAGCCGCTGGAGCTGGAGGTGCAGGGTGGTGAGCGGCGTCCGCAGCTCGTGCGACACGAGGCGGAGGAAGTGGGTCCTCACCGCGCTCGCTCGCTCCGCGTCCTCCTGCGCCCGCCGCGCCACCTCGAGCGCGGCCTCGAGCTCGCGCTTGCGCGCCGCGAGCTCCCCGGCGAGCGCGACGACGTCGTGCGTCTGGGTGGCGAGCTCGCGCTGCAGGACCTCTCGTGCGCGCTTCATGGAGACCAGGTTCGCGACGCGAGCCCGCGCCTCCTCGGCGGCGAACGGCTTCATGAGGTAGTCCTGCGCGCCGTCGCGGAGGAGCTGGGCGCGGAGGGCGTCGTCCGCCCGCGCGGTGAGCACCAGCACCGGGACCGTGTCGAGCTCGCGGTGCCCGCGGATGGCACGAACGAGCGCGTCGCCGCTCATGCGCGGCATCATCATGTCCGTGACGACGGCGTCCGGCGGCCGCGCCAGCGCCTCGGCCAGGCCGGCCTCCCCGTCGGGCGCGGTGGAGACCTCGAACTCGCTGGAGAGGACCTCGGCGATGAAGCGGCGCATCTCGGCGTTGTCCTCCACGACGAGCACGCGCGGGCGATCCTGCCCTCCGCGCGAGACCTCGTCCGGAGTCTCCGAGGCCGCGCGGAGCTCCTCGACGACCCCCGCCCCGTAGTCGCCCTGCTCGCCCGCCACCTCGGAGGGGAGCTGCTGCTCGCGCGCCCGCGGCGGCAGGTGGACCGTGAAGAGCGCGCCTCCCTCGGGCGCGTCGCCCACCTCGATCCGCCCGCCGTGCAGCTCCACGAACTCCTTCGCGATCGCGAGGCCGAGGCCGGTGCCGCCGACCCGGCGCGCCGCGTCGTCCTCCCCGCGCGCGAAGCGGACGAACACCGCCTCCCGCTGCGCCTCCGGAACGCCGGGACCGCTGTCTGCGACCTCGATCGCGAAGCCCGGCGTGAGCTCGGCGCCTGCCGGAGGGCCGGCGCGCAAGGTGCAGCGGATCCGTCCCCCCGCCGGCGTGAACTTGAAGGCGTTGGAGAGGAGGTTGAACACGACACGCTGGAGCTTGCCGGGATCGACGCGTACCGGGAGCGTGTCGGGGCCCTCCACCGCGAACGCGGTGCCGCGCTCCGCGGCGAAGGCCTCGAAGTGCGCGGCGACGAGCCGGACGAGCCCCGCGACGTCCGCGTCCGCGAGCTCGAGCGCCATCTCCCCGGCCTCGAGCCTCGAGACGTCGAGCAGATCGTTCACGTGCTTCGCGAGCGTGCGCGCGTTCCGGGCGATGACCTCGAGGTCGCGCCGGGTCCCCTGTGGGAGCTCGGCGCCGAGGAGCTCGTCGGCGGGGCCGAGGATCAGCGCGAGCGGGGTCCTGAGCTCGTGGCTCACGTTCGCGAAGAACCGGGTCTTCTGGCGCTCGAGCTCCTTCGACTTCTCATAGGCGGCGCCCAGCTCGCCGAGCGTGGCCTCGAGCCGTGCGTGCAGGCGCGCCCGCTCCTCCTCCGCGCGCTTGCGCTCGGCCACGTCGCGGATGGCGGTGATGGCGAGCGAGCCGTCCTCGGTCTCGAGCGGCGAGAGGCTGATCTCGGCCGGGAACTCCGTCCCGTCCTTCCGGAGGCCGAAGAGCTCGAGGCGCCCCGCGCCCATCGGCCGGGTCCGCGGCGAGGCGAAGTACTCGGTGCGGTGCGCCGGGTGCGCCGCGCGGAAGCGCGCCGGGATGAGCGCCTCCACGCGCTGCCCGAGCAGCTCCTCCCGCGAGTAGCCGAAGAGCTCCTCGGCCTGCGCGTTCACGAGGATCACCTTGCCGCGCTGGTCCGTGACCACCATGGCGTCCGGCGCGGCCTCGAGGACGCCCTTCACGTACGACTCCACCTTCCTGCGGGCGGTGACGTCCCGGAGCGCGGTGATCGCGTACATCCCGTCCTCGGTCTCGAGGGGCGAGAGGCTGATCTCCGCGGGGAACTCGGTGCCGTCCCTTCGCAGCCCGTAGAGCTCGAGGCCGCCCACCGCGCCCATCGGGCGGGTGCGCGGGTCGAGGAAGTAGCCGTTCCGGTGGTGCGGGTGCGCCGCCCGGAAGCGCTCCGGCATGAGCATCTCGACGGGCTCGCCGATGAGCTCCTCGCTCCGGTAGCCGAAGAGCTTCTCGGCCTCGGCGTTCACGACGACCATGCGGCCGACGCGGTCCGTGATCACCATCGCGTCCGGCGCGGCGTCGAGCACGGCCTTGAAGCCCGAGGCGATGCGGGTTGCTGGCTCGGTCATCTCGGCCCTTGTGCCTGTAGTACCGGCGCGGGCGGTGCCATGACCTCTCGGGGTTACACGCCGGCCAAAGGCGGGCGGTCCACCGACCGCCCGCACGGAGGTGCCTCCATGTCTCACGCGACCCGGCTGATGATCGGCGCCACGCTCGTCACCGTCCCGACCATCGTGTTCGGCGGCCTCGCCGTGCTCGGCATCGTCACGGCCGGCGGCGCGGGCGTCCCCGGACCGGAGCTGACGCCGCTGCAGGTCACGCTGTACCGCGCCGGCCACGCGCACGCGGGCGTGCTCGTCCTCCTGTCGATCGTGCTCCAGCTCCTGCTCGACGAGGTCCGGCTCTCGACCGGAGTCGTCTGGAGCGCGCGCGTCGCCGCCCCGCTCGCCGCGATCCTGGTGTCGGGCGGCTTCTTCGGCCTCGCCCACGCGCCGCCGCTCCGCGCGCTGCTCTACGCGGGCGCGGCGCTCGTCGTGTACGCGACGCTCGCCGCGGGGATCGGGCTGCTGCGATCGCTCGGGTCGCGGGCCGTCACGGCGGCATCACGGTCGCCCAGCGCGGGTCGTCCGAGACCATGAGCTCGAGCCAGTCCGGCAGCGTCGCCCCGCCCTCCACGTGCGTGGCGACGTAGGAGCCCCCGCCGTACGGCGTCGCGGGTGTGAGGAGCATGTGCGCGTCGAGCTGCCCGCCGTCCGAGTCGTAGAAGACGCGCGCGTTGCGGGTCGGCGCGAAGACGAGCGCCTCGAGCTCGCGGAGCGACGCCTCGAACGCGCTCGGGGTCGAGGCCATGAACGTGCTCATGACCGGGTCGCGGACGTGCGAGAGGAACGCGATCCGATCGCCCGGGTGCAGCGCCGAGAGCTCGCCGTACGCAGCGGACAGGTTCGAGCGGCACTCGACGCAGACGGGATCGAGCGCCTCGCCGAGCCGCCAGGAGTTGTAGAACGCGTCGCGGAGATCGGCGGGCACGTCGTTGTTCACGAGCGCGGGCCCGGAGTCGTCCACGAGGTAGCCCTGCGCGTCGGGCCAGTACCAGCGGAACGCCTCGTAGCTCACGAGCGCACCGAAGCCGCCCGCGGACGAGCCGGCCACGACGAGCTTGCGTGGGGTCGGGAAGGTCGGGGCGAGCCGCGCGAGGTACGCGAGCACGTTGGCGTGCCCGACGTGCCTCCAGGTCTCGGAGAAGACCGCGTTCCCGTACTCCTTCACGTTGCTCCCGCCGTGCACGTCGCCCGTGCAGTACGGCACGAACACGATCGTCGCGCCGGCGAGGGAGGGCGGCAGGTTCGCGCGGTCCGTGAGCGAGCTCGGCACGTAGTCGCGCAGCTCGACGTCCCACTCCGCCGGGCCGTAGTGGTCGTCGACCGCCGTCCCGACGGCGCAGGTCGTGTAGTCCCAGCAGGCGCCCCCGCCGTCGAAGAAGACGAGCAGGTCGGACCCGCTCCCGCGGTTCACGGCGAGGCCGGTCGTCGAGCCGTCGGCGCAGACGGCGTCGTCGAACGGGATCCAGGCCCAGGTCTCGAGCGGGAGCTCGGCCTCGGCGATGGCCGCGCCGAGGGGTGGCTTCCCCGTGTAGCCCTTCTTCTCGACGGGGGTCGTGTTCTGCGCGCAGCCGGCGAGCGCGGCGGCGGCGAGCACGGCGAGGGCGGGTCGGCGCATGAGATACTCCCGGTGACGGTGGCGGATGCTCGCCTCGAGGCGGGTGGGTCCTCAAGGCCGGGAGTCCCACACGCGGTCGCGCGCGAGGGCGTTCTCTTGCCCCCTCTCACCTCCCGTGTCAGCGTCGCGGCCGGAGGAACATGATGCTCGCGACCTTGAGGAAGGCGCTCGGCTCGCTCCGGAGGAGCCTCACGCACGTCGGAGAGCGACAGCCGCTCCACAAGGCCGCGTTCGTCGTCATCCTGGCGCTCGACCTCTTCGTCCTCGTGTCGATCTTCGACGGGCTCGACGCGCACACGCGCCAGCTCGCCTCGCCGTGGGATCGGGTCCCCCCGCTGTGTCGCGAGCTCGTCGTCGAGGCGAGCTGGACGCCCGCAAACCGGCTCGACCGCCTGGGCGAGCAGGTCGCCGGGCGCCGCGCGGACGTCGTCGACGTGCTCCCCGCTCGAAAGGGCGACCTGCACCCCACCTGCGCGCGGCTCGTCGCGCTCGTCGACGCCGTCGCAGCGCGCGAGGACCTCGCCCGCGCGCTCGAGACACGCCGAAAGACCCAGGCCCAGCTCCGCGACGTGGGCGAGCAGCTCTCGAGCCTGAAGGCTGCATACGACACCGCCCTGCTCGAGACGATTGCACGGCGCGACGGGACGCGCCCCGAGCTGACGGCGATACGGTCCGGGGTGGCCGACCGAACGGTCGCGCTCGAGGAGGCCCGCGCGCAGCTCGCGTCGATCGACGCGCGGCTCGGCGAGACGGAGGCCGTCACGGCGGTCTGGAAGGCGCTCGAAGCGCTCTCCGCCGACGACCGGGCGGCCCTCACCTCGGACCTGCGCCGGATGACCTTCTGGTTCCCGGTGAAGCGGCTGGGGATGCAGCTCCTGTTCGCGCTCCCGCTCGTCGCGGTGTTCCTCGCCTGGAGCGCGGCGAGCCGGCGGAGGGGGCGCGGGCTCCAGACCCTCGTCGCGTCGCACCTCCTCGTCGTCGCGTCGATCCCGGTGTTCTTCCTCGTCACCGAGGCGGTCTACGAGGTGATCCCGAAGCGGCTGCTGGCACGGGTCCTGGACCTCCTCGTGTCGCTGAAGCTCGTCGCGCTCTGGCACTACGCCGTGATGGCGCTCGCCGTGGCGTCGGCCCTCCTCCTCGCCGTCTTCATCCAGCGAAAGCTCTTCTCCCGCGAGAAGCTCCTCGAGAGACGGATCGCTCGTGGGCTCTGCCAGGACTGCGGCAGACGCACGCCCGCGTCGGTGCGCCACTGCCCGTTCTGCGGCGTCCCGCAGTACCGCGCCTGCGCGCGCTGCGGCGGCGACACGCCCGTGCACGCGAGGTTCTGCACGGGCTGCGGGCGCGAGCCGGCCGCCGCGGGGTGACGGTGGCGAGCCGGCCTCATGGCGCTGATCGCTCGAATCGACGCATCGGGTTGGCGATGACGCCGACCGTGGCGTCGGCCACCCGCCGGTGGCGGCTCACCCGCCAGCCGTTGGCGTGCTGCTCACCCATCGCCCTCCCCGCCCGCCGCCGTCGCGCGTGCCGTCTCCCCGATACGCGTTTCCGCAGTCGCTGACGAGGGTCACGATCGTCATCTGAGAAGACTGGCCTGACTTCTCCGGCTTGACGAATGCCGTTATCGGCATATGTTTGTGCCCATGGCACGAGCCGCGACGACGTCGGACGTGTTCAACGCGATCGCCGAGCCGCAGCGCCGGGAGATCCTGGTGCTGCTGCGGGCGGGTGAGCGGCCGGTGACCGAGTTGGCCCAGGAGCTGGGGATGACCCAGCCAGGGGCGTCCAAACACCTGCGGGTGCTCCGGGAGGTCGGGCTGGTGCGGGACCGCAAGGCAGGCAAGCAGCGCCTGTACCGCCTTGACGCCCGCGAGCTGCGACCGGTCCACGAGTGGACCGGCGGGTTCGAGCGGTTCTGGAACGAGAGCTTCGACCGGCTGGACGCGTACGTGCAGGACCTCAAGCAGGCAAGGCGGAGGAGTGACCGATGGCAGCGACAGGACGGGAAGCGCCGGCGCAGTCAGCGACGGCCGACCGCGAGATCGTGATCTCCCGCGTCATCAGTGCCCCACGGGAGCTGGTGTTCGAGGCGTTCACCGAAGTCCGGCACCTGTCGCGATGGTGGGGACCCGAGGGCTTCACTACCACCACGCGGGCGTTCGAGTTCCGCGTCGGCGGGGAATGGGTCTTCGTGATGCACGGACCGGACGGGACGGACTACCAGGAGTGGATCTCCTGGACCGAGATCGCTCCGCCGGAGCGGATCGCGCTGCTGCACGGTGAGTCCCGCGGCGACCCGAACGCCTTCGAGTCGGTCCTCACGTTCGCGCCCGACGGGGCGGCGACCCGGATCGAGATGCGCACGGTGTTCCGCACCAAGGAGCTGCGCGACGAGGCGGCCGAGAAGTACCACGCGATCGAGGGTGGCCAGCAGACCCTGAGCAACCTGGCTGCCTACGTCACCGAGATCGTTCGGAAGGGAGTTGAGGACTGACGGCCGGCAAGGTGTTCTTCAGCGTGTCGATGTCGCTGGACGGGTTCATCGCGCCCGAGGGGCGCATGGGTGACCCGGATTGGACGGCGCAGTGGATGGAGCTGCAGCAGTGGATATTGCCGCTGCGGTTCTTACGGGAGAACCTGAAGTTCGGCGAGGGTGGCGAGGAAGGGCGCGACAACGACATCGTGCGGGAGACGTTCGAGCGCACCGGCGCGAGCGTGATGGGCAAGCGCATGTTCGACCTCGGCGAGCAGGCGTGGCCGGAGGAGGCGCCGTTCCACACACCGGTGTTCGTCGTGACGCACGAGAAGCGTGACCCGTGGGAGCGGCCGGGTGGGACCACCTTCCACTTCGTCAACGACGGCATCGAGACCGCGCTCGAGCAGGCCCGCGAGGCCGCCGGCGACCGGGACGTCCGCATCGCGGGCGGCGGCGCAACGATCCTGGAGTACGTGAACGCCGGCCTGATCGACGAGTTCACGATCGCTCTCTCACCCGTGCTGTTCGGCTCCGGAATCCGCCTGTTCGAGGGCGTGGACGCGGGCCGCGTGGCCCTGGAGCCGGTCCGGGCGGAGCCGACGCAGCGGGTGACCCACCTCACCTACGCAGTCCGGGAGCGGTAACTGTCTCGACCTCAGCGCTCCCCCGCCGAGGTCAGCAGCGCGGTGAGATCCTCGACGCTCTGAGCGTCTTGTCGAAGCGCGAGCGAGGGACGATCGACGCAAGCTGCCACGGCCATCAGTGCGTGCCGCCCGCGCTCTTCGCCTGCGCGCGTGCCGTGGCGCGGGCGCGGACCTTCCGGAACTCGGCCTCGAGCTCGGCGAGCTCCTCGTCCGTCGCGTGCTCGAGGTCGGTGAAGGTGTTCCTCGCGCGCCGATGCGAGCGGATGAGCTCGTCGACCTTCAGGTGGAGCGCGCGGGTCTCCCGGTTCTGCGTGGCCTGGATCAGGAACACCATGAGGAACGTCACGACCGTGGTGCCGGTGTTGATGACGAGCTGCCAGCTGTCGCTGAAGTGGAAGAGCGGCCCCGTCAGCCCCCACACGACGACGAGCGCGAGCGCGACGAGGAACGCGCGGGGCGCTCCCGCCACCTCCGAGATCACGAACGCGAAGCGGGCGAATCGGTCTTTCACTCCTGCAATGTAAGGCTCGGGCAAGGCCCGGGCGGGCCACCGGCTCCCGGCTCCCGGCGCGCCCACCCCGGAGCGTCCGGGCGCTCAGCCTCTCCACGGCTCGCTCGCCCGCAGCGCGGCGACGATGGCGCGCGTCGAGGTCGAGCGGTTGAGCGTGTAGAAGTGGATGCCGGGCGCCCCGCGGCGCAGGAGCTCTGCGCACTGCAGGGTCGCGTAGGCGACGCCGAGATCCCGCGCGGAGTCCGGATCGGTGCGGCGGACCTCCATCGCGGCGCGCAGCGGCGGGGGGATGGCCGCGCCGCACATCGCCGTGAAGCGCTCGGTCTGGTCGACGTTGGTGAACGGCATGATGCCCGGCACGATCGGCACGGTGATGCCCGCCGCACGGGCGCGATCGACGAAGCGGACGTAGTGCGCGTTCTCGAAGAAGAGCTGGGTCACGAGGAAGTCGGCCCCGGCCTCCACCTTGATCTTGAGGTGGGCGAGATCGGCCGCGAGGTCGCGGGTCTCGACGTGGCCCTCCGGGTAGGCGGCCGCGCCCACGCAGAAGCGCCAGCGCTCCGGGCGCGAGCGGATGAAGGCGACGAGCTCGCTCGCGTAGCGGAAGCCCTCGGGGTGCGGCTCGAAGCTCGTCTGCCCGCGCGGAGGATCGCCGCGCAGGGCGAGCACGTTCTGGATCCCGGCGTCGGCGAGCTCGTCGAGCACGCCGGCCAGCTCCTCCCGGGAGGCGCCGACGCAGGTGACGTGAGCCATCGCCTCGACCTCGGTCTCGCGCTTGAGCCGCTTCACGAGCTCGAGCGTGCGCTGCCGCGTCGACCCGCCGGCGCCGTAGGTCACCGACACGTAGGCGGGCCCGAGCGGCCGGAGCGCCTCGACGGTCTCGAACAGCTGGCGGACTCCGTCGTCCGTCTTCGGCGGGAAGAACTCGAACGAGAAGATGGGCTCGCCGCGCTCGCGGGCGAAACGGAGGAGGTCGCTGATCCGCACGGTCCGCCCGAGGTTACAATGAAGGCCGTCCCATCGCCATGTCGAAGCCCCACCGCTACATCACCCCCGAAGGCTTTCGGCGGCTCGCCGCCGAGCACGAGCGCATCTGGTCCGTGGACCGCCCCCGGATCGTGGCGGAGGTCGAGGCCGCGGCCGCGCTCGGCGATCGCAGCGAGAACGCCGAGTACATCTACGGCAAGAAGAAGCTGCGCGAGCTGGACCGGCGGCTGCGCTTCCTGTCCCAGCGGATGGACGCGCTCACCGTGATCGAGCCGCAGCCTCACCCGCATGGGCGCGCGTTCTTCGGGGCCTGGGTCACGGTCGAGGGGGAGGACGGCGACGAGCGGACGTACCGGCTCGTCGGACCCGACGAGTTCGACGTCCCGGCCGGACTCATCAGCGTGGACGCGCCGCTCGGCCGGGCGCTCCTCGGCAAGCGCGAGGGCGACGCCGTCGTGGTGCAGCGCCCTGCCGGCGAGGCCGAGCTGACGGTCGTCGAGATCCGCTGGACCCCTCCGGAGGGGCCATGACCGCCATCACCGACCGGGCCGCGCAGCGCGCCCTCGTCGAGCGCTACGTTCGCGAGCGCCCCCTCGCCCTCCTCCTCGACGCCGCCGGCCCATCGGTCGTCGACGTGTTCTCGGGCAAGGCGCTGCCGCTCGACTACGCGCGCCTCGCCGCCGTCGAGGAGCGCCAGGACGCCACGACGGGCCGCGCCTATCTGGCCCTGCTGCGCGACGACGGAACCGAGATCGCGCTCTCCGACGCGGGGCTCGCGTTCGCGCCGGTGACCGCCAGCACCGGCCCGCTCCAGGGGCTGCCGGCGGCGGTTTGCCTTCGCGACCTCGCCGGGGCAGAGGGAAGGCTCACGCACTTCCTCCTCGATCACCCGGGCGAGCAGCCGGAGCGCCAGCACGTCGATCTGCTCATGTTCTGCCTGGCGGTGGTCGACGGCGCGCGGGCGGCCGGGCTCGACGTCGCCGCCGAGGAGCGCCGCCTCGAGCGCGTCCTCGGGGAGCTCGAGTCGCGGCGCCGCGGCTGAGAGGCGTCCTAGCTTTCAGGTGGTGACGGACGCGCGGGAGGCGGGGGCGCCTTGAGGGTGATGAGCTGGAACGTCCACTCGCTCCGCGGGACGGACGGGCGCCGCGATCCCGAGCGGATCGCGCGGGTCATCGGCGACGTGCAGCCCGACGTCGTCGGGTTGCAGGAGGTGGGCGGCGAGCTCTCGCCCGATGGACCGCGCGACGTCGCCGAGGTGCTCGCGAGCCTCACCGGCATGCAGAGCGCGTTCGGGCCCACGACGAGCTTCCGCGGCCACCCGTACGGGAACGGGATCCTCTCGCGCCACCCGATCGAAGCGACGCGCACCTACGATCTCTCCGTCCAGGGTCGCGAGCCGCGCGGCTGCCTGCGCGCCGACGTCGAGATCGCCGGCCTCCGCGTCCACTTCTTCTCGGCCCACCTCGGCCTGCACTGGAGGGAACGCCGGCGGCAGGTGGCCCAGCTCCTCTCGGCCGACATCCTGCGCGACACGGCGCTCGCCTACCCGCTCGTCCTGGTCGGAGACTTCAACTCCCTCTCCAACCGCTCTGCCGTACCGCGCTGGCTCCGGCGGCAGCTCGTGGACTGCGCCCACGCGTCGGGCAACGAGGCGCCGACCTTCCCCTCGCGCCTCCCCCTGGTGCGGCTCGACCGCGTGTTCGTGGACTCGGCGTTCCGGGTCGTCGGGAGCGTGGTCATCCGCGACGCGGTCGCGCGGCGCGCCTCCGACCACCTGCCGATCGTCGTCGACCTCGAGCTCGCTCCCGCCGCCCGGCGGCCGCCCGAGCTCCGGCCGATCGAGACGGCGGGCGTCGTGACGACCGTCCGCACGTGAGGGCCCCCTCGCCCTGCGTCCTGCGGGGCGAGGCGCGAGGCCACGGGAAGTCCGCCCGCCGGGGTGAATGTGAGGGAGAGCGACCGTGCGCAGCCTAAGAGCGGCGCCCGAGGCGGGCGGGAGGGACTCGATGGACATGAACATGAACTGGAAGCTGATGAAGAAGTACCTGGAGCGGGATGCGCTCTTGAAGCGCATCGGGCTCGAGGAGCGCAGCCCGGCGGGCGACGTCTTCACCGGCCTCGGCCTGTTCGCGGTGGGGGTGCTCGTCGGCGCAGGCCTCGGCCTGATGTTCGCGCCGAAGCGGGGCGACGAGATGCGCCAGCTCGTCGGCGAGGCCTGGAAGAACCGCGGCCGGGCGGGTCAGGACTTCCAGCGCGAGATGGGGGTGGAGACGGGGCTCCCGCCCACGACGTCGGCGGGGCACTGAGCGCCCGGGTGGACGCGAGGTCGGCGACGAGGGTGCGCTACGCGCCGGTGCCGGCCGGCGCTGGCGCGCCCTCGTCCGATGCCGCCTTGGTGATGCGCGCCCAGAGCGCGTCCGTGCCGGTGCCCTCGATCGCCGAGAACGGCACCGCGTCGCCCCGCTCGAGCGCGAGCGTCTCCTCGACGACGCGGAGCGCGGCGCCGCGCCGCGTCTTCGGCAGCTTGTCCATCTTCGTGGCGGCCACCAGCACGCGCCGGCCGGAGGCGCGCAGGAACGCCGCCGCGTCGACGTCGCCCTCCGAGGGAGGATGGCGCGCGTCCACGATGAGCACCACCGCGCGGAGCACGTCGCGGGCGCGGAGGTAGTCCTCGATCATCGCCGCCCAGCGATCGCGCTCGTCGCGGGACACCTTGGCGTACCCGTAGCCGGGCAGATCGGCGAAGCGCACGTGGCGCGGCCGCGCCGCCGGCGTGGGCCGGTAGGCGATGTCGAAGAACTGGAGCGCCCGCGTCCGGCCAGGAGTCGCCGACACGCGCGCGAGCCCCTTCTTGCGCGTGAGCGCGTTCAGCATCGACGACTTGCCGACGTTCGAGCGGCCGACGAACGCGAGCTCGGGCGTGGCGCTCATCGGCCACTCCTTCTGCTTCGTCGCGGTCTTCACGAACTCCGCGGAGACGACCTGGATGGCCACGTCAGCGCCCCTTCCGCTCGTCGACCCAGTGCTCGATGAGCGGCAGCTTCTTCTTCGCGTCGAAGCGCTCGAGGCTCGGGGTCGAGTCGGTGTGACACGCGCTGCAGGTCTTCTCGCCGGGATCGACGAGGCCGAGCGCGTGGGAAAGCTCCGGGTCGCGCATCACGTAGCTCGCCGCGTAGAGGGCGCCGGGCCCGTGGCAGGCCTCGCAGCTCACGCCGGAGATCCCGTCGGCGGCGTCGGGCGCGTGGCAGGACAGGCACCGCCGGTCCTCGCGGCTCTTCTCGGGCAGGGTCTCGCGGGCGCGCGCGTGCGGCCCCGCGCGCCAGCGCGCGTAAGCCGCGGGGTGACAGGCCTTGCACGTCTCGGGGCCGACGCGGTCGCCGGCGAGGGCGAGGGCGGGCAGCGCGAGGGCGCACACGAGCGTGAGACGGACGGGGGCGAGCACGGGCACGGAGTATAATGTCTCATGCGTCCCGTCCACCCCGCTCTGCTGGTCCTCGTCGCGCTCGTGCCGTCGCTGGCGCTCGCGCGCCCTTGGCAGGGCATCCAGCCCGGCGTCAGCACGCAGCGCGACGTCGTCGAGCGGCTCGGCGAGCCCGTGACGCGCGCGAAGCGCGGCGCCCGGACCGTCCTCGCCTACCACGGCGAGCACGCGCCCGCGGGGACGCGCCAGGCGCAGTTCCACGTCGACCCGGCCGGCGTCGTGCAGGAGATCACGATCTTCGTCACCGCTCAGCTCGACGCGGAGACCGTCGAGGGCACCTACGGGAAGCCCCCGCAGCGCACGTTCCTCGAGGACACCTTCCAGAAGGTGTGGCTCTATCCCGCCGCCGGCGTGACCGTCTACTTCGGCAAGGACGGCAACGTCGAGGCGCTCACGTTCTCCCAGGGCAAGCCGGCGCGCGCTCCAGCGGCGAGCCCCGCGGCCGGCGCCTCGGCCGCGGCGCCCCGGTCGACGGGAGCCGCGGAGGGCGCGACCCAGGCGGCGCGCTAGCCGTGCGCCTCGTCGGCCTCACCGGCGGGATCGCCACCGGTAAGAGCACGTTCGCAGCCGCCCTGCGCGCCCGGGGCGTACCGGTCATCGACGCGGACGCGCTCGCGCGCGCGGTGGTGGACCCCGGCACCCCGGCGCTCGCAGAGATCGCCCGGGTCTTCGGGCCCGGGGTCCTCGACGCCCAGGGCGCGCTCGACCGGCGCGGGCTCGGCGCGATCGTCTTCGCCGACCCGGAGGCGCGCCGCCGGCTCGAGGCCATCACCCACCCGGCCATCCGGCGGGCCATGGCGGACGAGACCGCCCGCCTCGCCGCGCTCGGTCACGACCTCGCCTTCTACGACGTGCCGCTCCTGTTCGAGGTCGGCCTCGACGCGGCGCTCGACAGCGTCGTCGTGGTGTGGGCCCCCCGGGACGTCCAGCGCGCCCGGGTCGTCCGCCGGGACCGGATCACCGCCGCCGAGGCGGACGCGCGGCTCGCCGCCCAGCTCCCCATCGACGAGAAGGCCCTGCGCGCCGATTTCGTCGTGGACAACGCCGACGAGGACGACCTCGGCCCCAAGGCGGACGTCCTCCTCGCGGACCTCCGCCGGGGCCTCGGGCGGAAGCTTCCCAACGCACCGGCCGTACGCTATTGACCCCGGCGATGCCCTCCTCCGAGCGCGTCCAGCTCGTCACCGGCTACCCCGGGTTCATCGGCAAGCGCCTCGTGCGCCAGCTCGCCCAGGAGGCGCCCGATCGTGGCCGCCTCGTGCTGCTCGTGCAGCCGAAGCACGCGGCCGCCGCGCGCGCCGAGCTCGCCGGGCTGGGGGCGAAGCGCGCCGAGGTCATCGAGGGCGACGTCGAGCAGATGCACCTCGGGCTCTCCGGCCCGGAGTTCAAGGCGCTCGCCGGGACGGTCACCGACGTGTGGCATCTCGCCGCCATCTCCTGGCTCGGAGCCGATCCGCGCTATGTCCGTCGCGTGAACGTCGAGGGCACCCGCAACGTCCTCGAGCTCGCGCAGGGCGCGCCCCGGCTCGCCCGCCTCAACCACTTCTCGACCGCGCTCGTCTCCGGCGACCGCGAGGGCGTCATCCTGGAGGACGAGCTGGCGATGGGCCAGCGCTTCCACGACGCGTACGAGGAGAGCAAGTACGAGGCGGAGCTGCTCGTCCGCCGCGCGCAGGCCGACCTGCCCGCGACGATCTACCGGCCGAGCATCGTGGTGGGCGACTCGCGCACCGGCGAGATCGACCGCTTCGAGGGCCCCTACGCGCTCGCGATCCTCCTCGTCGCGTCGCCGCTCGCCGTCCCGCTGCCGCTCCCGGGCGCCGGCGCGGCGCCGCTCAACGTCGTGCCGATCGACTTCGTCGTCGAGGCGTCGCTCTCGATCGCGCGGAACCCCGCCGCGGCCGGCAAGACCGTCCACCTCGTCGATCCCGCGCCGCTGTCCGCGCGGCGCGTGTACGAGCTCATCGCGGCGCGCGCAGGCAAGCGGCTGCCCACGATGCCCCTCCCGTCGCGCGCGATCGACGCGATCCTCCAGCTGCCGGTGCTCGAGCGGCTCTCCCGCCCGCACCGCCCCGCGCTCGCCCGGGTGAACCGCGTCGCGATCTACAACCCGCGCAACCTGCTCGACCTGCTCGACGGCACCGGGATCCGCTGCCCGCCCATCCCGAGCTACCTCGACCGGCTCATGGAGTTCGTGCAGGGCGCCTTCGCGCGCCGGCGCGAGGAGGCGGCCCGCGCGGCGGAGCTCGAGGACCCGCTCGATCCGCGCCGGTGACCCGCCCCCCGCGCTCCCCGATCTGACGCGTGGCGTCAGGCGCGCCAGCCGGGGCCGGAGACTTGTGCTGCCGTCCGCTCTCCCTTACAGGGATGGAATGAAACGCCTCCAGGACTTCACCGCGGGCGATACCTTCGAGCTCGTCCGGGAGGTCGATCCTTACCGCCCGGTCTACTACGCGGGCGCGTCGGGCGACTTCAACCCCATCCACATCGACCCCGAGCTCGGGCGCGCCGCCGGGTACCAGGGCGTGATCCTCCAGGGGATGTGCACGTTCTCGTGGCTCTCCGACGCGTGCGTCGGGTACCTCGGAGATCCCACCCGGCTCGTGCGCCTGCGCGGCCGCTTCACGAAGCCGGTGCAGGTGGGCGACGTCATCCGGATCGAGGGCCGCTGCGTCGCCGTCGAGGGCGGCGCGGTGAAGCTGGAGCTGTCCGCGAGGAACCAGCGCGGCGAGGACGTGCTGAAGGGCGCCGTGGCCGAGGGCCGCGTCGAGGAGAGGTGATCGCGTGCCCGTCGACAAGAAGCACCTCGGCCGCCGCTACGGGCCGTACCGGTTCCAGGTGAGCGTCGAGCAGATCAAGGACTTCGTCGCCGCGACCGGCGGCGGGGTCCCCGGCCACGCCTTCTCGAGCCCGCCGGATCGTTACCACCACCCGTGGACCTGGGACGAGGAGGCCGCGAAGGCGTCCCCTCACGGCGGGATCGTCGCGCCCCCGACCTTCGCGACCACCTTCGCCATCGAGCCGTTCGCGCGGGCCTGCTCGGATCCCGAGCTCGCGGTGAACGTGCTCCGCCTCGTCCACGGCGAGCAGGAGTTCGAGTTCCACGAGCCCGTGCGCCCGGGCGACGTCCTCGAAACCGCGGGCGAGATCACCCGGCTCCAGGAGCGTGGCAACCTCGACTTCGTCGAGGTCACCACCACGACGCGGAACCAGCACGGCCGCGTGGTGGTGAAGGGCGTCTGGACGGCGATCGTCCGGAATTGAGCGGGCGCCGGCGCCGCGCTCCCCGCGTCGCGGCGAGCGCGGCCCTTCGCCCCTCTAGCGCCGCGCCATCGACTGACGGTGCGCGTCGCTCGACTCGTCGTGGATGAGCCCCTTCACCTTGTCCGCGAGCTCCGGGGTCACGGTCATGTTGTGCGCCTGCTGCGCGTGGCGGCCGGCCTGATCCATGATCTCCTGCTCGGTGCTCCCGCGCGCCACGAAGTCGCAGTTCATCCCCACGTCCCGGCAGTGCATGTCCTTCACGGTCCACCTCCGCGGAGGCTCGTACCGCCGAACGGCAGCGCCGGCGAGCGGGCCCGGGGGTTGCCTCTCAGTCGGGCACGCGCGGTGGAGCGAGCGCACGCCCGCGGCGTCGCACGCGGCACGGCCGCCACGGTGAGCGCAGGGCGGCGCGGGCGGCGGACGGTGAGCCGCGGACGCACGAAGCCCCCGCCGGCGACGCCGGCGAGGGCCTCGTCGCTCGGCTCGGCGCGCGAGCGCGCCGACACCGTCACTCGTCGTCTTCGCCGCCTGCGCCGAGCAGCGCCGAGATGCTGGGGCCGCTCTTCGCGGCCCCGAGCGCGCGCATCGCATCGAGGTGGTGCAGGAGCAGCGCGCGGTTGTCGCCGACGTTCAGGTTCTGCAGCTCGAGGGCGCCGATGCGGTCCTCCGGCGTGAACGCCGGCTCCTCGACCCGCTCCATGGAGAGCTTCTCGGGCGCGTAGCTCATGTAGACGGCCTTCGTGGCGAGGAGGGTCCAGTCGTCGCCGCGGCGCAGCTCGACCTTCACGGAGCCGGTGACCGCCGGCGCGATCCAGCGCGTGAGCGCGTCCCGGAGCATCATCGCCTCGGGGTCGTACCACTTGCCCTCGTACAGCAGCCGGCCCAGACGGCGACCGAGCGTGAAGTAGAGGTCGAGGGTGTTCTCGTTGTGGATCGCCGAGAGGAGCCGCTCGTAGGCGAGGTGGAGGAGCGCCATGCCCGGCGCCTCGTAGATGCCGCGGCTCTTCGCGTCGATGACGCGGTTCTCGATCTGGTCGCTCATCCCGAGGCCGTGGCGCCCGCCGATGCGGTTCGCCTCGAGGAAGAGCTCGTACGGCGACTCGAAGCGCTTGCCGTTCAGCTCCACCGGCTGGCCGTTCTCGTAGGCGACGGTGACCTCCTCGGCCTTGACCGTCACCTCCGGCTTCCAGTGCGCGACGCCCATGATCGGGTTCACGATCCGCATGCTCGAGTCGAGCCGCTCGAGGTCCTTCGCCTCGTGCGTGGCGCCGAGCACGTTGGCGTCGGTGGAGTAGGCCTTCTCCGTCCCCATCTTGTAGGGGAGCTTGCGGCGCTCGAGGTACTCGCTCATCTCCTTGCGCCCGCCGAAGGCGGTCACGAAGGCCTGGTCGAGCCACGGCTTGTAGATCTTGAGGTCAGGGTCGACGAGGATCCCGTAGCGGTAGAAGCGCTGGATGTCGTTGCCCTTGTGCGTCGAGCCGTCGCCGAAGACGTGGACGCCGTCCTCGCGCATGGCGCGCACGATGGCGGTCGTGGTCACCGCGCGGCCGAGCGGCGTCGTGTTGAAGTACTTCTTGCCGCCCGAGGAGAGGTGGAACGCGCCGCACTGGATGGCGGCGAGCCCTTCGCGCACCATCGAGTCGCGGCAGTCGATGAGCCGCGCCTTCACGGCGCCGTGCTGGAGCGCGATCGGCGGGATGTCGGCCGGGTTCGCCTCGTCCGGCTGGGCGAGGTCCGCGGTGTAGGCGTGGACGGCCATGCCCTGCTCGGACAGCCAGGCGACGGCGCAGCGGGTGTCGAGGCCACCGCTGAAGGCGATTCCGAGGGCGGTTCCCTTGGGCGGGAGCGACTTGTAGATGCGGCTCATGGTCCCCGCGACGTAGCAGAAAAACTCGTCGCGTTCCAGCGCGGGGTCGTCCCCCCGAGGCGCGCTCGCTCGCCTCCTAGACCGCGATCACGCCCTCGGCCAGCAGCCGCGCGAGGATGCGGGCCGTGTCGAGGCGCGGCAGGCCGGACAGCGCGAAGAGCGCGTCGAAGTCGACGGTGCCGTCGATCTGCGCGAGCAGGAAGCCCGCCCGGTGGTCGAGGTTCAGCCAGAGGATCTCCTCCGGCCGGACGGCGAGGCGCGGTACCCCCGTGCGCGGGCCGAGCTTCGACTCGTACATCGCGACGAGCGTCGCCTCGTTCTCGCCGAGGTACGCCCGCGCCTCCGGGTGATCGGGATCGACCTGCAGGACCTTCTCGAGGAGCTCGAGGGAGCCCGAGAAGTCGCCGAGCGCGAACAGCTCCTTGGCGGCCGCGAGCCAGGCGCCCGGCTCGCCCCGCCCGTCCCCGGGAGCGCCCGGGACACCCTCCGGAACGAGCGAGCGCAGCCCCGACTTCTCCGAGACCGCCTCGAGATCGAGGCCGCCCTCGGGCTCGAGCACGTACGTCGCGGCGGCTGCGGGGCCCTCGTCCCAGGGAGACGGCGCGAACTCCGGGCCGCGCTCGGGCCGCGGCGGCGCCGGGAGGGGGTGCGGCGTCACCGTCCGCAGGCCGGGCGGCGGCGTCACCGCCCGGTACGTGCCGGGGGTCGGCGTCGAGGCGGGCGTCACCGCATGGATCCGGACGATGTACCCGCGCGCCTTCGCGTTGCCGGGGTCGACCTCCAGGACGGCCTGGAACGCGGCCAGCGCCTCCTTCACGCGCCCGGCGAGGTACGCCTTCACGCCCTGGTCGATGAGCTCCGCCACCGTCGCCATCGCTCACCGTCCCCCGGGCGCGCGCCCGCCGGCGGCGAGCCCCTGGAAGAGCGCCAGCGTGCGCTCCAGGGGCTCCACCTCGGCGGCGAGGGCGTCGCCGTCCCGCGCCTGCATCGCCGCGCGCGCGCGCGCGAGCACCGCCTCGGCCTTTCGCAGCGCGTCGCCGCCGAAGCGCGTGCGCTCGAGCGCGTCGCGCGTGGCCGGGACGAGCGCCTCGATGTCCCCCACCATCCGGGCGACCCACTGGCGCCGCTCCTCGATCTCGCGGGTCGTCTGCTTGCGCTGGAGCTGCTCGTCGAGCTGCTCGTCCAGGATCCGCCGCAGCTCCTCCTCGGTGAGGCCGGAGGTGGCGGTCACCGTGATCGACTGCCGCTGCCCCGTGGCGACGTCCTTCGCCGAGACGCCGACGATGCCGTCCGCGCTGATCTCGAAGGTGACCTCGATCGAGATCTCGCCGCGCCGGGCGGGCGGGATGCCGTCGAGGACGAACTCGCCGAGGAGATCGTTCTCGACCGCGCGCTCGCTCTCGCCCTGGAGGACGGCGATGCGCACGGAGGTCTGGTCGTCCGTCACCGTCGTGAAGAGGTGGGTCTGCGCGGTGGGGACGGTGGTGTTTCGCGGGATGACCGTCTGGAAGTAGCCGCCCACGACGAGCAGGCCGAGGTTCTGGGGGGTGACGTCGAGGAGGAGGACGTCGTCCCCCTTCGCCGGCGCGGCGAGGGCGTGGGCCTGGATGGCGGCGCCGAGCGCGACGACCTCGTCCGGGTGGACGCCCTTGCACGGCTCGCGGCCGAAGAACTCGCGCACCGCCCGCTGCACGCGCGGCATGCGGGTCATGCCGCCGACGAGGATCACCTCGCCGACCTGCGCCGGGCGGACGCCGGCGTCCTTGAGGGTCCGCTCGGTGACCGCGATGCAGCGGTCGACGAGGTCCTTCGTGAGCTCCTCGAGCCCCTCGCGCGAGAGCTGGCGATCGAGGTGCAGGGCGCCCTTCCCCTCCCCGCCGCCGAGCAGGAACGGCAGGTGGATCGCGGCGGTCGCGGCGGAGGAGAGCTCGCACTTGGCGCGCTCGGCCGCGTCGCGGGCCCGCTGGAGCGCCATCTTGTCCCGGCGGAGGTCCACCCCGCCGTGCTCCTTCGCGAACCCGAAGGTGAGCCAGTCCATGACGCGGCGGTCGAAGTCCTCGCCGCCGAGGTAGGTGTCCCCTCCGACGGCGATGACGTCGTAGACGCTCTTGCCGATGTCGAGCACCGAGACGTCGAAGGTGCCGCCGCCGAGGTCGAACACCACGACCTTGCTCTGCACCTGCTTCCCGAACCCGTACGCGAGCGCCGCGGCCGTGGGCTCGTTCACGATCCGCAGCACCTCGAGCCCGGCGAGGCGCCCGGCGTCCTTCGTGGCCTGGCGCTGCCCGTCGTTGAAGTAGGCGGGGACCGTCACGACGGCGCGGCGCACCTGCCGTCCCAGGAACGCCTCCGCGTCCGCCTTCAGCTCGGCGAGCACGAGCGCCGAGATCTCCGGGATGGAGACCGCGCGGCCGCCGAGCTCCACGCGCACGTCGTGCCCCTCCGGGCCGGCGACGAGCGCGTAGGGCAGGACCTTGCGGGCGTCCTCCACCTCCTGCGAACCCCAGCGCCGGCCGATGAGCCGCTTCGCGGCGAACACGGTCCCCTCGGGGTTCGTGATCGCCTGCCGCTTCGCGAGCGCGCCCACGAGCCGCTTGCCGTTCTTCGCGATCGCGACGACCGAGGGCGTGAGCGGCTGTCCGGTCCGCCCCGGGATGACGCGCGGGACGCCGTCCTGCACCGCCGCGACGACGGAGTTCGTCGTGCCGAGGTCGATGCCCACGACGGGATCGAGGTCGTTCATCCGAGGAAGCTCCAGCGCAGGCCCTTCAGCCGCTCCTTCGCGGAGGCGCGCCCGGGGTCGAGCTCGAGGGCGCGCTCCAGCGCGCGGCGGGCCTCCTTCCGCTCGCCCTGGGCGTCGAGGACCATCCCGAGCGCCTCGTGGGCGATGGCGGCCTGCGGGCCTGCCCGGACCGCCGCGTCGGCGAGGGTTCGCGCGGCCGCGACGTCGCCGGCGGCGAGGGCGGCCCGCGCTCCCGCGGCGGCGGCGCGGACGTTGCCGGGCTCCACGGCGAGCGCCTCGCGGTAGGCGGCGAGCGCGGCGCCGGGGCGTCCGGTGGCCTCGGCCGTGGCGCCCTCGTGCACGAGCTCGGCGGCGCGCTGCCCGGCGGCCCGGCGACGCGCCTCCGGGGCCAGCCGCACGGCCTCGGGGTGGCGCGGATCGAGGTCGAGCGCGAGCCGCAGATCGTTCGACGCCTCCCGGAGGCGACCCTCCGCGAGCGCGTCCTTCGCGCGCGCGACGAGCTCGCCGACGCGCGAGGCGCGCCCGACGATGGGGTTCTGGCGGACGAGCCGGGCCCGGCGCTCGCTCGCGCGGCGCTCGTCCTCGAGGCGGCGCGCCTCGAGCTGAGCGCGCACCTCGGGCGGCGCGGTCTCCCGGGCGTAGGCGGCGCGCCGGCCCTCGTCCGCGAGCACGTCGCGCGCCTCGGTGATCCGCCGGAACACCCGCTCCAGCCGGCCCTGGTAGCTCCCGAGCCGGCGCCCCGCGTAACGGTCGGGGTGAAAGAGCTTCACCTTTCCCAGGTATGCAGCGCGAGCCGCCTCCACGGAGGCGTTCCACGGCAGGCCCAGGGCCTCCCAGTGGGTCCACCTGTCCGCGTGCGCGGCGGCGAACAGGACGTCCTTGCGTCGATCGAGATCGAGCTCGACGTCCTCGCCGAGCTCCGCGGGAGCGAACTGGAATCCGCTGTACTTGTCGCTGCTCAAGCCAGATGACCCCCGCCACCCCGCTGGCGAACCGACATTACCGGCCCGTACCTGGGAGGGTCAACGCGACGCACCACAGATGGTGCGTCACCCGAAAGGCCCGGTAGCCCGGGACCCACCTCAGCGGGGGGAGAGCAGCAGCTCGAGGAGCGCCTTCTGCGCGTGGAGCCGGTTCTCGGCCTCGTCGAACACCGCCGACTGCGGCCCTTCGAGCACGCCGTCGGTGATCTCCTCGCCGCGGTGGGCGGGGAGGCAGTGCAGCACGATGGCCTCCGGCCGCGCCTTCTGCATGAGCGCCTCGTCCACGATGAACCCGGCGAAGCGGCGCTTGCGCTCGTCCGCCTCGCCCTCCTGGCCCATGCTGGCCCAGACGTCGGTGTTCACGACGTGGGCCCCCGCCGCGGCCTCCGCGGGCGAGCGCACGACGCGCGCGTGGCCGCCGGCGCGAGCGAGGAGCTTCGGATCGGGATCGTAGCCCTCGGGGCAGGCGATGCGCAGGTCGAAGCCGAGCAGGACGCAGGCCTCGAGCCAGCTGTTAGCCATGTTGTTGCCGTCGCCGATCCACGCGACCGAGAGCCCGCCCTTCGAGAGCGCGTCCGCGCCGAAGCGCTCGGTCACGGTGAGCAGATCGGCGAGGAGCTGGCAGGGGTGCGACGAGTCGGTGAGCGCGTTCACCACCGGCACCGAGGCGTAGCGCGACATCTCCTCGATCTTGTCGTGCTCGAACGTCCGCACGACGAGGCAGTCGAGGTAGCGCGAGAGGACGCGGGCGGTGTCGCGGATGGGCTCGCCGCGCCCGAGCTGCGTGTCGCGGGGCGACAGCATCATCGCGTCGCCGCCGAGCTGGTAGGCGGCCACGGCGAAGGAGACGCGCGTGCGCGTCGAGGCCTTCTCGAACACGAGGCCGATGGTGGCGTGCTCGAGCGGACGGGGCCCCCGCTTGCCGAGGAGCTTCCACTCCGCGGCGCGCTCCACGAGCTCGAGGAGCTCGGAGCGATCGAGGTCGGTGAGGCGGAGGAAGTCGCGCTTCGTGCCGGTCGGGCGTGCCATGGGAGCCTCCGCGGAGATCAGGGTTTGGCGGGCGCCGCCGCGATCGCGGCGGCGAGCCGCTCGACGGCGAGGTCCGCCTCGGCCGCCGTGAGGGTGAGCGGGGGGGCGAGGCGCAGCACGTCCTCGCCGATGGCGTTCACGAGCAGCCCGCGAGCGCGGGCGCCCTTCATCACCTCGGCGGCCGACACGCCCTTCACCACCACCGCGAGCAGCATGCCGAGGCCGCGCACCGAGGCGACCCGGCCGCCGGACGCGAGCCGCTCGAGCCCGGCGCGGAGCCGCGCCCCCACCTCACGCGAGCGCTCGAGCACGCCGCCCCGGAGCTCGGCCAGCACCGCGAGCGCCACCGCGCAGCCGAGCGGGTTGCCGCCGTAGGTGCTGCCGTGGCTCCCGGGGGAGAGGTGCTGGCCGACCTCCTCCGACGCGAGGAGCGCGCCGATGGGGAAGCCGCCGCCGAGCGACTTCGCGCTCGACATCAGATCAGGGGTCACGCCGGCCCATTCGTGCGCCCACATCTTCCCGGTCCGGCCGATGCCGGTCTGGACCTCGTCGAGGCAGAGCAGCACGCCCTTCCTCCGCGTGAGCTCGCGCACCGCCTGCAAGTACCCCTCGGGCGGCGGGATCACTCCCGACTCGCCCATGATCGGCTCGACGATGAAGGCCGCCACCGTGCCGTCGAGCGCGGCCTCGAGCGCGGCGAGATCGCCGTACTTCACGTGGCGCACGCCGGGGACGAGCGGCTCGAAGCCGTGCCGGTACTTCTCCTGACCGCCCACGGTGACGGTGAAGAGCGAGCGGCCGTGGAAGGAGTCGTCGCAGGCCACGATCACGTTGCGCTCGGGGTGGCCGAGGTCGTGGTGGTACTTGCGCGCGAGCTTCAGCATCGCCTCGTTGGCCTCGGCGCCGCTGTTGCAGAAGAAGGCGCGGCCGGCCCACGGCGTCACGGCGAGGAGCGCCTCGGCGAGCTCCACCTGGCGCGGGATGAAGTAGTGGTTCGAGACGTGCCACACGGTGCGGGCCTGCGCCTCGAGCGCCTTCACCAGCGCCGGGTGGCAGTGCCCGAGCACGTTCACCGCCACGCCGCCCAGGAAGTCGAGGTACTCGTTCCCGTCGGCGTCCCACACGCGCACGCCCTCGCCGCGCGCGATCGCCACCGGCTGCTGCCGGTAGTTCGGGGTGAGCACCTTCTGCGCGCGACCTGCGATGGCCTCGTTGTTGCTGCTCATCCAGCGCTTATAGCAGCGGCGGAGCGGGTGTTCTAGAGCCGGGCGCGCTCCGCGGGTCACCGCTTGCCGGCGCGGCGCGGCGGCCACGTCGGCGCGCGGACGACCTCCCCGCGCACGGTCGCGTTGTACGCGCCGCCCGGCGACAGGTGACGCGACAGGTCGAAGTCCGGCCGCGGCTTCGCGTTCAGGAACGCCGCGAGGTCGACCGCCTCGCCGTCCTGGAGGTTCGGCTCGTCCGGAGGCATCGTCACCTTGAGGAACCCCGCGAGCTTCGTCGCGTCCGCGAGCCCCGCCCCCGCGTTGTACGAGCGCGGACCCCAGACCGGCGGGTCGCCCTGGCCGTCCTCGCCGTGGCACGCGGCGCAGCGCTCCGCGTAGAGCGCGGCGCCGCGCGCAGTGTCGACCTTGGCCGGGTCCACGGGGAGCTTCGGGAAGCTGCGCGGCCCGAGCGGCGCCTCGGGGTTCTGCGCGATCCGCTCGCCCGTCGACAGCCACGTGAGGTACGCGGTGATGGCGACGGCGGGCGCGCTCCCGTTCGGCGGCCGCAGCCCGTTCATGCTGCGCATGAAGCAGTTCAGGACCCGATCCTCGAGCGTGATGACCGCCTTCTCCCGCGGAGACCAGGCCGGGTACGCCGCCGCGACGCCGACGAGGGTCGCGCCGCCGGCCTGCGCGCCAGCCTGGGGGTGACAGGACGCGCAGCTCAGCGCGTTCTTCACGTACCGGCGCGTGAGCGGGTGCGTCCCGGTCCGCTCGAAGAGCTCCTTCCCGAGCCTGATCGCGTCCCCGAGCGGCCCCTCCGGCACCTCGCGCGCGGCCGGCGCCTCCGCCGCGCCTCGCGCCGCCGCGGGCGCGACCGCCGAGGCGGCGAGGACGAGCGCGAGCGGGACAAGGCGGCGAGCGATCATGACGAGCTCCGGAGCCCACCGTCCCCCCGCGGCCGCGCTCGCGCCAAGCGGGCACCTGGGGCGGTGAGCGACCGGCCGTCCGGAGGGGTGGTCGGCAGCCCCCGCTACAGGATGTACCGGGCGAGGTCCTCGTCCTGGGCGATGCCCTCCAGCCGCTCCCGCACGTACGCGGCGTCGATGACGATCCGCTGGCCGCGCAGGTCGGGCGCCTCGAACGAGATGCCGTCGAGCAGCCGCTCCATCACCGTGTGCAGCCGGCGCGCGCCGATGTTCTCCATGCGGTCGTTCACCTCCGCCGAGATCCGCGCGATCTCCTCGACGGCGTCGTCCCGGAACTGCACGTCGACGCCCTCGGTTGCGAGGAGCGCGGTGTACTGCCGGACCAGGGAGCTGCGCGGCTCCTTCAGGATGCGCACGAGGTCATCCCGGCCGAGCGGCTCGAGCTCGACGCGGATCGGGAAGCGGCCCTGCAGCTCGGGGATGAGGTCCGAGACCTTCGCGACGTGGAACGCGCCGGCGGCGATGAAGAGCACGTGGTCCGTCTTCACGACGCCGTACTTCGTGTTGACGTTCGAGCCCTCGACGATCGGCAGGAGGTCCCGCTGCACCCCGCCGCGCGACACGTCCGGGCCCTGCCCGGCGTCGCGGCCGGCGATCTTGTCGATCTCGTCGATGAAGATGATGCCGGCGTTCTGGGCCCGGTCGAGCGCCTCGCGGACCACCCGGTCCATGTCGACCATCCGGGAGGCCTCCTCCTGCGTGAGGAGCTCGAGCGCCTCCTTCACCTGCACCTTGCGCTTCCGCTTCTTCTGGCCGCCCCCGAGCATGTTCACGATGGGGTTGTTCCCGAGCTGGCTCATCATGTCCTGGAGGCCCTGGGCCATGTCCTCCATGCCGGGCGCCATGAACGGCATCGGCGGCGGCTTCTCGGTGAGCTCCACCTCGACGAGCTCGTCGTCGAGCGTGCCGGCGCGGAGCTGCGCGCGCGCCCGCTCCCGGCCCCCGGCCGCCGCGGGCGCCTCCCCCTCGCCCTCCCCGCGCACGCGCGACACCGCGCTGCGGAACCCGAGCCCGAACCCACCGCCGTAGCCGAGGGCGTCGAGGACCTTCTCCTCCGCCGCCTCGCGCGCCCGCTCGCGCAGCTTCGCGACCTCCTCCTCCTTCACGAGCTTCACCGCCGCCTCTACGAGGTCGCGCACCATCGCGTCCACGTCGCGCCCGACGTAGCCCACCTCGGTGAACTTCGAGGCCTCGACCTTCACGAAGGGAGCGCCGGCGAGCCGCGCGAGGCGCCGCGCGATCTCGGTCTTCCCGACCCCGGTCGGGCCGATCATCACGATGTTCTTGGGGAGGATCTCGTCCTTCAGCTCGGGGCCGACCTTCTGGCGGCGCCAGCGGTTGCGGAGCGCGATCGCCACCGCGCGCTTCGCGTTCGACTGGCCCACCACGTGGCGGTCCAGCTCGGCGACGATCTCCTTCGGCGACAGGTCCTGGGGGTTCACGGCCTAGAGCTCCTCGAGCGTGAGGTTCGCGTTCGTGTAGATGCAGATCTCCGCCGCGAGCTTCATCGCCTCCTCCGCGATCTGCCGCGCCGGAAGCTGCGAGTGGGCGAGGAGCGCGCGGGCCGCGGCCACGGCGTAAGGGCCACCGGAGCCGATGGCGACGACCGCGCCGCCCGCGACCGGATCGGGCTCGATGACGTCGCCTGCGCCGGAGAGGACGAGGACGTGCTCGCGATCGGCGACGACGAGCATCGCCTCGAGCCGCCGGAGGAGCCGGTCCGTGCGCCACTGCTTCGCGAGCTCGACCGCCGCGCGGGGCAAGGAGCGCGCGTGCTCCTTGAGCTTCTTCTCGAACAGCTCGAAGAGCTGGAACGCGTCGGCGGTCGCGCCCGCGAAGCCCGCGAGGACCGAGCCCTCGGCGAGCCGGCGGACCTTCCGCGCGGTGGACTTCATGACGGTCTTGTCGAGCGTGACCTGGCCGTCGCTCGCCATGACGACCTTGCCGTCGCGGCGGACGCAGAGGACGGTGGTCCCGTGGAAGGGGCGCATCGCCCGTAGGTAGCGCCGGACGGCCCCCCGGGCAACGACGGAGATCGGCGCGGCCCGCGGCGGCCCTTCGCGAGGATCAGCTGCGCTCGCGCTTCGCGCGCGGATGGGCCGCGTCGTAGACCGCGGCGAGCCGCTTCCAGTCCACGTGGGTGTAGCGCTGCGTCGTGGAGAGCGAGGCGTGCCCGAGCAGCTCCTGGATGCCGCGCAGGTCGGCGCCGTTCCCGAGCAGGTGCGTCGCGAAGCAGTGGCGCAGCACGTGCGGGTGCACGTGGCGCGGCAGCCCGGTGGCGAGCACGGCCCGGTCGAGCCGCCGCGCGACCGAGCGGGGGCTGAGCCGTCCGCCGCGGTAGTTGAGGAAGAGCGCCTCGCGCGCGGTGGCGTGGTCGCGGCCCGTGGCGAGGACCGGCCGGGCCTCGTCGAGGTAGCGACCGATCGCCTCGGCCGCAGTCACGCCGAACGGGACGATCCGCTCCTTGCTGCGCTTGCCGAGGACCCGCACGAGCCGCTGGCCGAGATCGAGCGACTCGCGGTCGAGCCCGGTGAGCTCCGAGACGCGGAGCCCGCTCGCGTAGAGCAGCTCCAGGAACGCGCGATCGCGCAGGTCGAGCGGCGCGGCGAGCGCGGGGGCCTCCACGAGCGCCGCGACCTCCTCCTCGGGCAGGACCTCGGGGAGCCGCTTCGGGCGCTTCGGGCCGGAGACCGAGCGCGCCGGGTTCGCCGGCGCGAGCCCCTCGCGCACGAGGAACCGGTAGAGCGTCCGGATCGCGGAGAGCTTGCGCCCGAGGCTCATCGCCCCGGCGTCGCCCGCCGCGCGCGCGAGGAAGGCGCGGACGATCGCGGGCGAGGAAGGGACGACGCGCTGTCCCGCGTCCGCCAGGTACGCGGCGTACTGGGAGAGGTCGGTGAGATACGCCTTCACCGTGTGCGGCGAGGCGCGGCGCTCCGTGCGGAGATAGGCCGCGAAGCGCTGGATCTCGGGCGGGAGGGTCCCCTCGTCGACGGGCACGTGCCGATCGGTAGCACCGGGTCAGGGAGGACGCGAATTTCGAGGTCGAGGTCGTCCCTCGCGACCTCGCGCCTCGCACGGCGCCGAGGCGCCCAGCTCGGGATGAGACGCTCCTCGGTCCGTCGGCGTCGAGGTCGGGGGCGGCCCTCACCTCGGCAGCTCGGCCACGTACACCCCCGCCCGCTTCGGATCCACGACCACGTAGGCGACGCGCCGCGAGTCCGGCCCGAGGAAGCGGGCGGTGCCGGGGAGCACGTGGGTGTCGATGGAGACGAGCTTCCCGCCCTCCCAGAGCGCGACGTCCAGCGCGACCATGTCGGAGCGCTGCCAGGTGACGAGGAGCCGCTCGGGATCGCGCGGGTCGAACTCGAAGCTCTTCACCCCCTGCGCCACGGCCTCGGGCTTCTTCCCCCCGGCGAGCCCGTTCGCGGGCACGCGCTCGAGGTCGCACGCCTCGGCGTTCCGGGTGCAGCGCGTCCGGAAGTAGAGCCAGCGCGCGTCGGGCGAGAAGGCGAAGCCGAAGACCCCCTGCGCGACCCGCTCCGCCGGAGTTCCCTTCGGCGCCTCGAGGTGCGCGAGGGCGAGGTCGACCGAGTAACCGCCCCGGGTCGAGTGCTGCATCATCGCGAGGTGGGCGCCGTCCGCCGAGAGCTCGAACTCCGAGACGTTGGCGCCGAAGGTCCGCGGCGAGAGCCCCGGGCCGCCCGCGCCGAGGACGCCGGCGCGGACGCGGGGATCGTAGTGCTCGAGCCAGGCGAGGCGCGGCGCGCGCGCCGCCCAGCGAAACTCGCCCACCTCACGGCCGCACAGCGCGCCCGGCTTGCCGACCGGCCCGGCGTGGAGCTCGCCCTGCTGGCCCGGCTCGACGTCCGCGACGTAGGCGAGCGCGCCGCCGTCCCGCGAGAACGCGAACGCCCCCACCCGGCGCGCGACCCGCGCCGGCGCGCCGCCCGCCGCGAGCATGAGGTCGTATCCGCCGGCCGCCTGGACGGTGAACGCGTAGGCCGCGCCGCCCGGAGCGAAGGCGTACTCGCCGGTGCGCTCCGCCACGCGCGCGGGCGGCTCGCTCGCGGCGCGCACGGCGAGCAGCGTCCCGCCCGAGCGGACCGCGCGGCGAGCGAGCGCGGTGGTCGCCCCCGCGCGCGGCGCGGCGTCGCGGGCGAGCAGCTCGAACGAGGAGAGCCCATCCGCGCCCGGCAGCCAGGCGGGGGCCTCGCCGGGCTTCACCCACAGCAGACGCCCTCCGGCGATCGCCGCCACGCGATCGCCGCCGGCAGCGAACCCGGTGAACGTCACGCCGTCGGCGATCCTCGCCGGCTCGCCGCCGGCGCGGGCGACGTAGAGCGTGCCCGCGCCCGCGAGGTAGTCGTACTCGCCGAGCGCGGCGAGCACGTCGCCCTGGGGCGCCCACGCGAACCCGTGCGGGAGCGTGGTGACGGAGGGCGCCACCTTGCGCGCCTCACCGCCCGCGACGGGCACGACCCGCAGCGCGCAGCTCGCGGTCTGGGGCGGGAGGTACTGCCCCTTGACCTCGGCGCACCCGTCGAGGAACGCGAGCCACGCGCCGTCCGCCGAGCCCTTCAGGGCGCGCACCTGCCCGCGGTGCACCGCGCGGCCGAGCTCGCGCTTCTGCGTGGAGTCGCGCTCGCCGGTGCAGCCGGCCGCGAGGGCGGCCGCGGCGGCGAGGGTCAGGGCCGGGAGGCCGATGGGGCGGCGTCCGCAATGGGGTCGATCCACGACGCGATCTCCTTTCGCGCCCGCTCGACGTGGGCCTCCTTGCGCGCGGCCTTGCCGCGGTGGCGCCCGGTGAGCGGGGGGAACAGCGCGAACACGACGTTCGTCGGCTGGTAATCGTACCCCGGCGGATGGGCCTCGCCGGTGAGATGTCGATGGAGCGCCCCGAGCGCGGTCGCGGCCGGGGGCGGGAGGAAGGGGCGTCCGGCGAGCCGGTCCAGGATGGCGCGCGCGGCGAGGTGACCGCACGCGGCCGACTCCACGTAGCCCTCGACCCCGGTGATCTGGCCCGCGAAGAACAGGTGCGGCCGCTCGCGCGCGGAGAGGTCCGGCGCGAGGACGCGGGGCGCCTCGAGGAACGTGTTCCGGTGGATCTGCCCGAGGCGCACGAACTCGGCGTTCGCGAAGCCGGGCACGTGCTCCCTGAAGATGCGCCGCTGCTCCGTCCAGGTGAGGCGCGTCTGGAACCCGACGAGGTTGTACGCCGTCCCGGCCACGTCCTCGCGGCGAAGCTGCACGACCGCGTGCGGGCGCCGGCCGGTGCGCGGGTCCTCGAGGCCGACGGGCTTCATCGGCCCGAAGGCGAGCACCTCCGCGCCCCGCTCGGCCATCACCTCGATCGGCAAGCAGCCCTCGAAGTAGCGCGGCTCCTCGAACGCGTGCGCGGGGACCTTCTCGCCCGCGAGGAGCGCCGCGACGAACGCGCGGTACTGCCCCTCGTCGAACGGCAGGTTGAGGTAGTCGTCCCCGCCGCCCTTTCCGTAGCGGGAGCGCGCGTACGCGATCGACATGTCGATCGAGTCGGCCGCCACGATCGGCGCGATGGCGTCGTAGAAGTGGAGCCGCCCGCCGGCGAGCGCGGCGACGTCCGCCGCGAGCGCGTCGCCGGTGAGCGGCCCGGTGGCGACGAGCGCGAGCCCGGGCCCCGGGGGGAGGCGCAGCACCTCCTCCTCGCGGATGCGCACGCGCGGATGGCCGCGCAGCCGCTCGCCGACGAGCCCGCTGAACCGCTCGCGGTCGACCGCGAGCGCGTCCCCCGCCGGGACGCGGGTCGCGTCGGCGGCGGCGAGGACGAGGCTTCCGAGGCGGCGCAGCTCCTCGTGGAGCAGCCCCACCGCGTTGTGCGGGTTGTCAGAGCGGAGGGAGTTCGAGCACACGAGCTCCGCGAGGCCGTCGAGCACGTGAGCGGGCGAGCGCCGGCCCGGCTTCATCTCGACGAGCTCGACCTCGACGCCGCCCTCGGCGAGGCGCCAGGCGGCCTCGCTCCCCGCGAGCCCCCCGCCGATCACCGTCACGCACGCGTGTCCCATGTCCCCCCGTCGTCCCATCGCATGGCTGGCTCTCCGCCAGCCGAGCGCCTATCGATCTCTCGGAACCCCGACGACCTGGCCGCCTCGCCCCACGGTGCGCAGCTTTCGAGCCGGGCGCGCCCGGGGCCCGGGGGGCGGCGGCGAGAGAGGTTTCGGCCGGACCGGGCGCGCTCCATCTATCGTCCCGGCGAAAGGAACGCAACGTGGCCGACGACAGGTTCGAGACGCTGAAGAACGAGCTGCAGCGCCGCCGCCGCGTGATCCTCGAGACGTTCCGCCGCGCCGACGCCGAGCTCGACGCGCTCCGCTCCGCCGAGCGGGACCCGGAGTTCGAGGAGGGGGCGCAGACCGACCACGAGGCGTTCACCCTCGCGCGCCTCTCCGAGAACCAGCGCCGGGACCTCCAGCAGATCGACGCTGCCCTCGCGCGGATCGACGCTGGGACGTACGGGATCTGCAAGGACTGCGAGCAGGAGATCGACCCGCGCCGGCTCGCCGCCCTGCCCTACGCGGTCCTCTGCACCGAGTGCGCAACCGGCAGCGAGCGGGCCGCGGCGCCGCGGTTCGTCGCGCCGGCGCAGCCGCCGAGCATCTGATCTGACGGGGGCTGCGCCCCCGCCCCGCCGACGGCTGACCGCCGTGCCCGCTCACCCTGAGCGTAGCGCCCGCGAAGCGGGCGCGAAGTCGAAGGGCGGGGCCCCACCCCTGCTCGTAGGGGCCGCCTAATCACATCGCGGTTACGCGCCCTCGGGCGCGGTCTCCGACGCCTTGGGCTCCGAGTCGCGCCGGTAGCCGCACTCCTTGTTCGGGCAGGCCACGTACGGGCCGGTCTTCTTGGAGTACTTGTCGAGGAGGTACGCGCTGCCGCACTGCGGGCAGGTCTCGTTCCGGGGTCGGTCCCAGGACACGAAGTCGCACTTGGGATAGGACGAGCAGCCGTAGAAGGTCTTCCCGCGGCGCGAGCGCTTCTCCGTGATGTAGCCGCCGCAACCCTTGGGGCAGGACACGCCGATCGAGATGGGCTTCGTGCCCTTGCACTCCGGGTAGCGGGTGCAGGCGAGGAAGCGGCCGAAGCGGCCACGCTTCATCACCATCGCGGCGCCGCACTCCGGGCACTTCTCGTCGGTCGGGACGTCCTCCTCCTTCTCCGGGACGATCTTCCCGTCGTCGCCGCGCTTGAAGTTCATGGTGTTCCGGCACTCGGGGTAGCCGGAGCACGCGAGGAACTCGCCCATGCGGCCCCACTTGATGACCATGGGCTTGCCGCACTTCTCGCACGTGAGCTCGGTCGCGATCTCCTGCCGCTTCACGTCGCGCATGTTGACCTCGGCCTTCGCGAGGTCGTCCTTGAAGCTGTCGTAGAAGTCCTTCAGGACCTGCTGCCAGGCGGCGTTCCCCTCCTCGATCTCGTCGAGCCGCTCCTCCATGCCGGCCGTGAAGGCGAGGTCCATCTCGCGCGGGAAGCTCTTCACGAGCTCGTCGGTGACGACGAGGCCGAGGTGGGTCGGCTTGAAGTTCCGCTCGATCTTCTCGACGTAGCCCTTCTCCTGGATGTTCTCGAGGATGGCGGCGTAGGTGGACGGCCGGCCGATGCCGCGCTGCTCGAGCTCCTTCACGAGCGACGACTCGTTGAAGCGCGGGGGCGGCTGCGTGAAGTGCTGCTCCGGGAGCAGCCGGCGGAGGTCGAGCGTCATGCCGGCCTCGAGCGGCGGGAGCTGGCGCTCCTCGTTCGCCTTCTCGCGATCGCCGTTCTCCTTCGCCTCCTCCTCGGCGCCGGCCTCCTCCTCGGGCGGCTTCGCGCCGTACACGGCGAGGTAGCCGGGGAACTTGAGGATGGAGCCGGTGGCGCGGAACGTGGCCCGGCCGGCGGTGATGTCCGCGGTCGTCTGGTCGTAGACCGCCGGGACCATCTGGCAGGCGACGAACCGGTTCCAGATGAGCTCGTACAGCCGGTACATGTCGCGCTCGCCGATCTGCTCGAAGAACGGGGCGACGCGCGCGGGCGTCCACTCGAGCGAGGTCGGGCGGACCGCCTCGTGGGCCTCCTGGGCGGCCTTCGCCTTCGTCTTGTAGACGTTCGGCGCCTCCGGCAGGTGATCCTTGCCGTAGGCCTCGGCGATGTAGCCGCGCGCAGCGTCCACCGCCTCGGTGGAGAGCCGGACGGAGTCGGTGCGCATGTACGTGATGAGACCGATCGCGCCCTCATCGCCGAGCTCGACGCCCTCGTAGAGCTTCTGCGCGAGGGTCATCGTCTTCTTCGCGGTGAAGCCGAGGCGGTTCGCCGCCTCCTGCTGCAGCTTCGCCGTCGTGAAGGGCGGCGGCGCGTTGCGGCGGCGCTCCTTCTTGTCCACGGTGGCGACGACGTAGGTCGCGCCGTCGAGGTCCTTCACGAGCGCGTGGGTGACCGCGCCTTCCTTCAGCTCCGCCTTCTGGCCGTCGACCTTCGAGAGCCGGGCGCGGAACTCCGGAGGGAGCTTCGCGGCGAGCTCCGCCTCGAGCGTCCAGTACTCCTCGGGCCTGAACGCCTCGATCTCGCGCTCGCGCTCGACCACGAGGCGCACCGCCACGGACTGGACGCGCCCGGCGGAGAGGCCGCGGCGGACCTTCTTCCAGAGGATGGGGCTGATCTGGTAGCCGACGAGCCGGTCGAGGATGCGGCGCGCCTGCTGCGAGTCGAACTTCTTGCGATCGAGGTCGAGCGGCTTCTCGATCGCCTTCTGGATCGCGTTCTTCGTGATCTCGTTGAAGAGGACGCGGCGGACGCGGCCGTCGCCCGAGTCGCCGATCTCCTCCGCGATGTGGAAGGCGATCGCCTCGCCCTCGCGATCGGGGTCGGTCGCGAGGAACACGTGCTCGGCGCTGCGCGCGGCGCGCTTGATCTCGGAGAGGACCTTGGCCTTCCCCTTGATGACGTCGTACTGCGGCGTGAAGCCCGCCTCGACGTCGACGCCGATCTTGGACTTCGGCAGGTCCTTCACGTGGCCGACGGACGCGCGGACGTCGTAGGAGCGGCCGAGGTACTTCTTGATCGTCTTCGCCTTGGCGGGCGACTCGACGATGACGAGGGTGCCCCCCGCCGCGGCCTTCTTCGCGGCGCGCTTGGGCGGAGCGGCCTTCTCCTTCTTCATGCCCTCCGCGGCTGCAGCCTTCGTCACTTTCGCCATCTGTCGGGGTCCCCCTACGTGCGGCGCAGAAAGTAATGGCCCGGGCGCTGCTCGCACAAACCCTCGAGCTCGAGGGTGAGCAGCCCGGCGAGCGCCGGGCCGGGCGCGAGGCCCGCCTGACGCGCGATCTCATCGGCATGGCGTGGGCGGCGGGCGAGCGCCGCGAGGAGCGCGCTCTCGCCGGCGGCGAGCGTGGGCAGCGCGAGCTGCAGGTGCGGCTCCGGCGTGCTCGCGATGCCGAGCGCCCCGAGCACGTCCTCGGCCGAGGCCGCGACCTTCGCGCCCCGGCGCAGCAGGGCGAGCGGCCCGGCGGAGAGCGGCTCGCGCACGTCGCCCGGCACCGCGAACACCGGAACGCCCTGCGTCCGCGCCCAGTCGGCGGTGACGAGCGCGCCGCTCTTCGCGGCCGCCTGCACGACCACGACGGCCTCGGACAGCCCGGAGATGATCCGGTTCCGCCGGGGGAAGTTCACCGGGAAGCCCGGCGTCCCGTCGGGCAGCTCGGAGAGGATCGCGCCGCCCTCCGCGAGCACCCGCTCGAGGAGCGGCCGGTTCGAGGCGGGGTAGAGCACGTCGACGCCCGTCCCGAGGACGGCGACCGTGTGTCCGCCGGCGTCGAGCGCAGCGCGGTGGGCGACCGCGTCGATCCCGAGCGCGCCGCCGGAGACGACCGAGACGCCCGCCCGGGCGAGCCCCGCGGCGATGCTCCGGGCGAGCTCCTCGCCGTAGGCGTCGGGGTGGCGCGAGCCGACGACCGCGACGCGCCGAAGGTCGGAGAGCGCGCCGCGCAGGCGCAGCTCCGCCGGACGATCGGGCGTCTGCGCGAGGCGGTCCGGGTAAAGGCCGTCGCCTGGACGGATGGTGGTCGGCTCCTCCATGGAGCGGGGCCATATACCCACCGGGTGGTGGAGCGTCAAGGTGGGGACCCGCCGCCGGATGCACGGAGCGTACCCGCCAGCACAGGCGAAAAAGCTCCCTACCCCCCGGAAACCGGCCGGATTGGGCGGACCCCGGCGCGCGCGGATCCGGGCGCGCCCGACGCTCCTTCGCAACGCTCGCTCGCCCAGGGGACGCGGGCGCTAGCGACCGCCGGCGCCCTCGGTGGGCGCGTGGGCGGCGCGCATCTCCACCCGGTCGCCGACCGCGAGCTCCACGAGGCTGCGCGTGACGAGCGCCGCGGAGGCGCGCTCCTTCACGTCGATGACGAGCATCTCGCCGACGTCCTCCTTCGGGAGGTTGGGATCCCAGGCCGGGACGCCCGGCGCGCGGCCGTAGGGGTCGCCCGCGCGGACGGCGGTGAAGACGTTGCCCTCCTCCACGCCGTCGGCCGTCCCACGGTCGATGAAGACGACGTGGTGCTCGCCGAGCTGGGTCACGACCTGGACCTGGCCCCCGACGATGGTGCCCTCGAGCGCGCGGCCGTTCGCGCGGCGAGCCACCCGGCGGAGGAACCGCTCCGTCCACGGCCCCAGCATCGCGCCGCGCTCGATCGGCTCGAACGCCTGGGTGATGACGAGCGTCGCCGCCTTCTTGTCCACCGCGACCACCTTGGCCGCGCCGAGCACGGTGGACTGCCAGCCGAAGAGCTCGTTCGTGCGCGGGTGCCGGATCGGCCGCTCGGTCTTGAAGATGACGTAGGTCTCGCCCGCCTTCACGTCCGCGCGCCGCTCGAAGTGCGCGTAGGCCTTGTCGAGGTTGGAGAGCATGAGCTTCTCCTCGAACGCAGCCTTGATCGCTCCCGACTCGGCGAGCTCGCGCGGGGTGACGAACGTGTCGTGGCGGGCGAGGAGCGCGCGGGGGGCGACGTAGCCGATCTTGTAGGGTCCGACGACCGCCACCGCGTCGCCGTCGTCGTCGCCCTTCATGTCCGCGCGCGAGAGGTCCTCGAGCTCGCGCGGCGGCGCGGGCTCGTCGGCCTCGGCGACCGGCTCCGCCCCGGCGGGCTCGACGCGCGTCGGCGCCTCGTCCGCGGAGGGGAAGAACCTGAGCAGGTTGCCCGGATAGATCCAGTGCGGGTTCTCGATGTCCGGGTTGTAGGACCAGATCTTCGGCCAGTACCAGGGGTTGTTGAGGTAGCGGCCGGAGAGATCCCAGAGCGTGTCGCCGGGACGGATCGTGTACGTGTCCGGCGTCGCCTGGCCGCTCCCGGCGGCGTCCTCCAGCGCGAGCGCGGCGCCCGCCACGGCGGGCTCGAGCCCCGCTTCGGCCGCAGCCGGCGCGGCGGCGGACGGATCCGAGGGGGCGGCGGCCGCAGGGCCCGCGGGCGCGGTCCCGTCCTGCGCGACGGCGCCCGCTGCCGCCTCGGCCTGGACCGCGTCGGCGCTCGCGGTTCGAGCGGCGTCGCGCGCCGCGTCGAGCGCCCCCGCCTGCGCGAGCGCCGCGACGGGGAGGAGGGCGAGGACGGCGACGAGGTGTCTGCGAATCATGGACCGCTCCTTGCCGGGACGCGCGGCGACGTGTCGCCGCCCTGCCCGGAGATGGCTGCGAGGCGGGTCCCGGCGCGTTCCGCCGCCGGGGTCCTCGGAAACTCGGAGACGAGGCGCTCGAGGATGCGGCGCTCCGCGCCGGCGCCGCCGCGCCGGGACTCGCAGGTGGCGAGCCGCTCGAGGGCGTCGACGAGCGCGTCGCCGGCGGGATAGTCGTCTCCGGCCCGCGCCGCGAGCGCGCAGGCCGCGTCGTCCTTGCCCGCGGCCGCGTACGCCTCAGCCGCCTCGACGAGCGCGTTGTCGGCAGCGGGGTGGCGGGGGTAGCGCGACACGAAGTCCTCGAGCGCGTGCGCGCGCGCGACGCCTTCGCTGCGGCGCGCGGCGCGGAGCTCGCGATCGGCCTCGACCGAGAGCTCGCGCCCGCCGCCGAGCGCGAGCGCCTCGAGCCTTTCGGGCGCGGGATCGGCGATCGGGATCGCGGTCGGGACGGGCGGCGGCGCGCGCCGGGACCTCGTGGGCGGCGCGGCGGGGGCGTCCGGGAGCGGCTCGGTGGGCGCCATCCTCAGGACGACCGGGGGCGGCTCGGCGGGCGCCACCCGGACGACCGCGAGATCCGGCGGGACCACGGGCGGGAGCGCCTCGGCGGGCGGGGCGCGGCGCTGCGCCGGCGGGGACGGATCGCGCGCGAAGCGCGCCGTGGCGAGCTCGAGACGTGCCGAGAGGCCGTCGACCTGGTGCGCGAGCGCCTCGTTGTCGGCCCGCAGCGCGCGCAGCTCGGCGCGGAGCGCCTCCACGTCGGAGGGCGCAGCACCGCCACCCCCGGCGCAGCCGAGCAACATCACGAGCGCCGCGGAGGCGTTTCGCGCGAGGGGTCTCAAAGCTCGAAAATTCTAGGGTCCGGGGGCCGCCCGTCAAGGAAGGGGCCCCTCGCCTGGACGCCGCGGATGTGCGATGCGCGGGGGAGCCCGGGGTGCGATGAAGCCTACCTGACGCCCCGTGCGGCCCGCGTCGCGCCGGTGGGAGAAGAACAGCTCCCGCTCGCAGGCGGTGCAGCGGCCGAGGACGTCGACGCGCTCCGCGCACACCCCCGCCTCCTCGAGCGCGAGGAGGTTCGCGCGCCAGAGGTCGAGGCGCACCGCCGCGCCACCGCGGACGACCTCGGCGCCGAACCGCGCCCGGAACCGCTCGGCGAGCTCGGAGGAAACCTCGTAGCAGCACGGGCCGATCGAGGGCCCGATGGCGGCCACCAGGCGCGCCGGGTCCGCGCCCTCGAGCTCGAGCGCGCGGACGCCCTCGGCGGCGGCGAGGCCGATCGTGCCGCGCCAGCCGGCGTGGATCGCGGCGACCGCTCCGCCGTCGGGATCGGCGACGAGCACCGGAACGCAGTCGGCCACGGACACGCAGGCGGCGACGCCGGCGGCGACGGACACGACCCCGTCCGCCTCCTCCGCGGGCGGAGTCGCCGCCGTCGCCCGGACGACCCGGGTCCCGTGGACCTGGCGGACGCGCGCGAACCGGAGCCCGGTGGCGGCCTCGAGCCGGCGCCAGTTCTCCTCGACCCGGAGCGGATCGTCGCCCACCGCGCCGCCGAGGTTCAGGGCCTCCCAGGGCGGCGGGGAGGCGCCGCCGGGGCGGGTCGTGAAGCCGTGCGGGAAGGCGGCGAGCCGCTCGCTCGTCAGGAGACGCATCCGCCGGGTTATAACCTCCTCTCGCCCATGCTCCGATCGATCCGGCGCTCCATCGGCCGCAAGCTGCTCCTCGCGGTCGGCGCCCCCGGCCTCCTCTTCTCCCTCGCGGTCGTGCTCTGGCTGCGCCACGAGAGCCGGGCGCTCGCGCCGGCCGTGGAGCCGCTCCACCAGATCGCGCTCGTGGCCCTCGTCGTGCTCGCGGCCGGACTCGCGGCGACGCACCTCATCGCCGTGCGCGTCGTCGTCGACCGGCGCCTCCGCAGGCTCGCCGCGGGCATGCGCCGCGCGCGGGAGGGCGACTTCCTGCACCGCGTGCCGGACGAGGGCGAGGACGAGATCGGCCAGGTGGCGCACACGTACAACGAGACGCTCGCCGCCATCACCGACCTCCACGTCCGCCGCCTCGAGGACGCGGCGTCGATCGCCGCGATGGAGCGCGAGCTCACGCTGAAGGCGGAGCTCGAGGCGCGCGTGCGCGAGCTGACGCTGCTCTTCGAGCTGGGGCGCACGCTCGGGGCGACGCTCGATCTCGACGAGCTGCTCCGCGCGACCGCCGCGCAGGTGGGGAGCGCGCTCGCGGCGCCGGAGCTGCAGGTGCTCCTCGTGGACGAGGCCACCGGCGAGCGGGTGGTCCGCGCGGCCCACGGCGTCGACGAGGCCGCGGTCGGCAAGCGGCTCCCGCCCGGCCAGCAGCGCCCGGGCTGGCTCGAGGTCCCGATGGCCCGCGGCGAGGAGGGCGCGGGGGCGATCGCGCTGCGCCCCGCCGGCGGCGGGCTCTCGCCGCAGGAGCGCCGGCTGCTCGAGGCGATCGCGGCGCAGGCCGGCATCGCGGTCGCGAACGCGCGGCTCCACCAGAAGATGGTCCGGCTGTCCCAGACGGACGCGCTGACCGGGGCGCACAACCGCCGGAACCTGTTCGCCCGCCTCGAGGACGAGCTCGAGCGGAGCGCGCGCTTCGACCACGCGACCGCGGTGGCCCTCGTCGACGTGGATCACTTCCGCCGCTACAACGACGCCTTCGGCCACGCGTCCGGCGACGCGGTGCTGCGCCGGGTCGCGGCGGTGCTCGGCGGCGCCGTGCGCAAGGTGGATCTCGTCGCGCGCTACGGCGGCGAGGAGTTCGCGGTGGTGCTCGCCCGCGCCGACCGGACGGCCGCGCTCGCGGCCGCCGAGAAGCTGCGCGCGGCCGTGACCGCCGCCGCGATCCCGCATCCGGGGGTCGGCGCCGGCCACGTCACGATCTCGGTCGGCGTAGCGATCTTCCCGGACGACGCGCGCGACCTCGGCGCGCTCATCGACTGCGCCGACGGGGCGCTCTACGCGGCGAAGCGGGCGGGCCGCGACGTGGTCCTCCCGTACGCGCCGGGGATGCGCGACCACCCGGGCCGCAAGCGCGACCAGCGCAGCGCGTCGGACGCCGACGCGGGCGAGCTGCGGCCCGGCGAGGGGAGCGCACCCGCCGCGGCGACGCCACCGCCCGCGAGCGGAGTCGCCTGACGGCCGTGGCCGCTTGCGTCGATCTTCCCCCGCGCGTGCTTCGACGAGCTCAGCACGAGCGGGTCGAAGACCGCTCGCGGTGAGCCTGTCGAACCGCGAGCAACCGGGATCGACACGACGG